>NZ_JAXCIC010000005.1:0-327620 GCF_035985055.1 Arthrobacter sp. PL16
GGAACTCTTCCGGATACGGCTTTGCCACAATGGCCATCCTTCCAGGAGGACAGAATCCTCACAGGCTAGATGGAAACCGAACCTTCAGCAGTCCCTGGTGCCCTAACCCAGACACTGCTGAGCGGTGTCGGACCCGTTCACCTGCGCTAGGCCAGAGTGGCGAATACGAACGTATTCGCTACCGGCAGTTGCGACACCGCGAAACAGCGCGTAGAAGCTTCTTTCGTGTAGCAATACTCAGTGCCAGAATCTATGTTTCACTTCTGCTTCTTTGGGATGAGTTCCGCAACATTGGAGAGCATGGGACACCTTCTGGGCTACGCGCGAGTGTCGACGACCGACCAGGACGCCGCGTTGCAGGTCGACGCGCTGACTGCTGCCGGCTGCTATCGCGTGTTCGTCTCGAGGCCGCACCGGTGGGTGCCCACCGCGACTCAGTCCTCAACAGGCCACGGCCGCGAGGCGAATGTATGAGCAGAAGGACATGACCGTCGAACAGATCGGTCAGGTCGTTGGAGTCAGCAGGACCACCATTTACCGGACACTCAAGCGTGACCAGGCAACTCCTGCAAAGGGGCGAAAGCCGAGATCGAAATCACCGGCGAAATCAGCGGCCGAGGTCGAAGCACTCGAGGCCAGGCTCGCACCAGAGGTCTCTCGATGATCAGGACAACATGATGATCAGACTCATCCGCTGGTTGCTTACCTCGAGCATCCGGTACAGCTACCGGTTCGTCCGCGCCATCCTCCGGCTGCCGCTGCCGCTGCCGCTGCTGCCCATCCCGCCGAGGGTCCGGAACCAGATCGCCAGCGCCCTGGTGATCGCGCTCTGGTTCTTCCTGCTGCTCATTCCGGTCGCCGTCTCCGACAGCCCGTGGTGGGCCGATTGGCTGGTCATTGGCGCGGCCGCTCTAATCATTGTCGGAGTGGTGCGGATGGAGGGTCGCCGGCCGATCGCCCGTCGGCCGGCGCGGGCCCGATGACGTCCTGGTGGAGGTAGTCAGCGATGAGACAGCGCAGGGGAGAGGCTGACCGGTTCTGGGAGAAAGTCGTCAGGGGCCCGCGGCCGCATGACTGCTGGATCTGGACCCCCGCCCCCGCCGTCGCCGGCGCCGTGGCCGACGACGGGTACGGGCGGTTTTGGGTTACCAGGGACGGCGAGCAACGCGCCCTGCGGCCGCAACGCCACGCCTATGAACACCTCACTGGAGAGACCCTGCACCCCGGCAACCCTCTCATGCACGTCTGCGACGTGCCCTTGTGTGTCCACGCCAGTCAGCTGCGGTGACGCTTGTACCGGTGGTGGCGTAGCGGTAACCGGTAAGCGTGGAAGCGCCGGTCAGGGTGCTGCCGACGACGCCCATGTGAGATGAGCGTGTAGTCGCCTGCCGTCATGCCCGTGGGCAGTGGCACGGACAGGTGGTTACGGAGGCGGTCGATTCGGTGATACCACCCGCAAACATGGTGACGCTCACGATTCGCCTCCTTTCAGATATGGGATTGTGGGGGCCCCCTTTCGGCAGCCCCCACAGTTGGTTGGACTACTGGCGGGAACCGCTATCGGTTCCTGTGCCACCATGTACGCCTACGAACTGCCATGTGTACGAGCCGTTATCGTTCAGGCTCATACGCAGGTGACCCCACGTATCGCTGAAACGCTTCTGGACGTACGCCGGGCTGGACGTGAACGCCCTCAGGCCGATACCGCCCGTGGATACCTGAAACTGCTGCATCCCATCGGTGGTGCACTGGTCAGCGTTGTTGACCGGGCACGTGCGCTCGTAGTTGTGCTGGCTACCCGAGAGCAGGACCTTCACCCTGTTCTTGTGGAACACGTCGATCCAAGGCTTGGCCTCAGTAGAGCGGCTGTGTGAGGACGTGTTCGACGTGAAGTACGGGTCGTGGTAGACGACTGCCAGATGCTTCCCCTGAGCCTTGGCGGCTGCAAGGTTGGCGTCAATCTCGGCTGTCATCGCCTGAGCACGTGTGGCGTTGTAGCGCCACGCTCCGGTGGGGGCGAACAGAATGTGCCAGTTGCCCTTGTCTACGGAGTACCACTCGTGAGCGGCCTGAAAACCTGCCGCCGTGCCTGAGCCCTTAGCGTTCGTACGGGTCGGGTCAGTGCTGGTGGCCGACTTGGCGGTGCTTCCACACGCACCGTCCATCCACTTGTCGAACTCGGCGTTACGTCCGGGCTCGTGGTCGTGGTTCGGTCCAGCCGTCCACAGGGTCTTCGCTTTTACGGGACCCCATCCTGCGGCTTCCCACTTGGCGAACGTGTCACCCGTGTAGCTGCTGTTCGTGCAGTTGCCGACGCTGTACTGGAAGTCACCGATACCGATGAAGTTGTCGAGCGTCCCATCGGCCAGTCCCGCCTTGATGCTGCTGGCGTTCTTGCCCGAAGCTGAGGTCGTTGATGTGTTGCCTGACGGATTCATGTCACCAACGGCGGCGAAGTCGAACGACCCTCCTGTCGAAGGAGGCGGCGTCGGGGTAGGCGTCGGAGTCGGAGTAGGAGTCGGAGCCGGAGCCGGCTGCGTGATGGTTGCGGGGTTGTGGACGCGGACCCAATCGACCCGCATCTCACCTGCACCGTTAGCGGTGCTGTTCGGGAACCAGTCAAGCTGCAGGGTCTGGTGCATCGGGCCGGGAGGCTGATGGCCGGGCGTGTTGTCCTCGAACCACTTCACACCATCCACGTATCCGACGATCCCGGCTGGAGACCAATCGACCGCGTAGTTGTGGAACTGGCTCACATCGAGGGCCTTCGACCCTGAGGTCTGCCGGTTGTCGCACGAGTAGTGGTGGAAGAACTTGATGACGTTCCAGTCGCCGGTTGTCTCAGCGAAATCAACCTCACCGTCGCACGGCCAGTTCCCACTGTCAGGCCAGAGGATGCTGACCATGTGGTACTCGTCGTCGCCTGAGCCTGCGGCCCTGACTTCCCAACGCCCGTACATCTGGTTGGCGAACTTCCCGCTCATCCCGGCTGTCGTACCATCGGGGGTGCCAGTCAGGACTGCCTTCGTCCCGTCAACGGTGACCTGCGCTGGGCGGCGGAGCCCGTTACCTGCGTGACCAGCCGAGTTGTAGACACTCCACTTCGCGGCGTCAGGCGCTCCTGTGTAGTTGAACTCGTCCCCAGCTACCACAGGACCCCAGTTCTGGGTGGAAGCAGCTGTCGTACCATCACCCGTTACGGGAGGAGGAGGCGTTGTCGGGGTGGTCCCGGTCGGCTCTGTGGTGATGACGAGCTTCGGGCGGCGAGCGGGGTCAGCGGACTCGTCGGACTTGAACCCGATCCACTTCTGGGCACCCGATTCGAGCTTGAAGTTGTTCGCCCCAGCCACCGTAGCGGCTGTCACGTCCCACTCCACCCACGAGCTACCTGCGAAGCCACCCGTCTTGCCCAGCCACGTCCCACGGGCGGGTGCGTTGTTCCACGTAACACCCGTCTCGGTCCAGTCGCCGGTCGTCTTGTACACCTCAACGAACTCAGTGGCTGTTGCGCTCGCCTCCGAGTAGGCCCGGAGCTTGGCGGATACGATCCGCTCTCCTGCCGGTACGACCACATCGAACTTGAGGAGGGCGTTGCGCCGCATGGAGTTGCGGCCCTCTGTGCTCCAACGGACGCTGTTGCCGTAGTTCGTAGTCGGGAAATCAGCCTGAACGTACGTGTCCGCTACCGGAGCGATGGAGACTGGTGCGCTTACCGCTGCACGAGTCCCTTCAAATGTTGGTGCTGAGCACCCTGTGGCAACCAATGCCGACAGGGCGACCACGGTCAATAACTTCCTCATGGAGAGGACAGATCGAGTAGAGCGCTTGTTGATTTTTTGATGATGTTCACTTTCTGATGGGCATGGCTGAGAAGACCACGCGAACAAGCTGACGCCTCCCCAGACGACACAGCACCATGAAGGGCCCCGGAGCGTTGTTCCACGAGTGGATGAGACCGCAGCGCCGGGCTTTCAGAACTAGGTGATTGAGACGTGACCAGTGTTACCCGTGGTACTGGAGTGAAGGACTACTCAGACGGCCAGGAGAGTCAATCTTGTGCAGATACTGCGTCCGCCTTCGACAAACGAAAGGGCGGGCCACCCGTCCGCGTGGCCGGCACCGTCCTAGTCGGGGTTCCTGGCCATTCCACGAACAGATGCCGTCCTCCGGACCCGGACGGAGAGGGCAGTCCACAACGACATCGCACTCCTCCAGCGAGGAGATCTGAGTAGTGTTCGGGCTATGGGCACCATCATCCAGACCGTCGGCCTGCACAAGCACTTCGGCAGGGTCCGAGACCTCGACGGACTCGACCTCGAGGTCCGCCGCGGCGAGATCCACGGATTTCTCGGGCCCAACGGCGCGGGCAAGTCGACCACCCTCCGGATCCTGCTGGGCCTGGCCAGGGCCACGGCCGGCACGGCCCGCGTCTTCGGCCTCGACCCATGGGCGCAGTCGGTGCAGGTGCACCGCCGCCTGGCCTACGTCCCCGGTGACGTGAGGCTGTGGCCCAATCTCTCCGGCGGCGAGACCATCGACCTGCTCTCCCGTCTGCGAGAGGGCTCCTCCGGTCGCGCCTCGGAGGACGCGGCCTATCGGCAGCGAAAGGCACACCTCTGCCAGGCGTTCGACTTCGACCCGGGCAAGAAGGGCCGCGCCTATTCGAAGGGCAACCGGCAAAAGGTGGCACTGATCGCGGCCCTGGCCACGGACGCCGAGCTCTACCTGTTCGACGAGCCCACCAGCGGCCTCGACCCGCTCATGGAGATGGTCTTCCGCCGGGAGACACTCGCCGCCGTCGAACGCGGAGCCACCGTGCTTCTCTCCAGCCATATCCTCTCCGAGGTGGAAGTGCTGTGCCGGCGCGTCAGCATCATCCGCGCAGGCAGGATCGTGGACGGCGGGACTCTGGACTCGCTGAGGCACCTCAGCCGCACGGAGGTCTCCTTCGCGGACGACGGCGTGGACACCCGCACCCTCGGAAGGCTGGGCACCGTCCACGACCTGAGAGCCGACGGCGGACGGGTGAGGTTCGGTGCCGACTCGGACCGTATCGCGGAGGTGCTTCCGGTGCTGGGAGCCCTCGGTGTCCAGGGACTGACCATCACGCCACCGTCCTTGGAGGAGCTGTTCCTGCGGCACTACGGCGACACGTCCGTGACGGATGAACACGATGCCCCCGGGACGGCGACAGGGCGGCGCCGCCATCGGCTCCGCGCGAGAGGACACGGCTGAGGTGAAGGCACTCCGGATCCTGTGGGGCCAACGGCTGCGGCGTGACCGCTGGCAGGTGATGGTCTGGGTCCTCGGCATCGGCGCCCTTGCCCTGTTCGCTGCGGCCGCCATCCAGCAGACCTTCGGCGAACAGTCCAGCCGCGCGGAGATCCTGCAGGTGGCCGTCGCCACTCCTGCCATCCTGATGCTCCGCGGCCTGGCTCGCGGAGCGGACCAGGGTGCCTTCACGTTCTTCCAGATCTACTCCTTCCTTGCCCTCCTGGCCGGTCTGATGAGCACCTTCCTGGCCGTGCGCCACTCGCGGGCCGAAGAGGAGAGCGGGAGTGCGGAGCTGATCTCGGCCACTCCCGCCGGCCGCCTGATCCCTGCAGCGGCCACGTTCCTGCACGGCACGGCGACGAACGTCCTCGTGGGGCTGGCGGTGTTCGCCGGTTTCGCCGCCCAGGGGCTCGATCCTGCCGGTTCCCTTCTTGCGGGAGCCGCCACCGGCGCCGTCGGGATGGCGTTCCTCGGCGCAGGCCTCCTCGTGGCGCAACTGATGGGAACGGCTCGCGGAGCGAACGGACTCTCCGCGGCGCTGGTCGTCCTGGCCTACTTCCTGCGTGGCATAGGCGACGCCACGGGCACGCCGAACGCGGACGGGACGGTGATGACAGCAGGAGCCGCAAGCTGGTTCTCGCCGATCGGGTGGGGCCAGCAGACGTTCGCCTACACGGGGGACCGGTGGTGGCCGCTCCTCCTGCCCCTGGCTCTCGCCGTCGCGTGCGGGGCCGCAGCCTGGGTGATCCTGCAACGGCGGGACAGCGGCACCAGCGTCTGGGGAGCGCTACCCGGCAGGGCGGCCGCACGGCCGGGACTGGCTAGCGCCACCGCGCTGGCCCTTCGGCTGCAGGCCGGCTCGATCATCGGCTGGAGCCTCGGCGGGCTGGCCACGGGGCTCCTGGCGGGCTCACTGGGGGGCGCGATCGCCGCCGCGGACACAGCCGACAGCAACATCACCGGGTCCCTGCGTGCCATGCTTCAGGCCCAGGGTGTATCCCTGACCCAACTCTTCATCTCCGCCCTGTTCTCCATCGCCGGTGTCCTGGCAGCAACCTGCGCGCTGCAGGCGATCATCCGGCTTCGCCAGGAGGAGGCGGGCGGCACCGCGGAACTCCTGCTTGCCGCCCCCGTCAGCCGGACGCGATGGCTGGCGGGTTACCTGGTGCTGGGAGCGGCCTCGGTGGTGCTGGTCATGGTTCTGACGGCATTCGGCGCCTGGTTCTCCCTGACCGTCTCGCGCGACACCTCCGTGGACGGGTGGACCGTGTGGGAGACCGCGGCGGCTCAGCTTCCCGCAGCACTCATCTACCTCGCGGTCCCCGCGCTGGTGTTCGTCCTCCGACCCTCGGCCACCATCCCGATGGGCTGGGCACTCCTGGGAGCCGGCGTCGTCCTCGGCATCTTCGGCGGCATGGTGGGACTGGACCAGGACGTGCGGAACATCTCCCCGTTCTCCCACACCCCGGTGCCGAACGGTACGACGACGGACTGGACCGGTGCCTGGTGGATGCTCGCCATCGCTGTCCTTGCCGCCCTGGTGGCCCTTCTCGGCATGCGACGGCGGGAGATCACGACGGCATGAGGGCGGCAGGAAGCGGAGGTCGCCAGGGGGCCCAGGACCGCTCCTCTCCTGCGGACCGAGTGGCCCTGGGCCTCGCGCTACTGCTTGCCGTACTTCCGGTGGACTGCCTGCTTGGTCACCCCGAGGCACTGGGCGATGGCCTCCCATGACAATCCGGCCTGACGGGCGCTCCGGACGAGGCCGGCCTCTGCACGCCCTACCTCCCGGTGCAGCTCAGCAACGATCTGCAGGGATTCAGCGGGTCCCTTACCGTCCATCGATCCAACGAGTGTCTTCAATCCCTTCACCTCCATTCGTCAACACTAGTTGACACTCGGTGGTGGAGGCAAGGGCTCACTTGTGGTCCGGGCCGGCGCTTCTGTCGGGACGGGACTCCTTCGCCGCGTCCGGGACCGGCGTCGTCCGCGCTAGTCGCGGATCCGCACGGCCGTCTCCCGCAGGTAGAGGTCGACGCGCGAATAGGCGTCCCGCGTCAGGGCTTTCCAGAGCTCGACGGCAAGGCGCGGGTCGTCCTTCTCGATGGACCGGATGGCCTGCGCGGTGAGCACCTTCACGTGCACGTCCTCCAGCGCCTTGACGGTGGTCTCCTGCCGGTCGTCGCTGCCGAGGGCAAGTTCCCCGAACGTCATGCCCGCGCTGAGGGTGGTCAGCTTGAGGCGTTCACCGGAGGGTCCGGGGGCCGAGGTCACGATCTTGCCGGAGAGGATGAAGTAGACCCCACCGAAGGGCTGGCCGACGCGCCGCACCACGTGGCCCTTGTCGTAGGTGCGGTCCTCCATGCGCTGCGTCAGCGCCTCCACGTCCTCGTCCGTGAGGGGACTCAGCGCCGGGCACTGGGACACCTCCACTTCGGACGGCAGGACGAGGTCACCGCCGTAGCGCGTGATGAGCTCGTTCTCGCACCACTCGACGGCCGCCGTGCGGGTGTCGAACGTCGGTACTGCGCGGTCGACGTCCCTGAAGGTCTCCGCGAGGGTGCCCTCGCTGTCGATCAGGACCAGGTCACGGTCCACCGTCGCGAGGTTCTGGCGTACCTCACCCAGCAGGCGGAGGGAGACGTCCGCCACCTCGTCGACGCGGCGGAGGTCGAGGATCACGAAGTCGACGTCGTCGTCCAGGCCGCTGAGCTCGCGCACCATGGACTCGGTACCCGCGAAGAGGAGGTCGCCGTTGAGCTCGATGACCATGGCTCGATGGCCGTGCTCGCGGAGGACGTCCATCGCCTCGTCCGTCCGCCGGATGCCCGACGGCGCCGCCGTGATGTCGTAGGTGGCGCGGATGGCCGAGCGTCCGGCCCGAGCCGCCCGCACGAAGTGCAGTTCCATGTCGCGTGACAGCCGCTGGCTCGTGGCCATCCCGCGGACGCTGCTCCCGTGTTCGTCCAGCGGCGGCGAGTAGACGGCGAGCCCCACCTGGCCGGGCAGGACGGCGATGGTACCGCCGCCCACGCCGCTCTTCGCCGGCATGCCGACGGTGCTGATCCACGAGCCGGCGTCGTCGTACATCCCGCAGGTCGTCATGACCGAGAGGACCCGCTCGACGGCGAGCAGGTCCATGGCCTCCACACCCGTCAGCGGGTTCCGCCCGGAGTTGGCGAGGGTGGCCGCCATGACGGAGAGGTCGATGCAGTTGACCATCACCGAACACTGGCGGAAGTAGTCCTCGATGACGGGGGTCGGGTCGTCCTCGATGATGTCGAAGGAGCGCAGCAGGTAGGCCAGGGCCCGGTTGCGGTGGCCGTGCTCCAGTTCGGAGCGGAAGATCTCCTGGTTGACGCCGAGCTGTCGGCCGGCGAACTGGGAGTAGGTGTTCACGATCCGCTTGAACCGCGAGTTACCGCCCCTGGACCTGACCAGGGAGGTGGCCGTCAGGGCGCCGGCGTTGATCATGGCGTTCGAGGGGCGGCCGCTGCCGGGGGCCAGGGAGACCTCGTTGAACGAATCCCCCGAGGGCTCGACGTCGACCTTGGCGTCCACCGCGTCCATCCCGAGGTCGGAGAGCGCGAGACCGTAGGTGAAGGGCTTGGAGATGGACTGGATGGTGAATTCCTCGCGCGTGTCACCGACCTCGTACATGTAGCCGTCCACCGTGGTCAGGCAGATTCCGAAGTTGTCGGGATTGACGTTCGCCATGGCGGGGATGGTGCTGTAGGGCTTGCCGTCCCGCAGATCCGAGATCTCCCGGTGGATGGTCCTGAGGTACGTCTCGATCGGCGATTCCATGTCTTCCACCCTACGGCGGGGGAGCCGCCCGAGCCCGCAGCGGGCAATCCGGCGGCCCGGGGGAACACCGGGCGCACCGGGGACCAGCGGGGATCGGGGGACCAGCGGGGATCAGCGGGGACCGGGGGGATCAACCGGGGATCAGCGCACGCGGAGCGTGTGCCGGATCGAGAGGATGAACAGCTGGGTGACGGCGGTGGCGACGCCGAGGAGGATCAGCGGTGGTCCGGCCGTCGACGCGTAGTTGAACCAGGGAGTGGTGTAGCCCATCGTGGGAGCCCCGAGGTTGAGCTGCTCCATGTACTGGCGCTCGAAGAGCATCGGAGCCGAGAGGAAGTAGCTGCCGAGTCCGGTGAGGGCCGCCGCCACCAGCCAGATCCACACGTCGAAGGGATTGCGGGGTTTCGGCTCGTACTCCTCCCGCGTGGCCGTCGCCGGTCCTACTTCGCTGATCCCGGACGAAGATTCATCGGTGCGGTCCGTTGGAAGGGGTAGCGCGGGTGCTGGAGCCGCTGGAGACGTCACCCTGGGCGCCGCCTCGGTCGTACCGCCACGCTGGTAGATGTCGTCGTAGCGTGCGTCGTACGCACCCTGCAAGCGGTCATTGCTCATCGGTCTTCCTCCCCCTGGACTGACGGATGCTCCCCAGTAAAGCACGGAGCCATGGTGGGTGATTGGATGGGAGGACAGCCGTGATGTGTGCGGCCCGGATGACGATCGGATGAAGCCATGCACCCGCGGTTGACGCGCAGCACGACCACCGCCCCACGCCTGTCCCTGCGCCCTCCGCGGGCCGTCTCGCGCGTCGAGGAGCCACGGCTGCTCGACGGCGACCACCGCGAGGGTGAGCACTATGAGCGGCTCATGCTCGACGGCGAGGATCTGGCCGGCATCACCCTGCAGGAGTGCATCCTCGAAGGCGTGAGCCTCAACGACGCCGAGCTGCGGGGCGCACGCTTCATCGAGTGCTCCTTCGAGGACCTCTACGCGCCCGTCTTCCGCGCTTCCCGCAGCAGTTGGCGCGAGACTTCGCTGAAGAGCACGCGGTGGGGTTCGGCGGAGCTGTACGACAGCAGGCTCGACGGCGTCCATCTCGATGGTGGCAAGCTCGACTACGTGAACCTGCGCAGCTCGCAGCTGTCGGATGTGCTCATCAGCGGGTGCATCATCGGCGAACTGGACCTCACCGGTGGAAAAGCAACCCGTGTGTCCCTGCAGGACTGCACCGTCGGAACCCTGACGCTCGACGGCGCCCGGCTCAAGGACGTCGACCTCCGGACCAGCAGTTTTCGGAGCATCAACGGGCTGGACGGCCTGCGCGGCGCGACGATCGACGAGTACCAACTGCAGCTCCTCGCCCCCTTCCTCGCGGAGAGCATGGGCCTGCGGATCGAGGGCTGACGAATCCGCGGCCCGTCACGCAGCGGGAACGGCGCCCCTTCTAGGAGGCCCCGTGCACGGTGTCAGCGTGCCCGCGGTCCTTGTCGGCGACCGACGGTCCTGTCCCCGGGTAGCCCGGCCCCGCCGGGTGCGGTGTGCCGGAGGGATAGCCCGGTCCCGGCGGATGGGCGGGGCCGGAAGGGTGTCGGTCAGCAGAATAGTCCCGCTCGGAGGTAGCACGAGCAGCGTCAGCGTCAGCGTCAGCGTCCGCGGGCGGCGTGGGGGTCGGAGTGGGGGTCGCCGTCGGGGTCGGCGTGAAGGTCGGCGTGAAGGTCGGCGTGGGGGTCGGAGTGGGGGTCGCCGTCGGGGTCGGCGTGAAGGTCGGCGTGAAGGTCGGCGTGGGGGTCGACGCACGGCCAGGAGCCGGACGTCCGGAGGAGTCCGGCCAAGTCGGTCGCATCGGGGGAACCAGTGGTGCCGCCCCTGCGCCGAGGGCGGCCGGGCGGTCCTCCAGGGTCGGCGGAACGCGCGCGGCGTCATACCGTGCGGTGTCATACTGCGTCTGGTCCCAGGTGCCGTGTGCCGGCACCTGGGCCGGACGTGGGCCCCAGGGGGAGCGGCCGGGTTGGATCCATGGCTGGTGGGCGGGTGGCCTCGGGCCGCCGTCCGGAGCAGCCATGGCATGGGCGGACTCCTCGATGATCGTCACCGAACGGGTCCGGTCGATCCCGCGCCGCTTCGCCAGACGGACGATGACCCCGGTGGTCACGGCCATGGCCACCACCGACCCGATGAGGTCACCGACCGATCCTTCGGTCGAGTTGACGTCCGCCAGTCCGAAAGCACCGAGGACGAAGATCGTCATGTTGTTGATGGCGTGGACGGCGATCGCCGCCTCCAGTCCGCCCGTCCGCCAGCTGATCCAGCCCGCGAAGATGGCGAAGACGGCCACGCTGCTCTGACCGAGGGGATCGTAGCCGTGGGCGACGACGAAGAGCGGGACCGGCAGCAGGATCGCGAAGGCAGGGTGCCGCAACCAGCTGCCGATCGCCTGCATCAGGAACCCGCGGAACACGTACTCCTCGGCGGCCGCCTGGAACGGCACCGCGAAAATGGAGAGCGCCAGCATGATCACCAGGAGCGAGGTGTCCTGCTGGGTGGGAGAGGCGACGGCGTCTCCCGGGAAGAAGAATCCGATGAGGGCCGAGAGCAGGAAGCTCGCAAGGAAGACGGCGATGGCCACGAGGAAGCACGTGGCGAGCCAGCGCCAGCGGATGCGACCGGCCACCGAGGAGAGCAGTCCGATGGGCCGCGGCCCCAGAATCAGCGCAGCGAGCCCGAGGGCCGGGATCATGAGGATCAGCGAGACGAGGGTGAGGGCGAAGATCACCGGATCACTGAGGTCGATCGCTTCCGCCGCCGCAAGGTACTGCTCGACGTCGGCTGACGTCACCAGGGCCACGACCGCCCCGACGAGCAGGAGGAGGACGGTGAGGACCAGGTAGAAGGCGATGCCGAGCAGCGCGGTCAGGAGCGGCCTCCACCACCTGTACCGGGGCCACGAGCGTGCTAGGCGGTGGAATTCGTACTGCCGGTCAACCTGTTCCATGCACCTACCGTAGTGCGGATTCCTTGGCGTTCCCTGCCGCCGCTTCCCGTCGATCCCGCCGGTGGCGCACGTGTCCCAGGAGGGTGACGACGGCGGAGAGCAGCGCCGAGACCGCGATGCCGAGCCAGAGATCCACCTTCAGGGCCAGGGCCCCGACGACGGCGCCGGCCATGATCAGCGCGATGGCGGAGAACCGCCGGGCCCAGAACGGGCTCTTGCCGCCGGCAAGGCGGGAATCGGAGGCGAGACCGGTGATGGTGGACGTCACGACGACGGTGGTGATCTCCGCGACCTTCAGCCGCTTCGCCGTCGCGGCCTGGATGCCCATCACGGTTGCGAGGATCGACGTCGTGATGCTGCCCAGGATCTCCTCCGCGTGCACGTCGACCAGGGCCACGTATGCCGCGAGGCCGGTCAGGCCGACGGTGACCGCCAGGAGGGTGCTCGAGGTGCGGCCGGACCATCCCTCCGGTCCTTTCCTCAGCACCCGTCCGGCGAGCGCGGCGCCGACCATGAAGAAGACGAGTGCGAGGGCGGGCCTCAGGATCGGGAGGTCGGCGCCTCCCGCGAAGGCCATTCCGAGGAGCACGACGTTGCCCGTCATGTTCCCTGTGAAGACGCGATCCAGCCCGAGGTAGCCGACGGCGTCGATCACTCCCGTGGAGAACGTGAGTACGAGCATGAGCCAGAGATGGAGGCGGTCCGTCGCCACCCGGTTCTTCTTCACGATGGTTTCCTTCGTCGACAGCCTTGAAACGAATGTATACGAAGCCTATCCTCATATCAGCGATTGTATTCAATCGGCCTTCCGCCCAGCGGGATGGTACTCCCGGGCATGGTGATCGCCGTGGTCTGCCTGGCCTTCGACCTCTTCGGCAACGCCCTGCGCGACGCCTTCGTCCCCACCCGAAAGTGAACCGATGACGTATACACCCCCTCCTTCCTTCACCACGCGGCCCACGCTCCAGGGCACGTTCGGCATGAGTGCCTCGACGCACTGGCTGGCTACCGCGTCCGCACAGGCAGTGCTCGAACGGGGTGGCAACGCATTCGACGCCGCCGTCGCCGGGGCCTTCGTCCTGCACGTCGTCGAGCCCCACCTGAACGGACCGGGTGGAGACATGACCGGCGTCTTCGCCACGGCCGGGGAGCCGGACAGGCCCGTCGTCCTCATGGGCCAGGGTCCGGCCCCGGCCGCAGCCACGCGTGAGCACTACCTCGCCGAGGGCCTCGAACTCGTGCCGGGTGCGGGTGCCCTTGCCGCCGCCGTTCCCGCGGCCGTCGACGCCTGGCTCCTCCTCCTGCGTGACCACGGCACGTGGGAGCTCGAGGACGTGCTGGCCTTCGCGATCGGGTACGCCCGAGACGGGCACCCAATCGTCGGCCGCGTCGGAGCGACCGTCGCGGCCGTCGCGGACCTCTTCACCGAGCACTGGCCGACGTCGGCCGCCCTCTGGATGCCGGAGGGCAGGGCACCGCGCGAGGGTGAGGTCATCCGGAACGAGGCCTACGCCCGCGTCCTCGGATCCCTCGTCAGTGCGGCGGCGGACGGCGCCACGCGGACCGAGCGCATCGATGCCGCGCGGCTCGAATGGCGGACCGGGCTCGTGGCGCAGGCGGCCGCCGACTTCGTGAGGACACCCCACCGGCATTCGTCCGGGCTCGACCACGCCGGCGTCCTCACCGTCGAGGACTTCGCCGGCTTCGAGGCGGGCTACGAGGAGGCGACGACGTTCGACTTCCGCGGGCACACCATCGCCAAGACCGGCCCATGGGGACAGGGCCCGGCGCTGCTGCAGACCCTAGCCATCCTCGACGGGTTCGACGACGAGCGGCTCGACCCCTCGACAGCGATCGGCGCGCACACCATCCTCGAGGCGCAGAAGCTCGCCATCGCGGACCGCGAGGCCTACTACGGTGACGCCGACGTCCCGATGGACTACCTCCTCTCCCCGGAGTACGCCGAGGAGCGCCGCGCGCTCATCACCGACGAGGCCTCCCTCGAGTTCCGGCCCGGTACGGTCCCGGGGGTTCCCCCCTTCACCCCGCCACTGCGCACCGAGTACACGCCGCCGGCCCTCGTCGGCGGCGGCGGTTTCGCCGGGGTCGGCGAGCCGACGGTCTCCCGCAGCGGGGAGACGCGCGGCGACACGTGCCACATCGACGTCGTCGACTCCGCGGGCAACATGGTTTCCGCGACCCCGAGCGGTGGCTGGCTGCAGTCCTCGCCGACCATCCCGGAACTCGGCTTCTGCCTCGGTTCCAGGCTGCAGATGACGTGGCTGGAGGAGGGCGGGCCGTCGACGCTCGAGCCCGGTAAGCGCCCCCGCACCACGCTCACGCCGACGCTGATCCTAAAGGACGGGAAGCCCGTCGTCGCCCTCGGTTCGCCCGGCGGGGACCAGCAGGACCAGTGGCAGCTGCTCTACATCCTCCGCACCATCGTCGGGGGCTACACGCCGCAGCAGGCCATCGACGCACCGTCCCTCCATACCACCTCCATCCCCGGATCCTTCTGGCCCCGTACCTGGGAGCCGGGCGGCGCCGTCGTCGAGGACCGCCTGGGCGAGGACGTCATCGCGGACCTCGAACGCCGGGGCCACGTCATCACGCGCGCAGGGGACTGGTCGCTCGGCCGGCTGTCCTCCGTCGCCAAGGACCATGAGACCGGGGTGCTGTCCGCCGCCGCCAATCCGCGAGGAGCGCAGGGCTATGCTGCAGGCCGCTGAGAGCATCGGCACGCCCAGCCTCTCCGGCGTGCGGCAGGCCGTTAACCTGGGGGCGGCATTTGCGGCCTGAACAGGATGCGGCGGCTCCGCAGCGCGTCCTCGACGCCATCCGCCGCGACATCATCTTCGGCGCACTCCGTCCCGGCGTCCGCGTGACCGAGGCTGCGCTGGCCGCCAAGTACGGCGTCTCGCGGGTTCCGGTGCGCGAGGCACTGCGTGCCCTCGAGGCCGAGGGGTTCGTCGATTCGAAGCCCTATGCCGGATCCACCGTGGCCGAGATCCCGCTCGACGACGCCGCGGACCTCTTCGCCGTCCGCGGCGTCATCGAGTCGACGATCGCCCGGCGCGCCGCCCGGCGGGCGACGGCGCAGTTCGCGGCCGACGCCCCGAGCACCGGCTGGTGGGCTGCCCGGCGGGCGCTGGCGGACATCCTCGACGACGGCGACCGCGCCGTCGCGGCTGACGCCCTCGCGGACCTCCCCGAGCTGAACATCCGCTTCCACCTCGGCGTCGCGGAGCTGGCCGGGAGCTCCTCGCTCGCAGCCCTCCTCCGCCAGATCTCCGGCAAGATCGAGTGGCTCTACGCGGCCGATGTCGACAACCGCGGCAAGCAGTCGTGGGGCGAGCACCGGCTGATCATGGCAGCGATCGACGCCGGCAGCGAGGCGGAGGCGGAACGACTGATGGCCGGGCATGTGGGCTCGTCGCACCAGGGCTACATGGAGCGTTTCGCCGCACCCCGCGGGGTGCGTGCCACAGGGGCTAAAGGAAGGGACGGAGTGGAGCGATGATGAGTTCGCTCACCCGTGCCACCACATGGCGGCTGTCCCACTCCTCCTTGGTCAGCACCCGGCTGTTGGAGGAATCCACCTCGTAGATCTGCTCCATGGTGGCGGCGAGTTCGCGGTCGAAGATCTCGAGGTTGATCTCGTAGTTGCCCGTGAGGCTGAGCCGGTCGATGTTCGCGGTGCCCACAGTGCTCCACTCACCGTCGATCGTCGCGGTCTTCGCATGGATCATGGAGTTCTGGTAGAGCAGGATCTGCACCCCGGCGCTGATCAGGGACGAGTAGAAGCCGCGCGACAGCCAGTCGGACACCACATGGTTGGAGTCCTCGGGAAGGATCACTCGGACATCGACTCCCCGCCTGCTGGCGCGCAGCAGGGCATCGAGGATCTGCCGGTCCGGGATGAAGTAGGCCGTGGTGATGAAGATGTGCCTGTGGGCCCGATTGATCGCGTCCAGGTAGATGCCACGGATGGGGAACACGAGCTGGGCCGGGATGTTGTTGACGGCCCGGATGCGCGGTTCCCAGAACGACGCGCTGAGGTCCGGCAGGACCGGCCGCCGTGGGATGGCACGGTGGTTCCAGAAGCTGGCGAAGGCCTCACGGAGCTCCCAGACGGACGGACCGCGAAGCTCGAGGTGCGTGTCCCGCCATTTCGTCGCGTAGAGGGAGCCGATGTTGTAGCCGCCCACGAACCCCACCTCGTCGTCGACCACCAGCACCTTGCGGTGGTCGAAGCCGGTGCCGCGGATGTTCGTGAAGACGATCGACGGCCGGAGGACGGGGAAGCGGTACGTGTTGACCAGCGGGTGGAAGCGATAGAAGAACGGGTTGACCACGAGATTGGCGAAGCCGTCATAGATGACGAAGACCTTCACGCCGCGCTCGGCAGCCCGGTTCACGGCGTCGCGGAAGCGCGCTCCGACCTCGTCGCCCTTCCAGATGTAGGTCTCGAGCAGCACCTGGTGCTCGGCCCTGTCGATCGCTTCGATCATCGCGTCGAAGAGGTCCTCGCCGTACGTGTAGACCGTGGTCTCCGTCTCGGCGATCCTCGTGTGGAAAGTGCCCGGCTGGGGGAACCCCGGGCGCTTGGTGCGTTGCCGCTTTTGGTAGGTGTCCACGCCCACGAGCCCGCCGATCACCACGGCCTGCGCCGAGAAGAGTGCTATCGCCGCGCGCTTCACCGTGACACGGGCGAACCCCAGTATCGTCCTCCGCTTGTACCAGCCCATGGGCTCAGCGTATCGCCTCCTCCCAGCCGCCCGGAGGATCTCCGCGCCTAGTGCCCGCCGACGTCGAGGGCCTGCGCGACCGCTGATTCGACGCCCGCCCGCCAGGGGAAGCCATGACCGGGCAGCACCGTTCTCGCCGACGTCGAGCGCAGTGCATCCAGTGACTTCAGCGCCGTCGCGGTGTCCGCCGTCGCGGCCCTTGCCACGATCTGCGGGCCGGGACGTCCCGTGTAGGGGTCCAGCGTCACGAGGGCGTCACCACTGACGACGGCGTCGCGGTCGGGAAAGTGGAGGCCGCAGTGGCCCTTCGTGTGGCCAGGGGTCGGAACCAGCAGCGGAGCCCCCGGGAGGGCGGCCGCTGCTTCGGGGGTGAGCGGAAGGGTGTCCTCCACGCCCTTGACCGCGATTGCGCCGGCAGCCGTCATCCGCAGGAGCCCGGGGATGGCGCGGGGATACCTCAGCGGATAGAGGAACGGCGATCGCTCCCGCTCGTAGCTGTAGGGGTGGGCGGCGATGTAGGCGTCGTCGGGGTGGCAGTAGACGGGAATGCCGTAGCGGGACCGCAGGTATCGGGCCGTGCCCACGTGGTCGAAGTGCCCGTGGGTCAGCATGATCGCCCTGACGTCCCCGATGGACCGGTGTATGCGGCTGAGGCCCTCCAGCAGGAGGCCCGTGGACCGGGGCAGACCCGTGTCCACCAGGAGCACGCCGTCGTCGTCCTCGATCAGGTAGACGTTCGTCCGCGCGTGCTCCAGGTAGTGGATCCCCGGTGCGATGTCCGTCCTGATCATGCGTCTCCTTCGCTGGTCACCTGGTCCCGACCCTAGGCATGGCGGCCTGCGGCGACAAGGAACCCGGCACCCAGGCCACGGGGTTCCCTTTTCGGCGCTGCCTCGCTACCTTGTGAACGACAGGACACGCACGACGACGGCGCGGCCGTGGACACGGACGGGTGCCGTACCTGTGTCGGGCGGGCCTGCGGAAGGCATGGG
The DNA here is from genome assembly GCF_035985055.1 of Arthrobacter sp. PL16. Taxonomy (NCBI): domain Bacteria; kingdom Bacillati; phylum Actinomycetota; class Actinomycetes; order Micrococcales; family Micrococcaceae; genus Arthrobacter; species Arthrobacter sp. PL16. Next base: position 17,811 of record NZ_JAXCIC010000005.1, read on the forward strand.
GATGACGACGCGCATGAGCCAGCAGGAGCAGCAGCGCCGCACGTGCGATGCGTTCCGTTCGACGGCGCTCTCCACCTACGAACTCTGGCTCCGGTACTTCAGCCTCGGCGGCAACGCGGGGGAGGAGGAGGTCGACGCCTACCTCTACAGCTCACTGCTGCTTCCCGCTTTCGAGCGTGACATGCTCGCGCTCGCCGTGAACGAGTACATCGCCGATCAGCCGCCGCCCCCGCGCGCGCCCTACAGCGGTAGGGAGGGGCCGCCGGCCCTCTAGAGCAGCGTCTGCTGCTCGGCGTCGGCCGTGATGTCACAGGGAAGGGGTTCGATGAGGGCAGGGCCATTGTTCCGGACGGAGCCGACACGCGGTCCGACCAGCCGCGGCACCAGGTGGGGATCAGGGATGGCGTCGAGGAGTTCCTGCACCGCCGGCCGGGAGTCGTTCCGGGGGTCGAGCCAGTCGCCTCGCAGTTCGGCGGGAACGATCACCGGGGTACGGTCGTGGATCTCGCCGAGGGCGTCGCTCGCGGGGCGGGTGATGATGCTGCAGCTCACCACCCAGGAGCCTTTCGGATGCTCCTCGGACGCGGTCGCCGGGTCGCGCCAGAACTCGTACAGCCCGGCGAATCCGAGGTGCGTGCCGTCCGGGCCGTGCAGGTAGATGGGGGTCTTCGAACCGTCGCCGTTCTTCCGCCACTCGTAGTAGCCGTCCGCGGGAACGATCCCGCGCCGCTTCAGGGCCGCGGTACGGAAGGACGGTTTCTCCAGGAGGGTCTCGCTGCGCGCATTGATCATCCGGGATCCAACGGACGCGGACTTGGCCCAGGACGGGATGAGGCCCCAGCGCGCGGGTTCGAGCCACCGCGTCAGCTCGCCGGTCTCCGGATCCAGCCTCTCGACGACGAGCTGCACGGTATCGGTCGGGGCCACGTTCCAGGACGGTTCGACCTCGTCCTCCACCGACTCGTCCACCTCGAAAGCGTCGATCAGGTCAGCCTTGTTGCCTGCGATGACGAATCGTCCGCACATGGTCCTGGGTCCCCTTCCGCGCCGTCTCGTGGTGGACCGGGCTCTCCGGCCCTGCCCCTGAGTGCACCGTGGCTCCGCCGGCCGGCGGAGCCACGGTGCGTCGGGTGCCTACTTCTTCTTGCGATCCAGCAGGAGCGACAGGGCGACGCCGACCAACCAGATGTCCTTCGCCACGGAGGTGCCGTCCTGGGTGGGGCGGACACCGTCCTCCTGCGTCAGCTCGGGCGTGCGGAAGTACATCGTCATCATGCCCGCCGAGAAGGCGAGGAGCCCGAGGCCGGCCAGCTTGCTGGACACGAAGGGGGCCAGCAGTGCCGAGCCGACGGCGATTTCCGACGCGGCGAGGATCTTGCCGAACTGCTGGGCCTCGAGCTGGCCGATCTGGGGGAAGGCCTTGGACGCCATGGCCTGCATGTAGCCGGCCGATCCTTCGTCGAGGTTCGTCTTACCGAGGCCGGAGTTGAGGATGAAGGCGCCCGTGGTCAGGCGGAGCGGAACGTGGCTGGGGCGGAATCCCATGGTGGTGCCTTTCGATGCAGTGTGGTTGGTCCGCTTGTGAGCCTACGGCGGGTGGTGCCGGCCCGCCACTCATTCCGTCGCCGCCGGCTGCGTGTGTTTCCACAATGTTTCTCGACCTGCCGTAGTGAGTTCACGAAGATCCGGTGCTCCTCTGCTTTGATGGCAAGCAGCTAAGCGTGACCCATCGGCTATCGGAGTAGGTTTCATGGTCTCCCGGACAGCAGAACACCCCCGGCCTCAGCACTTCGTCCTGCACATGAGCGACACGCACCTGCTCGGGGGGAATGTTCCGCTCTACGGCGCCGTGGACAGCGAGCAGCGGCTCCGTGAGGTGTTCGACGACCTCGAGGCATCGGGAGCACGGCCCCAGGCGATCGTCTTCACCGGTGACCTCGCGGACAAGGGGGAGCCACGCGCTTACGCGAAGCTCCGCGCCATCGTCGATCCGGCAGCCTCCCGGCTCGGCGCAACCGTCATCTGGGCCATGGGCAACCACGACGACCGCGCCGCCTTCCGGGCGGGACTCCTCGACGAGCGGCCCCCGGTCTCCCCTCCGGACGCTCCGGTGGACGCCGTCCACTTCATCGACGGGCTCCGCATCATCACCATGGACTCGACCGTCCCCGGTCACCACCACGGCGAGTTCACGCAGCAGCAGCTCCGCTGGCTGGCCCACGAGCTCGTGGTGCCCGCTCCGCACGGGACCATCCTCGCCCTGCACCACCCGCCGGTCCCCAGCGTCCAGGACCTCGCCGTCCTCGTCGAGCTCCGGGATCAGCGATCACTGGCCGACGTCGTCCGTGGCTCGGATGTGCGCACCATCCTCGCCGGGCACCTCCACTACTCGACGACGGCGATGTTCGCGGGCGTTCCCGTCTCGGTCGCCAGTGCCACCTGCTACACCCAGGACCTCATGTTCGACGGCGGCGGCTCCCGGGGGCGCGACGGGGCGCAGTCCTACAATCTCGTGCACGTGTACGAGGAGACGATCGTCCACTCGGTGGTTCCGGCGGGGCGGCATGCGACGGTGGGCGAGATCGTCCCGCGCGAGGAGACCCGACGGCGGCTCGAGGCCCATGGCGTGGTCATCGCGGAAGGAAGCCGGGCACGGGAGTTCGCCTCGGCGTAGCAGTTCCCCGGAGCTTCCTTCGACCCTTCGGCCGAAGGAGCCTCCCGGATCAGGTCCTGAGGGACTCCGGGAGGCCGACGCTGAAAAGAGTCCGCGGATCCTGCAGCAGGGCCGGCGGGTCGAAGTCCGAACGACGCAGCCAGCCATGCAGGCGGGCTGCCCGGATCAGCCCGTCCTCATGCATCAGCACCGGACCGACGTGCCCGGTCCGGAAGTGTTCGCCGTCGGGATCGGCGATGGCCACGGCGTCGCCGTCCTCCACCGCCTCCTCGAACGTATGGAGCTGGCGTTCCCACTTCGGTGCGGCACGCCCTCCCGGCGGTTCGGGCGGCATGAGCAGCGTCGCGTCGCCCTCGGGCGGATGCGAGGCCGCGCGCCACACCCAGAGGCGGCGGCCCTCCGGCTCGGAGGGGATGCGCTCCTCCTCGGGTGGGGGCCAGAAGTAGGGCAGGTCCTCGGGGATGCCGGGAAATCTGCTCCGGTAGATGTCCGGCGCCTTTTGGATCAGGTTGGACTGGTGGCTCACATGGAGTGCTGGTTCGCCGAGCCACGGCGGCATCGGCACATCAGGATCGTCGAGCACGTGCGGGGCGAATTCGAGGATCTGGCGATGGGTCGAGTCGGCGTGACCCCGCGAGACCCACTCCGACACCATCGCGAGGCCGTACACCGTGAGGGCCGGAACATACCCCATCCACATCCGGATGGCTGGATGCTGCCGCCATCCGTAGTCGGGGATCACCAGGGCCCGCAGGGCCTGCAGGGTCTCGACGCGCTGCTTGCCGAGCCTGGCCTGGTCCAGTACCCGTGCACTCGCCGCGAAGTCCGGATACGGCAGGAAGGTCTGCATGGCGCCAGTTTTGCACGTCGCGCCGACACCCTGCAGGGCGCCTAGATCTCCCAGGGAGCCTTGACCGGGAAGTACTTCTCGAGGAAGTCCGTAACGAGGCGGGCCCGCTCCTCGGCCCCCACTTCGGGGAAGCTGCCGTCGTTGAGGCAGAAGAAGTCGTGGTTCCGCTTGTCGAGCATCTTGTTGAGGCTCTTCAGGCCCGAGCGCTGCGTGGTGTCGACATACCCGACGCGCGCCAGTTCCTGCGTGACGGCACGGCCGGTCAGCAGTGCGTAGTAGTGGTACAGGGAATTGGTCACCGAGATGTTGTCCTTGGCCCGGAAGCGGGATGCCGCCGTCGCCGCGAACTCCGTGACGAATTCCGCTTCCATCTCGAGCAGGACGCTCTTTCGCAGGGGAGCGGCCGTGTGCTCCAGGTGCCGCGTGGTGATGCGGCCGAAGCGCTCGTGCAGGAGGCGGCGATTGACGCGCGCCGCGTTCTCGAAGCCGCTGCGCTCGGCGTCGTTCTCACCGAGTCCTATGCGGGTGTCCGCCTCGATGAACTTCGTCACCCCGCCGGGGGAGAAGAACATGTCCGGTGCCACGGGCCGCCCGAAGAACATGTCGTCGTTCGAGTAGAGGAAGTACTCCGACAGACCGGGGATGTGCTGGAGCTGCGCCTCCACGGCCTGGGAGTTGTGCGTGGGAAGGACGGATGGGTCCTTGAAGTGCTCCTCAGAGCGCACGAACGTGACGGACGGGTGCTTCGCCAGCCAGGCCGGCCGGTCGGAATCGGTGGCGATGAAGACGCGGCGAACCCACGGCGCGAACATGTATACCGATCGGAGCGCGTACTTGAGCTCGTCGATCTGGCGGTAGCGGGCCTCGTGGTCGTCGCCCTCTCCCACCACCACGCCCTGCATGCGCGCCGCCCGCGCCGCCAGGTACTCGGGGCTGCTGCCGTCCACCCAGGAGAACACCAGGTCGATGTCGAAATCTATGTCCGTGGCATGGTCGGCGAACATGTTGTCGATCGTGGGCCAGGTAAGGCCGTGGCGTTCCACCTCGCCGCGCACCACTTCGGCGGCGGGAAGGGTGCGGCGCGTCAGGGAGTTCTCGACGGGTAGTTCGATCGACGTGGCGTCGAGCGTCCACAGCTCGATCTGCACGCCGGCGGAGGGCCCGTAGGCGAGTCCGCCGAGGGGTTCTATGCGGGGGCGGAACAGGCGGAAGATCCGCGCCTTCCCGCTCTTGGAGAGTTCGCCGTCGCTGACGAGCAGGGTGGTCCGGCGTTTGGTGTCGACCGTGCGTGAGTAGAACGGTTCATCGCGGCACGCCTCCACCAGCGCGGCACGGAGCCTCTCCCGATCGGCCAGGTCGACGGCGATGACGGGGCGCTGGTCGTTGCCGCGCACCAGGAGGAAGCCGATACCGGCCTTGTCGAGGGCCGCGCGGATGAGCAGCAGGTCCTCGACCATGGCCTGGTGCGGCGTGCGGTCCTGGTTGATCAGCGTGAAGCGCCGCTTGATGGTCGTGATGTCCGAGCGGCCCTCGAAGCGGGCCACCGCCGCGCGCGACGCCGATTCGAGGATTTCGGCTTCATTCTCCGGTTCGGGTGCACCGAAATAAACGTCGTGTTGCGCGGCCGTGTCTGTAATCGGAACCTCCGGAAGTGGGTGGGTGACGCTCCTAATGATAGGGCCTAGGACCACTGGGCGGATGCGAACGGGCACCATACCCCGTCAGGATGATGCAGTCCAGCGTCCCGGCCATCGGGTTCAGGGTTGCGTCGATGAGGTGTAGTCGGGCCATCGGTTTCCCACCACTGCGCCCGGTCAGTCTTCCGAGTCGTGCCGTGGGTGGGAGCCGTGGGCGAGCTGACGTGTAAGGGTGTCGATCTGCAGGCTCACGCTCGTCAGCTGGTCCTGCATCCGGGTATCGGAGGCGGTGGCCTCCGCCTCGGCCCGTGCCGTTCCGACGTTCTCCACGAGCCAGGAGGCGAACGCCGCGGTGACCGCGCTCAGCACCCCGATTCCCCCGATCATGAGGCCGGCCGCCACGAGGCGGCCGGCACCTGTCACGGGGTAGTAGTCGCCGTAACCGACGGACGTCACGGTGGTCAGCGCCCACCAGAGGGCGTCGGGGAGGGTGACGATGGTCGCGCCCGGAACGTCCTGTTCGACGTCGAGCACCGCCAGGGCACCCGCGTATCCGAGCACCGTCATGGCGGAGATGACGTAGAGCACGATATGCCCGCGCAGGGCGTCCCCGCCCGATCGGTTGAGGACGCGCAGCAGGGGGATGAGCCGGAGCAGCCGGAGTGGCCTCAGCATGGGAAGCAGGAGGATGACGAGTTCGTGCAGGTGCCGGATGAACCAGCGACCCCGCGACGGCGCCAGGAGGAGACTCACCAGGTAATCCACGAGGAAGAGGCACCACACGCCCCAGATGATGCCCTCGAGGAGCCGGCCTACTGCAGGGTCGGGGTCACCGGTGACCTGGATCGAATAGGCCGCCAGGTAGAGGATGGCCCCGATGATGAGCGGAACCTCGGAGCGGCGGCGCCACAGTGCCGCGTCGATGGGGGTGCGATGCAGCCGCGTCTGCTTCGTTCGTTCCTGGTCCACCGGCTTCTGCTTCATGTGGTTCTGCTCATCGTTCGCACTCCTCGGTGGGCTGCCGCCAGCCTCGGTGCCGACATTGTAAGCCTACGTACTATCGACGGGGAGTGGAGCCGCTCCTGGTCAGTAGGACCGGTACAGCTCTCCGACCGGGACGTCGTCCGCCAGGCGGTTGTCCGGGCCCGGCAACGGGCAGGCCCACTGCTCGTCATAGGCGCAGGACGGGTTGTACGCGAAGTTGAGGTCGACGACCAGACTGCCGGGAACTCGTCCCTCGCCGAGGTGCGCCCCCTTGATCGTGTCGAGGACGTAGCGCCCACCGCCGTAAGTGCCCCCAGGCTTGCCGGCCGTCGCGTCGCGTAGGGGGAGGAAGAGTCCGCCCCCGTAGGAGGCCAGCTTCCACAGGGCCAGCTTCCCGAGCCCCGGCAGCACCAGGGTCCCGAGTCGGTGGAAGGGCACGACGCCGTCCGTCCCGGTCGCCACGTCCATCACCTCACCCGCGCCGTCACTGTCCACGAGCGCCTCGAAGCGGAACGCCGGATCGTAGGGCGCGATCTCCAGCCCGGTGAAGGCCGCCTTCGCACTGGCCTGCAGAGCCGACGCCGGATGTGCGCGGAACAGCTCGTCGCGCCCCGACCGCCACAGGGCGTGAGCCGACTCGGGGGAGTCGGACGCGGCGCGCCCGCGGACGTCGTCGTAGAGGCCGAAGACGCGCCGGCGCCAATCCGCCGTCGCCAGTGCGCTGGTAAGAGCCGTCATGGTGTCAGGCTACCGCCGGTGGTGCGGTCCTTGGCCGCACGTGGGTTGGTTGCCCCGGCGTACTGTAGCTCGGGTGACTCTCGGGATCTTCTGCATCGTGCTCTTCTCCATCCTCGTGGGGGCGGTGGCGCAGCGCATCGCCGGCCTCGGGTTCGCCCTGCTCATCGCGCCGTTCCTCGTGATCATCCTCGGACCGCACGCCGGCGTCCTCCTCGTCAACATCTGTGGGGTCGTCTCCTCGGCCATCATCGTCGGCCGGGTGTGGAAGGAGATCGACTGGAGCATGTTCCGCTGGCTCGTCGTGCCCTCGATCTTCGGCTCCGTCCCCGGCTCCATCCTCGCGGTCGCCGTGCCTTCGGCGCCGTTGTCCGTCACCGTCGGAGCAGTGGTGCTCGTGGCGCTGACGATCTCCCTCGTGCTGCAGCGCTCCGACGTCGTGGTGCGCGGGAATCTGCCGAAGGCCGTTGCAGGGTTCACGGCGGGAGTGACGAATTCGATGGCAGGCGTCGGCGGTCCCGCTGTGAGCGCCTACGCGCTCCTCTCCCGATGGCCACAGCGGCCGTTCGCCGCGACGCTCCAACCCTTCTTCGTGTGCATCGGACTCGTGACGCTGATCACCAAGCTGCTCATCGATCCGTCGCAGGCGCCGGTCCTGGCGCCGTGGATGTGGGGCGCGATCGGAGCCGCCATCGTCGCGGGGATCTTCGCGGGTGAAAAACTCGGGCGCTTCGTCCGGGACGACCAGGCGCGGCTGTTCGTCATCGTCGTCGCCTTCGTCGGCGCAGGGCTCGCCGTCATCAAGGGTTTGATCGACCTGTTCGGCTGAACCGGGGCGTGAGGACGACGCACCCGTAAATTCCGCAGGCGGCGACCGCGAGTGGATGGTGCCCGAGTCGTTCGTCCACCGCGGCGGGTGCCGGTGGCACCATGGAGGTGATGAAACTCCCCACCAAACCCCGTGCCCTTCCCATGCCCCTGTGGCTGCAGGGAGCGTTCGAACTCGGGCAGGCCGCCGTGATCTCGGCCCTGCTCGTCGCGCTCCCGGTCGCCGCAGTCTGGCTTACCGGGGGTTTCGCGGACCGTGGGCCGGAGTCCGCGGCGCGGCTCGCGGGCCAGGGGTGGCTCGTGATGCATGGGGTGCCGCTGGTGCTGCAGTTCCCGGCGGGCATCGCGGGGAACGAGGCCGCGACCGGCCTGATGCACGTGGTCCCGCTCGGCCTGGTACTCGTGCCGCTGATGCTCGCCTGGCGCGCAGGACGGCGCCTCGCGCGGGCCTCGTACACGGACCAGTTGTGGCAGGCCGTGCTTGGAGCCCTCGTCACCTACGCCCTGATCGGCGCCGGCGTCGCCTACCTGTCCATCACCCCCGATGCTTCCGCACCGCTCATCGCGGGCGCCCTCGTTCCGCCGGTCGCCGCCGGCATCGGACTCATCACCGGCGCCTACCGTGAGGCAGGCGCCTGGAGCCGTCTCGTCGGGGTGGATGCCGCAGCCTGGGTCGGCCGCACCAGCCAGCACTCACGCTGGGCAGGCTCCTACGTGTGGTCCATCCTCCGCTCGGGTTTCCTCGCCGTGATGGTCGCGCTGTCCCTCTCCGCGGCTCTGCTCGCTGTGGCTATCGGTCTGAGCTGGGCAGGAATCGCGGCAATCTACGAACGGCTCGACGGCGGCATTGCCGGCGCCTCCGTGGTGACCCTGTTCCAGCTCGGGCTCCTGCCCAATCTCGCGGTCTGGACCATGTCCTGGTCCACGGGCGCCGGGTTCGCGCTCGGTACGGGCAGTTCGCTCACCCCTCTGGGCAGCACAGTCGGGCCCCTGCCCGCCCTGCCCATCCTCGGCGCGCTGCCGGCAGGCACCCTCGACTACGGCTATGCCGCCCTCGCCATCCCCGTCCTCGCAGGACTCCTGGCCGGATGGTGGTTCTTCCGCGAAGGGGAGAACCACTTCGACGAATGGCTCGTCCTGCGCAGTCCCCAGCGGTGGCTGACCTCGACGGCGTCCACCCTGGCGCTCGCCGTCCTCATCGGGATCGCCGCCGGGCTGGGCGGCGCCTTCGTGGCACTGGTGTCCCGTGCCTCGCTCGGACTCGGGCGCTTCACCGAGCTCGGCCCCGATCCGCTGGCCGTCGGTCTGTGGCTCGGGCTCGAAGTGGCCGTGGGCGCCCTCCTCGGTCACGCCGTCGGGCCCCTGCTGGAGCGGGAGCCGCGCCGCCGCTGACGGTGGCGAACCGCCGCTCACGCCGGCGCATCGGGAGCCGGCTCGGCGCGCCTGCCGCACGGTAGACGGGAGACCACCGCCGGCTCTGGGCGATAAGCGTGCCGGCGACTAGCCCAGGCCGTCGAGTCGCTGCAGGCCGTCCTGGCACTCACTCTCAGCCTGCAGGGTCAGGGCGCGCGACATGCAGTCCTCATAGGTCTGTGTCACGGGCCACAGTAGAACCGACGCCGCCGTGCCCGCCGCGAGGAAGAGGGAGGCTGCGAGGCCGAGCGAGGTCGAGAGCACTACGAGCCGTGGCAGTTTGAGCTTGATCGCCTTGACGAGCGCGACCACGCCGGACGCGAGGGCGAAGAGCGAGAAGACGAGGGCGAGCACCTTCCACGGCAGCATGAGACTGCTCGTCAGCACCCCGCAGAGCAGTGCCAGCAGGAACAGTCGGAGCCACGTCCGCGCGGACGCCGTGGCGCGGACTTCCGCGTCGTCGTCGTGCCCTGCACGTCCGCTTCCTACCGAACTATGCCGGCCCTGTCCGTTGCCCTGCCGCGTCATCGTTGCTCCCTCTGCATGGTTCAACCCTAGGCGAGGAGAGACCATAAGGTTGAGCCATGCGCATCGTAGTCCTCGTCTCCGGAACCGGATCGAACCTCCAGGCCGTGATCGACGCCGTCGCTGATGGCACCCTTCCCGTGGCCATCTCGGCGGTCGGCGCGGACCGCCGCGGCACGGGGGGCGTGCAGCGGGCTGCTGACGCCGGCATTCCCACCTTCGAGGTGGACTTCCGTGAGTATCCGGAGCGGACGGACTGGAACCGGGCCCTCACGGAGGCCGTCGCCGCCTACGAGCCGGACTACGTCGTCTCTTCGGGCTTCATGCGGATCGTCGACCAGCACTTCCTCGACCGGTTCCCGAGCCGCTACCTCAACACGCATCCGGCGTTGCTGCCGAGTTTCCCGGGCGCACATGGCGTCCGAGACGCCCTCGCCTACGGCGTCAAGGTGACAGGCTGCACCGTGATGATCGCCGACGCCGGGGTCGACACCGGTCCCATCCTCGCCCAGACAGCCGTTGCCGTGCTGCCCGATGACACGGAGGACACCCTGCACCAGCGCATCAAGGTCGAGGAGCGCCGGCTCCTGATCGAGACGCTCCGCGATCTTGCCGTCGGGGATGATCTCTTCGTGCGGGCCTCCCGGACCGACAACGCGAGGGGTGCCTGAGATGCCCCTGGTCGCCAACGCCGTCTACGTCGACGGAAAGAAGCGCATCAATCCGGAGACACTCGACCAGACGTTCGAACTGATGCGCGACAGCCGGGGCATGGGCTGGATCGGACTGTACCGGCCCGAGCGCGAGGAGATCAGCGCGGTGGCGCAGGAGTTCGGGCTGCACACCCTCGCCGTCGAGGACGCGACCAACGGGCACCAGCGCGCCAAGCTCGAACGCTACGAGGACACCCTCTTCGTGGTCCTGCGGCCCGCACGCTATCTCGACGCCGAGGAGAAGGTCGAGTTCGGCGAGCTGCATATCTTCATCGGCCCCGATTTCGTGGTGACCATCCGGCACGCGGAATCACCGGATCTCGGCATCGTGCGGCGGAGGCTGGAGGCGGATCCCGTCCTCCTCGGTACCGGACCCCAGGCCGTGCTCTACGCACTGCTCGACCAGGTCGTCGACGAGTACGAGCCCGTGGTGCTGGGCCTCGAGAACGACATCGACGAGATAGAGAACGAGCTGTTCGGGGGCGCACCCGACGTGTCGCGCAGGATCTACGAGTTGCACCGCGAGGTCATCCTCTTCCAGCGCGCCACCCAGCCGCTGCAGTCCATGATGGAAGCACTGCTGCGCGGATCCGAGAAGTACCAGATGGATCCCGAGCTCAGCCGGAACCTCCGCGACGTACAGGACCACGTGATCCGCGTCGTCGAGCGTGTCAATACGTTCCGCACCCTGCTCCAGAACGCGCTGACGGTCCACTCCACGCTGGTGGCGCAGCGGCAGAACGAGGAGATGACGCGGCTCACGGAGACATCGCTGACGCAGGGTGAGGAGGTCAAGCGCATCTCCTCCTGGGCCGCCATCCTCTTCGCACCCACCCTGATCGCGTCGATCTACGGTATGAACTTCGACCTCATGCCCGAGCTGCACTGGACTCTCGGCTATCCGTTCGCGCTCCTGCTCATGGTGGGCATGGGGGCCGGCCTGTACTGGGCGTTCAAGCGCAGGGACTGGCTCTAGGACTCAGCCCTCCCGGGCCTTGGCGCGCGACGACGGCCGGGACCATCAGGCCCGGCCGGACGCCGATGCGCCCTGTGAGGCGTAGCCCCGGGCTGCGGCCTGGAACGGGAAGTCGAGCACCGACTGCCAGCACAGTGTCGCATGTCACAGGAAGAGTCGATCGGACGACGGCCCGGAGGGAGGGAAGTTGCCTTGGGCACCGGTAAGGTGAGGGAGACCCTAGGCCACGTCCGTTCTCCGAGCATTGTTGGGACCACCATGAACCTCTCCCGTATCGCGGCAACAGCCGCCGTCACCCTGCTGGCACTGACCGGTTGTGCCGGCGCCTCCGAGTCCACGCCTGCGACCTCGGCCGAGACGAAACCCGCACCCGCCAGTTCGACGGCGGCTGCTGCGAACATCCAGCGGCCCGCCACCAATGACCTCGTCGGTGAGGCGACCCCCGAGGGTGCCCGCGCCTTCCTCTACTACTATTTCGATCTGAAGGCCTACGTGCTCCAGACCGGTGATGCCGCCGCGATGGTCGAGCTCGTGGACGGCGCCGCGAGCGAGCAGGCCGAGGCGGAGAGACTCCAGGGCGTGTACGACGACGGCGGTTGGGTGCTCGGCGGTCAGCCGAAGGTGGAGAACGTGCTCCTGACCACGCCGGAGGAGGAAGTCGTTGAAGGTGCAGATGTCACCGCGCTGATCCCCGTGAACCCCGATGCCTATACCGAGTTCGCCGAGGACGGCTCCGTCAGCGAGCAGCGTCCGTTCTCGCCGGAGGGAACCATCTACACCGCCGGCATCCGCTACACCGATGGCGCCTGGAAGGTCACCTCGCTCGAGGAGACGCCGGACGCGGAACTGCCCGAGTAGCGACACCCGGAAAAGGAAGAGGAGGGGTGCCCGCCGCCACGGCGGCACCCCTCCTGCGCGTCCTGCAGGTCCCTGACGAGCTTCAGCGCAGCTTGGCGCTCCGCGTCTCGGGGGCGTTGAAGGCCATGAACACGACGGCGAGGAGTACGAGTCCACCCGTCAGCGCGAACGTGAGCGGAAGGCCGAGGTAGGGCCAGAGGAGGCTGCCGAAGATCAGCGGCACGAGGCCTGCCCCGATGCGTGAGATGGTCGATGCCCACCCGAATCCGCTGCCCCGCAGTTCCGTCGGGTACAGCTCGGAGACGTAGGTGTAGAGGACGGGAATCGCTACCTGCACCACGAAGCCGAAGGCCAGCAGCCAGGCCGTCGCGACCGCGGGAAGGTCGAGCGTCAGGGCGAAGACCACGAGGAGCGCCGCCGATCCCGGCCCCGTGATCGCAAGGAGCCACTTGCGGCCCACGCGCTCCACGAGCAGGGCTGCGGCGATGACGCCGAGGAATCCGACGCCGGTCATGAACGTGGTGGTGATGAACGCGACGGACTGCGCGTAGCCCGAGGCGATGAGGATGCGCGGCATCCAGGTCAGCGCGCCGTAGTACACGAGCAGGATCGTCAGGAAGAGGCTCCACGCCGTCAGCGTGATGCGCCAGTTGTAGCGCCAGAGCCCGGTGAGTTGCCCGGAGATGCTGCCGATGGACAGCTTCGGCGTTTCTTCGGGATCGGGGAGGCGCCACTCACGCTGTTCGCCGCCGGTCCGTGCCACGAGGTCGTCGATGACCGCCCGGGCTTCCTCGCGCCGCCCGCGCTGCACCAGGTAGAGCGGGGACTCGGGGACTCCGCGCCGCACCCAGAAGACGAGCAGGGCGGGTAGCACCATGACGAGCATCGCATAGCGCCACTCGCCGGTCTGTGCCACGATCGCCGTCGTGACGGCTCCGCAGAGGAACGCGCCCACGGGCCACCATGCGTCCATCGCGGTAAGGACGCGGCCTCGCTGGCGCCGCGGGGTGAACTCGCCGACGAGCGCGTAGTCCACCGGGATGCATCCGCCGAGGCCGAAACCTGCCAGGAACCGGAAGATGCAGAACCAGACGATGTCGGGCGAGAAAGCACCGAGCACGGTGAAGACCGAGAAGACGAGCAGCGTCAGGGTGAAGGCGCGCTTGCGTCCGATGAGGTCTGCCACGGACCCCCAGGCGAAGGCGCCGACCGCCATGCCGATCAGGTTCGACGTGGCGATCCACGCGGACTGGCCCGAGGTCAGGCCCCAGTCGCCGATCAGGAGCGGGATGAGGTAGGCGTTGAGGGTGACATCCCAGGCGTCGAACATGAAGCCGAGGCCGCCGATGAGGAAGATCTTCCCCTGGACCTTCCAGCGCCAGGGGAGGTCCTGGACCACCTGGTCGCCGGTGGGGAGCTGCGTATTGATGCTCATGATGCCTTCGTGGAGGGGGCCGGGTACTGCGAGAACTGTACCGCCAAGCATCGGGGCACCCGCTGCCCGTCCACCCCGCCACCACGCGGATCATCGGGAGCCGGCCTATAGACTTGTGGGCGACCCCCAGCGACGCTCTACTGACGGAGATCTGCGTGAGCCTGATCCACCTTGACCGTGTCCCCATCCGCCGAGCATTGATCTCGGTGTTCGACAAGACCGGCCTGGAGGAATTGGCGGAGGGCCTGCACCGCGCGGGTGTCTCCATCGTGTCCACCGGTTCGACGGCGCAGCGCATCGCGGCCACGGGCGTCCCGGTCACCGAGGTGTCCGAGCTGACCGGGTTCCAGGAGACCCTCGACGGGCGCGTGAAGACGCTGCACCCCAAGGTGCACGCAGGCATCCTCGCCGACCGGCGTCGCCAGGAGCACATCGACCAGTTGGCCGAGCTCGATATCGAGGCGTTCGACCTCGTGGTGGTGAACCTGTACCCCTTCGTGCAGACGGTGCGCTCGGGTGCTGAACCCGATGCCGTCGTCGAGCAGATCGATATCGGCGGGCCGGCCATGGTCCGGTCCGCAGCGAAGAACCACCCCTCGGTCGCGGTCGTCGTCGATCCCGCCCTGTACGGTGACGTCGTCGCCGCTGCCGAGGAGGGCGGCTTCGACCTCCAGGCACGACGCCGGCTCGCAGCCCTCGCCTTCGCGCACACGGCGGCGTACGACACGGCCGTCGCCTCCTGGACCGCCGAGCAGTTCGACACCGACGACGACGGCTTCACCTGGCCCGGCTACGCGGGCCTCGCCCTCGAGCGGTCCGAGGTGCTGCGGTACGGCGAGAACCCGCACCAGCAGGCCGCGCTCTATGTCGAGAAGGGTGCCACGCCGGGTATTGCCCAGGCGGACCAGCTCCACGGCAAGGCCATGAGCTACAACAACTTCGTCGACGCCGATGCTGCACTCCGCGCCGCCTTCGACTTCGACGAGCCCGCCGTCGCGATCATCAAGCACGCCAACCCGTGCGGCGTCGCCGTCGGCTCGGCGGACTCCGAGGACCCGATCGCCGATGCGCACGCCAAAGCCCACGCCTGCGACCCGGTGTCGGCATTCGGCGGCGTGATCGCCGCGAACCGCGAGGTCACGGCAGGCATGGCCCGCGCAGTGAAGGACATCTTCACGGAGGTGGTGATCGCGCCGTCGTTCTCGGAGGAAGCGGTGGAGATCCTCTCGCAGAAGAAGAACATCCGGCTCCTGACGCTGCCGGAGGGATACGGCCGGAATCCGGTCGAGTTCCGCCAGGTGTCAGGGGGAGTCCTGATGCAGGTCGCGGATACGCTCGACGCCGACGGGGACGACCCCTCGGGCTGGACCCTCGCCGCCGGTGATCCCGCGGACGACAAGACCCTTGCCGACCTCAGCTTCGCCTGGAAGGCCTGCCGAGCCGCCAAGTCGAACGCCATCCTGCTCGCCGCAGACGGTGCCTCGGTCGGGGTGGGTATGGGCCAGGTCAACCGCGTGGACTCGTGCCGCCTCGCCGTCGAGCGGGCCAACTCCCTCGCCGAAACCGAGAGGGCACGCGGCTCCGTCGCGGCGTCCGACGCCTTCTTCCCGTTCGCGGACGGACTCCAGATCCTGCTCGATGCAGGTGTCCGCGCCGTCGTCCAGCCCGGTGGTTCCGTCCGGGACCAGGAGGTCATCGACGCGGCGAACGCCGCCGGAGTCACGCTGTACCTGACAGGCGCGCGCCACTTCTTCCACTGATAGGTGGAGTTCTTCCACTGATGTATCGAGCAGGTAGCCGGGCGGCCATGCGGCCCGGCGACCTGCCCACACCGCCCGTCAACGCCGTGGTTCCGGGGCCCGCGCCGTTAGGCGAAGCCTGAAGGATCTCGGTAGGTTAGAGCCGATGGGCAACCCCCAACCAACCGCACAACGCACGAGCACCAGGGAGACGCCACCCATGGCCAAGATCATCTACACCCACACCGACGAAGCGCCGATGCTGGCTACCTACTCGTTCCTCCCGATCATCGAGGCGTTCGCCTCCACGGCGGGCGTCGAGGTGGAGACCAGGGACATCTCCCTGTCGGGACGCATCATCTCGTTGTTCAACGATCGCCTCACCGAGGACCAGCAGATGGCGGATGCGCTCGCCGAACTCGGCGCACTGGCGAAGACGCCGGACGCCAACATCATCAAGCTGCCGAACATCAGTGCCTCGATCCCGCAGTTGAAGGCGGCCATCGCTGAGCTGCAGAGCCAGGGCTACGCGCTGCCGGACTACCCCGACCACCCCTCCACTGACGAGGAGAAGGACGTCCGGGCCCGTTACGACAAGGTCAAGGGCAGTGCCGTGAACCCCGTCCTCCGTGAGGGCAATTCCGATCGCCGTGCTCCTGCGTCCGTGAAGAACTACGCACGCCAGAATCCGCACAGCATGGGAGCGTGGACGCCCGAGTCGAAGACGAACGTCGCGCACATGACGAGCGACGACTTCCGCTCGAACGAGCAGTCCGTCGTCATACCGGCCGACGGCACCGTGAGCATCCAGCACGTCGGCGCGGACGGAACTGTCACCACGCTCAAGGGCTCCTTCCCCGTTCTCGCGGGCGAGGTCGTCGACGGAACGGTCATGCGGGCCGCTGCGCTGAACAGTTTCCTCGAGGCGCAGGTCGCCAGGGCGAAGGACGAGGGCGTGTTGTTCTCGGCCCACCTGAAGGCCACGATGATGAAGGTCTCGGACCCGATCATCTTCGGCCACGTGGTCCGCGCCTTCCTGCCCGAGCTCTTCGCGAGCTACGGCGAGCAGCTCACTAAGGCAGGCCTCAGCCCGAACAACGGTCTGGCCTCCATCCTCAGTGGACTCGACAAGCTCCCCGAGGAGGTCCGCGAGGGCGTCCAGCAGGCCATCGCGAAGGGTATGGAGGACGGCCCGGCAATCGCGATGGTCGATTCCGACAAGGGCATCACCAACCTGCACGTCCCGAGTGATGTGATCGTCGACGCGTCCATGCCGGCGATGATCCGCAGCTCCGGGCACATGTGGGGCCCCGACGGCCAGGAAGCGGACACGCTCGCCGTCATTCCCGACAGCAGCTACGCCGGGATCTACCAGGTCGTGCTCGACGACTGCCGCGCCAACGGCGCTTTCGACCCGACCACCATGGGCACCGTTCCGAACGTGGGCCTCATGGCGCAGGCCGCCGAGGAGTACGGCAGCCATGACAAGACGTTCGAGATCACGGCACCGGGCAAAGTGCAGGTCCTCGACGCCGAGGGCGCCGTCCTCATCGAGCACGACGTCGCACCGGGCGACATCTGGCGCGCGTGCCAGACGAAGGATGCGGCCATCCTCGACTGGGTGAAGCTCGCCGTCACCCGTGCCCGCGCCTCCGCGACGCCGGCCGTCTTCTGGCTCGACGAGGGACGCGCGCACGACGCGAACCTGATTTCGAAGGTCAACGAGTACCTGACCGCACACGACACCGACGATGTCACCCTCGAGATCATGACGCCCGTCGATGCGACGGCCTTCACCCTCGAGCGCATCCGGCGGGGCGCGGACACCATTTCGGTGACGGGCAACGTCCTCCGCGACTACCTGACCGACCTCTTCCCGATCCTCGAACTCGGCACCAGCGCCAAGATGCTCTCAGTCGTGCCGCTCATGAACGGCGGCGGGCTCTTCGAGACCGGTGCCGGCGGATCCGCTCCGAAGCACGTGCAGCAGCTCGTGAGGGAGAACCACCTTCGTTGGGACAGCCTCGGCGAATTCCTCGCCCTGGCCGTCAGCTTCGAGCACCTGGCGACAACGACGGGTAACGCCCGCGCACAGATCCTCGCCGACACCCTGGATCGTGCAACCGGGACGTTCCTGCTGGAGAACAAGTCGCCCAGTCGCCGTGTCGGTGAGCTCGACAACCGCGGCAGCCACTACTTCCTCGCCCGGTACTGGGCCGAGGAGTTGGCCAAGCAGGATCAGGACGCTGACCTGGCCGAAAGCTTTGCGCGCGTGGCAGAGGCCCTGACAGGCAACGAGGACACCATCGTGTCCGAGTTGCTCGCCGTGCAGGGTCAGCCTGCCGACATCGGAGGATACTTCCACCCCGACGTCACGAAGGTCACCCAGGTCATGCGTCCATCCGCCAAGCTGTCCGAGGTTCTCGCGATCCTCGCTCGGTAGATTCCACCCGCACCACGAACAGCCGCTGTACCGCTTGCGCGGTGCAGCGGCTGATTTTGTTTGGACGTTTTCATTTACAGTGCCTGTGGTTCCGGTCTATGGTTGCTCCACGGTCTCAGCCTGGGGGTGAAGGTGCAGTGAAGATGCAAAAGCGTCGGTCTCTCCCTTCCACTGTGCGCCTGTCACTCCTTGCAGGAGCAGGTGCACTCGGCTGGATGGCATTCGGCACCTCAGGCGCATCCGCCGCACAGGATCCCGCCGGAGTCGGTCTCGTCGAGTCGACCTCGAGCGTCGTGGTCGCGACGATCGCCCCCACCGATTCTCAGCTGCCAGGCATCACAGCACCGCTCGCCACAGCAGCCACCGCCGTTACACCGTCTCCCTCCGCCGTCCCGTCTGTCCTGGCCGGGGTCCCAGCGGTCCAAGTACCTCAGCTTCTTTCCCAGCCCGCCGCGACCGTCCTCTCTCCCGTGACGGCGGCGGTCGATCATCTGGCCGCGCACGTCCCGATCGTGCATCAGCACGTCCCGGCCGGAACGGTCACCGAGGTAATCGCTCCCGTGGTGGAGGCCGTGGACGGAGTCATCGGCGGCGTCGCCCAGCCAGTGCTCGGGGGGGTCCCTCCCGTCACGGATGTCGTTGAGATTGTTCCGATCACGGACGTCGTGGTGCCGGAGGTCGTAGGCTCGGTGGCCGACGCCGTTGCGGTGCCGGAGGCTCCTCAGCCAGCCTTGGAGCCCGCCATGCCGATCGTCGTATCGACTCCGGACTCCGGTGTGCTGCCCGCCCTGAATGATGTCCGGCTGAGCGGTGCCGTGATCGCGCCCGATTTCGTGAATGCCCGCGCCGCAGCCGATGACTCAGCGACCGGGGCGGGGACGTTCGCAGTTCCGACGTCGTTGGTGCTCAGTTCTCTCGACGACGCGAATCTTCCCGTCCTGACGCATCTCGTGGCGTCGTCGGATGCTGCCCCAGCGCCCCTTTACGGAGCTCTCGCCGCTTTCGCCGGTGTTGCTGCCTCCATGACCGGCGGCGGTTCTTCGGCACCGATCGCGGCCATTGGCGCATCGGCTCTCCTCGTCGTTGTTCTGTTCGTGGATCGTGGCCGTCGCGCGGCGACGGCCGGCCTTCCCACCAGCCCCAGCTTCGATCCGGGCTCATCTCCTGATTAGTGGTGGCCTCGCCGCGCCTTCGTGCGCGGCTGACGGCTATCGGTGCTGAATGCACCTCCACACCACTTTGATCTACAGGAGAACATCATGCGTACATGCATGCAGCGGGGGCTCTACGGGGCCCTTCTAGCCGGGGGCGTCGTCGTCCTCGGAGCAGGAGCGGCGACAGCTGCGGACCTGCCTACACCCTCCACTGCGGGGGCTGAAAGCGACCTCGGCGTCATCATCACAGCACCGCTTCAGCTGGGCACGACCAGCGGCTCGATCATCGAAGCGACAGCCGGTTCCCTCAACGGTTCCGTCGATCTCGTTGCAGCCTTGGACGCCGATCCAGGCAGCAGCGATGGTGGTCTGCTCGGAGGTTCGGCGGCCGGCGGGTTGCTCGATGGCGGTTTGCTGACGGGGAATGTGGTTTCTCCGGAGGTCGTGGTGCCGGTGAATGTGTCCAGTAATTCGGTGTCCGTGATCGGCGATTCTTCGGCGACGGGCACTTCAGGTTCGACCGGTTCGACCGGCGGTACAGCCCCGGCTCCTGTCCCGGTTCCTGTCCCGGTTCCTGTCCCGGTTCCTGTCCCGGTTCCCGGTGATGGTGCCCTGCTCGATGGCGGTTTGCTGACGGGGAATGTAGTTTCCCCGGAGGTCGTGGTGCCGGTGAATGTGTCCGGTAATTCGGTGTCCGTGATCGGCGATTCCTCGGCGACGAGCACTTCAGGTTCGACCGGTTCGACCGGCGGTACAGCCCCGGCTCCTGTCCCGGTTCCTGTCCCGGTTCCCGGTGATGGTGCCCTGCTCGATGGCGGTATCGCGAACGGGAATGTGGTCTCGCCCGTGATTACGGTGCCGGTCAGTGTGAGTTGCAACGGTGTCACCCTAATCGGTGACAATGCCTCGGATTGCACGACCGGTTCGACCGGTGGCAGCACTGGTGGTTCGACTGGTGGGAGCACTGGTGGTTCGACCGAGGGTGGTCTTGTCGATGGTGGCATTGCGAACGGGAATGTCGTCTCGCCCGTTATCACGGCCCCGGTCAATGTGAGTTGCAACGGTGTCACCCTGATCGGTGACAGCGCTTCGGATTGCAGGACCGGTTCCACCGGTGGCAGCACTGGCGGTTCGACCGGTGGCAGCACTGGTGGTTCGACTGGTGGGAACACCGGTGGTTCAACGGACGGTGGTCTTGTCGATGGTGGCATCGCGAACGGGAACGTCCTCTCGCCCGTCATCAGCGCGCCGGTCAATGTGAGCTGCAACGGTCTCACCCTCATCGGTGACAGCGCTTCGGAGTGCACGACCGGTTCGACCGGCGGCCCGGTCACGCCGACAACCCCGACTACGCCGACAACGCCGACAAGGCCGACAACTCCGACGACGCCGGTTACGCCTACTCCGACCGATCCCACAACGGGCGGTAACGGGGGCACAGGTGGCAGCAGCGACTCGGATTCCGGGTCTCCTGCAGGAACTACGGTCCCACGTTCGGTTCTCGTGGGTACCACCGGTGTTCCGACAGGGACGGTCTCCGTGGCGAGCAGTTCAGTGAGGGGTTCCACCCCCGCAGCAGCTCCGGCAGCGTCGGCACCTGGTACGCCGAAGGCCCTTGCTACGACAGGCTTCAACGAGCAGCAGATCCTGCTGTTCGGCTCGCTCCTCCTGCTCAGCGGCGTAAGCGGCCTGATAGCCGCACGCCGCTCGAAGTCAGGCGTCTAGGCGAAACCAGCCCCTGACTACAGGGAAGGACGGGTCCCCTGCAGCGTGTGCTGCGGGGGCCCGTCCTTCGGCGTGGGATTGACGATCAGGCTGCGTCGTTCACGTAGCTCAGACCGATCTGCGCACGGATGCCGTCCAGCAGGCGCATGGTTTTCACCGTGTCGCTGACGGGCATCGTGGGGCTCTGGGTGAGGCCTTCCTGGATGCAGCGAGTCACCTCGCGTAGCTCGTATGTATACCCGGCGCCGACCTGCTCGAACTGCTCTACGCGGGCTTCGCCCTGGCCAACCTTTACGGTGAGCTCCTTGGGATTGTGGAGATTGCCACCGCCGGTCTTGAGCCAGCCCTTTGATCCGCAGACCGTTGCCTGTCCTGGACAGGAGGCGATGAACGACGACGACAGCTGGGCATACGCTCCACCCTCATAGCTCAGCGTCACCGCGTTCTGCAGGTCGACGCCGTCGTTGTTCAGCGTTCCGACAGCAGATACGGAGTCAGGGAATCCGAGTGACCCCAGGGCCCAGGTCAGCGGGTAGACCGTGAGGTCGAGCAGGGCGCCACCGCCTGCCTTCGGATCCCACAGGCGACTCGTAGGGTCATCGGGGGCGGTGAAGCCGAGGTCGCCCTGGACCCAACGGATGTCGCCGAGCTCCCCGGAGTGGATGATTTCCCAGGCACGGTTGACGCTCGGCAGGAAGCGGGTCCAGACAGCTTCCATGAGGAACAGTCCGCGATCTGCAGCAAGAGCAGCCAACTCCTCCGCTTCTGCTGCGTTGATGGTGAACGGCTTCTCGCACAGGACGTGCTTGCCACCTGTGAGCGCGGCCTTCGCCACGTCGTAGTGCTGGCCGTGCGGAGTGGTGATATAGACGACGTCGACCTCGGGGTCGTTCACGAGCCGCTGGTAGCCCGCCACCCCGTCGTCATTCCCGTAGCTGGTGGCGAAACCGAAGCGCTCGGCGAAGGCCGCGGCGCTGTCCGCGCTGCGGGAGCTGACCGCATGGAGCACGGCGTCCTCGAGCAGGGCGATGTCCGCGGTGACCTTCGAGGCGATACCTCCGGTCGCGATAACACCCCATTTCAGGGGACGGCCTGTCTTGGCGAGGGGGCTGGGAGCTCCTGCTTCCGCGCAGGGAGGAACGGCGATTCTGGTCTGAGGGTTCATGAACCCATCCTTGCCGCTGGCTGGTTCCGCGTCCATCGATCACACTCGCGTTCACAGCTCAGGCCAGCGGGATGGCATTCCACGGACAGCTGAGCACGGTCGCGGACAAGCTGCGGTCGTTTCAGGGCGCCGACGAGGGCTACCAGGAGGACGGGATCCTGACGTTGGACAGGAACCGACATCACGAAGCCGAGAAAGAAAGAAGTGCCCCGACCGTAGCCGGGGCACTTCCTGGTACTACTGCCGGACGAGTCCGGGTAAATGCGTGCTACTTCGTGAGTGCTGAGAGCGTGGGATTGTTGGCGTACGCCTCCGCAGCGTTCTCCTTGGTCACGATCTGTGGCTCGAGGAGGTAGGCGGGAACGGTCTTGACGCCGTTCTCGTAGGAGTCGGGATCATTGATCTCGACCTCTTCGCCGGCCTGCAGGTTGTCAACCATCTCGATGACGTGCTCGACGAGGGCAGTCGTGTCCTTGTTGATGGTCGAGTACTGCTTGCCTTCCATGATGAGCTTGACGGACTCGACCTCGGAATCCTGACCGGTGACGACGGGCAGTGCCTTGCCTGCACCCTCGACCGAGGTCAGGATGGCGCGGGCGAGCGTGTCGTTGGGGGAGAGCACGCCGTCGAGTTCGGTGGAGCTGTAGTTGCCGGACAGCAGCGTGTCCATCCGCTTCTGGGCGTTCTCGGCCTTCCATCCCTGGGTGACGGCCTGGTCAAAGGTCTCCTGGCCGGAAACCACGACCAGGTTCCCGTTGTCGATCTCGGGCTGGAGGATGCTCATGGCGCCGTCAAAGAAGACCTTCGCGTTGGCGTCATCGGGTGATCCGGCGAAGAGCTCGATGTTGTACGGGCCTTCAGGCTTGGCAGCTTTCATTCCGTCGAGGAGGGCCTGGCCCTGGAGCTCGCCGACCTGGAAGTTGTCGTATGCCACGTAGTAGTCGACGTTCTCCGTGTTGGTCAGGAGGCGGTCGTAGGCGAGGATCGTGATGCCGGCGTCCTTCGCCTGCTGCAGCTGGGTGCCGAGCTGAGCGCTATCGATGGCTCCGACGACGAGCACCTTCACGCCGTTGGTGATCATGGAGCTGATCTGGTTCTGCTGCTCAGACACGCCGCCGTTGGCGAACTGGACATCCGGCTCATAACCGGCTTCGGTCAGACCGTCGTTGAACAGGGTCTCGGCAAGAACCCAGTTCTCCGAGGTCTTCTGCGGCAGTGCCACGCCGATGGCCGATCCTGCTTCGAAGCCGGAGGCTGCGGCGTCGCCGCCCTCGGTGGCCGGGGCCGCTTCTTCACGACCGCAACCGGTCAGCGCCAGTGCTGATATCGCAGCGATCGCTGCGAAGGACTTTGCGAACTTACGCATTGCATTCTCTTTCTCTTGCTCTTGCTGTGGTGGACGGGTTGGAGCATGGTGTCCGGGTGTCCGGAAGTAGCGGATGCCTAGACGTCGTGGGTGATGACTTCCTTCGTTCCGACGGCCTGCTCCGTGGGAGCGGGCTGCGGGGTGGGGGCGGACGACTTGCCGCCGCCACTGCCTCCGCCGAAGTTCCTGGTGAGCAGGCCGATGATCGACGGCTTGCCCTGGCTCTTGTTGTAGACATCGAAGGCGACAGCGACGAGCAAAACGATGCCCTTGATGATCTGGGTGTCGTCAGCACCGGCTCCGAGCAGCTGGAGGCCGTTGTTGAGGACGGCCATGACGAGACCGCCGATGATCGAGCCGACCACGGTGCCGACGCCACCGGTGACGGCTGCGCCACCGATGAAGACGGCTGCGATGGCGTCGAGTTCCCATCCGACGCCGTCGGACGGGCCTGAGGCGGTGGACCGGCCGACGAAGATCATGCCAGCGAGGGCGGCGAGGATGGACATGTTCATCATGACCATGAAGTTCACGCGCTTGCTCTGCACGCCGGAGAGCTCCGCTGCGTGGCGGTTGCCACCGACCGCGTAGACGTGGCGTCCGAGGATCGTCTTGTTCGAGATGAAGGCATAGATGATGACGAGGACGCCGAGGATCAGCCCGGGAACCGGGAAGGAGGTGCCGGGACGGCCCGTCGCGAACAGGTACGTCGCGTAGAGGATGACGGCGGAGAGCAGGACGACCTTGGTGACCGGCACCCACGTGGGGGGCAGGTCGGCGTGGATCTTCGCCAGCCTGCGGCGGCCGCGGATCTCGTTGTAGATCACGAACGCCACCAGGGCGAAGCCGATCAGCAGCGTGAGATTGTTGTAGCCCGTGTTCGGGCCGACCTCGGGGAGGTAACCGGCGCCGAGGTAGCGGAAGCCCTCGGGCACCGGGACGGTGAGGGAATTGCCGACCGACTGGTTGGCACCGCGGAACAGGAGCATGCCGGCCAACGTCACGATGAACGCCGGTATGCCGACATAGGCAACCCAGAAGCCGTGCCAGGCCCCGATGAGCGCACCGAGGACGAGGCCCAGCAGCGCGCCCATGTACCAGGGGATGCCCCAGTCCCTCATGGCGATCGCGACGACGATGCCGACGAACGCCGCGACCGAACCGACCGAGAGGTCGATGTGTCCGGCGATGATCACGAGCACCATGCCGATGGCCAGGATCAGGATGTACGAGTTGCCGTTGAAGAGGTTCATCATGTTCACGGACGTGAGCGTCTTGCCGCCCGTGCGCCACTGGAAGAACACGACGAGCGCGACCAGGGCGAAGATCATCCCGAACTGGCGGGTGTCTCCGCCGAAGATTTGTTTGAGGGAATTCATGGTGTCTTTCCTAGGGGCTTCGGTCAGGCAGATTTCCTGCTGGCGGTCATGAGTTTCATCAGGGATTCCTGGTTCGCGTCCTCGCGGGCTACTTCTCCGGTGATCGCGCCTTCGAAGATGGTGTAGACGCGGTCCGAGAGGCCGAGCAGTTCGGGCAGCTCCGAGGAGATGACGATGACGCCCTTGCCCTGGTCGGCAAGTTTCTGGATGATGCCGTAGATCTCGTACTTCGCCCCGACGTCGATACCCCGGGTGGGCTCGTCGAGGATCAGCAAATCAGGGTCCGTGAACATCCACTTCGCGAGGACGACTTTCTGCTGGTTCCCACCGGAGAGCTTCGCGACGCCCTCGTTGACGCTGGGCGTCTTCGTTCGCAGCGACTTACGGTATTCCTCAGCAATCCGGAACTCCTCGTCCCGGTCGACGACGAGCCCGTGCGTGATGCGCTTGAGGTCCGCGGACACCGTGGTGGACTTGATGTCATCGAGCAGGTTCAGGCCGAGTGATTTGCGGTCCTCGGTCACGTAGGCGAGCCCGGCCTTGATCGCCTGGGGTACCGAGCGCAGCGTGACTTCCTTGCCGTTGATGAGGATCTGGCCCGACTTGAAGGTGCCGTAGGACCGGCCGAACACGGAGCGCGCGAGCTCCGTCCGTCCGGCTCCCATGAGCCCCGCGAAGCCGACGATCTCGCCGCGACGGACGTGGAAGCTGGAATTCTTGCAGACCAGGCGGTCGGAGACCGTGGGGTGCGCGACGGTCCAGTTGCGAACCTCGAAGAAGGTCTCCCCGATCTTCGGCGTGTGGTCGGGGAAGCGGGATTCCAGTGAGCGGCCGACCATGCCGCGGATGATGCGGTCCTCGTCGACGCCGTCGTTCTTGATGTGGAGTGTCTCGATCGCCTTGCCGTCGCGGATGATGGTGATCGAGTCGGCGATCTGCTCGATCTCGTTGAGCTTGTGCGAGATCATGATGCACGAGATGCCCTTGGAACGTAGGCCCGCCATCAGGTCCAGGAGGTGCTGCGAGTCCGATTCGTTGAGGGCCGCGGTGGGCTCGTCGAGGATGAGCAGCTTCACCGATTTGTTGAGCGCCTTGGCGATCTCGACGAGCTGCTGCTTGCCGACGCCGATGTCCTTCACCTTCGTGATCGGGTCCTCGCTGAGGCCTACCCGAGCCATGAGTTCCAGTGTCGTCCGGTTGACGTAGTCCCAGTCGATCACGCCGAAGCGGGTGGGCTCGTTACCGAGGAAGATGTTCTCCGCGATCGACAGCTCGGGGATCAACGCGAGTTCCTGGTGGATGATCACGATGCCCGCGGCCTCGCTCGAGCGGATGTCCTTGAACTGGACTTCCTCGCCCTGGAAGAAGATCTGACCGGAGTAGTCGCCGTAGGGGTAGAGGCCGGAGAGCACCTTCATGAGGGTGGACTTCCCGGCGCCGTTCTCACCGCAGATGGCGTGGATCTCGCCGGCCTGGACCTCGAGCGAAACCTCGGACAGGGCCTTGACTCCCGGAAATTCCTTGGTGATCGAACGCATCTCAAGGATGGTGTGGTTGTTCATGGGGCCTCCCGCGGTGACGGCGTTGTCGTGGTGCAGGCCCAACCTCGGCCCGAAAAGAATTGAACACGCTCTGATGCCTTGGCGTCAAGTGTTGAACGCAAAGCACCGGGAAAACAGAGCAAATCTTTATGCAGAGCTTGCCAGCGCGAGGGAGATTCCCGGCTGTGCGAGGACGACGGCGGCCCCTCCGAGGGCCTCCGCCCGGTCGCCGAGGGAGGACATGCAGACACTCGTCGTGTCCCCGATGATCGGTACCGCGTGACGGGCCAGGCTGCGGCGGACGGGCTCCAGCAGGATCTCCCCGAGACTCGTCAGGGGGCCGCCGATGACGATCGTCTCGGGGTTGATGAGGTTGGCCATGTGGGCCAGTGCCCGGCCGATGGCGGCACCGGCGTCGTCGATCACGCGCAGCGCCGCCGTGTCCCCGGCCAGGACCCAGTCGATGATGCGCTGGGTATCCACCGTCTCACTACTCCCGCGGCTCAGCAGTTCGATCATCGTGGACGTCGAGGCGACCGTCTCGAGGCAGCCTCGGTTGCCGCACCGGCAGATGACGCCCTGCTCGTTGATGGTGGTGTGGCCCAGTTCCCCGGTGACGCCGACATTGCCGTAGTACAGCGAGCCGTTGAGGACCAGTCCGGAGCCGATGCCGGAGCCCACCTTCATGAACATGAGATTGTCGACGGCGCTGTGCGGACCCCAGGTCACCTGCGCCAACGCACCGAGATTGGCGTCGTTGTCTATGAACACCGGGACCTGCAGCCGTTCGCTGAACGTCTCGTGGATGTTGATTCCGACCCACTCGGGCAGAATGGCGCCCTGCACTACGGTGCCGGTACGCCGGTCGATGGGCCCGGGTATCCCTATGCCTGCGCCCAGGAGCGCACGGCGGTGGATGCCGCCGTTCTCGAGCAGTTCATCAAGGAGGTCCGACGCCGCGGCCAGGCCGTCGACGGCGCTGTGCCCGAGCGGCAGGGCGACGGAGGCTTCCTGGAGGACGCGGTAGTCGGGGCTGGCAAGGACCACGCGCAGGTGGCGGCGACCGATGTCGATGCCGGCGGCTACCTGACCGTTGCCGTTCAGCATCACGGAGAGGGCACGCCGGCCCGAGCTCGTGGTCGGCGCCGTGCTGACGATCCCGGTAGCGGCCATGACCTTCACGAGATTCGAGACCGTGGCCGTCGAGAGACCGGTCTGTCGTGAGAGTTCTGCCTGCGTCTGGGGCCCCCCGCTCATCAGCGCGGCGATCACGCGCTGCTGGTTCTGTTCGCGGAGCGCGGATTGGGAGCCCGGCCTGGAGGGTGCGGCGCTCAAGGTGGTCCTCGCCGTCGAGGGGGATTCTGCGGGCATGATCTCTAGGGTGCCGCAGCCTCCCCTTGTAGTCAAGAAGTTAACGCGTGACGATACTCCTCGGCGAGCAACCGGTACTGGGCCGCATTGTCCTTGACGCCCTCGACCTCGTCATCGTTCAACTCCCTGCGTACTTTCGCGGGCACACCGGCAACGAGGGATCGCGGCGGAATGACGGTGGCTTCCAGCACGACGGCGCCGGCGGCAACGAGGGAGCCGGAACCGATGACAGCCCCGTTCATGACGGTGGCGCTCATGCCGATGAGGCAGTCGTCCTCGATGGTGCACCCGTGGACCACGGCGCTGTGTCCCACACTGACCCGATCGCCGATGTGCGCAGGGAAGCCGGGGTCGGCGTGCACCACCACGTTGTCCTGCAGGTTGGTGCCCTCGCCGATGGTGATGGAGGACGTGTCGGCGCGGACGCTGGCTCCGAAGAAGACACTTGCGTGTTCGCCGACGGTCACGTCACCGATGAGCGAGGCGGTGGGGGCGATGAAAGCGGAAGCGCCGATCCTCGGAGTCCTGCCGCGGAAGGTGTGGTTAGCCATGGCGCCAGCCTAGGCGACGTCGTCGCGCGCGGGCAGGTGTGCAATCCGGGCGGCGACGGATCAGTTGAAGACGATAGTCCTGCGTCCGTCGAGAAGGACGCGGCGTTCGGCGTGCCACTGCACGGCCTGGACGAGGGCACGGCCCTCGAGCTCCCTCCCGATCGACGTCAGCTGCTCGGCCGTCCGCGCATGGTCCACGCGGATGACCTCCTGCTCGATGATGGGACCCTCGTCGAGAGCACCGGTGACGTAGTGGGCCGTGGCGCCGATGAGCTTCACGCCCCGCGCGTGGGCCTGATGGTACGGGCGGGCCCCCTTGAAGGACGGCAGGAACGAGTGGTGGATGTTGATCGCCCGGCCCAGGAGGTCCTCACAGAGGCGGTCGCTGAGGATCTGCATGTAGCGCGCGAGCACCACGAGTTCGATGCCGTGCTGCTCCATCAGTGCGCGCAGCGCATCCTCGGCCTCGTCCTTGGTCTCCGGAGTCACCGGAATGTGGTGGAACTCGATGCCATAGAAGGCAGCGAGATCTTCGAGGTCGCGATGGTTCGACACGATCACGGGAATGTCGATGGCGAGTGTGCCCGAGCGGTGCTGGAAGAGCAGGTCATTGAGGCAGTGCGCTGCCTTGGACACCATGATCAGCGTGCGGGTGCGCCGCTCGGCTTCGTCGAGCGACCAGTCCATCCCGAACTCGGCGGCCACGGGGCGCAGTGCTGCGCGAAGGTCCTCCGCAGAGGCATCCGTGGTGAGTGCCACGCGCATGAAGAATGTGCCGGTCTCGGGGCTGCCGTACTGCTGGGACTCGGTGATGTTGGCGCCGAGGCCCACGAGGGCACCGGACACGCCGTGGACTATTCCGGGCCTGTCGGGGCAGGACAGCGTCAACGAGTAGGAGCGGGTTGCGTCGTGGGAGGTCACCTACGCCAGATTACCGGCCACCCCGTCATGTGACGCGATGCCCCGGAGCGTGCGGACTGCTGCACCCGCCGCGGCGCGGCCGGCCCTCGAGGCGCCGAGGGTCGAGGCGGAGGCACCGTAGCCGACCAGCAGGAGCCGGCTCTCCTTCACCACGTGCACGCCGTCCATGAGGATTCCGCCGCCCGGTTCACGCAGGTGCAGGGGCGCGAGGTGATCCAGCGCGGCACGGAATCCGGTGGCCCAGAGGACGACGTCGACAGGCTCCTCCGACCCGTCGGTGAAGACCGCCGAGTGCTCCCGGAGTTCGGCTAGGGCGCCGCGCGAGACGAGGATGCCGGCGTCGATCCCTGCCTGGTACTGCGCGGTCAGCGACAGGCCCGTCGCCGACACGACGCTCTCGGGCGGAAGGCCGGCACTGGTCCGCGCGTTTACCGCGGCCTCTACTTCCCGCCCCCACTCCGGGTCGAACGGGCGGCGCGTGAACGACGGCGGACGACGCGTGGACCAGAGGGGAAGGGCGCCGGCCTCGTGGAGCTGGAGCATGAACTGCACGGCGGACGTCCCCCCGCCCACGACGAGCACCCGTTGCCCCTCGAACTCGGTTGCCGAGCGGTAATCGTGCGTGTGCAACTGTCGGCCGGCGAAGACGTCCCGTCCCCGGTAGTAGGGCCAGTACGGGCGGTCCCAGGTGCCGGTCGCGCTGATCACGACGTCGGCGATCCAGGTTCCGGCGGTGGTGGTGACCCGCAGGGGACCGCCGTCGCTCTCGTCCGGTCCGCCGTCGTCGCACTGCTGTCCGTCCTCCGGCCCGCGTGCGTGCTCCCGCTCCACCCGCACCACCGAGACCGGGCGGACGACAGGGAGGTCGAACTCGCGCTCGTAGGCGCCGTAGTAACGGGAGACGACGTCGGACGCGGGCTCCTCGGGATCCGGCGCGCCCAGGGGGAAGCCGGGAAGATCATGCAGGGCGTGCGCGGCGTCGAAGGTCAGGGCCGGCCAGCGATGGAGCCAGGCTCCGCCCGGCGCTCGATTCGCATCCAGCACGACGACGTCGCGATACGCGTGCAGGCCCCGGCGGAGCAGGTGGTACGCACTGCTCAGGCCCGCCTGGCCGGCGCCGATGATGACCACCCGCACGCGTTCTGGCGGACTGCCGCCCGTTTCTTCCCGTGCTGTCCCGCCCATGTGCCAGACCTTTCCGAATCGGCGCCGTCCGCCGGAGAACCGTTCCTGATGCGGAACGGCCCGGGCAGGACGCCTATTCCTGCAATGGGAGGGCGCCGGTCCCGGTGGCGGGGCGGGCTCCCGAACGGCTAGCATGGGAGCGTCGCGACTGGCGTAGGGTGGGCAACCACCAGGGAGCGGCGTGGAACCAGGCTCATCCTCCGGGAGGCCCTGACGTTCTAGTGCAGACCACGGATCGCACGCCTGGGCCGCGGGTCACCTTTCACGAGCGGCCGGGGCGCGGAGATCGATCCGCCACCCACCCGCGACTCAAGCTGACCTCTTGCGAGACCCAGAGAAGGATCAAACGATGACCACGTCGCCCATGGCTCCGTCCCGTACCGCCGCAGATTCCGTGACCAACGCGCCGCTCTCCGAGGTGGACCCGGAGATCGCCGCCGTTCTGCGGAACGAGCTCGCACGACAGCGGGACACCCTCGAGATGATCGCCTCGGAGAACTTCGCTCCGCGCGCCGTCCTCGAGGCCCAGGGGAGCGTGCTCACCAACAAGTACGCGGAGGGCTACCCGGGACGTCGGTACTATGGCGGCTGCGAGCACGTCGACGTCGCCGAGAACCTCGCGATCGAGCGCGTGAAGGCACTGTTCGGCGCTGAGTTCGCGAACGTGCAGCCGCACTCCGGTGCACAGGCGAACGCCGCGGCCCTGTCGGCGATGATCAAGCCCGGCGACAAGATCATGGGCCTGTCGCTCGCGCACGGAGGGCACCTGACCCACGGCATGAAGCTCAACTTCTCCGGCAAGCTCTACGAGGTCGCGGCCTACGGTGTCGAGGAGGACACGCACCGCCTCGACATGGACCGCGTGCGCAAGCAGGCCGTCGCCGAGAAGCCCCAGGTCATCATCGCGGGCTGGTCCGCCTACCCCCGCCAGCTCGACTTCGCTGCCTTCCGCTCCATCGCCGACGAGGTCGGCGCACTCCTCTGGACGGACATGGCGCACTTCGCCGGCCTCGTCGCAGCGGGTGTGCACCCGAGCCCTGTCCCGTACTCCGACGTGGTCACTTCCACCGTGCACAAGACGCTCGCCGGTCCCCGCTCCGGCGTCATCCTCGCGAAGCAGGAGTGGGCGAAGAAGATCAACTCCAACGTCTTCCCCGGACAGCAGGGCGGGCCCCTCATGCACGTGATCGCAGGCAAGGCCACGGCGTTCAAGATCGCCGGATCGCCGGAGTTCAAGGAACGCCAGCAGCGCGTCCTCGAGGGCGCACGCCTCATCGCCGAACGGCTCACCGCGAGCGATGTCGCCGAGCACGGCGTCTCGGTCCTGACGGGCGGCACGGACGTCCACCTCGTCCTGGTGGACCTGCGCCATTCGTCGCTCGACGGCCAGCAGGCGGAGGACGTGCTCCACTCGGTAGGCATCACCGTGAACCGTAACGCCGTCCCGTTCGACCCTCGTCCGCCGATGGTCACCTCCGGCCTCCGTATCGGAACGCCGGCCCTGGCGACCCGAGGGTTCGGCGCACGCGAATTCGCCGAGGTCGGCGAGATCATCGCTGCCGCGCTCAAGCCTTCGCCCGACGTCGAGGCACTTCGTGCCCGGGTCTCGGCCCTCACCGCGGACTTCCCGCTCTACCCGGGCCAGGAGGAGTGGTAGGTCCCTTTCCGCCCGGCGCTCTCAGCTCGAAGGCTGCAGCGTTGACGGACTTCGACATCCGCACCGAGGAATGCTGCTTCACCGGCTGCTGCGACCGCGGCAAGGTATTCCTGCTCGAGCAACTGGACCAGCACGTCGAAAAGGACTCCTAGCATGAGTACGACAGCCCGCATCCTCGACGGGAAGGCGACCGCCGCCCGGATCAAGTCGGAACTGACCGAGCGCGTCAGCGCCCTGCGTGAGCGCGGCATCACGCCCGGCCTCGGCACCGTCCTGGTCGGGGAGGACCCCGGGAGTCACTCGTACGTCGCTGGTAAGCACAGGGACTGCGCGCAGATCGGCATCACCTCGGTGCGGAGGGACCTGCCGGACACCATCACGCAGGAGGAACTCGAAGCGGTCATCGACGAGCTGAACGACGACGACCCCACCACGGGCTACATCGTGCAGCTTCCGCTTCCCTCGCACATCGATACGAACGCGATCCTCGGGCGCATCGATCCGGCAAAGGACGCCGACGGGCTGCACCCGACGAACCTGGGCAAGCTGGTCCTGAACGTCAACGCTCCAATGGATTCGCCCCTGCCCTGCACACCGCACGGGATCGTCGAGCTCCTGCTCCGGCACGACATCGCGCTCAAGGGACTCAACGTCCTCGTCGTCGGGCGGGGCGTGACCGTCGGGCGACCGCTCGGGCTGCTGCTGACCCGCAAGCAGATCAACGCGACCGTGACACTGGCACACACCGGCACCGTCGACCTCGCGGACCACCTCGGCCGCGCCGACGTCGTCGTCGCTGCTGCCGGTATCCCGCACATGATCGGTGCGGAGCAGCTGAAGCCGGGGGCGATAGTGCTCGATGTCGGCGTGAGCCGCGTCGAGGATCCTGAGACGGGCAAGGCGAAGCTGACCGGCGACGTCGACCCCGCCGCGGCATCCGTAGCCGCCTGGTTGTCGCCCAACCCCGGAGGAGTGGGTCCAATGACCAGGGCCATGCTCCTGACGAACGTGGTCGAGGCCGCCGAGCGCCGGGCCGACCTGGCGTAGAACAATCGGACTCCCATTGGCTTGTCCCAATGGAGTTCTCGCCTAGGCTGGGCGGGTGCCCACTCTCCCTGCCGGACCTCCGGTCATCTCTGCCCAGCAGCTCAGCAAGCACTACGGCGACTTCAAGGCGGTCGACGGCATCTCCTTCGAGGTTCCCGCGGGGGAGTCGTTCGGCCTGCTCGGGCCCAATGGTGCCGGCAAGTCGACGACCATGCGCATGATCGGCGGGGTATCCCAGCGGACATCCGGGCAGCTGACCATCATGGGCCTCGACCCCGAGGAGCACGGGCCGGAGGTGCGGGCCCACCTCGGTGTCGTGCCACAGCAGGACAACCTCGACGAGGAACTGAAGGTGCGCGACAACCTCCTTGTCTACGGTCGCTACTTCGGACTCCCGATGAGCTACCTGAAGCCGAAGGCCGACGAGCTCCTCGAATTCGCGCAACTCACCGACAAGGCGTCCGCGAAGGTCGACGCCCTCTCCGGCGGGATGAAGCGGCGCCTCACCATCGCCCGGTCGCTCATCAACGAACCGAAGATCCTCCTGCTCGACGAGCCCACCACCGGCCTCGATCCGCAGGCACGCCACATCCTGTGGGACCGCCTCTTCCGGCTCAAGGAGTCCGGCGTGACGCTCATCCTGACGACGCACTACATGGACGAGGCCGAGCAGCTCTGCGATCGCCTCGTCGTCGTCGACAAGGGCCGGATCATGGCCGAGGGATCGCCGGCCCAGCTCATCCGGGACCACTCCACGCGGGAAGTGCTCGAACTCCGCTTCGGGTCCGAGCGCAATACCACCGTCGCGGCGGACCTGCAGGGCATCGGCGACCGGCTCGAGCCGCTACCCGACCGCGTGCTCATCTACACGCACGACGGCGAGGCCGCGTTGGAGGAGGTGACCGCGCGGGGGCTCCGGCCCATCACCTCGCTGGTCCGCCGCTCCTCCCTGGAGGACGTGTTCCTGCGCCTGACGGGAAGGAGCCTCGTTGACTGACCGTGATCCCGCAGCGTCCGTCCAGGACGCCGTCGTGAACCAGCCGTACCGGCTTCACGCACACAAGCCGGAGGTGTCGGCCAGGCGAGCCCGGGCTTTCGGTTCCTGGTACTACGCGGAGCACGTCCTCCGCTCCATGAACAGCTACAAATGGACGCTGCTCGCCTCCAGCGTCGGCACGCCGGTCATGTACCTCTTCGCTATGGGGATCGGCCTGGCCACCCTCGTCGACCGGAACGCGGCCGGTGCCTTCGGCGGAGTCAGCTACCTCGCCTTCATCGCCCCGGCGCTGCTGGCCTCGGCGACGATCATGATTGCGGCCACCGAGTTCACCTATCCGGTCATGGACGGGTTCAAGTGGAGGCGGGTGTACTACGGCCCCCATGCGTCCCCGCTGAACACGGACCAGATCGTCAACGGCCACGTCATCGCGGTCACGGCCCGTCTGACGGCCAGCACCATCATCTACTTCCTCATCGTCGCGGCTTTCGGGGCTTCACCGTCCCTGACCGGCGCTGCAGTGATCCCGGTCGCTGTGCTCAGCGGGCTCGCCTTCGGCCTCCCCCTGATGGCGTATTCGGCGAGCGTCGAGGAGGACAAGGGGCAGTTCGCCCTGGTGATGCGGTTCATCGTCACGCCGCTCTTCCTCTTCTCGGGCACGTTCTTCCCGCTGGATACGCTCCCAGTGTTCCTCCGCTGGATCGGATGGATCTCGCCCCTGTGGCACGGCACCGAACTAGGACGCGCGCTGACCTACGGGTACGACCTCCCGGTCTGGCTCGCCGTCGTGCACGTCCTGTTCCTCGTCGTCCTGGCCGCCATCGGTCTGCGACTTGCCCGGTCCGTCTACGCGAGGAGGTTGGGAAAGTGAGCGCACAGTTGACGGCACAGGACTACACCCTCGACGGCTCGAAGCGACCCCTGGCGGCGCTCTACTCCCGCAATGCCCGTGCCGTCATCGCACGCGGCTTGCTGGCAACCCGCAGCAGCAACTGGCTCGTGATGGTCTCGGGGTTCTTCGAGCCAGTGCTCTACCTCGTGTCCATGGGCGTCGGCCTCGGCGCGCTCGTAGGCACCGTCGAGGGTCCGGACGGGCGGGCCATCAGCTACGCCGCCTACATCGCGCCCGCACTCCTGGCGGTCTCCGCCATGAACGGCGCTGTCTACGACAGTACGTGGAACGTCTTCTTCAAGATGAACTTCGCCAAGCTGTACCAGGGCATGCTCTACACCTCGCTCGGACCGCTCGACGTCGCGATCGGGGAGATCTTCCTCGCCCTCCTCCGCGGGGCCATGTACGCGACAGGCTTCACCGCCGTCATGGCTCTCATGGGGCTGATCACCAGCCCGGTGGCGCTCTTCATGATCCCTGCGTCCGTGGTGATCGCCTTCGGCTTCGCGTCCTTCGGGATGGGCATCACGAGCTTCATGAAGACCTTCCAGCAGATGGAATGGGTCAACTTCGTCATGCTGCCGATGTTCCTGTTCTCGGCCACCTTCTACCCCCTCAGCGTGTACCCGCAGGGTATCCAGTGGTTCATCCAGGCACTGCCGCTATGGCACGGGGTCGAGTTGCTGCGACAGATCAGCATCGCGTCCTTCACCCCGGCCACGGTCATCCACCTGAGCTACTTCCTGGTGATGATTGCCGTGGGGATGCTGCTCACAACCCTTCGGTTGCGCAAGCTGTTCCTACGGTAGGCCGGCTACCCGTGTTCCACGAGGGAAAGCGACGGCCGGGCTGGAGGGCCCGACCGTCGCTTCTCAGTGGTGGTGCCCGGGACTTCGCGGGCTCAGGACGCGTCTGTCAGAGCACCAGGGTCGCGTAGACGACGAAGTTGTCGTCGAACTCGCCGGTGTCGGGGTTGTAGCCGTCACAGGTGATGAGCCGCAGTTCCGAACCCGGGGTGTTGCCGTAC
The DNA here is from genome assembly GCF_035985055.1 of Arthrobacter sp. PL16. NCBI lineage: Bacteria > Bacillati > Actinomycetota > Actinomycetes > Micrococcales > Micrococcaceae > Arthrobacter > Arthrobacter sp. PL16. Next base: position 53,599 of record NZ_JAXCIC010000005.1, read on the forward strand.
ACCGTCAGGGTGGGGAAATCGTTCTTCTGGTAGGCCTCGCCGCGCTGGTACTCGAAGACCGCCGTCGAGCCGTCCTCGCGGATGACGTTCATGCGGTCCCCGGCCTTCAATGTGCGCAGGTCGGCGAAGACACCCTTGCCGCCGTCGGTGGCATTCACATGGCCGAGCATCACGGCCGGGCCGCGATCGCCCGGCGTCGGGGACTGGTTGTACCAGCTGGCCGGAGCGCCTGGTCCGTCCGGTGGAACCTCGAGGCTCTGGTTGTCGCGAAGACCCAGGCTGAGCAGGTCCGTGCGAATCCCGATAGAGGGGATGTCGAGCGTGACCGGCGGAGAGGCGGGGAGCACGGGGGGCAGGGCCGTCGGAGCCGGTGCCGGAGCGGCGGCAGGGGAGGAGGGGGCAGGCGCCGCTGAGGAGGGCGGGGGAGCCGATGGTGCTGCTTCGACCGAGGCGCTCGCGGACGAGGTCGCAGGTGTAACTGCGGGCCCGTCTGCGGACCCACATCCGGCAAGGAGGAAGAGGGCGGCCACCGCCGGGGCCGTGAAGCCCCAGCGGTGGCCATTTACTCTACTGATCACGGTGAGGGATCAGTATTAGGCGTTGTCTGCTGCGCGACGACGAACGGCGTAGGTGCCACCGGCTGCTGCTGCGAGGACGAGGCCGCCACCGAGGGCGATCATGCCGGCGGTGTTGGAGGAGGACTCGGTGGCAACACCGGTGTCAGCTCCGCCGTAGGGCATTTCGCCCATCTGGGTCTTCACGAGCGTGCCGCAGAGAGCAGGCGAGGTTGCACCGAGGGGAAGCTCGGGAGCGATCTCGGAGGGGCTGCCGAAGACCTCTGCGGGAACACCGGCGGTCGTGGCATCAAGACCGTGGACGACGACGACGGCGGTGCCGGCGGCGAGCGACTTCTGGGTGGCCTCATCGATGGTGATGGTGCGCGCGACCGAGTAGGTTCCACCCTGGCCGCCGAGTGCCAGGTTCAGGCCCTCAGCAGGCGTGGAGGCGCCGGACGTGGTCAGAGTGGTGAGGATGTCACCGTAGCCCGGGACGCCTTCAGCGACGTTGATGATCCCGTCACCGTTCGCATCATCGGCAGGCGTGGGGCAGACACCCTTTGCTCCACCGTGGATGTGCTGGACGTGGGGGAACGGCGCGTCCATGAAGGTCTCGGCGAGACCTGACACCTGAAGGTTGACCGTCGCCTGGTCGCCCGCGACGTCGAGGGTGATGGTTCCGGTACCGGTGGTGCCGTTCAGCTGGCCCAGGGTGGACGAGTATGAGCCGTCGTGTGCGGCCATGGCGGGGGAGCCGGCGAGGGCGACGGCGCTGATGGCGAGTGCCGGTACTGCGAGAAAACGCATCTTCTTGTTCATCGGAAATTCCTCCAGTGTGCGAATGAAGCGCTCCGTGGGGCGCGCATGACTGTACTTCGGGGTGATACCCATCACGGATTGGTGTGGATGTGCAAGAACTTTGAAACGCCTGGGAGTTCGCCCGCGGTGGAAGCAGCAGGGGTGCCGTTGTCCATGCGCGAGAATGGCATGATGCAGACACTAGGGAGTAATGGGCGGCCTTCGGGCCGGGGTGTGAGCATGCGCATGGGCAGTGCCGGGATGGCAGTCATGCTGGTCGTGTTCCTCGTAGCAGTGGTCTTCGCGGCCAACCAGAACGACGTCATCGGCTGGCTGGTCGCGATCATCTCGCTCGGCTGGCTCCTGATCTTCAGTTACGTGGTCCTCAGTCTCCGGTCCGCGGCGAGGAAGGCCGCAGACCGGATCCAGGCGCACGGCGGGTTCGGCAGTGCCGGTGCACCCCAAGCAGGCACCGCCGCCGTCGACCGGGCTCGCGACCTGAAGCTCGATCACAGCTTCAAGATCATCCAGGTGCAGGTCGGCGTGGTCAGGGAGTACCTCGGCAAGGACGCGGAGATGGTGGAGCGGGCGCTCGAGACGATCGAGATCACCTCCCACAACGCGCGGTCCATGATGAAGGGTTCCAGCGAGGGTCCGGTCGAGGGCACTGTCGTTGACTGAACGGCCCCGCCGGAACGAATCGATAGACCCTGCGGGGTAAGGTGGATCGAGTGAGTCCGGCATCGAATCCATCGCGAAAACCCTTGCGTATCGCGTCCGTGAACGTCAACGGAATACGGGCCGCCTATAAGCGCGGAATGCAGGAATGGCTCGACGGACGCGACATCGACATCCTCTGCCTGCAGGAGGTTCGGGCGCCCGACGCCGTCGTCCGCAGCCTCCTCGGTGACGGCTGGTCCATCCTGCACACCGAGGCAGAGGCGAAGGGCCGTGCAGGAGTGGCCATAGCCTCGCGTCAGGAGCCTTCGGCCACGCGCACCACCATCGGCGACAGCTACTTCGATACGGCCGGCCGATGGGTCGAGGCGGACTTCGAGATAGACGGGGTGACCCTCACGGTGGTCAGCGCCTACGTCCATTCGGGTGAGGTCGGCACGCAGAAGCAGGATGACAAGTACGCCTTCCTCGAGGCGATGGTCACGCGGCTGCCGCAGCTGAGGGATGGCACGGATCATGCAGTGGTCACGGGCGATCTCAACGTCGGTCACACGCAGCTCGACATCAAGAACTGGAAGGGCAACGTGAAGAACGCCGGCTTCCTGCCGGAGGAGCGGGCGTACTTCGACCGGTTCTTCTCGGACGAGTGCGGTTTCATGGACGTGGCGCGGTTGCTCGCGGGCGAGGTCGACGGTCCCTACACCTGGTGGTCCTGGCGCGGTAAGGCGTTCGACAATGACACCGGCTGGCGCCTCGACTACCAGTTGGCCACGCAAGCCCTCGCGAAAAGCGCGCTGAGCGCATCCGTCGACAGGGCGCCGAGCTGGGACACGAGGTTCTCGGACCACGCGCCGCTCGTCGTCGACTACCGGATCTGAACCCCAGGAAACCCATTTCATGACAGAACCACAGCATGACCCGGCCATCGCGCGGCGGCAGCGTATCCTCTCCGGGATGCAGCCGTCCGCCGGCTCGCTCCACCTCGGCAACTACCTGGGCGCGCTCGTCCACTGGGTGCGGCTCCAGGAGACCTACGACGCCGTATTCTTCATTCCCGACCTGCATGCCATCACGGTGCCGCAGGACCCCGCCGAACTGGCACGCCGGACGCGCACAACGGCTGCCCAGTACATAGCGGGTGGGGTCGATCCCGACCGGGCTACGCTGTTCGTCCAGTCCCAGGTGCCGGAGCACGCGCAGCTCGCCTGGGTGCTCAACTGCCTGACGGGTTTCGGCGAGGCCTCCCGGATGACGCAGTTCAAGGACAAGGCATCGAAGCAAGGAACCGACTCCGCCACCGTCGGACTCTTCACCTATCCGATCCTCCAGGCCGCCGACATTCTTCTGTACCAGCCTGACGGTGTTCCCGTCGGCGAGGACCAGCGGCAGCATGTGGAGCTGAGCCGCGATCTCGCCCAGCGCTTCAACGCCCGCTTCGGGGAGACCTTCGTCCTGCCGAAGCCCTTCATCCAGAAGGAGACTTCCAAGATCTACGACCTGCAGAATCCGACGGCGAAGATGTCGAAGTCGGCCTCGTCCGCCGCCGGTCTGGTGAACCTCCTCGACGACCCCAAGGTCACGACCAAACGCATCAAGTCCGCCGTCACGGATGCCGGGACGGAGATCCGCTTCGACCGGGATGGGAAGCCCGGCGTCTCGAATCTCCTCGCCATCTTCTCGTCCATGTCGGGCAAGAGCGTGAGCGAGCTCGAGACCGAGTACGAGGGGCGGATGTACGGACACCTGAAGGTCGATCTCGCCGAGCTCGTCGTCGAGACGCTCACCCCCGTGCGTGCCCGGGCCGAGGAGCTCCTGTCGGACCCGGCGGAGCTCGATCGGCTGCTCGCCAAGGGCGCTGCCAAGGCTCGCGAGCTGGCTGCTCCCACCCTGGCCGATGTCTATGCGCGTGTGGGGTTCCTTCCAGCGGCGGGAGCCCGCTGATCCATGTGCGTCTCCACGGGTCATCCCAGCCGGTTGGCGACAGCCCTGTCGCAGCCGGGACTGAGCGGCAGCTGCGTCGGGATCACCATTTCCATCCCGGAACCGCTCGCGAGCAGCCTGAAGGCGTGGAGGGCGTCGTTCGGTGATCCCATGGCGGCTGTCGTCCCACCGCACATCACCCTCATCACGACGACGCCGGCCCACGACTGGGCTGCGACCATCGAGCATGTCCGCGCAGTGGCCCAGGAACAACGGCCCTTCGAGGTCCGCCTTCGCAGCACCGGATCCTTCAGGCCTGCATCGCCCGTGGTGTTCCTGAAGCTGGTCCAGGGATTCGACGAGTGCGTCGAGCTCCACTCCAGGCTCCAGAAGGGCCCTCTCGAACGCGATCTCGAATTTCCCTTCCACCCTCATGTGACGGTTGCGCACGACGTGTCCGACGCAGGCATGGACGCCGCCGTCGAGGAGTTGAACGGCTTCGAAGCCGCGTTCGACGTGGGGTCGATGGGACTGTACGAGCATGTGCCCTCGGGACTGTGGAAACTGCGGGAGGAGCTGCACTTTGGCGAGGACGCTGACCGCCCCCAAACCGCCTCCTATTGACCAGCCGTCACCGGCGAGCCTGCCCGAGCTCCGTCGCAGGGTCATCGACGCACAGGTCAGGCTCGGTCGCCTGACGCGTTCCGGCAGGGGCGGCCCTGAGGTATTGCTCGCGCGGGTGGACCTCGCTCTCTGCCGTTTCTTCACGCTGCGACCCGTTCGGGTGGTCCTGCTCTACAACGAGCGGCGCGGCCCGCTGATGGCGGCGGGACTGGCCTATCGACTGTTCTTCGCGATCGCGGCACTGCTGGTCGTCGTGTTCGCCGCCCTCGGGATAGTCATCGCCGGTGATGATGCCCTCCGTGCCCTCTCCGTGGATGCACTTGGTCGGGCGGTACCCGGACTGATCGCCGAGGAGGACGGCGCGGGAGGCATCATCACTCCTGAGCGGCTCTTCGAGGCGACGAGTGGACTGGGCTGGACGATCGTCGTCTCCGCGGCGGTGATGCTGGCCACGGCCCTCGGGTGGATCGGCGGGATGCGGCAGGCCATGCGCGGCATCTTCGCCCTCCAACCGGTTGCCGTCCATCCGGTACTCCTGTGGCTGAAGGACCTCGGAACCCTCGCGCTGCTGGGTGTCATCATGGTCGTGACCACGGCACTGGGTGTGGTTGCCACGAACACACTCGGCACGCTCCTCACGATCCTGAAGCTGAACGCCGTGAGTCAGGTCCTGACGCAGGGAGCGGGCTTCCTGGTGATGGTCCTGCTGGACATCCTCGTCGCCGTGGTGCTGTTCCGATCGGCGTCCGCCATCGACATGCCCAAGCCGATCCTGCTGCAGGGAGCATTCATCGCAGGGCTCGGTACCACCCTGCTTCGTACCTTCTCGACACAGATCCTCGGCAGCTTCGGCAACAATCCGCTCCTGTTGTCCTTCGCCGTGATTCTTGCGCTCTTCATCTGGTTCTTCCTGCTCAGTCAGGTGTACCTGCTGGCGATTGCCTGGTGCGCGGTGGGCTCGGCCGATGCGGAGGTCGATGCCGAGCGCCAGCACCACGCGAAGGCGGGGACGCTCAGGCAACGCAGCCGCCGGAAGAACCGCGGCTGATCGGCCCGCCCACGAACAAAGGGCGGCCCCTCCTGAGAGGGGCCGCCCTTTGCCGTCGACCTGGACTGCGGAACAGCTGTTGGAGCCGACCCTGTCGTATCAGACCCTTCGCGTCAGGATGGCCTGCTTGACCTCGGAGATGGCTTTCGTCACCTGGATGCCACGCGGGCAGGCCTCGGAGCAGTTGAAGGTGGTCCGGCAGCGCCAGACGCCTTCCTTGTCATTGAGGATCTCGAGCCGCATGTCACCGGCGTCGTCACGCGAATCGAAGATGAAACGGTGCGCGTTCACGATGGCGGCCGGTCCGAAGTACTGGCCGTCGGTCCAGAACACCGGGCACGAGGAGGTGCAGGCGGCGCACAGGATGCACTTGGTCGTGTCGTCGTAGCGGTCGCGCTCCTCCGCGGACTGGAGGCGCTCCTTGGTCGGCTCGTGGCCCTTGCTGACCAGGAACGGCATGATCTCCCGGTAGGACTGGAAGAACGGTTCCATGTCCACGATGAGGTCCTTCTCCACCGGCAGGCCCTTGATGGGCTCCACGAGGATGGGCTTGGACGTGTCGAGATCCTTCAGCAGGGTCTTGCAGGCGAGCCTGTTCCGGCCGTTGATGCGCATGGCATCGGAGCCGCAGACGCCGTGGGCGCAGGATCGGCGGAAGGAGACGGAACCGTCATGCTCCCACTTCACCTTGTGCAGGGCGTCCAGCACGCGGTCCGTGCCGTACATGGTCAGTTGCCACTCGTCCCAGTGGGCCTCGTCCGAGACTTCGGGGTTGTAGCGGCGGACCTTGAGGGTGATGTCGAACGTGGGGATCTCGCCGCCGGCGACGTCCGGGCTGATCTCGATCTTCGAGGCCGGCTCTTTCTGTACGGTTTCGGTGCTCATCAGTACTTTCGCTCCATGGGCTGGTATCGGGTGAAGATTACCGGTTTGGTCTCAAGGCGTACGCCGCTGGTCTCGGTGGCGCTGGGGTCCTTGTAGGCCATGGAATGGGTCATGAAATTCTCGTCGTCGCGCTCCGGGTAGTCCTCGCGGAAGTGACCGCCGCGGGACTCCTTGCGGTGCAGGGCCGCCGCCGTCATGACCTTCGCCATGTCGAGGAGGAACCCGAGCTCCACGGCTTCGAGCAGGTCGAGGTTGAACCGCTTGCCCTTGTCCTGCACCGTGATGCGTGTGTACCGCTCTTCAAGGGTATCGATGACCCGCAGGGCCTCGAGGAGCGTCTGCTCCGTGCGGAACACCTGGACATTGGCGTCCATGATGTCCTGCAGTTCCTTCCGGATGAGAGCGACGCGCTCCCCACCCTCCGAGCTGCGTGCCCGGTTGAGGAGTTCTTCGGTCTCGGTGGTCGGGTTCTCGGGGATCTCCACGAAATCAGCCGTCAGGGCGTACTCCGCGGCGGCGATGCCGGCGCGCTTGCCGAAGACGTTGATGTCCAGGAGCGAGTTGGTGCCCAGGCGGTTGGAGCCGTGGACGGAGACGCAGGCGACTTCGCCGGCCGCGTACAGCCCGGGGACCACGGTGTCATTGTCCGCGAGCACCTCGGCCTTGATGTTGGTCGGAATGCCGCCCATCGCGTAGTGCGCTGTCGGGAAAACGGGAACCGGCTCGGTGTAGGGCTCGACGCCGAGGTAGGTGCGGGCGAACTCGGTGATATCGGGGAGCTTCGCGTCGATGTGGGCAGGCTCGAGGTGAGTCAGGTCGAGGAGGACGTAGTCCTTGTTCGGTCCGGCGCCGCGTCCCTCGCGGACCTCGTTCGCCATGGAGCGGGCGACGATGTCACGGGGGGCGAGGTCCTTGATGGTCGGGGCGTAGCGCTCCATGAAGCGCTCACCCTCCGAGTTGCGAAGGATCGCACCCTCACCGCGTGCTGCTTCGGACAGGAGGATCCCGAGGCCGGCCAGGCCGGTCGGGTGGAACTGGAAGAACTCCATGTCCTCGAGGGGGATGCCACGGCGGAAGGCGATGCCCATTCCGTCACCGGTCAGCGTGTGGGCGTTCGACGTCGTCTTGTAGACCTTGCCGACACCACCGGACGCGAAGACGATCGACTTCGCCTGGAAGATGTGCAGTTCGCCGGACGCGAGGTCGTAGGAGACGACCCCGGCGACGCGCTTCTCGATGCGGGTCACGCCGTCGACGGTGACTTCCTGGTCCACCATGAGCAGGTCGAGCACGTAGTACTCGTTGTAGAACTCGACGTTGTGCTTGACGCAGTTCTGGTACAGCGTCTGCAGGATCATGTGGCCCGTGCGGTCAGCCGCGTAGCAGGAGCGCCGGACGGGTGCCTTGCCGTGGTCACGCGTGTGACCGCCGAAGCGCCGCTGGTCGATGCGACCCTCGGGGGTGCGGTTGAACGGGAGGCCCATCTTCTCGAGATCGAGGACCGCCTCGATGGCTTCCTTCGCCATGACCTCGGCCGCGTCCTGGTCCACCAGGTAATCGCCACCCTTGACGGTGTCGAACGTGTGCCACTCCCAGTTGTCTTCCTCGACGTTGGCGAGTGCTGCACACATCCCACCCTGCGCTGCGCCCGTGTGCGAGCGGGTGGGGTAGAGCTTCGTCAGGACGGCGGTGCGGGCGCGCTGCCCTGATTCGATGGCTGCGCGCATTCCGGCGCCGCCCGCGCCGACGATGACGACGTCGTACTTGTGGACCTGCATGCTGGTCGCTCTTTCTGTTGAACCGGTGTGGGTGCATGAGGTCCCCCAGTGGGCCTGTCATGCGGGAACTGCAGACGTGCGGTAGGGGTTACGGGGCGGGGCAGTAATCCGCTACGTGGGCCACTCCGTCGATGACGGGGCAGGGATCGAAGGTGAAGATGACGAGTGTGCCGAGCACCACGATGACGACTGTGGCCGTGTACAGGACGCCCTTGAGGATCATGCGGGTGCTGTTCTTCTCGGCGTAGTCGTTGATGATCACACGGATGCCGTTGGTGCCATGCAGCATGGACAGCCAGAGCAAGGTCAGGTCCCAGATCTGCCACACCGGGTCGGCCCACTTGCCGGCGACGAAGCCGAAGTCGATCCCGCTGATGCCGTCACCGGCGACGAGGTTGACGTAGAGGTGGACGAAGATCAGCACCACCAGGATGGCGCCCGAGAGGCGCATGAAGAGCCATGCGATCATCTCGAAGTTTCCGCGTGAGGTGCTGGATCGGGAGTAACCCGGGGCGACACGACCGGAGCGGGGCGTTTCGATGATTGGGGTGGCCATGGGTACTAACCTCCGAAGACGTGCGTGAGATGGCGGATCGAGAAGGCGATCATGACGACTGCCCAGAGGCCTACGACGCCCCAGAGCATCTGGCGATGGTATTTGGGGCCCTTCTTCCAGAAATCCACGAGGATCACGCGGATGCCGTTGAAGGCGTGGAACACTATCGCTGCGACCAGGCCGAGCTCACCCAGACCCATGATCGGGTTCTTGTACGAGGCGATCACGGCGTCGTACGCCTCGGGCGACACGCGTACGAGGGACGTATCCAGCACATGGACCAGGAGGAAGAAGAAAATCACGACCCCGGTGATGCGGTGGGCTACCCAGGACCATTGGCCTTCGCGGCCACGGTAGAGGGTGCCTGCTGGCGTCAGTGTCTTCGGCATTGAAATGACCTCCCTGCATCGCCTGGGCGTTAGCGCGTTATACGCAGGGATTACGCCGGTGCGACAGCACTCTTCAGATAAGAATAATCTAGGGCGGTGACACTCCTGGTTCAATTTAGGGGTTCCTCACCTGTGACCTTGTTAACACCCGCCGCGGTTCCCGCGTTCCCCCGGGATGGCATCCGATAGTGGACGTTATGCTCACGCCCGGCGCGCTTCGGGTTACCGTGGAACGGATGAGTACCGAGAGGGCGTCTGCCCATACCCCTGACAATGTGCTGGAGCGCTTCTACGGCGTCATCCCCGCGGGAGGCACCGGGACACGCTTGTGGCCGCTCTCGCGCGCCGCGGCGCCGAAGTTCCTGCATGACCTCACCGGTTCCGGCAGTACGCTGATCCGCGCGACCTACGACCGCCTGCGCCCGCTGTGTGATGGCCGCACCATGGTCGTGACCGGGATCGTCCACCGGCGCGCGGTCCTCGCGCAGCTTCCCGAGATCGATGACGTGAACCTGGTGCTCGAATCCGAGCCGAAGGATTCGGGCGCAGCCATCGGTCTCGCCGCCGCCATCCTGCACCGGCGCGACCCGAGCATCATCATGGGGTCCTTCGCGGCCGACCAGGTGATCTCGCCGGTCGAGGTCTTCCAGGATGCCGTTCGGGAGGCCATCCACACCGCTGCCCGCGGATACATCGTCACCATCGGCATCAAGCCGACGCACGCCTCCACAGGATTCGGGTACATCAGGGCGGGCGAGCCCCTGTCCATCGAGGGTGCGCCCAGCGCACACGCGGTCATCGAGTTCGTCGAGAAGCCCTCCCAGGAGGTTGCGGACGGCTACATCCAGAGCGGGAACTACTCCTGGAACGCCGGCATGTTCGTGGCGCCGGTGGACCTCATGCTCAAGCACCTCTCCGCCAACGAGCCCGAGCTCTACGCGGGCCTGATCGAGATCGCCGACGCCTGGGACACCCCCCGCCGCGTCGAGGTGGCCCGCAAGGTCTGGCCGACCCTCCCGAAGATCGCCATCGACTACGCGGTCGCCGAACCGGCCGCTGTCGCCGGTGACGTCGCCATGATCCCGGGTGAGTTCAATTGGGACGACGTCGGGGATTTCGCTGCCATCGGTCGCCTCAACCCCGCCGAGGAGAACAGCGAGCTGAGGGTCATGGGGGAGGGAGCGAGGGTCTTCTCCGAGAACGCTTCCGGGATCGTCGTCTCCGACACAAAGAGGGTCATCGCCCTGATCGGTATCGAGAACGTCGTCATCGTCGACACCCCCGACGCACTGCTGGTGACGACGAAGGAGCACGCCCAGGAAGTCAAGAAAGCCGTGGAGCGGCTACGCGCCAGCGGCGACACCGACGTTCTCTAGGACGCTCAGCCGACAACTCGCCAACGGCTGCCCGGCGGCTTGCACAGATCCCTACGGCGCGTCCACGACCGGGGCGTCCGGACGCCCCGGCCCCGGTCGGTAGGCTGAGGGAGTGGAAACGTCCAGCACCCAGAGCCCGCCGACCTCCCGGGTCGGTGCCTCCCTCGAGCCGCTGCTCACAGAGTTGACGGAAATCCGCCGTGACATCCACCGTCACCCGGAGCTGTCCTACAAGGAACACCGCACCACGGACCTGATCGTCGCGAGGCTCGAGCGGGCAGGGCTCGTTCCCCGACGGCTCGAGGGCACCGGAGCGTATGTGGACATCGGAAGCGGGCCGCTACGGCTCGGCCTGCGCGCGGACATCGACGCCCTGCCGATCATCGAGGAGACGGGCCTCCCGTACGAGTCGGCAGCCACGGGCATCACCCATGCGTGCGGACACGACATCCACACCACCGTGATGCTCGGCGTCGCGCTCGTCCTCGCCGACCTCGACGCCTCGACGCCGCTCCCCGGAACTGTGCGCATCATCTTCCAGCCCGCGGAGGAGATGATGCCGGGCGGCGCGATCGACGTCATCGCCCAGGGCGTTCTCGTCGGACTCCCGCGCATCCTGGCACTGCACTGCGATCCGAGGATCGACGTCGGCCTGGTGGGCACGCGCATCGGTGCCATCACCTCGGCGTCGGACACCATCCGTGTCGAGCTGAGCGGACGAGGCGGCCACACCTCGCGCCCGCACCTCACCGAGGACCTCGTGTTCGCGCTCGCCGCCATAGCCGTCAATGTCCCGGCCGTCCTGTCCCGCCGCATCGATGTGCGCAGCGCCGTGTCCGTGGTGTGGGGACAGATCCATGCCGGGTCGGCCCCGAACGCGATTCCCGCCCACGGCTTCATGTCCGGCACGCTTCGCTGCCTCGACGGCGAGGCCTGGGAATCGTCCGGCGAACTGCTGGACCGTGCCGTGCGCGAGGTGGCCGCGCCGTTCGGCGTGGACGTGAAGCTGGAGCACATCCGCGGCGTACCACCCGTGGTGAACCAGGAGCACGAAACCGGACTCCTGGAGGCGGCGGCACGCGCCGAACTCGGTTCGAGCGCCGTCGTGCTCACCCCGCAGTCCATGGGCGGAGAGGACTTCGCATGGATGACGCAGGAGGTTCCCGGCGCCATGATGCGCCTCGGCACGCGGACTCCCGGGGGCGAGACGTACGATCTCCACCGCGGTGACTACGTGCCGGACGAACGCGCCATCGAATACGGTGTGCGCGTGATGGCGGCCGCGGCACTTCAGGCTGTCCTCGGCAGGGACCACTGAGGCTTCGGCAGCCGCCTGTGCATAACGAAATCCGAACGATCGATGCCCGCCTACGGCCCGTGTAGTGTTCCCCATCACTTGGCCCTTAGGATGTTCGCATACGTGCTGCACCGACGGTGTCGCGGCGCCACGGTCTTTCAGTGAAAACAGAGCCTCGGATCAATCGTGAACCGTGATGGACACTCACTGGTATTCGTCCCCGTGGCGCATTTCTTTCCTGGAGGCATTTTGAAGAATTCACTGCGCAAAATTTCGCGCGGCACAGGCCTGTCCGCCGCCGTCCTCGGCGTCTCGGCCCTCGTCCTCTCCGGCTGCGGTGCGCCGCCGGCGGAGGACTCGTCCGGAGGTGGCGCAAGCGCCGAGGCCGGCACCGACTACCTCGGTTGCATCGTCTCCGACTCCGGCGGGTTCGACGACCGTTCGTTCAACCAGTCGAGCTATGAGGGCCTGAAGAAGGCCGAGACGGACCTCGGCATCCAGATCAACCAGGCGGAGTCGCAGGCCGAGACCGACTTCGGCCCGAACGTCGACCAGATGGTCCAGGCCGGCTGCAATCTCACCGTCACCGTGGGCTTCCTGCTCGCCGACACCACCAAGGCCGCGGCCGAGGCGAACGTCGATTCCAACTTCGCGATCGTGGACGACAACTCGATCGACCTGCCGAACGTCAAGCCGATCATCTACGACACGGCGCAGGCCGCGTTCCTCGCCGGCTACGCCGCAGCGGCGACGAGCGAGACCGGCAAGGTGGCGACCTTCGGCGGCGTCAATATCCCGACCGTCACCATCTTCATGGACGGCTTCGCAGAGGGCGTCACCTACTTCAACGAGGAGACCGGCGGCGACGTGCAGCTCCTCGGCTGGGACAAGGAGAGCCAGAACGGCACGTTCGTCGGCAACTTCGAGGACGCGGCCGCGGGCAAGACCAACACCCAGAACTTCATCAACGAGGGTGCGGACATCATCATGCCGGTCGCCGGTCCTGTCGGTTCCGGCACGCTGGACGCCGTCATCGAGGCCAACGCGGGCGGCAAGGACGTGAAGGCGATCTGGGTCGACTCCGACGGCTACGAGACCGCGGGCAAGGGCGAGGAGTTCATCCTCACCTCGGTCATGAAGCTCATGGGTGACGCCGTCGAGGACGTCATCAGCACCGACGTCGAGGGTAACTTCGACAACGCCCCGTACGTCGGCACCCTGGAGAACGGTGGCGTAGCGCTCGCTCCGTTCCACGACCAGGAAGCAAACGTCCCCGCCGACCTCCAGGCCACGCTCGACGGCCTGAAGGAACAGATCATCGCGGGCGACATCAGCGTCGAATCGGCTGCAAGCCCCAAGTAGTCCCGACGCAGGACAGCAACGCCACTGAACCGCCTCCCTCCCCGCGGATCCACGCCGGGAGGAAGGCGGTTCGCGTTTGCCCGGGTGGGTACCCCGGAGCGGGACCCGGTATCCTTCACCTGACTTCCGCTCGATCCCGACACGAAGACAACAGAACAGAACAGGCTGGTTGAGTTGTGAAACTCGAACTGATCGGTATCACGAAGCGCTTCGGATCGCTCGTCGCCAATGATCACATCGATCTCGTCGTGCTGCCGGGACAGGTCCACAGCCTGCTCGGCGAGAACGGGGCCGGTAAGTCCACGCTCATGAACGTGCTCTACGGACTGTACGACCCCACCGAGGGCGAGATCCTCGTCAATGACAAGCCCGTCACCTTCAAGGGTCCCGGGGATGCCATGGCCGCCGGTATCGGGATGGTGCACCAGCACTTCATGCTCGTACCGGTCTTCACGGTCGCGGAGAACGTCGCTCTGGGTAACGAGTCCACGAAAGCGGGCGGCATGCTCAACCTGCAGGAGACGCGGACGCGCATCCGGCGGATCTCAGACCAGTACGGGTTCGACGTCGATCCCGATGCCGTCGTCGAGGACCTGCCGGTGGGCGTCCAGCAGCGCGTCGAGATCATCAAGGCCCTCGTGCGTGATGCCGAGGTGCTGATCCTCGATGAGCCCACCGCCGTGCTGACACCCAGGGAGACGGACGAGCTGCTCGGCATCATCGCCCAGCTCAAGGCGGACGGGAAGTCCATCGTCTTCATCTCCCACAAGCTGCGCGAGGTCAAGGCCGTCTCGGACGTGATCACCGTCGTGCGACGCGGCAGGGTCGTCGGCACCGCAGACCCGAGCGCGCCGACCACGGAGCTCGCGTCCCTCATGGTCGGCCGGTCCGTCAGCCTGACGCTGGACAAGAAGCCGCCGACACCCGGCGAGGTGACCTTCAGGGTGCGGGACCTGACGGTCCAGGCCGCCAACGGCCAGCATGTCGTCGACGGACTCAGCTTCGACGTGGCCGAGGGGGAGATCCTCGCGATCGCCGGCGTGCAGGGCAACGGCCAGACGGAACTCACCGAGGCCATCATGGGACTCCAGGACCACGTCACAGGATCCATCACCCTCGGCGGCAACGAGCTCGTGGGCCGCTCGGTCAAGGACGTCATCCGCGCGGGCGTCGGCTTCGTCCCCGAGGACCGGAGCGTCGAGGGACTCGTAGGAACGTTCTCGGTCGCCGAGAACCTGATCCTCAACCGGTACGACGGCGCCCCCTTCGCGAAGGGCCTGTCCATGTCACGGGCTGCGATCGACAAGAACGCCGAGGAGAAGATCGCCGAATTCGACGTGCGAACCCAGTCCGCGTCCTCTGCGGCCGGCACGCTGTCCGGCGGTAACCAGCAGAAGGTCGTCATGGCCCGCGAGTTCTCACGGCCACTCAAACTGTTCATAGCCTCCCAGCCCACCCGCGGCGTCGACGTCGGATCGATCGAGTTCCTGCACCGCCGCATCGTGGCAGAGCGCGACGCCGGCACTCCAGTCATGATCGTCTCCACGGAGCTCGACGAGGTCCTGGAGCTCGCGGACCGAATCGCGGTGCTGTACCGCGGGCGCCTGATGGGCATCGTGCCGGGCACGGTCTCGCGCGATGTCCTGGGCCTCATGATGGCCGGTATGCCCGCCGACGAGGCGCTGGCGCAGGCACACGACGTTCAAGGAGGGAACCTGTGACACCGCAGGATGACAAGCCGGTCCCATCGCCCACCGACGGGGGAGCACGCCTCACCCGGCGGGAAGCGAAGGACACGGCACGCAAGGACGAGGCGCGCCTCGAGAACGCGGTCGAGACAGCAGGCGGGGCGGTACCGCCGCCCGCCGTCCCGGCTACGGCGGCAGCCCTCGGAGCGGGTCCGGCTCCGGAATCGACGCTGATGCAGCGCATCATGACCGGTAACGCGCTGGTTGCCTTCCTGTCCGTGGTCCTGTCCCTGATCCTGGGCGGGTTGCTCATCGCGGTGACGGACCAGAACGTGGCGCGGACGTCGTCGTACTTCTTCAGCCGCCCGCAGGACATGATCGGTGCGGCCTGGACCGCGGCCTCGAGTGCCTACCTCGCGCTCTTCCAGGGCTCCGTGTTCAACTTCGAGGGCGACTCCTTCGTCCGGATGATCTACCCGCTGACGCAGACGCTGACCGTTGCCACACCGCTCATCTGCGCCGGCCTCGGTGTGGCACTCGCCTTCCGGGCAGGCCTCTTCAACATCGGCGCGCAGGGGCAGATCCTCATCGGTGCGACCTTCGCTGGCTGGATCGGCTTCACCCTGCACCTGCCGGCGGGTATCCACCTGCTGCTGGTGATCCTCGCGGGCATGGTGGGCGGCGCTGTCTGGGCGGGCCTGGTGGGGCTCCTCAAGGCCCGCACCGGGGCCCACGAGGTCATCCTCACCATCATGTTCAACTACATCGCGACGAACCTGGTGCTCTACTTCCTCAGCACCCCCGCGTTCCAGCGTCCGGGCTCCACCAATCCGATCAGCCCGCAGCTGGACGCGACGGCGCTGTACCCGCCGCTGCTCGGGCCGGCCTTCCGCCTGCACTGGGGCTTCGTCGTCGCCGTGCTGGCCACGATCTTCGTCTGGTGGCTGCTCGAACGGTCCACGATCGGTTTCGAACTCCGCGCCGTAGGCGCCAACGCGAGCGCCGCCCGGACCGCCGGCGTCAACGTCAGCAAGGGCTACATCCTCGCGATGGCGATTGCAGGGGCGCTCGCCGGCCTTGCCGGCGTCGCCCAGGTCTCGGGTACCGAGAAGGTGCTGACCTCGGGTGTCGCCGCGAGTTTCGGTTTCGACGCGATCACCGTGGCACTCCTCGGCCGGTCCTCACCCTGGGGGACCTTCGCCGCCGGCATACTCTTCGGAGCCTTCCGTGCCGGTGGGGTGGCGATGCAGGCATCCACGGGTACCAGCATCGACATCGTCCTCGTGGTGCAATCGCTGATCGTGCTCTTCATCGCAGCGCCGCCGCTCGTCCGCGCGTTGTTCCGCCTCCCGTCTCCCGGCGCCAGGCGCGCCGGGAAGGGCGGCTCCACGACCCCCACGCCAGCCTCGACCGGAGCAGCAGCATGAGTACAGCAACCACCGCTCGTGACGAGCGCAAGAACGGAGCAGGCGATGCGACCGTGCGGAGCTGGAAGACTCCCGTCATCCTCTCGGTCGTCGCCCTGTTCGCCCTCCTCGTGTTCGCCCTCGGAGCGCCGGGCAACGAGGTCACCTTCAGGCTCTCCGAGGAGAACGATCCGATAGTCCTGCCGTCGATCGTCGTCTCCGCTCCCGTGATCGGGTGGATCGCCGCCCTCGCGATGGCGGCACTGGCGGTCCTCGCGATCCTGCGCACCAGATCCGAGCGGAAGATCCCGACGTGGGTCCTGGCGGTCTTCGCCGTCCTGTTCCTCGTCGCATTCCTGACCTGGG
Source organism: Arthrobacter sp. PL16 (assembly GCF_035985055.1). Taxonomy (NCBI): domain Bacteria; kingdom Bacillati; phylum Actinomycetota; class Actinomycetes; order Micrococcales; family Micrococcaceae; genus Arthrobacter; species Arthrobacter sp. PL16. The sequence goes on from NZ_JAXCIC010000005.1 coordinate 70,327, forward strand.
TGGTGGGCAGCGCCCGCACACCGAACGTCGCCCTCTACGGGCTCCTCGCGGGGTCGGTGACCCTTGCCGTCCCGCTCATCTTCGGTTCGCTCTCGGGCGTCCTCTGCGAGCGGTCAGGCGTCGTCAACATTGCCATCGAGGGACAGCTCCTGTTCGGCGCCTTCGCAGCAGCAGTGGCGGCATCCCTCTCGGGTAGCGCCCTCGTCGGGCTCCTCGCGGCGGCCGTCGCAGGCGTCCTCGTGTCCCTCGTCCTGGCTGTCTTCAGCATCCGGTACGTGGTCAACCAGGTCATCGTCGGCGTCGTCCTCAACGTCCTCGTCTCGGGGCTCACCGGTTTCCTGTTCTCGGCCGTCCTCAGTGAGGACTCCGAGCGCTGGAACTCGCCGCCCCGCCTGCCCGTGATCGAGATCCCGCTCCTCGCGGACATCCCGGTGATCGGACCGATCCTCTTCCAGCAGACCATCGTGGGCTACCTGATGTACATCGCCGTCGCGGCGGTCTACGTGGCGCTCTACCACTCCCGCTGGGGCCTGCGCACACGTGCCGTCGGCGAGCACCCGAAGGCGGCTGACACCCTGGGTGTCAACGTCAACCGTATGCGCTTCCTGAACGTGCTTCTCGCCGGCGTCGTAGCGGGTGTCGGAGGCTCCTTCTTCACCCTCGTGGCGGTCTCCGGCTTCGGCCGGGACATGACGGCGGGCCAGGGCTACATCGCCCTGGCAGCACTCATCTTCGGCCGGTGGAATCCGATCGGGGCCTTCTTCGCGGCCCTGCTGTTCGGTTTCGCCACGAACCTGTCCAACGTCCTCAGCCTGCTCGGAACCCCGGTCCCGGACCAGTTCCTGCGCATGCTGCCCTATGTGGTGACGGTCTTCGCCGTCGCCGGCCTCGTGGGCCGTTCACGGGCGCCGGGAGCCAGCGGCATCCCCTACATCAAGGGCTAGGAGTCTTCTCTATGACCGATCAGCAGATTCCCTGGGACGACCTCGCCGCTACGGCGAGGGACGCCATGGAACGCGCCTATGTCCCCTATTCGAAGTTTCCCGTCGGAGCAGCCGCACTGCTCGACGACGGTCGGATCATCTCCGGCTGCAACGTGGAGAACGCGTCCTACGGGCTGACCCTGTGCGCCGAGTGCGCCCTCGTCAGTGCCCTCGCGATGAGCGGTGGCGGACGTATCAGGGCCTTCAGCTGCGTCGACGGGGAGGGCAACACGCTCATGCCCTGCGGCCGCTGCCGGCAGCTGCTGTACGAGTTCCGAGCTCCCGACATGGTGCTGATGACCGTCGGGGGGATCCGCACGATGGACGAGGTCCTGCCGGACGCCTTCGGTCCACAGCACCTCGCATGACCTCGGGACGCCGGCGTGCTTGCTGCGTACCCCTCGTATCGGCCCTTCGCCCCTTCCCGCTGTCCTGACCCTGTCCTGACCCTTCCCTCCACGTGACGGCGCCAACGAGCAGCCCGATCGTCCGAACAACCCGAGGATCCTCCATGACCGAAGCCTTCGACGCCGTCGACATCATCCGCATCAAACGCGACCGCGGGACGCTCACGCCCGAACAGATCGACTGGACCATCGACGCCTACACGCGCGGTGCGATCGCCGACGAGCAGATGTCCGCCCTCAATATGGCGATCCTGCTCAACGGCATGGATCGCACCGAGATCTTCCGCTGGACGGCGGCGATGATCGCCTCGGGGGAGCGGATGGACTTCTCCTCGCTGGGCCGCCCGACGAGCGACAAGCACTCGACCGGCGGAGTCGGCGACAAGATCACGCTGCCGCTGGCCCCGCTCGTCGCCGTCTTCGGCGTCGCCGTACCGCAGCTCTCCGGCCGCGGCCTCGGCCACACCGGCGGCACGCTCGACAAACTCGAGTCCATCCCGGGCTGGCGGGCCCAGCTCAGCAACGAGGACATGATGCGGCAACTGGCCGAGGTCGGCGCGGTCATCTGCGCAGCCGGCGCCGGGCTCGCTCCCGCCGACAAGAAGCTGTACGCCCTGCGCGACGTCACCGGCACGGTCGAGGCGATCCCACTCATAGCGTCCTCCATCATGAGCAAGAAGATCGCCGAGGGAACCGGCTCCCTCGTCCTCGACGTCAAGGTGGGCAGTGGAGCGTTCATGAAGGACATCGCCCAGGCGCGCGACCTCGCCGAGACGATGGTGGCGCTCGGCAAGGACGCCGGCGTCAACACCGTGGCACTGCTGACCGACATGAGCACCCCGCTCGGCCTCACCGCAGGCAACGCCATCGAGGTCGAGGAGTCGGTGGAGGTCCTCGCCGGTGGGGGACCGTCCGACGTCGTCGAGCTCACCGTGCGCCTCGCCGAGGAGATGCTCGCCTGCGCGGGCGTGCACGGTGCCGATCCCGCGGCCGCATTGAAGGACGGACGCGCGATGGACGTCTGGAACCGGATGATCGAGGCGCAGGGTGGCGATCCTCGGGCCACCCTGCCGGTCGCGAGGGAGTCCGAGGTCATCCTCGCGCCGGCCGACGGCGTCCTGGTGGGTCTGGATGCGCTTGCCGTAGGAGTAGCAGCCTGGCGTCTCGGCGCCGGCCGTGCCCGCAAGGAGGACCAGGTGCAGGCGGGAGCCGGCGTCCGCCTGCATGCGAAGCCCGGTGCGCAGGTCCGGGCGGGAGAGCCGCTCATGACGCTGCTCACGGATACTCCGGACAAGTTCGACCGCGCGCGCGAGGCCCTGGCCGACGCCGTTGTCATCGCCCCCGAGGGCTCCCGGCCGGCGCAGCAGCTCATCATCGACCGCATCGCCTAGGCCGCGTCGCCTGGAGCACCTCGGGTAGGGGTCACCCCTAGGGGATGCGCCGCCGGTCTCATCCCCAGGGGTGAGTCCGGCCGTCGCATGTGTCGCCCGCAAGGGCGACGACTCGCGGGCAGGCCCGCCGGTAGCGTCGAAGGCAGACGCACGGCAGCGAATCGCGGTTCGACCGGAACAGCGGAGACCGGCGTCATGTCCCATCCCGAGGGCCCCGTGCACTGTCCGCCGGAGCGCCGTCGGTGGGGGCGGACGAGCGGAGGAGCTCCGGATGGACGCGATCATCAGTGCAGCCAACGGCATCAGCGACGTCGTTCTCGCTGCAGCCGAGCAGCCCTGGGTGTACCTGCTCGTCCTCGCCTGCTGCGTCCTGGACGGGTTCTTCCCACCGGTCCCCAGCGAGTCCGTCGTCGTAGGTCTCGCCTCCCTCGTCATCACACAGGGCGTGCCGAACCCCTGGCTACTGATCCTTGTCGCAGCACTCGGAGCATTCCTCGGCGACAACATCGCCTTCCGTCTCGGTCGGGGCATCGGCACCACCCGCTTCCGGTGGATGCGCCGCCCTCGCATGCAGCGGTCCTTCACCTGGGCGGGCAAGGAGCTCGCGAGGCGGGCAGCCTCGTTGATCCTGGTGGCGCGGTTCATCCCGATCGGCCGGGTGGCCGTCAACCTCACCGCGGGAGCGACCGGATATTCGCAGCGGCGCTTCGTCGCGCTCACCGCACTGTCCGGAACGGTGTGGGCCGGCTACTCCGTCGGTATCGGCGCAGTCGCAGGCACCTGGTTCCAGCACAACCACCTGCTCGGTGTCGCGGTTGCCATCGCGGTAGCCGTCGTCATCGGGGTGGGTGTGGACCGCGTGATCGTCCTCGTCAGGGGGTCCGCCCCTCTGCGGGCCTCCCGGGATGAGCTCCTCGCGGACGCCCGGGACGAGGCCGAAGCGGTCCTCGAGTCAAGCCCGCGCTGAGGGGCATCGCGTAGGCTGGAAGGCGTGACCCAGACCCAGAACGACGCCGTCTCCGACGCTGCCATCGACATCCAGACCCTTCCGAAGATCTCCCTGCACGACCATCTCGACGGCGGGCTGCGGCCGGCCACGATCCTCGAGCTCGCCGCAGAGATCGGCCACGAACTGCCCGCGTCGGACGCTGAGTCCCTGGGGGCCTGGTTCCGCGAATCGGCGGACTCGGGATCGCTCGTGCGGTACCTCGAGACCTTCGACCACACCATCGCCGTCATGCAGACGCGCGACGGCCTGATCCGTGTCGCCCGCGAGTTCGTCGAGGACCTCGCGCTCGACGGCGTCGTGTACGGGGAGGTCCGCTGGGCTCCGGAGCAGCACACCCAGAAGGGCCTGACCCTGGACGAGGCCGTGGAGGCCGTGCAGGAGGGGCTCGAGGCAGGAGCCGCTGCGGCGATAGCCGCCGGCCGCGTCATCCAGGTGGGGCAACTGATCACCGCGATGCGCCACGCCGACCGCGGCCAGGAGATCGCGGAACTCGCCGTCCGCCACCGCGACACGGGTGCGGTCGGCTTCGACATCGCCGGCGCCGAGAACGGCTTCCTGCCCTCGCGCTTCGCCGACGCCTTCACCTACCTCGCCTCCGAGCAGTTCCCCGTGACCATCCACGCGGGCGAGGCGGCGGGCCTCGACAGCATCCAGGATGCGCTCGTCGCGGGCCGTGCCCTGCGCCTCGGTCACGGTGTCCGCATCGCCGAGGACATCGAGATCGAGGAGTCCGAGGACGAGGAGGCGGCGGACGGCGAGGAGGTCGGCATCGCGAACCTCGGGCGCATCGCCTCGTGGGTCCGCGACCGCGGGATCCCGCTCGAGCTGTGCCCGTCGTCGAACCTGCAGACCGGGGCCATCGAGGCTTTCGGTACCACCATCGACGCGCACCCCTTCGACCTGCTGTACCAGCTGGGCTTCAAGGTCACCGTGAACACCGACAACCGGCTGATGAGCGGCGTGACGCTGACTGGTGAGTTCGAGCTGCTCGTGGACACCTTCGGCTACGACCTCGGGGACGTCCTGGAACTCACGCTCAACGCCGTCGACGCCGCTTTCCTGCCGCTCGAGGACCGCGAGGCGCTCGCCGAGCACATCACGTCGAGTTTCGACAGGGCCGTGCGCCAGGCGTCCGAATAGCGGATGCACGGAGGGGCGCAGTGACGGGTGCAGGGGTTCCACCGTCCGACGCCGTACCCGGGGCGTCCCCGGGTGCGGCAGTGGATCGTCTCGTCGAGGTGGTGGCCCTCCTCCGCAGGCACTGCCCCTGGACGGCGGCACTCGGCCACGCGTCGCTGCTCGAGTACCTGGTGGAGGAGACCTACGAACTCTACGAAGCCGTCGACGACGTCACGCGCGCGGAGCGGCCCTCGCCCGAGCTGCTCGATGAGTTGCGCGGCGAGCTGGGAGACGTGCTCTTCCAGGTAGTGCTCCATGCGCAACTGCAGGCGGAGAAGGAGGTGTTCGACCTGGCCGATGTCGCGGCGGGGCTGACGGAGAAGCTGGTGCGCCGCAATCCGCACGTCTTCTCCCCGGACGGGAACCTGCTGCCGATCTCCTCGGGCTCCGCGGCGTCGACGGACGAGATCGTCGAGACGTGGCACGCCGTCAAGCGCCGGGAGAAGCCCTTGCGCTCTTCACCCTTCGACGGCATCCCGCGTCACCTCCCCGCGCTGGCGCTCGCCGCGAAGACGCTCAAGCGGGCGGGGGAGGGGGCTGCCGACGGAGCCATCGAGAACGCCGGCCTCACCGGACCGATCAACAATGCCGGACCTATGAACAGTGCCGGACCCATGAACAGTGCCGGACGTATCGACGACGCCGGCCCGGCGCACGATTCCCGTCCGGCCGACGACGAGGCGGCGCTCGGAGAAGCCCTGCTGGACCTCACCCGCCGGGCCGTCCATCTCGGGATCGATCCGGAGAGGGCACTGCGCCGGGCCGTGACCGACTACCAGGACCGTGCAGCCGGGAATACGTGATGCGGTGCCACGGCCTCCACGCCGGGGTGACGCCGGTGCGCGTCACACGAAGGGCATGCACCCGACGCGCAGCACCGGCGTGAACTACGCTGGGAGCAACACCTCCGTTGCTCTGACAAAGACGTCCCAACACGATGTGAACCCCTACACTCCAACGAAGAGGAGCAATTCCATGGCCATCATCGATGCCATCCACGCGAGGGAAATCCTCGATTCCCGCGGCAATCCCACGGTCGAGGTCGAGGTCCTGCTCGACGACGACACCTTCGGCCGCGCCGCCGTCCCCTCCGGTGCATCCACTGGCGCCTTCGAGGCAAACGAGCGCCGCGACGGCGAGAAGGACCGCTACCTCGGTAAGGGCGTCCTCCAGGCCGTCGAAGCCGTCATCGAGCAGATCCAGCCCGCGCTCCTCGGCTTCGACGCCGCGGACCAGCGCGCCATCGACCAGGCGATGATCGACCTGGACGGCACCGAGAACAAGTCGAACCTGGGCGCAAACGCCATGCTCGGTGTTTCCCTCGCCATCGCCCGCGCAGCAGCCGAGTCCTCGGCCCTCCCGCTCTACCGCTACCTCGGCGGACCGAACGCGCACGTCCTGCCCGTCCCCCTCATGAACATCCTCAACGGTGGATCACACGCGGACTCCGACGTCGACATCCAGGAATTCATGATCGTGCCGCTCGGCGCGCAGACCTACTCGGAGGGCCTCCGGTGGGGCGTCGAGGTCTACCACGAACTCAAGTCCGTGCTGAAGGAGAAGGGCCTGGCGACGGGCCTCGGCGACGAAGGCGGCTTCGCCCCGAACCTGCCGTCGAACCGCGACGCACTGGACCTCATCACCACCGCCGTCGAGCGCGCCGGATACACGCCGGGAACGGACATCGCGTTCGCACTGGACGTCGCCGCTTCCGAGTTCTACAAGGACGGTGCGTACCAGTTCGAGGGCAAGTCCCTCAGCACCGAGGAGATGAGCGCCTACTACGTGGAGCTCGTCCGCGACTACCCGCTGGTCTCCATCGAGGATCCCCTCGACGAGGAGGACTGGGAGGGCTGGAAGCACCTCACCGACTCGATCGGCGACAAGGTGCAGCTGGTCGGCGACGACCTGTTCGTCACGAACCCGGTGCGCCTCGCCCGGGGCATCCAGAACAACACCGCGAACTCGCTGCTCGTGAAGGTCAACCAGATCGGCACCCTGACCGAGACGCTCGACGCGATCTCGATGGCGCAGCGCGCCGGCTACACGACGATCACCTCGCACCGCTCCGGCGAGACCGAGGACACCACGATCGCCGACATCTGCGTCGCCACCAATGCGGGCCAGATCAAGACAGGCGCGCCCGCCCGTAGCGAGCGTGTCGCCAAGTACAACCAGCTGCTGCGCATCGAGGAGGAGCTCGACGACGCCGCACGCTACGCCGGCCGTGCTGCCTTCCCGCGTTTCACGGCGTAGTTGATCCGCAGTTGATCAGGACGGCAGTTACCCTCGTTATACGGACTTCGCAAGAAGTCCGACGCGAATCTACGCGAAAGAATGAACGAGGAGCTTCATGACTGCCCGCCGCCCCAACGTGCCGCGAGCCGGCCGTCCGACGCCGGCGGCGGAGGAACGGTCGGACGCGGGGACGGCCAACGGCCAGAACCCTGGCCGTGGTTCCCTCGGAGCGGGAACCACGGCCCATGCCGGAGCAGCATCACGGGCAGGTGCCCGCGGGCAGGGCTCCCGATCTGTCCAGCCGCGCGACCCCGGATCCACCCCGCGCAAGCCGGCGACGCCCCGCGCCGCAGGTCCCTCTGCGACGAAGGATCCCCGTGACGCCGGAAGGAGCACTCCCTCCAGGCCGCGCCAGGCCGGAGTAGCGGGAGCACCGGCATCGGCGCGGGCCGGCGCGGGCGCTCCCAGGGCCGCTGCCACGTCGGGTTCGGCGTCAGAGATACGGGCGGCCGAGAGGTCGCAGCTGGCCGGCAGCATTCGCCGCGGGCGGCTCGGGTCACGGCGAGCCGAGTCACCGATCCAGCCTGCCGAGGAAGCGACGCCCATCCCGGCGAAATCCTTCTCGGGACGCCTGCTCGCCCTCGCCGTCGTCCTCATCGCCGTGATCGTGCTCCTGGCGCCGTCCGTGAGCCGCTATGTGCAACAGCAGTCCGAGTTGGACGCCCTGCGCGCGGATATCGCGCGGCAGCAGCAGGAGCAGGCGGACAACCAGTCCGAGCTCGCACGGTGGGATGACCCCGCGTTCGTCAAGCAGCAGGCGCGCGAGCGGATCTTCCTGGTGATGCCGGGCGAGACCCGCTACCTCGTCAAGGGCGGAGCAGGCATCGAGGAGAGCACCGGCGAGGGATCGGCAGCCGAGCCGGCGGACCTGCCGTGGGTGGACTCCCTGTGGAGCTCGGTGGCGCGCGCAGCGACGGACTGAGCGTCAGGAGGCTGTCCCTCCCGGAGCGAGTCGACGGCCTGTCGAGGAACGGACGCCCTCCCAGGGCATCCCAGGAAGGAACAGTGTGACCGAGCAGGACCAGCAGGATGAAGGGGGCAGGCGGCTTCGCCAGGCCCAGGTTTCCAGGATCCCGAGCGAACGCGACCTCGACGTCCTCAGCAGACAGCTCGGACGTCCTGTCCGCGACGTCGTCGAGATCGGCGCGCGATGCGTGTGCGGAAATCCGCTGGTCGCCACGACGGCCCCCCGACTGTCGAACGGCATTCCTTTCCCGACCACGTATTACCTCAGCCACCCGGTCATCACGTCCGCGGTGTCCCGCCTCGAAGCCGACGGCGTCATGACCGAGATGAGCGACCGCCTCACCTCCGACGCCGACCTCTCCGCCGCGTACCGTGCCGCCCACGAGGCGTACCTCGCCGCTCGGGACGCCGTCGGAGAACGGGCAGGGACGGGACACGTTCCGGAGATCGACGGTGTCTCCGCCGGCGGCATGCCGGCGCGGGTCAAGTGCCTCCACGTGCTGGTGGGACATGCCCTCGCAGCCGGACCGGGCGTCAACCCGCTGGGCGACGAGGCGATCGATCGGATAGCGCCGTGGTGGACGCTCGAGCGCTGCTATTGCGAAGGTGCCTGGGACACCACGGGCCAGGCACCCGACGCCGACCTCAGCAGGCATACCCTGACCCAGGGCCTGAGCTCCGAAGACCTCGCGGCGAAGCGCGAAGCCAGGAGGCGCGGCGCAGCAGCGGGTGATCCGGCAGCCGATGCCGGGCCTGCGAACCCTCCGAAACCCCTTCACACCGCACCCAGCGAGGAGATCTGATGCGCACAGCTGCCATCGACTGCGGCACCAATTCCATCCGCCTCCTGATCGCGGACATCGAGGACGGTGTCCTCACCGACGTCGTGCGACTCATGCGCGTGGTGCGCCTCGGCGAAGGCGTCGACGCGACCGGGCGCCTGTCGGAGGCGGCACTCGGACGTACCTTCGCGGCAGCCGAGGAGTACGCCGCGCTCATCGAGCAGCACGGTGCCCCGCCCGTCCGTTTCGTGGCGACGTCGGCATCGCGCGACGCCGAGAACCGCAAGGTCTTCGTCGACGGTATCCGGGCGCGCCTCGGAGTCGAGCCCGAGGTCGTCTCCGGTGACGAGGAGGCGCGTCTCTCCTTCGATGGAGCGGTCAGCGTCCTCGCAACGGCCGACGACGAGACCGTCCTGGTGATCGACCTCGGTGGTGGCAGCACGGAGTTCGTGGCGGGCACCACCGAGGGCCTGATCGCCGCCCGGAGCACCGACATGGGCTGCGTCCGCTACACGGAGCGTTTCCTTCAGGACGACCCGCCGAGCCCGGCGCAGATCGAGGCCATGACCGCTGAGGTGGGGCGGCTCATGGACGAGGCCGCGGCCGAGGTCCCACTGGAGCGGATCACGAAGATCGTCGGTGTCGCGGGAAGTGTGACGACCGTGACGGCGCACGCCCTCCACCTGCCCGGCTACGACCCCGACAGGATCCACGGGGCCGAGCTGACCACCGACGCCATCTTGGCAGCGGCGTCGGACCTCCTGCACCTGTCACGCGACGCGCGGGCGGCGCTGCCCTACATGCACCCCGGACGCGTCGATGTCATCGGTGCGGGCGCCCTCATCTGGATGTCCATCGTCGAGCGCGTCACCGCCGTGACCTCCGGACGCGTCGCCACAGCCATCGCGAGCGAGCACGACATCCTCGACGGCATAGCGCTGAGCCTCGCGGAGCGGGACGGGTGAGCTGATGCGCACCCGAACGCGGCTGGCCATCCGGGCGGCAGCGGCCGTCGTCGTGGTCCCGGCCGTGCTGTTTCCTGGCGCAGTTCCGGCCTCCGCCGACGACATGCGGGCCAAGGAGTACTGGCTCGAGGATTACGGCATCGCCGAAGCATGGAAGAGCACGCAGGGCGAGGGCGTCACCGTGGCCGTGATCGACAGTGGGGTCGACGGCACGCATCCCGACCTCGCGGGGGCCGTCGTCGGGGGCACCGATGCCTCGGGCGCGGGCGATCCGGACGGACAGCGTGGTATCGGCGAGGTGCCGGGCCACGGGACCCTGGTCAGCACCCTGCTCGCCGGGCGAGGGCACAGCGACGAGCCCGAGGCGCCCGGAGCCGGCCCCGGATCGACGTCCGAACCCAGCCGTGCCGGCACCGGCAAGGCGACGCCGCCGGCAAAGCCGACGCCGAAGCCGGAACCGTTCAGCCAGTACGGCGACGGTCCGGACGGGATCGTCGGCGTGGCGCCGGAGGCCGATCTCCTCGCGGTCTCCGTATGGATCGAGGGGCAGAGCAGTGGCCCGAATCCCGCCGGTATCCCGGTCGATCAGCAGGTGCCGAACGCCGTCCGTTGGGCCGTGGACAACGGAGCCGACGTCATCAACATGTCGCTCGGCAGCACCAGCACCGCATGGCCCGAGAGCTGGGACGAGGCCTTCCTGTATGCCGAGCAGAACGACGTCGTCATCATCGCCGCCGCGGGCAACCGTGCCGGTGGCCTGACGCAGGTCGGAGCGCCCGCCACCATTCCCGGCGTCCTCGCCGTCGCCGGACTCGACAGGGCGGGCCGCGCGAGTACGGAAGCGTCCTCCGAGGGCATCAGCATCGCTGTCGCCGCGCCGTCGGAGAACCTCGTCGGAGGACTTCCCGGCGGCTTCTACGCCGACTGGTCCGGGACCTCGGGCGCTGCTCCCCTCGTGTCCGGCGTCGCCGCCCTCATCAGGTCCCGGTATCCGGACCTGTCGGCGGCGGAGGTCGTCAACCGCATCGTCGACACGGCGAAGGACGCCGGCGAGCCGGGATTCGACACCCTGTACGGCTTCGGCGTCTTGGACGTGGCTGCCGCCGTCGGTAAGGACATCACGGTGCCGCAGGAGAACCGCCTCGGCAGCATGGAGGAGTGGATCCAGGTCTACCGGCGTGGCGGGCAGGTCCCGGCGCCGCAGCCCGCCCCTCCGAGCGAGGTACCGGTGGAGGTCCTTCCTCCGCCGCCGGCACCCGAGGCCGAGGATCCACTCCAGTCGGTGCATGACGTCCCGGCTCTGGTGGTGCTCGGATTCGGCGGCCTGATGCTTGCCGTCATCGCAGGTGGAGCCCTGCACGTAGCGCGGGTCCGGGGACGTCCGGCAGTGGTTCCGGAGGACGATACCGGCACCATCGAACGCGTTCCGGACGCGGGGGGCGAGCAGTCGTCACGAGGTGTTCCCGGAGCGCCCCCGAGCTAGTGAAGATTTTCACAAACTCCGGTAACATCGAGGAATGGCATCGAATCCACATTTCTCCGACCGCCCGCGCGTCCTCGTCGTCGGCGGCGGTTACGTCGGCCTCTACGTCGCGCACAGGCTTCAGAAGCAGATCAAGGACCACGGTGGCATCGTTACCCTGGTCGATCCCCTGCCCTACATGACGTACCAGCCCTTTCTCCCCGAGGTCGCCGCCGGAAGCATCGAGGCGCGCCACGCGATCGTGTCCCACCGCAAGCACCTGCGGAAGACCGAGCTGATCTCGGGCAAGGTCACGTCGATCGACCACGCCGGCCGCACCGCAACGATCGCTCCGACAGGCGAGGGTGAGCCCTTCGAGCTCGCGTACACCGATGTCGTCGTCGCAGCAGGGTCCATCACGCGTACATTCCCGATCGAGGGTCTCAAGGACCAGGGCATCGGCCTGAAGACCATCGAGGAAGCGGTGGCGCTACGCAACCGGATGTTCGAGCGCATCGAGACCGCCTCCGTCATGCCCGAGGGTCCCGAGCGCGACCGTGCCCTGACCTTCGTCGTCGTCGGCGGCGGTTTCGCCGGTATCGAGACCATCACCGAGATGGAGGACGCTGCCCGCGAGGCCGTCAAGGCGAACAGCCGCCTCAGCCGCTCCGACCTGCGCTTCGTCCTCGTCGAGGCCATGGGACGCATCATGCCGGAGGTCACGGCCAAGCAGGCCGAGTGGGTCGTCGGACACCTCCGGTCACGCCAGATCGAGGTCCTGCTCAACACCTCGCTGTCCAGCGCCGTCGACGGCACACTCAAGCTCATCAACATGCCGGACAAGACGCCGGCCGACGAGTTCACCACTGACACCCTCATCTGGACCGCAGGCGTCCAGGCCAACCCCGTGGTCCGTTCCACGGATTTCCCGGTCGATGAGCGCGGCCGCGTCCGCGCCTCGTCCGAACTGCGCATCACGGGCGATGACGGACCCATCGACCATGCCTGGACCGCTGGTGACGTGGCAGCCGTTCCCGACCTGACCGGTGGGGGAGTGGGCGGCTTCTGCGTACCCAACGCCCAGCACGCCGTGCGCCAGGCGAAGCTGCTCGCAGCCAATATCCTCGCCTCCAACCACGGCATCGGTGAGGTCAAGGAATACCGCCACACCAACCTGGGCGCCGTCGCCGGCTTCGGCCAGTTCAAGGGTGTCGCGAACATCATGGGCTTCGGGATGAAGGGCTTCCCGGCCTGGCTCGCGCACCGTGGATACCACGGCTTCGCGATGCCCATGTACGAGCGGAAGGCGCGCGTCATCATCAACTGGAGCATGAGCTTCCTCTTCGGCCGCGACCTCGCCCCGATCTCCGACCTCCAGGAGCCGAGGCGCCAGTTCCGCGAGGCGGCCACGCCGTCGCCGAGGAAGGACACGGCGCTGCAGAGCCAGCCGCCGACACCTGCGGGCCAGGCTTCAGCGGCGAAGGCTTCCGCCTGACGCACCAGTTCCACTCGAGCGCATGAACGACGGCGGCCACCTTCGGGGGGTCGCCGTCGCTCTGCGTCTGCCGGTTCGAGGATTCGTGTTTCCCGGAAAATCCTCCGGCATCCCTCCACGTTCACGTCGTCGGGTCGCCTTCCTGTCCGGGGTAGGCTGATGCCGCGGCCGGCCCCAGTAGCCCAATGGCAGAGGCACCAGACTTAAAATCTGTTCAGTCAGGGTTCGAGTCCCTGCTGGGGCACCCTCATCGGCAGGATCGCGCTTGCATCCCGCATCCAGGGGTCGAGAGAAGATGCCCCGAACTGCATCCACTGTCAAGAGTGCTTTTGGCCGCCTGTGATGAGCGTTACAAGGATGTAACCCGATTCCCTTATCTCAGACACAAATTTCGATTAGCTTTTCTACAAGCCAGGAACACCTGGCAATCGCATCAAAGGCAGCAAGAGCCTTTCGGTCGAGGAGACTAATTGATGATTGCAACACGCAACTCCGCGCGGTTCGGCATCGGGGAGAATGCCCCGCGCACGGCGAAGGTCGCTGCCCTGAGCCTGGGTATCGCGCTCTTTGCCTCAGGCTGCGGCGGCGGCGGAACCACGGGTTCCGAGGGCGACGGTGCCGACACCGAGACCAGCGCTGCTGCTGCTACGTCGGCGCTGGCGTGCCCCGAGAGCGAAGGCGGCACCGGCGAGGAGCAGGGCGAGAAGGGTGATCCTGCCGCCGTCCCGGCCGCTACGACAACCAGCCCGGAGCCCCTCAAGATCGGCTCCATCCTGCCGACCACCGGCACCCTCGCGTTCCTCGGCCCGCCAGAAATCGCAGGCGTCAACCTCGCTGTCCAGGAAATCAACGAGGCCGGCGGCGTCCTCGGACAGGACATCACGATCACCCACCGCGACTCCGGTGACACAACGACCGACATCGCGACCCAGTCCGTCGGAGACCTGCTGTCACAGAATGTCAGCGCAATCGTCGGTGCCGCATCGTCGGGTGTCTCGAAGACCGTCATCAACCAGATCACTGGCGCGGGCGTCGTGCAGTTCTCGCCGGCCAACACGGCAGCTGAGTTCACCACCTGGGATGACAAGGGACTGTACTTCCGCACCGCTCCCTCTGATGTTCTGCAGGGCCGTACGCTCGGCAACTACATCATGACCTGTGGCGCGCAGACGGTAGGCATGATCACCCTGAACGACGCCTACGGAACCGGTCTGCAGGGCACTATTCAGGAGACCGTCGAGTCAGCGGGTGGCCAGGTCGTTGCCAATGAGATGTTCAATACGGGTGACTCGCAGTTCTCGAGCCAGGTGGATGCAATCGCAGCCGCCAAGCCCGATGCGGTCGTCCTGATCAGCTTCGACGAGGCCAAGAGCATCGTCCCGCTGCTGGTCGCCAAGGGTATCGATGCCAGCACCCTCTTCATGGTGGACGGCAACACGTCCGACTACAGCAAGGACCTCGAACCGGGAACACTCGAAGGAGCCCAGGGCACCATCCCCGGCCCCTTCACGGGCACCGGCTTCCAGGAAGCCCTCGCGACGGTCGACCCCGCCCTGAACAGTTTCGCCTACTCCGGTGAAAGCTATGACGCCGTCAACCTCATCTCGCTGGCGTCCGAAGCCGCGGGGAGTGTCGAGGGCACCGAGATCGCCAAGCAGCTCGAGGCCGTGTCGAAGGAAGGCACCGAGTGCTTCGACTTCGCGGGCTGCGTCACGCTCCTGCGCGAAGGCGAAGACATCGACTACCAGGGGGTGTCCGGTCCCGTGACCTTCGATGAGAATGGTGACCCGACCGAGGCCGCCATCGGTATCTACAAGTACGACGCCGACAACAAGCCCCAGCCGAGCCGTTCCGAGGTCGGAAAGCTCTAGGGCACACGTCGGGGCTCCGCCCCGGTAGGTAGCACAAGCACAAGGAGGCCCCAGCCGCCCTTCCCCTCGGAAGGAGCAGCTGGGGCCTTCGTGCTGTGCGCATGGCACACCGACCCTGGCCGCCCTGGAGAACGCCCGTTGGGCGTCTACCCGTTGCCCGCCCTGCAGGAGTGGGTCAGGAGTCCCCTGGTTCGCGCCTGGAGAGGGCGTAGGAGGGCTCGCGCACCGTTCGGGACCAGTCGTAGGTTCCGGCACCGGCCAGGGGATGGAGGACGGCGTCGAAGCGCAGGTCCTTCTCCTCACCCTGCGGATCCAGGCGGAGCGTCAGGGTACCGAAGTGCTGCCATGGACCGCGCGGTGTCGCGAAGTACAGGCCGAGCTGCCACGGAGCGGCCCCCAGGACGCGCTCGAACGCCCGCAGCGAGGAGGGCAAGCCCGAGGGGGTGAGCGTCCGGGCCCCGAGCAGCACGGGGCCGTGCTCGCCGCGGTACGGCATCATCGTGGTCAGGGGAGCCCGTGAGGTGCGGAGCCGGGGGACCAGGGCGAAACGCGCCGGGAAGGACCACCCGGTCGAGGACAGCAGGATGTCCGAGAACGTCGACGGTGCCGGGGCGGCTTCCGGATGATGGATCCGCACCGCGAGGCCGACGATGTCCGGCAGCCCGTCCGGGGTCCCCGCCGATCGTGAGACCCGTGCCGTGGCCGGGCCCGCGCTCGGCTGGTCGATCCATGAGATCCCGCTGCGGAGGCCATGGTCGTGGACCTCGACGTCGCCGTCGAGCCTCAGTCCCCGCGTATGGATGGGGCGGTGTCGGCGTACGTGCTTGATGCCGCGGAACAGGACCTCGAATCCCTTGCCGATCGTGGTGCTGGCCAGTCCTGCCATGTGTCCGGCATCCTTCCGTCGTCCTGCCCCGTCTCTCTTCCCCCAACGTAGCGGTCGTTAAACGGCGGTGGGCGGAACCGCTGCCGGTTCCGCCCACCCCTTGCGCTTTGCGCCCGGGTTACTCTCGCACCCGGTGAATCACCGGTCCCGGCTCAGGCGGTATCCGCGAGCGTGCCGAGGTAGAGCTGGATGACCTTAGGGTCCTTCATGAGTTCGCGGCCGGTGCCCGTGTACGCGTCCTTGCCCTGGTCCAGCACATAGGCGCGGTCGCAGATCTGCAGGCATCGACGGGCGTTCTGCTCCACCATGATCACGGAGACGCCCGCCCGGTTGATCTCATGGACGCGGAGGAACGTCTCGTCCTGCTTCACGGGGGAGAGGCCCGCGGACGGCTCGTCCAGCAGCAGTACCGCGGGATTCATCATCAGGGCACGGCCCATGGCGACCATCTGCCGCTCTCCACCGGAGAGTGACCCGGCGCGCTGGGCCTTCCTCTTCCCCAGTTCGGGGAACAGCCCGGTGACGAAATCGAAGCGCTCCTTGAAGTCCTTGGGCCGCTGGTACATGCCCATCTGAAGGTTCTCCTCGATGGTCAGCGTCCCGAAGACGTTGTTGTTCTGCGGCACGAACCCGACACCTCGGCTGACGAGCCGGTTCGCCTTCAGCCCGGTCAGGTCCTGGCCGCGAACGATGACGGTGCCAGAGTGGACCTTCACCAACCCGAACATCGCCTTCAGGAGCGTCGACTTGCCCGCACCGTTGGGGCCGATGATGCCGATCAGTTCACCGCGCCGGGCTTCGATGCTGCAGCCGTTGAGGATGTTGACGCCGGGGATGTAGCCCGCAACGAGATCGGTGACCTTGACGACGGAGTCGCCCTCGAATTCCTCCATTACTTCGTCTCCTCATCCTTGTGGGTGGAGTCCGCGGCGCCTGCGCCGCCGACCTCCGTGACGCCGTGGCCGAGGATGCCCTCGTCCTCGGTACCGACGACCGAGTTCTCGTCGTGAGCCAGCTCCTCCTCGAGCCGCTCGATGCCCGTGGAATCGCCGAGGTCGACATCGTGGTGTGCGCCGAGGTAGGCGTCGATGACGGCCTGGTCCTTCATCACGATGTTCGGAGGACCCTCCGCCACGACCTTGCCTTCGGCCATGACGACCACCCAGTCCGCGATGTGGCGGACCATGTGCATGTCGTGCTCGACGAAGAGGACGGTCATGCCCTCGGCCTTGAGGTTCTTGATGTGATCGAGGAGGGACTGCGTCAGCGCAGGGTTGACGCCCGCCATCGGTTCGTCGAGCATCACGAGCCGCGGGCGCACCATGAGCGCCCGCGCCATCTCGAGGAGCTTCCGCTGTCCGCCCGAGAGCGACGCCGCGTAGTCGTCACGCTTGGTGTCGAGCTTGAACTTGGCCAGCAGCACCTCCGCCTGCGCGGTGATCTCGCGCTCGCGCTTACCCCAGATGCCCTTGAAAAGAGCGCGGGCCAGGCTCTCGCCCGGTTGGTCCGTGGCCCCGAGCCTCATGTTCTCCATGACCGTGAGCTTGCCCATGACCTTGGTGAGCTGGAAGGTGCGCACCATGCCCATGCGGGCGACCTTGTGCGAGGCCACCTTCGCCAGCGGCGTACCGTCGAACTCCCAGTCACCGCTGTTGGGGATGTCGAATCCGGTGAGCAGGTTGAACAGGGTGGTCTTGCCGGCTCCGTTGGGTCCGATCAGGGCCGTGATCTTGTGCCGGGGAATCTCCAGGTACTCGACGTCGACGGCGTTGACGCCGCCGAAGCTGCGCGTCACGTTCCTCGCGACGACGATGGGATCCCGCTTGCGGCACCCCGGGCCCGTCTCGTCGGTGGTGATCGGTTCGGAGTCCGTCATGTAGTCACGCTGCCCCGGCGACGGCACCGGCGGGGATCCCGCCGGGTGTTCCGAGGGGGACGCAGGGGAGCCGACGTTGAAGGCGTCCCCGCCGACGGCGTCCTGGGGGGCGTTCGCCGCATGTGCGCCACCGGTGGACCGGGCGTCGTCGTCGGGAGTTCCCGTGGTGTCGTGTCGATGGCTGTCGTCGTGGTTGCCGGTCATGCGAACGCCAACTCCTTCTTGTTGCCCAGGACGCCCTGCGGCCTGAAGACCATGAGCAGCATCAGCGCCACACCGACAAGGATGTAGCGGAGCTGGCCGGCCTGTGAGTTGGTCAGGAACGTAATGGCGCCGACCTCGATCGCGCCGTAGAGCAGTCCCTGCGTGAGGGAGAGCACCACCCAGAAGATCATCGCGCCGATGACCGGCCCGAGGACGGTGGCCATGCCGCCGAGGAGGAGGCATGTATAGAGGAAGAACGTCAGTTCCGTCGCGTAGTTGGCAGGCTGCACGGCGCCGCGGGGGAGCGTGAAGATGATGCCCGCCAGGGATCCGAGGACTCCGCCGATCACGAGGGCCTGCATCTTGTAGGCGTAGACGTTCTTGCCGAGCGAGCGCACGGCGTTCTCGTCCTCGCGGATGCCCTTCAGGACGCGTCCCCAAGGGCTACGCATCAGGAGCCAGACCACGAGGCAGGCGATGATGACGACGCTCCAGCCGACGATGCGGATCCAGAAGTCCCGCTCGTTCATTCCGAGCGGGCCGATGTTGTATCTGCCGGGAGGGAACGGGTTGAGGCCGTAGAATCCGCCCTCGAAGGCCGCGAGCCCGTTGGCGGAACCCGTGACATCCGTGAGGCCGTTCGTGGTCACGATATAGCGGATGATCTCAGCTGCCGCGATGGTGACGATCGCGAGATAGTCCGCCCGGAGGCGGAGGGTCGGTATGCCGAGCACGATCGCGAAGATCACCGACGACAGCAGCGCCACGAGGACCGCGACGGGCAGCGGCGCGTTGAAGGAGAGGGTCGAGATGGCGTACCCGTACGCGCCGACGGCCATGAATCCGGCCTGTCCGAAGTTCAGGAGGCCCGAGTAGCCGAAGTGCACGGCCAGGCCGAGGGCGGCGAGCGCGTAGGCCGCCGTCGTCGGGCTGATCAGTTCGCCGAAGGCGTTGACGAGGATGTTTCCGAAGTCCATGGGGAGCCCCTAACCTATGCGCTCTCGGCGGCCGAGGATACCCTGCGGCCGGAACAGGAGCACGAGAATCATGATCAGCAGCGCCCCTACGTACTTGAGGTCTGCCTCGAGCCAGATCGTGGAGATCTCCACGAACAGGCCGACGATGATGGAACCGACGAGGGCGCCGAAAACGGTGCCCAGACCGCCGAGGGTGACGCCGGCGAAGATGAGCAGCAGGATCTGCTGGCCCATGTTGTAGGAGACGCCCGGGCGGTAGTACGCCCAGAGGATACCGCCGAGCGCTGCGAGCATCCCGCCGATGACCCAGACGATCCGGATCACGCGATCCACGTCGATGCCGGACGCAGCGGCCAGCGCGGGGTTGTCGGCCACGGCGCGCGTGGCCTTGCCGATCCGGGTGCGGAGGAGGAGGAACGCGACCACCAGGATGATCACGAGGCTCACGATGAGCGAGGTCAGGTTGTTGCGGGAGATCGAAACCGAACCCAGGTTGATGATCGCGCCCTGCGAGCCGGGCAGCTGCTGCGTCGCCCCGCCGAAGTAGAACTGGATGATGTAGCGGAGCGCCAGGGCGAAGCCGATGCTCACGATCATCATCGGGACCAGGCCGGTGCCGCGGTGCCGCAGCGGCTTCCACAGCGCGGCGTCCTGGACGTAACCGAGCAGCCCGCCGCCGATGACGGCGAGCACGATCGCCACGGCGATGGGCAGTCCGGCGGCTGCGAAGGCGAAGGCGAGGACGGCTCCCAGTGTCACCATCTCGCCGTGGGCGAAGTTGGTGAGCCCGGTGGTGCCGAAGATCAGGGAGAGGCCGACGGCGCTCAGCGCGAGGAGGAGGCCGAAGCTGAAGCCCGCCAGTGCGCGCTCGGCGAGGGTATCCAGGAAATTAGCCTGCTGGGAGACGATGCCCTCACCGAACAGGAACAGCGTCGTCGCGCTGGAGGTATTGGCGAACGTCACCTCACGGGGGTTCTCCTGGCCCTCGGCGAGTGTGATGCCGTCGGGAAGGGTGTCCTCGTCGATGGCCACCTCGTAGGTACCCTGCTCGGGGACGCCGATCCTCCAGGCGCCGTTCGGGCCGGAGGTGGCTTCTCCCTCGAAGCCGTTGCCGGTCGCGGTGACCGTCACGTCGGCGATGGGGCCATCGACCCCTCGCAGGACACCGCCGATGCTGTTGTCGAACTCCTGTGCCTGCACAGCGGACGCTGGCTGCACCTGGTGTGTCGCCGGTACAGGCAACTGGGGAGACGCCTGCGCCGGGGGGGCGCCGAGCAGCACGATGGCCAGGAAGCCGAGTACAAGGAGCAGCGACCTCCAGATCCGTGCAGGCGTCGATAGGGTGATCAAAATGGGAACCTCCACGGTGGGGGCAGGCCCGGCGGCCAGGCGTCGGGATCAACTGTTGTGACGAGTGTCACGGGCGTGGGGATCATGTTACTAGCGGCATGTTTCGGCATTCCGCAAAAGCATCCCGGCAACGTAGCGATTCGGTAACGAATGTTTAACCGAAGCTTCTCGGTGTTGTAATTTTCCACGGAACGCCGCCGGTCAGTAGGACCCTTGGAGGGAACGAAAACGCCGCTGAACCGTTGGCATTGGTAGGGTTTGCAGGAACACTCAGCCCCCTAATGGAGGACTAACAGAAATGGCACTTGGCGGCAATCCGGTATTCAACGGAAAGAACTTCCGATCCGCGACCCGAGGCAACCAGGCGGCGGGCGTCGGTACTGCGACGTACGCAGGCCAGACCATCGCGAACCAGCAGCAGCTGGAGCACATGTACAACCAGCCATCGGCGGGTCCCGCCCAGACGGGGCGCATGACGTTCGACGACGTCATCGTCAAGACACTGCTGTGCATCGGCGTCGTGCTCGTCGGCGCTGCCATCCCGGCGTTCGTCCTTCCGGGTCTCGCCCTTCCCCTGATGGTGATCGGGGCGCTCGGCGGCTTCGTGCTCGGACTCGTCAACGCATTCAAGCGCGAGCCGTCGCCCGCGCTGATCCTCGCCTACGCGGGTCTCGAGGGTCTGTTCCTCGGCGGACTCACGATGTTCCTCGAGGCCCAGTTCCCCGGCATCGCCATGCAGGCCGTGCTCGGCACGCTCGTGGTCTTCGGCGTGACACTCGCGCTCTTCAAGAGCGGCAGGGTGCGCGCGACCCCCAAGGCGATGAAGTTCTTCATGATCGCGCTCATCAGCTACGCAGCGTTCTCGCTGCTGAATCTGGGTCTGATGCTCTTCGGCGCGACGGAGGGCATGTTCGGTCTGCGCAGCAGTGGCATCCCGGGCACGCAGGGGATGTTCGGTTTCGAGAACGGCATTCCGTTCGGTCTCGTTATCGGCATCTTCGCCATAGGACTGGCGGCGTTCTCCCTGATCATCGACTTCACCTCGATCAGCGAGGGTGTGCGGCACGGAGCTCCCCAGAAGTACTCATGGACGGCTGCCTTCGGCCTCACCGTCACGCTCGTGTGGCTGTACGTCGAGATCCTCCGCCTCATCGCGATCATCCGCGGCAGCGACTAGCACAGAAGCGACTAGCACAGCAGCTGCCGGCAGCGACCGACGGCTGCGACCGAAGCAGAGGACCCGCGACCTTTCGGTTGCGGGTCCTCTGCTGTCTCGGCAGTCCCTAGGCGATCCGGGCGGCGCCGGCGCCGGGAAGGACGCTGAAGATCATGGGCGCGCGGAATCCAGCGGCGGAGAAGGCTTTCTCGACCGCTGAACCGATGGCGGCGACGTCGTCGGCCCGCGCCAGCGCGATCGCGGCACCGCCGAAGCCGCCGCCCGTCATGCGGGCGCCCAGGGCGCCGGCGTCGAGCGCCGCATCCACGGCGGTGTCCAGCTCTGCGCAGGAGATTTCGAAGTCGTCTCGCATGGAGGCGTGGCTGGCCACGAGCAGTGGCCCGAGCTGGGCCGGTCCCTTGCTCGTGAGGACCTGGACGGCGTCCTCGACCCGGGCATTCTCGGTCACTATGTGCCGCACGCGCCGGAATGTCTCCTCGTCGAGGACGCCGGCCGCCTCCGCCAGATCCTTGACCGAGAGGTCGCGAAGGGCGGGCACTCCCATGAGTTCCGCGCCGAGTTCGCAGGAGCGACGGCGTGCGGCATAGCCGCCGGTGGAATGCGAGTGGCTGACGCGGGTGTCGATCACCATGAGCTCGAGCCCGGCTCCCTCCAGGTCGAGCGGAACCAGGCGGGACTCGCCGGATCTGCAGTCGAGGAAGACCGCGTGCCCCACCTCGCCGAGGAGGGACGCAGACTGGTCCATGATGCCCGTCGGCGCCCCGACCATGCTGTTCTCGGCGAGCTGTCCGATGACTGCGAGCTCCCGTCGGGACACGTCGGCCTGGGACAGGTCGTTGACCGCGACGGCGACCGAGCACTCGAGGGCCGCGGAAGAGGAGAGCCCCGCGCCTACCGGCACGGACGAGTCCACGAGCAGATCCATGCCGGGGCATCGGTACCCCGACTGCTCCATGGCCCAGAGGACGCCCAGGGGATAGGCGGCCCAGCCCTTCACGCTCCCTTCCTCGAGCGCGTCGAGATCCGCGGTCACGGGTGCCTCTTCGGGCGCGAAGGTGGAGGCGACCCGGACGATCCGATCGGGCCTGACGGCGGCCGCCACCGTCGTCGAATGCTTGATGGCGAAGGGAAGCACGAAGCCGTCGTTGTAGTCGGTGTGCTCACCGATCACGTTGACGCGTCCCGGCGCCGACCAGAGCCCGTCCGGTTCGGTGCCGAAGCGGTCGGTGAACGCCGCCGCAAGGTCGAGGGGGCTGGAGGTCATGCCTGGTCCTTCCGGGCTGGAGCTGCGGGGGCCGGAGTGGCGGCGCGGAGTGCGTCCGCGACCTTCTCCGGGGTGGTGTCGTTGATGAAGGCACCCATCGCGGCTTCCGAACCGGCGAGGAACTTCAGCTTATCGGCGGCCCGGCGGGGCGACGTGAGTTGCAGGTGCAGGTAACTCGTCGGGCGGAGAACGTCGTCGATCGGGGCCTGCTGCCACGCCGCGATGTACGGGGTGGGGGTCGGGTAGAGCGCGTCGAGCCGGCCGAGGAGGTCGAGGTAGACGGTGGTGAGCTCGTCGCGCTCCTCGCCCGTCAGGCCGGCGATGTCGGCGACGTGGCGGTGGGGGACCAGATGGACCTCGAGCGGCCAGCGGGCGGCGAAGGGGACGAAGGCGCTGAAGTGCTCTCCCTCGATGACCATGCGTTCTCCGGACTCCCGTTCCGCAGCCAGCGCGTGGCCCATCAGCGTCCGGGTGCCGCCGGACGCCTCGAAGAACTCGTGTGCCCGGGCGGCAAGCGTGGCGGCGCGCGGTGGGATGAAGGGGTAGGCGTAGATCTGCCCGTGCGGGTGCAGCAGGGTCACGCCGATGTCCGCACCGCGGTTCTCGAAGCAGAAGACCTGCTTGATGCCCGGCATCGCCGACAGGGCCTCGGTGCGCTGGGCCCACGCGTCGATGACGGTCCGTGCGCGCTCCGGGCCGAGGGAGCCGAAGGAGCCCTCGTGCGCGGAATCGAATGCGACGACCTCGCACCGACCGTAGGCCGTCGTCGTCGTACCCCATCCCGGGGCGGGCGGGAGATCGCCGAGATCCGGGCCGAAGGACGAGAAGCGGTTCTCGAACACCACGACCTCGTAGTCGGAGGCGGGGATCTCCGAGAGGTTCGCCGCCGTCGTCGGGCAGAGGGGGCACTGGTCGGCGGGTGGCAGGTGCGTCCGCGACTGACGGTGGGCGGCGACGGCGATCCACTCCCCGGACAGGGCGTCGTACCGAGCCGTACCGGCCGGGCCGCGTGCCGGCAGTCCGCGCTCGTCGCGGGTGGCATCGGCATTCCGGTGCCGGGCAGCGCTCTCCTCGCGCGCATCGAAGTAGATCAGTTCGCGCCCGTCGGACAGGCGGGTAGGGGTGACGTGGGTCATGGGCGCTCTTCCAGGTGGGGGTCGGGAACGGGGTCACAAAGGATCCGGGTGAGTGCGGCGTAGTCGCTGCCGGGCCGGCGGTCGGTGACGAGGGCCGCGGCGGCGTCGAGGGTGGACACGCGGGCGAGGCTGACGACGCCGATCTTGCTCGAGTCCGCGAGGACGACGAGCTGTCCGCAGCTGCGGACGAAGGCCTGGTTGGTGTCCGCCTCGGCGAGGTTGGGGGTGGTGATGCCGGCGGACGCATCGACGCCGTGGGCACCCATGAAGCAGAGATCCGCATGGAGGGATTCGATGGCACGGGTGGCGAGCGGGCCGACCAGGGCCTTCGATGGCGTGAGTTGCCCGCCCGAGAGCAGGACCTGCGCAGCGCCGTCGCCCTGGTTGGCGGTGTGCAGCCGATGGAGCTCGTCGGCCAGGGGCAGGGAGTTGGTGATGACGGTCAGTCCCGGCACACGTGAGAGGAGGGGAGCCAGCGCGTAGGTCGTGGTGCCACCCGTGATGGATACGGTCATGCCGGGAGCCAGGAGCGATACGGCTGCGGCCGCGATCCGCCGCTTCGCCTCACCGCCACGCGTCCGGTTGAAATCGAAGTCGGCCTCCACCGAACTGAGGCTGCCGGGACGGACTGCTCCTCCGTGGACCCGGACCAGGGCACCCCGGGCTTCGAGGATGTCGATGTCACGTCGGACCGTCATCTCGGAGACGCCGAGGGCCAGTGCGAGTCCACTGACACGCACCGCGGGCTGGTGGGCCAGGCGTTCGAGGATCACTCCGTGGCGCTCTGCTGCGAGCATGACCCTCCTTGCATCTCGTGGACAGGCGGGCAATCGAACTAGTCCGCACTGAAACGAACAAAACGTATCATAGGCGTTCGCGCCACCCACGTGCAGCAGGCAGGGTGCGTCGCACCCGGCGGTAGCATCGCTGCATGACCTCAGCGACTCCACGCCCGGCAAGCGGCATCAACTACACGCTGCGGGCAGGCGCCTCGACCGTGGTCGTAGCGAGCCTCGCAGCAGCACTGCGCTCCTACGAGGTCGGCGGCACGGCCCTGACGGAGACATGGGGCGACGGCGATATCCCCGCGGGCGGTGGCGGCATCCTCCTGGCTCCGTGGCCGAACCGCGTGGCCGACGGCCGCTGGTCCCTGCGCGGCAAGGAGCAGAGGCTCGACATCACGGAGCCCTCCAAGGGCAATGCCAGCCACGGACTCCTCCGCAACACCGGCTACCAGGCCATCGACGTCGCACCGGCCCGGATAGTCCTCGAAGCCGAGATCTTCCCGCAGCACGGCTATCCGTTCCACCTGCTGCACCGGGCCACCTACCAACTGACGGAACAGCAGCTGACGGTCACGCAGGAGCTCAGCAACCTGTCCGACGACGCCGCCCCCTTCGCCCTCGGCGCGCACCCCTATCTCAAGATCTCCGACGTTCCCACGGAGGACCTCACCCTGACGCTGCTGGCGGCCGAAATGTTCGAGTCCGATGACCGGTCCATCCCGACAGGAAAAGTACCCGTCACCGGACAGCGCGACCTGCGGAAGGGGCAGCGGATCGGCGACGTCCAGTTCGACACCGCCTTCACCGGCCTGGCGATGGTCGGGGACCGCTATGAGCACGTGCTGTCCGCCCCGGACGGCCGCAAGGTCACCCTCTGGGCGGATGGGTCGTTCGCCTATGCGCACGTCTACGTGAGCACCATCTATCCCGGCGTGGACAAGGCGGTCGCGATCGAGCCGATGACCGCGCCGGCGAATGCCCTCAACTCGGGCGAGGGACTGCGCTGGCTCGACGCCGGTGCGTCATTCTCCGCAGAATGGGGCATACTGCCAGGTCTCGGATAGGGGACGCCTGGGCCTTCTATGGAAAGATTGGCCCATGCAGCGTCTCCCCGGAGCGAAACCTCAGCGCGTCCTCCAGCGTGCGGTGAGCCGCGGAGCCGCCGCAATGCCCGGGCCGCTGCCGGTGCCACCAGCGACAGACCGGCAGGCCCCCCGGACCGATGACCGCACGGACGTTCCCTTCGCGCTTCGCGTTGCAGCCTCCTGGTCCTGGCGCATCGGGCTCGTCGTCGTCGTCGGGGGCGTCCTCGTCTACCTGCTCGGCATGGTCTCGCTCCTCGTCATACCGCTCATGATCGCGGGCCTCGTCGCCGCCCTGCTCATGCCCGTCAAGAACGCGCTGCGCCGCCGCATGCCAAACGGGCTGGCGGTCGCCGTGACACTGGTCGGGTTCTTCAGCGTGATCGCAGCGGCGCTCCTGCTGGTGGGGCAGCAACTCGCACTCGGATTCACCAGTCTGTGGAGTGAAGCCCGCGCCGGGATCCAGCAAACGCTGGACTGGTTGTCACAGGGCCCGTTGCGGCTCACGACGTCGGAGATCGACCAGTTCCTCCAGGACATCGGCGACGCAGCCCAGAACAACAGCGCCTCGATCCTCAGCGGTGCACTCTCCTTCGGCACGACTGCGGGACACGTCGGAGCGGGAACGCTCCTGACGGTGTTCACCCTGATCTTCTTCCTGCTCGACGGCGGACGGATCTGGCGATTCGTCGTCGGACTCGCGCCGGTCCCGGCACGAGCTGCCGTGGACGGAGCCGGCCGGCGGGGCTGGACGTCGATGGCCAGCTACGTGCGCGTGCAGATGCTCGTGGCGGCGGTCGACGCGATAGGCATCGGTGTCGGCGCGGCGATCATCGGCGTTCCGCTGGCGCTCCCACTCGGGGTGCTCGTCTTCCTCGGATCCTTCATCCCCATCGTCGGTGCGCTGGCCACCGGCTCCGTCGCCGTCATGCTGGCCCTGGTCACCAACGGATGGGTCAATGCGCTCGTCATGCTCGCGATCGTGCTGCTCGTGCAGCAGGTCGAGGGCCATATCCTCCAGCCCCTCATCATGGGGCCGGCCGTCGCTCTGCACCCGCTGGCCGTCGTCCTTGCTGTGGCAGGTGGGACGCTCCTGGCGGGTATCCCGGGGGCCCTGTTCTCCGTCCCGATCCTGGCGGTGCTCAACACGTCCGTCCGCTACATCGCGCACCGCGCCTGGGAATACGATCCGGTGGTGGCGCAGGAAGGCTGGCCGATCGGGGGAGGGCACGGCATTAGCGGGCCGGCGACGGCGGAGCAGGAGCCTCCCTCGCCGGCCAACACCCCGGAACTTCACGCACCCGCGGCGCCAGCCCTTCAGGAAGAGCTTTCCCCATGACCGATCAGACCGTAGCAACCCCGTCCGGCTCCATGTACGGCACAACAGTCCTCGACCTCGCCTCGGATGCGGCCCTCCCGGTGACCCTGGCCGATGTCCAGGCCGCACAACAGACGCTCGACGGCGTCATCGCACGCACGCCCATCGAGCAGTCACGCGCCCTCGGCCGCCTGACCGGCTCCACGGTGTCCTTCAAATGCGAGAACCTGCAGCGCGCCGGGTCCTTCAAGGTCCGTGGCGCCTACAACCGCATGGCAAAGCTGACCGAGGCCGAGCGCGAGCGCGGCGTGGTCGCAGCTTCCGCCGGCAATCATGCGCAGGGGGTTGCGGTGGCAGCCGCCCGTCTCGGCATCTCCGCGCGGATCTACATGCCGCTCGGCGTCGCACTCCCGAAGCTCGCCGCGACGCGGGGCCACGGTGCCGAAGTGGTGCTGCACGGGCACAACGTGGACGAGGCGCTGGCCGAGGCGAAGAGATACGCCGATGAAACAGGCGCGGTCTTCGTGCACCCCTTCGACAACGTCGACGTGGTGGCCGGTCAGGGGACTATCGGCCTGGAGATCCTCGAGCAGGTGCCCGACGTCGACACGATCCTCATGGGCGTGGGCGGGGGAGGCCTCCTGGCCGGCGTCGCCGTAGCCGTCAAGGCGAGGGCGAAGGAGCTCGGAAGGGAGATCCGCATCATCGGGGTGCAGGCCGAGAACGCCGCAGCTTATCCGCCGTCGCTCGCCGCCGATGCGCTCGTGCCCCTCACCAAGGTGTCGACCATCGCCGACGGTATCGCCGTCGGACGTCCGGGGCAGCTGCCCTTCTCGATCATCCGGGAGTTGGTGGACGACGTCGTCACGGTCAGCGAGGACTCCCTCGCGCGTGCCCTCATCTTCCTCCTGGAGCGAGCGAAGATGGTCGTCGAGCCGGCCGGCGCCGTGGGCGTCGCCGCACTGCTCGACGGCAAACTGACGGAGAATGGAGCCAAGCCCGGGAACACCGTCGTGGTTCTCTCCGGCGGCAATATCGACCCGATGCTGATGCTGAAGGTCATCCAGCGCGGCCTCGCGGCAGCAGGGCGCTTCCTCGTGGTGCGCATGCTGCTCGACGACCGGCCGGGCTCCCTCGCTACCATTTCGAGGATCATCGCCGAATCGGACGCGAACGTGACCGGTGTGGACCATACCCGGGTGGGCGGATCGATCAGCATGGGTGACGTCGCGATCACCATCAACATGGAGACCAAGGGCGATGAGCACTGCGAGCAGGTCCTCAGCAACCTTCGCGCAGAGGGCTTCCAGCCGGTGGTCATCCGGGGCTGAGTCGTGATTCCGCTCGTGCGAAGGGCCCAGACCGGCCTGATCACCGTCGTCGCCCTCGTCGCCGTGATGTGGGCCGCCTTCCTGCTCAACGCGTTGCTCGGCAACCAGCTGGTCAGGACGCTGGGCATCGCACCCCGCCGCGTGGACGGGCTCGACGGCGTGGTCTTCGCCCCGCTCCTGCACGGGGGAGTGGAGCACCTCGCGAGCAACTCCTTCCCCCTCCTGGTCCTGGGCTTCCTCGCGTTCCTCGAGGGAGCGCGGCGCTTCGCGGTGGCGCTGGGGTCCAGCTGGCTCGCGTCCGGCGTCGGCACCTGGGTCTTCGGAGGGGGACTGACCATCGGCGCGTCCGGGGTCGTCTTCGGCCTCTTCACCTACCTGGTCACGCGCGGCTTCTACAACCGCGACTGGAAGCAGATCCTCCTCGCCGTGATCCTCTTCGCCGCCTATGGGTCCATCCTCTGGGGCGTACTGCCGACGGTGGGCTCGAACATCTCCTGGCAGGCGCACCTTTTCGGGGCCCTCGGCGGTGTCCTGGCGGCGTTCCTCCTCAAACGGAAGCGGTCCGTTCCCTTGGGAACGAACCGCTTCGGAACAGCTGCCTGACCGACGCTGCCTGACCGGCCGATAGTGATCAGTGGCCGGGGTCGCCGATCGGCAGCCTGGGTGTCAACCGACGTACGGTGTCGCCGAGATGATGTCGACCGTGATCTTCCTGCCGTTCGGGGCGGTGTAGGTGACGGTGTCGCCGGCCTTCGTGCCCTGGATGGCTGCGCCCAGCGGGGACCTCTCGCTGTAGACATCGACCTTGGTGTCACCGGCGACCTCGCGGCTGCCGAGGAGGAAGTTCTCGACATTCCCGGCGATCCTCGCGGAGACCATCATGCCGGGCTCGACGATCCCGTTGTCCGCCGGAGCCTCACCCACGTGGGCGTCGTTGAGGAGCTGGGTGAGCTGGCGGATCCGGGCCTCGGCCTTGCCCTGCTCCTCCTTGGCGGCGTGGTAGCCGCCGTTCTCTTTCAGGTCACCCTCGGAGCGGGCCTGCTCGATGCGGGCCACGATCTCGGTGCGGCCGGGACCGGAGAGGTGTTCCAGCTCGGCCTTGAGTCGGTCATAGGACTCCTGCGTGAGCCAGGCGGCGGGGGCACTGTTCGTGGACACGGGATAACTCCTTAGGTACGGCCTCCGCCTGCTCAGGGGTGGCTCATGGTCGCTCGTCCGGGCAATGACGGTACTTCTCAGCACGGCAAGCAAACACCCCGCCTCGTGGGACCGGTTGCCCGGTACGCCGGTGAAGCGGGGCGATACGTATCCGATCATTCTAGAGGCGTGCGGGTCATATCCCAACAAGCCCCGGGAAGTCTGCTCACTCCTCGACGATCCAGCAGGCATTGACGCCGCCGGTGACGCCGGGTGAGTCCGTGCGGACGTCGGTCCTGTGAGCCGTCGTTCCACCGCTGTTGGCACCGTCCTCGGCGCTGTTCGGCCCGATCGTGACGACCTTCCAGCCCACGACGGCATAGTTCTCGCTGAGGACCTGTACGGCGCACTGCGCGGTGGCTGCGCGATCCTTCGACACCTCGAAGTCGACGCTCGCCCGTCCGTCGGAGGCCAGCGAGAATCCGACGTCCTTGGCGGACACATCGGGGCTCCCGGTCGTGAGGGCGACGGCGGCAACGGCCGCCACGGCTGCGAGGATCACCGCGATGACCAGCATCCGCGCGCGGCTCAACGGCTTTTTCGGCTTGGGGGTGCCGTAGCGATTGGCTACTCTTGATGTTGGCGTGTAGGAGGAGCTCACTCTCCCATTTTACCGCTCACCGATGGTGTTCGACTCCGGCCGCCGTCCCACCCGCAGAGCCAGGAGCACGTGTGCCAAGCCATGATCAATCCCGTGTGTCCCGCGAGGGCTTCCGCCTTCTCGCGGTCCATGCCCACCCGGACGACGAGTCGAGCAAGGGCGCGGCCACCATGGCCGGCTACGCTGCGGCAGGGGCGGAGGTCATGGTCGCGACCTGCACCGGCGGCGAGCGGGGCGACATCCTGAATGCTGCCATGGAGGGCGATCCGCACGGCAAGCGTGACCTCACGGGTCTGCGCCGCGTCGAGATGGCCAACGCCATCGCGGAGCTCGGTGTGCAGCAGCGGTGGCTCGGCTTCACCGATTCGGGCCTACCCGAAGGAGACCCGCTCCCGGACCTCCCCGCCGGCTGCTTCGCCCTGCAGCCCCTCGAGCGTGCGGCCGCACCGCTCGTGAAGCTGGTCCGCGAGTTCCGACCGCACGTGATCGTCAGCTACGACGAGAACGGGGGTTACCCGCACCCCGACCACATCATGGCCCACCGCGTCGCCGTCGAGGCGTTCGAGGCTGCGGCGGACCCGGCCCGCTATCCGGGGACGGGCGAGGCGTGGAGCGTTTCCAAGCTCTACTACGACCGCGCCTTCAATCCGGAGCGGTTCCGTGCACTGCACTTCGCCCTCGAGGAAGCAGGGCTCCAGTCGCCCTACGCGGAGCGTCTGGCCCAGTGGCTGGAAGCAGACGCAGAAGGTCACCAGCCTCCCGCGCCCACCCACCCGACCACGACGCAGATCGACTGCGGCGACTTCTTCGGGCACCGCGAGCGGGCGCTGCTGGCCCACCGGACGCAGGTCGACCCAGAGGGGTTCTTCTTCGCCGTATCGACAGACCTGCAGCAGAAGGTGTGGCCGTGGGAGGACTACTCACTCATCACATCGAGGGTCGAATACCAGATTCCCGAGAACGATTTCTTCGCCGGCATCTCGACCGGATCGTAGGTCTGTCCGTCAGTTCTATGCCGCGTAGAATTGCACGCGGCGGGCCACCGTGATCCGCTGCGAGCTTCGAAAGTGGTGCATGCGTGTTCCTTGACCTCAGCCTGGCAGCAACGACGACGCCGTCAGGGGATCCGACCCTGCGTCCGGACCTCGATCCGGCCTCCGTGACCCCGGGAACACTGGGTTTCCTGGCGACCCTGTTCATGGTGGTGGTGGTCATCTTCCTGATCCGCGACATGGTCAAGCGCATCCGGCGTGTGCGGTACGCCGCGGAGGTAGCGCAGTCCCGGGCGCAGCGGGGCGATTCCCGGACGCGCGGGGTGCCTCCGGCCGCAGGCGGCACTGGCGACGGACCCGGCGGACCTGACGGACCCGGTATATCTGACGGACCCGGTATATCTGACGGCACTGGAAACGGACCCGGCAGCACCGGCGCCGGCGATGGACCAGACGGACCCGGCGGCTCCGGACGTCCCGCGCCCGGCGGCAAGCGCGGCCCCGATAACCGCTGAACGGCTGGTTCAACGTCCCGACGGGGTGGACCGAGGACGGCGTGCTAGGACTGGACCGGTTGTAGCACGGCAAGCATGATCGCGATGAAGTGCGCTGCGAAGGCAGCCACGGTGAAGGCGTGGAAGAGTTCGTGGAACCCGAACACGCGCACCGAGAAGTTGGGGCGCTTGATCCCGTAGAACACGGCGCCTGCGATGTAGAGGGCACCTCCCACGCAGATCAGCACGCCGGCGGCCAGGTTGGCGGCGAAGAAGTCCGGCATGTAGAACACCGAGCCGAGGCCCAGTGCCACGTAGATCGGAACGTACAGCCAGCGCGGTGCGTCGACCCACAGATTGCGGAAGAGGACCCCGGCGATCGCCCCGCCCCAGATGACCCAGAGCAGCGTCTCCGCCTTCCCTCGTTCCAGCAGGGCCCAGGCGAGCGGCGTATAGGACCCGGCGATGACGAGCATGATGTTCGTGTGGTCAAGACGCTTCAGGACGACCTTGACCCTCGGACTCCAGTTCCCGCGGTGGTACACCGCACTCACGCCGAAGAGCAGCACGCCCGTGAAGGCGTAGATGGCAGATGCGGTTCTCAGGCCCGCGGTCGGCGCCAGGATGATCAGCACGATGCCCGCAGCGACGGCCAGCGGAGTAGCGACGGCATGGATCCACCCCCGCCAGAGCGGTTTGGTCACCATCGCGTCGGCGAGGGGCCCGGCCATCGCCCCGACCGCTTCCTCGAACCTCGTCCCGGGTGCGCGGGCTGAATCCGAAGGGCCTGGAACGGGGGCCGAAGGGCGCGGGGTCATGCCGGGATTCTAGCCCACGGCGCTCGACGTCTCCCGTCGGGAGCGGGGTCTTCGCGGGCTGCCGGCAGCATGAATGCAGCCCTTTGCACGGCAACTGCCGGTACGGTAGGAATGGTGAGCGGGGAGCAGGCTTCCCGCCGAGGAAGAAGCCTCCGGACGCGCCGGAGCAGGACCAGGGGAGGGTAGCCGGGCGTGACGTGGGCCTTTCCCGAAGTCGGCTACAGCTTCTACGAGCGCAGGCTCCAGCGGAACCTGGCTCCCGAGCGCATCCCGCACCACATCGGCGTCATGGTGGACGGCAACCGGCGGTGGGCGAAGCTCGCGGGAGCTCCGACGAGCCATGGGCACCAGGCTGGGGCCGACAAGATCCACGAGTTCCTCGGGTGGTGCGAAGAACTCGGCGTCGACGTCGTGACCCTCTACATGCTCTCCACCGACAACATGGGACGGCCCCAGGAGGAGATCGACCAGCTCCTCGACATCATCGCCAACACGCTCGACCGGCTGGGCGAGAGCAACCGCGTTCGGGTCCAGCCCGTGGGAGCACTCGACCTCCTGCCCCACGACCTCAGCAACAAGCTTGTCAGCTTGGCAGCATCGACCGAGAAGATCGACGGTCTCCACGTCAACGTCGCCGTCGGATACGGGGGACGGCGCGAGATCGTCGACGCCGTCAAGGAGCTCATGCGTGACGCCGCCGGCAAGGGTGAAACGCTCGAGACCCTGGCCGAGGAGCTGACGGACCAGCACATCTCCTCCTTCCTCTACACGCGTGGGCAACAGGATCCGGACCTCGTGATCCGGACCTCGGGGGAGCAGCGGCTCTCCGGGTTCCTCATGTGGCAGAGCGCCTACAGCGAGTTCTATTTCTGCGAGGCCCTGTGGCCCGATTTCCGCCGCGTCGACTTCCTGCGGGCCCTGCGCGACTTCGGCCGCAGGCAGCGCCGCTTCGGCTCCTGAGACTTCACCGGCCCTTAACGATCGACACGCGCGAACAGACTGCGCCAAATCGCCGAACAGCGTACTGTCGAGCCATCGATGGGCTCCATACCTGTCGACGGAAGGCCGCTGATGACGCCGACGGTGCTGACAGGCATCTCGTACGAGTCGGGGAGGCCGCGCCCGGCCTCCAGGCCGGACAGCCTCACCCAACCCTACGAATTCGGGGTGTGCTCACCCCCGGAGCGGAGTTCACGTGGCTACAACCAAAACCTCCCAGCAGGACGCCGGAACCACTGTGGGAACCCGAGCGGACATTCGAGCTGCGGCCGGGTCGGCTGACCGCACCGGCGTGGAAGCGCCCGCCCGGCGCAGCTACGTCATCGACACCTCCGTGCTGTTGTCCGATCCCCGCGCGATCCTCAGATTCGCTGAGCACGAGGTGATCCTGCCGATCATCGTCATCACCGAGCTGGAAGGTAAGCGCCACGATCCGGAGCTGGGGTACTTTGCGCGGAAGGCCCTCAGGTTGCTCGATGACCTGAGGGTGACGAACGGTGGACTCGACAGGGACGTCCCCCTCGGGGAAGAGGGCGGAACGCTGCGTGTCGAACTCAATCACGTCTCGCCCGAGGTGCTGCCCGTCGGCTTCAGGAGTGGTGACAACGACTCACGGATCCTGGCGGTGGCGAAGAACCTCTCGGTCGCGGGGCACGACGTCACCGTCGTCTCCAAGGATGTTCCGATGCGTGTCAAAGCCTCAGCCATGGGTCTGCAGGCGGACGAGTACCGCAACGAATTCGTGAAGGACTCCGGCTGGACCGGTGTGGCTGAGCTCGACGCCACGGTGGAGGAGGTCAACGCGCTCTACGACCACGAGGCCGTCTTCATCCCGGCGGGGGCGGAACAACCCGTCAATACGGGCGTCATCATGCTGTCGCCGCGAGGATCGGCGCTGGGGCGGGTCGGTGCGGACAAGCAGATCCGTCTCGTGCGCGGCGATCGCGACGTCTTCGGGCTGCACGGGCGCTCAGCGGAGCAGCGCCTCGCGCTCGACCTGCTGATGGATCCGCAGGTCGGGATCGTATCCCTGGGCGGGCGTGCCGGAACGGGAAAGTCGGCCCTGGCGCTGTGCGCCGGTCTCGAGGCGGTGCTCGAGCGCAGGGAGCACCGGAAGGTGGTGGTCTTTCGTCCCCTCTACGCCGTCGGTGGCCAGGAGCTCGGGTACCTGCCCGGGAGCGAGAACGAGAAGATGAACCCGTGGGCGCAGGCCGTCTTCGACACGCTCGGTGCACTGGTGTCGCAGGAGGTCGTGGAGGAAGTCATGGACCGCGGGATGCTCGAGGTACTGCCCCTCACCCATATCCGTGGGCGGAGCCTGCACGATTCCTTCGTGATCGTCGACGAGGCGCAGTCCCTCGAGAAGAACGTGCTCCTCACCGTCATGAGCCGCATCGGACAGAACTCGAAGATCGTCCTGACGCACGATGTCGCGCAGCGTGACAACCTGCGCGTCGGACGGTACGACGGCATCGCGGCCGTCGTCGAGACGCTGAAGGGCCATCCGCTGTTCGGCCACGTCACGCTCACCCG
Source organism: Arthrobacter sp. PL16 (assembly GCF_035985055.1). NCBI lineage: Bacteria > Bacillati > Actinomycetota > Actinomycetes > Micrococcales > Micrococcaceae > Arthrobacter > Arthrobacter sp. PL16. The sequence goes on from NZ_JAXCIC010000005.1 coordinate 105,155, forward strand.
GTCCGAGCGCTCACCGATCGCCGCGCTGGTGACGGAACTCCTGGAAGGAGCGGATAACTAGGCCACCGGCCCGGCAGGGTGTGATGACCGGGGCGCCGACGTCCTGTGTATCCACCGTTCGGCCAGCGCCCGGTCAGGGGCCGGGCAGTCGCGTAGCGTGGGGGCGTGACCGCAGTGCTCGCTGGATACCTGGAAAAGGAGCCCGCCGCCTTCGTGCTCCTCGTGGTGGCGCTCGCGGCCTTCGTGGTGTTCGGCCTGCGTCTGGGTCTGACCGACTGGCGCACGCACCGGCTGCCCGATCGGATCGTCCTGCCGTCCTACCCCGCGTCCATCCTCGTCCTCGGTGCAGCGGCGGTGGCCGCCGGCGAGTGGCACCGCGTGCTGGGCATGCTCGGCGGCGGGGTGATCCTCTGGGCCGCCTTCGCGGCGCTGCACCTGCTTCGTCCGAGCGGGCTCGGATTCGGCGACGTCAAGCTCGCCGGGCTGCTCGGCCTCTACCTGGGATTCGCCGGCTGGGCGGAGCTGTGGTGGGGGCCCGTCTTCGGCATCGTGCTCGGTGGCCTCTGGAGTTCGTTCCTCGTCACCGCGCGCAGGGCGACGCTGCGCTCATCGGTGGCCTTCGGGCCGTTCCTGATCGCCGGTGCTGCGCTCGCGCTCGCTGTACTACCCTGACAACCGTGCCTACCCCGGATTTCGTCCTAGCCCTCCGCCGCAAGATCGGGCACGACCCCCTGTGGCTGCCCGGCGTCGGGGGCGTGGTGTTCGACGACGAGGGACGGGTGCTTCTCGGGCAACGGGCGGACACCGGCGCCTGGACCATCATCACGGGGATGGTCGACCCGGGCGAGGAACCCGCCGTCGCGCTGCGGCGGGAGATCGAGGAGGAGACCGGCGTCGTCGTCGAGGTCGAATTCCTGCTCGATGTCGGCGTCGTCGGGCCGGTCACGTTCCCCAACGGGGACGTGTGCACGTTCCTGACCCTCGACTTCCGGTGCCGATGGGTCGGCGGGACCGCGCGCGTGAACGACGACGAGTCCCTGGATGTGCGCTGGTTCCCCCTGGACGCCCTGCCCGCCCTCAACGCGCGGCACCTCGCCCTCGTGCAGGAGGCGGGTAGCTTCGACGGCAGGACCCGTTTCATCTCCTGACGCCGCGGCTGTCCCTCACTGCGCTCGTCGGGCCCCGTGGAACGCCGCAGGCCCGGCAGTCGGGAAACTGCCGGGCCGGCGAGTGATGCGGCGGCAGGGTTACGCCCTACCTCGTTATCAGGAGTCGGAGCGGTCTGCGGCCCCTGCTGGTGGGACTGTCGGCCGTGACCCGGACGCACCGACGTCGGCTGACATGCGGGGTCCGGTGGTGGCGGCCGCCGTCGTGCGTTCACGCTCGAGGCGGACCGCTTCCTCTCCGCCGATGGCCTCGCCGCGCGCCACCATGCCCGAGGTGTCGGACAGCGGGATCTCGCGCAGCAGGAGGGCGAGCACCAGGGCGATCACCAGGAACGGGACGAGGTAGAGGAACACGGGCGCCAGGGACTCGGCGTAGTCGCTCACGACGGCGTCGCGCACCTGATCGGGGAGGGCGTTCAGCGCGGCCGGGTCGAGGGTGGAGGTCGCCTGTCCGGCGGCCTCCGGGGTGGCCCCGAAGGCGGAGAAGGTCCCGTTCAGCCGCTCGGACAGGCGGCTCGTGAAGATCGCACCGAAGACGGCGACACCGAGTGAGGCGCCGACCTCGCGGAAATAGTTGTTCGTGCTCGTCGCGACACCGATCATGGTCGGGGCCACCGAGTTCTGCACCACGAGGACGATGACCTGCATGATGAGTCCCAGACCGGCGCCGAAGAAGAACAGCATGCTGCAGATGACCCAGATGGGCGTACTCGCGGTGAGGGTGGACATCCAGAGCAGTGTGGCGAGGGTCAGCGAGACGCCGGTGATCGGGTACTTCCGGTAATGGCCCGAACGTGAGATGGCGATGCCCGAGTAGATCGACGTACCCATGAGGCCCACGATCATCGGGACGAGCAGCAGGCCGGAGACGGCCGCTGACGTACCGGAGGCCATCTGCAGGAAGGTCGGCATGAAGGCGAGCGCCGCGAACATCCCGAGGCCGAGCGTCAGGCCGATCCCCGTGCTGGTCACGAAGGTGCGGTTGCGGAAGAGCTCCAGCGGGATGATGGGATCCTCGGCGCGACGCTCCACCATGACGAAGGCGAGTACCGCCAGGATCATGGCGCCCCCGAAGGCCCAGGTCAGGGGCGAGGTCCAGCCCTCCTCGGCGTCGCCGCCGAAGTCGGTGAAGAAGATGAGGCAGGTCGTCGCGAGGGACAGCAGGACCACGCCCGGGATGTCGATGCGCTTGGTGGCCTTCTTGGACGGGAGGCGAAGGGTGAACCAGGCGATGGCGAACGCGGCAATGCCCACGGGGATGTTGATGTAGAAGGCCCAGTTCCACGTCAGGTGGTCCACGAAGTAGCCGCCGAGGAGCGGTCCGGCGACGGCGCTGAGGCCGAAGATCCCGCCCAGGGGGCCCATGTACTTGCCGCGCTCGTTCGCGGGGACGATATCGGCGATGATCGCCTGCGACAGGATCATGAGCCCGCCACCGCCGAGGCCCTGGATGGCCCGGAAGATGACGAAGGCCCAGAAGTCGGTGGCGAACGCGCAGCCGACGGAGGCGATGGTGAACAGGGCGATGGCGAAGAGGAACAGGTTGCGGCGTCCGAGGACATCGCCGAACTTCCCGTAGATCGGCATCACGATCGTGGTCGCGAGGAGGTACGCCGTCGTGATCCAGACCTGGTGCTCGACGCCGCCGAGCTGGCCCACGATGGTGGGCATGGCAGTCGAGACGATGGTCTGGTCGAGGCTGGAGAGCAGCATTCCGGCGATGAGTGCCGAGAAGATGATCCAAATGCGTTTCTGCGTCAGGAGGAGCGGGCCGTCGGGCGCCGTCGTGGTACTCATGCTGGGTCCTGGTTCTGGGAGGCGGGGACGTCGGAGGACAGCCCGGGTGCGGCGGATGGGAAGAGGTAGCGCAGCGCCTCGACGTTCCGGCGGAACACCTCGGCGTAGGTGAGGGCGTTGCCTTCGGCGAAGAACTCGTCGAGCGACCGGCGGGCGAGTCCGCCGAGGACGAAGGTGGCGACACGGGCAGCCGGGTCATCCGACGGCAGGCCCTCCCTCGCCAGGATGAGTTCCGTCAGGAGCTGGGACTTCGATTCGGCCCGGGCGAAGATGCGCGCCATGAGCTGCGGCTCCCGCTGCAGGACCGCGGACATGGTCCGGTACTCCTCACGGGACATAGCCATCCTGCTGCCGAACTCGGCGAACAGCACGGTGAGAGCCTCGAGGAGGGGTACGGGTGGGTCGGCCCTTCCCGATTCCACGAAGGCGTCGAGCAGCTCCTCCGGGCGGGCCTCGTCCGAGTGGCCCAGGACGGCGTCCTCCTTGGAGGGGAAGTAGTTGAAGAACGTGCGGCGGGAGATACCCACCTCGTCGCAGAGCTGCTCGACGGTGAAGCCCGTCAGGCCGTGCTCCAGCGTCAGTCGTCGCGCAGCCGCCACGAGAGAGGACCTCGTCTGGAGGCGTTTCCGTTCCCGCAGCCCGAGATCCTGGTTCGTTGCACTAGAAGTCACGAAGTACATATTTGCACTCTCGCTTAGCGAGTGCAAATTGCCGTCACGGGACATGCAGAAGGGGTGCACCGCAAGCAACGGCACACCCCTTCGGTGGATCCTGGGCGGTCAGCCCTGGGGCGGCCGCGTCATCGACAGCACGTCGAGGGCCGAGTCCAGCTGCTCCACCGTGAGCTCGCCCCGCTCCACGAATCCGAGGGCGAGAACGGACTCGCGGACCGTGAGCCCTTCCGCGACGGCCTTCTTCGCGATCTTGGCGGCATTCTCGTAGCCGATGTACTTGTTCAGCGGGGTCACGATCGAAGGCGATGCCTCGGCGAGGAAACGAGCCCGCTCGACGTTCGCGGTGATGCCGTCGATCATGCGGTCTGCCGAGACCCGGGTCGAGTTGCTGAGCAGGCGGATCGACTCGAGGACGTTGCGCGCGATCACGGGGATGCCGACGTTGAGCTCGAACGCACCGTTGGTGCCGGACCACGCGACCGTGGCGTCGTTGCCGACGACCTGCGCGCACACCATGATGACCGCCTCGGCGATGACCGGGTTCACCTTTCCGGGCATGATCGAGGAGCCGGGCTGGAGGTCGGGCAACGAGATCTCACCCAGTCCCGTATTGGGTCCGGAGCCGAGCCAGCGCAGGTCGTTGTGGATCTTGGTGAGGGAGACGGCGATGGTGCGCAGCATGCCCGAGACCTCCACGAGCGAGTCGCGGTTCGCCTGCGCCTCGAAGTGGTCCCGGGCCTCGGTGAGGGGGAGGCCCGTGTCCGCGGCGAGGAGTTCGATCACGCGCGCCGAGAAACCTGCCGGGGTGTTGATGCCGGTTCCGACGGCGGTCCCGCCCAGCGGTACCTCGGCGACGCGGGGGAGGGACGCCTCGATGCGCTCGATCCCGTAACGGACCTGCGCGGCGTAACCGCCGAACTCCTGGCCCAGGGTGACCGGCGTGGCATCCATGAGGTGCGTCCGGCCGGACTTCACGACGGTCTTGAATTCGTCGGCCTTGCGCTCCAGCGCCTCGGCGAGATGCGCCAGGGCGGGGATGAGGTCCTTCACGAGGGCGGAGGTCGCCGCAACGTGGACGGACGTCGGAAAGACGTCGTTGGAGGACTGCGACGCGTTGACGTGGTCGTTCGGGTGGACGGACGCCGTACTTCCGGCGGCTTCGAGCGCGCGGCTGGCGAGGGTCGCGATGACCTCGTTGGCGTTCATGTTCGACGACGTGCCGGAGCCGGTCTGGTAGATATCAACCGGGAAGTCGCCGTCGTACCGGCCGGAGGCGACATCCTCCGCCGCGGCCTCGATGGCCCGCGCGCGCTCGTCGTCGAGCACGCCGAGTTCGGCGTTCGCGGTGGCCGCGGCCTTCTTGATCCGGGCAAGGGCCTCGATATGGGCCCGCTCGAGGGCGGTCCCGGAGATCGGGAAGTTCTCCACGGCGCGCTGCGTCTGCGCGCGGTACAGGGCGTTGACCGGGACGCGGACCTCACCCATGGTGTCGTGTTCGATGCGGTACCCCGCACCCTCCAGGCTGGTACCGCCGGTAGGGGAGCTGGAATCGGGGCTGGCTGCAGGCGTTGGAGTCATGCGGCAATTCTCGCCGTTCGCTCTACACTGCGCCAAATCCCGTCACGAGCACGGCCTTGCCTTCATCCAAGCGGTAGGAGACACCGATGACGGCCACGTTCCCGCGCTCGACGGCGTCCGCGATGACCCGTGAGCTGTCGACGAGGCGGCGGGAGGTCTGCCTGGTGTGTTCGATGACCGTGGCGTTGACCTCCGTGACGCCGGAGCGGCGGGCGGTCAGCACCGACGGCGTGATCCGCTCGACGAGGTCCCGGAGGAACCCGATGGGCATCACGCCGGTGTCGATCGCGTTCATGGTCGCGGTCACGGCTCCGCAGTTGTCATGTCCAAGGACCACGATCAGGGGCACGCCCAGCACGCTGACGCTGTACTCCAGCGAGCCGAGGACGGCGTCGTCGATCACCTGGCCGGCCGTCCGCACCACGAAGACGTCCCCCAGCCCGAGATCGAAGATGATCTCCGCGGCCAGGCGCGAGTCGGAGCAGCCGAAGATGACGGCGAAGGGGTTCTGGTCGTTGACGAGGGCCGCGCGGCGCGACGCGTCCTGGTTCGGATGGGAGACGTCCGAGGCGACGAAGCGATCGTTGCCTTCCTGGAGGCGGAGCCATGCGGCGGCGGGCGTCAGTTGCTGGGTCACGCCGCCCACTGTACTGTCCGGTGTCTTTCGACCTGTCCTCAGGAGCCGTCCGTGTCCGAAGATGACAGGCGCTCGGCCTCCTCGACGGCGTTCTGCCGGACGTCCTCGATGACGGCCCCACCCATCGTGTCGAATTCGGTCAGCGAGGCCTCACCGTTCAGGATGACGGTCGAGCCGTCGACCTCGGACGTCAGGACCGTGTCGCCGTCCGGTGCGTCCAGCAGTTGCCATTCGATCCCGCCGATGGTCCGCGTACCCGAAACCTGCGCGTCGCCGACGCGCTGGGCCACCCACGTGGGATTGGCGTCGTCGGTCTGCGTGAGCTGGATGAAGCCGGTGTCCGCGGTGAGGAACCCGACCTCCCAGTAGTCGACACCATCACTGCGGCCGGTCACCCAGCGGGCGTAGTTCGAGGACCAGTCCTCCGGCAGCCCGGGTGCGGCCGGGAGGTAGCCGGCATCGCCCGCTGCCTGTCGCGCGACGGTTGCGACGTCGATGTCGCGCCTGTAGGTCTCGGCCGTGTAGGTCGGGTTGAGGAAGTAGACGGGCAGGACGACGGCGATGGTCGCGCCGGTGGCGATCAGCATGCCGCGGGCGGTGGAACTGGCGCGCTTCGCCTGGTTCGGTGTGAGGGTGATGGGCGGCGCGTCGTCGTTCAGTTCCGCCTCGAGCCGCGCGTCCGCTGCCGCCTGCTGCGTCCGCCGGCCGGTGTCGTCATGACCGGCACCGTCGTGGCCGGCGCCGTCGTGTCCGGAGCCCGCTTCGGTCGCTCGGGTGTCCCGCTCTTCGCCTTGGTTGCTCACCCCTCCATTTTCGCTGACGCTCGGCGCCCTGCCTAACCGGAGGGGCGCCGTCGGCTGTGTGCGTGCCGAGCGTCACGGGGTGCGGTGTACTCGGCTCGCCTATGATGACAGCACGGAACAAGGACGCCCGCGTCCTGCCGAGCAACCTTCGACGATGAGGATAGACGTGTCCCAAAAAGCCACCAATGCCCAGTATTCGACACTGTCACCGGCCCTGGCCGTCGGGGACGACGAGCCGGATCGGAACCTCGCCCTGGAGCTCGTGCGCGTCACGGAAGCCGCGGCGATCGCCGGCGGCCACTGGGTGGGCTTCGGGGACAAGAACCTCGCCGACGGCGCCGCGGTGGACGCGATGCGTTCCCTGCTGCAGACCGTGCATTTCAACGGCATCGTGGTCATCGGCGAGGGCGAGAAGGACGAAGCGCCCATGCTGTTCAACGGTGAGCACGTCGGTGACGGCAGCGGACCCGAGTGCGACGTCGCCGTCGACCCGATCGACGGGACCCGCCTGGCCGCCCTCGGCATCAACAACGCCCTTGCGGTGCTCGCTGTAGCGGAGCGCGGATCGATGTTCGACCCGTCCGCGGTGTTCTACATGGAGAAGCTCGTGACCGGCCCCGAGGCCGCTGACATGGTGGACCTGCGCCTGCCCGTGAAGCAGAACCTCCACCTCATCGCCAAGGCGACCAACAAGAAGGTCGGCCAGCTCAACGTCATGATCCTGGACCGTGACCGGCACAAGCCCCTCGTGGAGGAGATCCGCGCCGCCGGGGCCCGCACCAAGTTCCTCATGGACGGCGACGTCGCAGGCGCCATCGCCGCAGCCCGCGAGGGCACCGACGTCGACGCCCTCATGGGCATCGGCGGAACACCCGAGGGCATCGTCGCGGCGTGCGCCATCAAGTCCCTCGGCGGTGTCATCCAGGGACGGCTCTGGCCCACGAGCGACGAGGAGAAGCAGAAGGCGATCGATGCCGGCCACGACCTCGACCGCGTGCTCTCCACCAACGACCTCGTCACGAGCGACAACTGCTACTTCGCGGCGACGGGCATCACCGACGGTGACCTGCTGCGCGGCGTCCGCTACAGCAAGGACAAGGTCCTCACCCAGTCCATGGTCATGCGTTCGAAGTCCGGCACCATCCGTGTCGTCGAGGGCGAGCACCAGGCCCACAAGTGGGAGACCTACGCACGCATCAGGTAGCCGCGCCGGGGCGCGCGCCCTCCGCCGGAAGGCGGTACCGGCGCGCCCCTATAGGCTGGTCGGATGAGTCTTTCCGTGTCGCCCTGCCTCGATCGCGCCCTCTGGGACACCACCGTCAACCAGCTGGGAGGCCACCCCCAGCAGCTGTGGGGCTGGGGTCAGACGAAGGCCGCACACGGCTGGAGCGCCGACCGCGTCCTCGTCGCCGAGGACGGCATGGTCATCGGAGCGGCGCAGCTGGTCCTGAAGGCCCTGCCGGTCCCGCTGCGGAACCTCGCCTACATCCCGCGCGGACCCCAGACGGCCGAGGGCCGCGGCGTCGAGGTCCTCGAGGCCATCGCGGGCTACGTCCGCGCAGCCCACCATTCGGTCGCGCTGTCCATCGAACCGGACTGGAACGCGGACAGCGACGCCGTGCGCGCCCTTCCCGCCGCCGGCTGGACCCCGAGCGGGAACACCATCCTGATCGGCCGGACGCTCATCCTCGACCTCGCCCGCTCCGAGGACGACCTCCTGGCCGGGATGTCGAAGAAGCACCGGCAGTACATCCGCAAGTCGGGTCGCGAGGGACTGGACATCCGTCGTGTGGTGCGCAGCGAGATCAGCGCCTGCCTCGACGTCTACCGGCTGACGGCGGAGCGGGCCGGCTTCGGGATCCACGAGGACTCCTACTACCTGGACATCTTCGACAACCTGGGTGAGGCCTCACCCGTATATGCGGCGTTCCAGGGGGACGACGTCGTCGCCTTCCTCTGGATCTCCACGACGGACACCACGAGCTTCGAGCTCTACGGCGGCATGACCGACGAGGGCGAGCGGCTGCGTGCCAACTACGCGCTGAAGTGGTTCGCGATCCAGGAGATGAAGGCCCGCGGAGTCACGCGCTACGACTTCAACGGACTGCTCAACGACGGCGTCTCCCGCTTCAAGATGGGCTGGGCGCAGCACGAGGACCAGCTCGCCGGTACCTGGGACCTGCCGCTCTCGCCGTTCTATCCCCTGTTCAGCCGCGCGCTGCCCCTCGCCAAACGGGGCATGCAGCTGGCCCGCCGGCAGGCTGGACGAGCGCTCGGGCTGGTGCGGAAGGTCCGCGGAAGCCGCGCCTAGAGGGCGGGCGCCTTCCCGCCGACGGTGACGGCGAAGGCCAGGACCGGACCGTCGGTCCCGCCGTGGGCGTCCGCTGCCGGGCGGACGACGAGGGGCGCCTCCGACGCCGCGACGAAGGCGCTGCCGCCGCGTGGCACCAAGAGGGTCGAGTTCGGGGTGTCCAGCAGGATCGGCCCGCTGACCGCGAGGACCACCACCGGACCGTTCTGCACCACGGGGACATGGGCAGGAGTCATGCTCTCGGCGGCAGGCAGGGCGCTGTCCGGCCGGCCGTCGTCGGAGCCGTCGGCCGATGTCTCGGACGGGCCCGCAGCAGGATCCCCCAGAACGATCCGCTGCAGCTGGAACTCGTCGAACGGGGGGCGGTAGAGCTCCTGGTCGAGGAGGGTGTACTCGGCAGCCAGCGACCGTGGGGCGTGGGGCTCGAAGGCGACGGTGGAGAGCAGCTCCTCGGTATCCACGTGCTTGGGGGTCAGGCCGCCCCGCAGCACGTTGTCCGAGGACGCCATGACTTCGATGCCCAACCCGCTCAGGTAGGCGTGGATCTTTCCTGCCGGAAGGTAGAGCGCTTCACCGGGGCGCAGGGAGACGCGGTTCAGCAGAAGTGCCACGAGGACACCGGGATCCCCGGGGTATTGGCCGGACAGCTCTGCGATGGTCCCGAGGTCACGGCCGACGGAGCCGGCAGCTTCGGCAGGAGAAACGGTGTCGACCGCCCGGCGCGCCGCTGCGTGCTCGACGTCCTGCACGATCTCCTGCGGTGCCCCGAGCAGCATCGTGAAGGCCGAGCGCAGGGCGTCCTCCCCTCCGGATGCCAGGAGCGCAGACACGGCGTCGAGCAGCTCGTGCGACGCCGAGCCGGGCTCGACGGCGGAGGCGAGGACGCTGAAGATCCCCACGGACTCGGGGAGGGGCCGGAATCCGCACAGGGTTTCGAACGGCGCCAACGCGTAGAGCAGCTCGGGCTTGTGGTTCCGGTCCCGGTAGTTGCGGTTCGGCGCATTCTGCGGGATGCCGGCGGCCTCCTCGGCGTCGAAGCCGGCCACGGCCTGCTCGAGGCTCGGGTGCACCTGGAGCGACAGGGCCGAGCCCGCCGCGAGCACCTTCAGGAGGAAGGGGAGCCGGCCCTCGTAACGATCCGCGACGTCGTCACCGAGGAGTGATCGAGGATCCTGCTCGATCAGGTCGTGCAGGCTGTGCCGGGTGCCGTCCGGCCGCACGACCTGCGAGGGCGAGTCGGGGTGGGCTCCGACCCACAGTTCCGCCTCCGGTCCGCCTGAGGGCTCCCTGCCCAGCAGGTCGGCGATCGCATGCCTCGACCCCCAGGCGTACGGGCGGAGGGGGTTGTCGAGGAGGTGCATCGTCGGAATCCTTCGCTGGTGGTAGTCCTGCTCGTAGCTCGTCAAGCGGGGGAGCACTGACCGTTGTCGGCCAGCAGGTCGCCGAGCGTGGCGTCGTCGCCGATCGTGGCGAGCTCCTGCAGGTACTCCTCGGTGATGCCGTCGTCGGTGGTCTGCGATGGCACCTGCGCGACGACGCCGGCGCGATCGAGCTGCAGGACGCCTGCAGCGCCCGGGTCGGCATCTGCCTGGACGAACATCTCCTGCACGCGGCTGTGGATGAGGTCGAACTCGGGGTAGGTCACGAAGTTCTCCGCGGGGGTGCCGAAATCTGGAGGCCCGATGGTCAGGCGCCGGGTCTCCTGTCCCTTGGCCTTTATGGCGAGGTCCACGAAGCTCGCGAGCTGGTCCTGCGGTAGGTCGGTCTCGACGATCTGCGTACCGGCAGCGGCGATGGACTGGAACCTCGTGAGCAGAGTAGCAGGATCGAGCTGCGCGATCATCGCCTGCTGCACGCACTGCTGCCGGGAGATCCGATCGTAGTCCGTGACGAACTCGCGCGACCTCGCGTACCAGAGGGCGTGGTAGCCGTCGAGGGTCTGGACGCCGGGTCTGATCCAGCCGTCCGGCGGGTAGTGGCGGATCGGATCGGTGCCCGGGATCTCGGCGGCCGTGATGGGGACCCACCCCCCGGCGTCGATCCGGATACCTCCCATGGCGTCCACGAGCTGCTCGAAGCCACCCATGTCGACCATCAGATAGGCCTGCACCTCGATACCGAGGACTCCGCTCGCGGCCTCCATCATGGCCTCGGCGCCCGGGTCCGTCGCGTCGGGATAGAGGTCTGCGTAGTTCTGCGTCACATCGGTATAGAGGCTGTTGATGATGCAGGGATCCCCGCAGTTGTAGCCGTCGGGATAGATGCCCCACAGGGGGGAGTCGTCGGAGAACTGCGCATTCTGGAAGTTCCGGGGGATGCTGAAGGTCACGGTGGAGCCGGTCTCGGCATCGACACTGACGACCGAGATGCTGTCGGGCCTGCGGCCGGTGCGGTCCTCGCCGGCGTCGCCACCCATCAGCAGGAAGTTGTAGCGACCGTCCACGGGATCGAAGGCTGGTCCGGACTGGAAGATGGACCCCACGGTTGCCCGTCCGACATTGAGGACGTACGCGCCGTAGAGGACGGAACCGCTGGTCAGCAGCATCAGGAGCGCAAGCACTCCTGCCACGAGCGGGCGCACCCCGCGGTCCAGCAGGGGCATGCGGATCAACCGCAGCGTGTTGATGAAGAGAAGAGCCCAGCCCACGGCGATGCCGAGCATCACCACGATCAGGACCAGCGACCACCAGCGGTTCGTCACGATACCCACCACGAGGGATCGCTCGGTCAGTGCGAGCACGATCCCGAGCAGGACCAGCGCCCAGCACGCGAAGGTGATCCGCAGCGCCCGCCGGCCCAGGCGTCGATCACCTGCGACGATCTGCGCGGATCCCGGCAGGACGAGGGTCATGGCCAGGAGGACGAAGGCCCGCTTGGTGCGGACGGGTGGTGGCGCGGACTCGGGGTACCTGACCGGGTCGATCAGGCCCGAGCTGTTCCCGGCGTCGGCGCCCTGGACACGCATTCCGGAGATCATGAGCCGTCCGCCGTCGGCGTCGAGATCCGTGACCGCAGGGCTGCACCCTTCTCCTCGGCCGTCCGCCGGAGGGCACCGGCGAACTCCACGAGCTGCCCGCGCAGCACCTGCGCCTGGTCATCGGTACCCGCGGCGAGCATGCGGACCGCAAGGAGCCCCGCGTTGCGTGCGCCCCCGATCGACACGGTGGCGACGGGCACTCCGGCCGGCATCTGCACGATCGACAGCAGCGAGTCCATGCCGTCGAGGTAGCGCAGGGGGACCGGCACCCCGATCACGGGCAGCGGTGTCACCGAGGCGAGCATCCCGGGAAGGTGGGCTGCCCCTCCGGCTCCGGCGATGATGACGCGCAGGCCCCGCTCATGGGCGGTGCGGCCGTACTCGATCATCGCCGTCGGCATACGGTGCGCGGACACGACGTCGGCCTCGAAAGGGATGCAGAACTCTGCCAGCGCAGCCGCTGCGGCCTCCATGACCGGCCAGTCCGAGTCCGAGCCCATCACGAGTCCTACCTGGGCGTTCGTCACTGCATTCCCTTCGGTCATTCCTGATTGGTGGAGGGCGCTTCCATGCCGTCGCGGAGTATCGCGGCAACCCTCGCGGCCCTTGCGCGAACGGCGGCGAGTGGTTCCCCCGGGCCCGCCAACGCGTTCACATGGCCGATCTTGCGACCCGGACGCACGTCCTTGCCGTAGATGTGCACTTTAGCCGACGGCCCTGAGGACAACGCCGATCGGTAAGCCCCATAGAGGTCTGTGTTCGAACCTCCGAGGACGTTCTTCATCACGGCGTGCTGTGCCACGGGCTCCGTCGATCCGAGCGGGAGATCGAGGACGGCACGCAGGTGCTGCTCGAACTGCCCCGTCACGGAGCCGTCCATGGTCCAGTGGCCGGAGTTGTGGGGGCGCATGGCGAGCTCGTTGACCAGGTACCCCACGCCGACCCCGGGAGTCTCGAAGAGTTCGACGGCCATGACCCCCGTCACACCCAGGCTCTCGGCGAGTCGCAGTGCGGCGGCGGTGAGGGACGCGGCGAGATCATCGGGCAGGCCGGGCGCCGGCGCGAGCACCTCGTCGCAGACGCTGTCGACCTGGATCGACTCGACGACCGGCCACGTGATGGCCTCACCCGACGGACGCCGGGCCACGAGCACGGAGAGCTCGCGGCTGAACGGCACGAACTGCTCGACGAGCAGTTCGCCGCCCGTGAACCAGGACTCTGCCGCAGGCAGGGCGGCGGCGTCCCGGAGCACCAATACGCCCTTGCCGTCGTATCCGCCGCGCGGGGTCTTCAGGACGACGGGCCAGCCCGTCTCGTCGGCGAAGGCCTCGACGCCGGCCGTTCCCGTCACCGCTCGCCACTGCGGGTTCGGCAGGCCTAGGTCATCCACGGCTCGGCGCATCACCAGTTTGTCCTGAGCATGGATCAGGGCCGCCGGCGAAGGGTGGATGACGACACCCTCGCGCTCAAGCTCCTCGAGGAGCCCACCCGGGACATGCTCATGATCGAAGGTCACGACGTCGACGCCGGCGGCGAACGCGCGCAGCGTCTCACGGTCCCGGTAGTCGCCGACCTGCGCGTGGGCCACAGCGGCTACGGCCGAGACGTCCGGGCCTTCTGCAAGCACGTGGAGTTCGAGGCCGAGTTCGACGGCGGGGCCAGACATCATGCGCGCGAGCTGGCCGCCGCCCACTACGCCTATCACGGGAAAAGTCACCATCTCAGGGTACCCACGGAGCTCGCCGGGAGTGTCATCGGGTGCCGGACCGGGCTACCCGGGGGCCGTGTCCGGAGGCTGTTTCCGGGTGCCGGAAGGGCCGGCTGCGCACGGGGACGCGGGCAGATTCACGGTGAGCTCTCAGCCCGTCCCCAGGGATCCGACGACACAACGGGCCGCGCCTGCCCGTAAAATGGAGGAAATCACGCCATGCAAAGGTCAGCCGGGTGGTCCGCTCGGGTGACCTCCATCGTGGCTCGTCCAGTGATCGCCGGGTCGACGCCCCGCGGTACATGGTGTTCGTACCCAGACCGCGGAGGTAAGCAGTGGCAGGACTCATGGACAGGATCAGGGGCCTCGCGTCCCTCTTTTGGCGCGAGGTGGCGAAGTTCGGTGCTGTCGGCGGCGTGGCCTTCGTCATAGACAACGGCTTGTACTGGTACCTCATCCACGGTCCCATGAGCGGGAGCGAGGTCAAGGCTCGCTTCGTCTCCGCCGGAATCGCGACCATCTTCGCCTGGGTGGCCAACCGCTACTGGACCTTCCGGCACCGTCGTCAGCCCAATGCAGCGCGTGAGCTCGTCATGTTCGTCTTCATCAACATCATCGGCATGGGAATCGCGGCCGGGTGTGTCTGGATCGCGAAGTACCCGTTCGATGTGACCGAGCCGAGTTCCCTGTTCCTCGTCGGCATCTTCGGCACGCTCCTCGCCACCCTGGTCCGCTTCGTGGCCTACCGGTTCTGGGTCTTCAACGTAGAACTGGATGCCGAACCCGAGTTCAGCCACGACCAGGAGATCCTCCATCCGCACGGCGTGCGCCGAACCGGGTCGGCGCAAGCAGCGCAGGCACCCGGCAATGAACCCGTCAGGCAGGCCCCAGGCGGCAAGTGATGCGCTCGCCGGCCATCATGCTCTCCGTGACCGGAACTCCCTCGTCCACGATCACGAGCGTGCCCTCGTCCTGCCAGACAGCCATCGCGACGGCGAGGGCCCGCAGCGGACCGGAGCCCGGTTCGAGGAGGACCGTCGCAGGGTGCGCCGAGGCGCCGCCGGCTGCAGGCAACGTCACCGAGTCCAGAAGCTCGGCCCCCGTCACCAGGCGGCCCTCGACGGACACGAGGGGTGCGTCGCCGGAATCGGCAGCAGAGCCGAAGAAGACATCACCGTGGGAGCGCACCTCGGCAGCGAAGTCGATGGCGCCCTGCGGCAAGGGGCCGTCCCAGCGCATCGCCAGGGAGCCGAGTGCCACGCATACGAGGAGGCGTGGAGGCTCGATCCCGGGTACGGCGCGGGAGGACAGGATGATGTCGGCACCGCCGATGACGTCCACTGCTCCGCCTCCACCGCCGCAGTCGTCGGGGTCGCGGTCGTCGGTGTCGCGGTCGTCGGTGTCGCGATCGCTGTCGCTGTCGAGGACGACGACGGCACCCACCTGCCAGCAGGCGAAGGCGAGTGCGAGGGTCTTCCAGTGCACCGGCAGGTCGAAGGCCACCGCGGTTTCATCGGAAGCGTCGAGCTCGTCGACGAGGAGGTTGGCGCCCTTGGCGACCCAGTTGTCGAACACCCGCCCTGACAGCTCGATGCGCCCGTCCGCGCCGTGCCAGACGAGCCGGGGTGAGGACGCATTGACCGACCTCATGTGGGCGAGGATTCCTGCGGGCGTTCGTGGCATGGCGGCCTCTTCCGATCGATGATGGGTACTTGCCGACGCGCCGATGAAGACAGGTAGTCACACCGGCGTGGCGCCCGTGATTGTCTCGAGCCGACTCTATAAGGTTCCTCCCCGGCTTGCGAAAATCGACTTACACACGTGTAATTAGCTATCGGATTTGTTCCAGCAGCGGGGCGCGAGGGTCGACCCATGCTGATGTTGGAACGGCAACACCGGGAGGGCTGACCATGGGGCAGGCAGAACGCATTCAGGAACGACCAGACATCGCAGGGCAGGCATCTGCCCGCTATGGCTCGAGGGGCGTTCCCGCGGACTGGTTCCTGGACCCGGCAGATCCCCTTGCAGCAGAGCGTTACCGCGAGGGCAGCCGCTCCTCTCTCGAGGACCAGGCCACGGCCTTCCTCGGCGCACACGAAGCGCTCGTGGGGCTTCCCGACGTCGAAGAGGGGCCGAGCAGCCTTCTGGCACTGCCGACCATGGACCCCGGGTCGTTCACGATCCTGCCCGACGTGCAGGAGGACGCAAGGCCCCGGTCCATGCCGTCGGGACAACCCGTGTGGATCGGTCTGCCGATTGCTCCGGGCAACATCGACGACGACGGTGAGCTGTCCTGGCAGGCGGACTCCCTGTGCGCACAGACGGACCCCGAGGCGTTCTTCCCCGAGAAGGGCGGCTCCACACGGGACGCCAAGAAAGTGTGCGGGGCGTGCATGGTGAGGTCCGAGTGCCTCGAGTATGCGCTGGAGAATGACGAGCGCTTCGGGATCTGGGGCGGCCTTTCCGAGCGCGAGCGGCGCAGATTGCGGAAGCGAGCGGTCTGATCCAGCACCAACTCCGCGTCACCGCCGTTGTCGTAGCCCACAACGGTGCCGAGTACCTTCCTGAAACCCTGGAATCCCTCGAACGCCAGACGCGCCCGGCCGACTTCTGCGTCGGCGTCGACGCCGGGTCGACCGACACATCGGCCTCCATCCTCCAGCTCCACCTCCCTGTCGGGAGCCCTGTTGTCGGAGCGCCCGCGCGCGCCGGTTTCGGCACTGCCGTGCGCACCGGAGTCGGAGAGATCCCCGTCCATGGGACTGCGGACGGGACAGTCGACGGAGACTGGCTGTGGTTGCTCCACGACGATTCGGCGCCCGAGCCCGACGCTCTCGCTGAGATGCTCCTCGCCATCGAGCGCGCACCATCGGTCACGGTGGCAGGCGCGAAACAGGTGGCCTGGAACGATCGCCGCGAACTGGTCGATGTAGGCCTCTCCATCAGCAGGTGGGCCGAACGCCTGACACTCATCGACGTGGATGAGCACGACCAGGGACAGTACGACGCCCGGAGCGATGTCTTTGCCGTCAACTCCGCGGGCATGCTGGTCCGCAGGGACGTGTGGGACGCCCTCGGGGGTTTCGACCCGGCGCTGCACGGAGTCGGCGACGATGTCGACCTGTGCTGGCGCAACCGCCTCGCCGGAAACCGTGTCGTCGTCGTACCGGGCGCCGTCGTGCGCCACGCCGTGTCGAGGGCTCACCCCGTCTCCACTCCGCGAAGCGCGCGTGCCGCCGAGGTGTACCTCAGGCTCAAGCATGCGCCGCTGTGGATTGTCCCCTTCCTCGCCGTCGGCGCAGTGCTCGGCGGTATCGGCAGGCTCCTGCTCAGCCTCCTGGCGAAGGACCCCGGACACGGTATGGGCCAGTTCCTCGGAAGCCTCGCCGCCGTCGCGCGGCCTTTCCAGCTTCTCCGGTCCAGGCGTTCGGCGGCGCTGACACGTGAGCGCCCGCGCTCGATCGTCCGGCCGCTCATCACCTCCAGGCGGGAGGTCTGGTCGCATCGGAAATCCGTCGTCGACGCCTTCACCTCCCGCGGGTCCTACAGCGGCCGGCACAGCCCGCAGACGGAGGAGTACATACCCTCCGGTGACAGCACCGACGATTTCGTCGCCCTGACGACGCCGACCCGGCTGTGGGTGGGATCCGGAGCCCTGCTGGCCGTCGCCCTCCTGCTGGCCGCGGCCCTCGTGGGCCTCCACCGTCTCGTCGGCGCGCCCGCGCTGGCGGGTGGTGCGTTGCTGCCCGTCGCAGCGACACCCGGCGCGATCTGGGCTGATGCGACGGCATGGTGGACCTCCCTCGGCCTCGGTTCCGCAGCGCACGGGTCGCCGTTCTCCTACGTCCTATGGCTGCTGTCCCTGCTCGGATTCGGGTCCGGCAACACGGCCGTCGTGGTCACGATCATCTGCGCCCTGCCCCTTGCGGGGCTGGCCGCATGGTTCGCGTCCGGCGCCCTGACGAGGTCCCGGGGGCTCCGGCTGTGGGCTGCTCTCCTGTGGGGTGCCGCACCGGCCCTGCAGGTGGCGCTCGGCACCGGGCGCCTCGGAGCGCTGATCGCGCACATCCTGCTTCCGCTGGCCCTCCTGGGCGCTGTTCGCGCGGTCGGCGGAGCGCTTCCGTCCGCCGCTCTGCCGGACGGGATCACCAAGCCGGGGATCAACGGTTCCCGCAGTTGGACCGCGGGGGCTGCGACGGGCCTGGTCCTCGCCCTGGCGACGGCCTCTGCACCCTCGCTGCTCCCCTTCGTGGTCGGGGGACTGGTCATCGTGCTCATCGGAGGGCGCCGACGGGCCAGGACACTCTGGTGGGCGCTGTTGCCCGTCGTCGCGATCCACCTTCCCTATGCGCTCTCGGCCGTGGGGAATCCGCGCGGCATCCTCGGGGATCCGGGCATCCCGACCTCCTTCGACCCGGCGGCCCCCTGGCAGCAGCTCCTCGGCTTTCCGGTGTCCTTCGATCCGATGCTTCCTCCAGCTGCCGCAGACCTCCTCGGGCAGGGTCCGTGGTCGTTGGTGGCCGCCGTCGTCATCGGGGCTCCCGTGGTGGTCCTGGCCGCGGTGGCGCTCTTCGTCCGGCGCGTGCGCGCCACTGCTGTCCGGTCCTTCTGGCTCCTCGCCGTGCTGGCCCTCGTGCTGGCCGCTGCTTCTCCCCTCCTGCCGGTGGCGGTCGGGACGACGTCGCTGATCGGCGTGTTCCCCGGTCCGCTGGTCTCCGCCCTGTCCCTGTGCCTGCTGGCCGCGGCTCTCTCGGGACTTCCCGGACGCCGGGACCAGGGTGCCCCAACCCCTCCACCCACCCCCCGGCGTCGTCTGCTGACGGTCGCCGGAGGGCTCGCCCTCGCCGTCGGCCCGCTCCTGAGTCTCGGTTTGTGGCTGGCGCCGGAAATGGCGGCCCCGCCCGCGGCGGTGGCCGAGCCCGTGGTCATCCCGGGAAGCCCCACGGAGGCCGAGCCGGCGCCCGGTTCCGGCACCACCACCTTCGGGACGGGTGTCGACCTGCTGCCTGTGGCTGAGCGGTCCCTGCCCGCCACGGCCGCTGATCGGGGGAACGGGCCCGACCAGACCCGGACCCTGGTGATCACGGTCGACGACGACGACAACGTCGCGGCAGCGCTGATGCGCGGGGCCGGAACCACGCTGGATGCGCTGAACCCGCTGTTCGCCGCCCGAGTGCTGCAGGGCGGCGACCAGGTGACCGTGCAGGCCGACAACGAGTCCACCAGGATCCTCCGCACCAGCGTCGCGGTCATCCTCGGCGCGACCGGCGCCGATCCCCGTGGCGATCTCCGGGACCTCGGCGTCGGATTCGTCGTCCTGCAGCAGTCGGAGACGGCGGGCGACTTCCTCAGCGGGCGCATCGACTCCGTACCGGGCCTCACCGCGGTGGGAGACACGGAGGCCGGGCGCCTCTGGCGCGTTGCCCCGGCCACGCTCGATGACGGTACCGAGGACGCGGGCGGCAGCACAGGCCGTGTGCGGGTTCTCGACGCCGACGGTCGCACCCAGGCCACCGTCCCCTCCGAGCGGATCGATGCCGAGGGCACGATCCCGGCCGGTACCGACGGCCGGACCCTCGTGCTCGCCGAGGAAGCCGACGCGGGCTGGCAGGCGAGCCTCGACGGCCGGCGCCTCGAGCCGTCGTCGGACGGGTGGCGGCAGGCGTTCGCCCTGCCGGCCGAGGGTGGAACCGTGAAGCTCACCTTCGTGAGCCCCTACCAGCCGTGGTCCGAAGCTGTGCAGGCCGTCATCATCGCCCTGACCGTCCTGCTGGCGATTCCCATTCCGTCCAAGCCCCAGGTCGTGCGCCCGGGGGGTGGTCGGCGTCCCGGACGGACCGGAGGCCCTCGTCCGTCCGAGCCTGCGCTCCGGGATCCGGCGTCCGGCGACGGCGCCGGGTCCGAGGATCGCAAGCAGACCGTGGCCAGTGGAAGAAGTCCGATGTGACGTGGGGACGTAAGAACAACCGGCGGGATCGAAAAGAACAGGACGTCGCCGTTGCTCCGGATGCTCCTGCGCCGGGTGCTCCGGCTCCCGATGTTCGGGATGCTCCTGCTCCGGATTCCCCCGCGGACGCCGCCATCGCAGCCCGCGCGGTCGCCCGTGATAAGGCCGCCGGAACAGGTGCAGGCGCCCGTCCTCGGACGGGACTCGGCGCTGCCGCCGGTGCGGCGACCGGTATCGTCCTCCTCGCCGCCACTGCCGCGATAGCATCCGGCGCCGTCACTGACGCCCTGGCGGGACCGCCTGCCGCAGCCCTCACGGTACCGGCGGCGGCCGTGCCTGCAGGGGACTATTCGGCCGTCTGTCCGTCGACGCCACGCCTGATCGAGGCCGCTGTCGAGGGTGCAGATCCCCAGTTCAGCCCTGCCTCGTCCACGGCGAGGACCACGGTGTCCAGCGTGGTGCTCAGCGACCTCAGCGCCACGCTGACCGGGAGCGGCCTGCTGCCCGTCGGCGGGGGCGAGCCGCTCTCGGTCACCCAGCCCTTCGTGCCCGAGTCCTCCCTCGCAGCCGACGCCCCGGCAAGCAGCGGGGAGGACGGCCTGACCAACCGGATCGCCGGAGTCTCCCGGGGAGTGCGCCTCGATGCTCCCTCGATGTTCCGTGCCCAGCCCCAGGGCGGAGTTACGCCCGTAGCAGCTGCGATGACCACCTACACCGCCACCGACGGCGATCTCCGTGGGCTGGCGGCCACGGGTTGCCAGGTACCGTCGAACGACTTCTGGCTCCTCGGCGCATCCACCACGGTGGGGCAGTCGTCGATCCTGATCCTGACCAATCCCACCGGGACCCCCGCGACGGTGACCCTCGAGCTGCAGGGACAGGACGGCCCCATCGAGGCAGCCGGGCTGCGCGGACAGCTGGTCGCTCCCGGAGAGACCCGGCGGATTGTCCTGGCCGGGCTGGCAGGCAACCAGGACCACGTCGCCGTCCGGGTCCGCAGCGACGGAGGCCGGATCACGGGCGTCGTCCAGCAGAGCGTCCTGCGCGGACTGACGCCCGGCGGCGTGGAGCTGCTGTCGCCCAGTGCCCCTGCGGGTGTGACGCAGGTGGTGCCCGGCGTCGTCATCCAGGATCCGGCGACGGCGCGCCGCGTCCGGGAGCAGGAGGGCTACGGCACCGCCGCTCCCGAGCTCCAGGTGCTCGTCCCGGGTTCCAGCGACGCCGTACTCGATATCAAGGTGTATGGACCGGACGGGGAAGTGGACCTGCCCGACGGGGGAGTCGCAACGGCCCCAGCCGGGTCAGTGACGGCCGTTCCGCTCGCCTTCCTTCCGGAGGGGAACTACACCGTCGCCGTGACCTCGGACGTGTCGGTCGTGGCAGCAGCACGGGTGACCCGGGGCATCGACGACGGCGAGCCCGTGGATCTCGCCGGCGCCCCCTCGGCCGTGCGGCTGGGTAGCGACCACGCGATGGCCCTGGCGGAGGGCGTCGACTCGGCCCTCGTCCTGGGCGCGCCGACCGGCAGGGGCGAGGTCACGCTTACTCCGGTGGCAGCTGACGGCGTCCTGGGAGAGCCCGTGGTCATCGGCATCGCCGGGGGCACGTCCGTCACGGTGCCGTCGACGTCGCTCGGTCGATCGGCGGCAGCCGTCGTGATCAACGCGACCGGCGACCCGGTCTACGGCGCCCAGACCATGACCCTGCCCGGAGCCGGAGCGGGAATCTCCGTCGCGAGCGTTGCAGCCGGAGCAACAGGTCCGCAGAGCATTCCGGTGGAACTCGGCTACTAACGGAGCGACACCCCGGCCGGAGCGGACAACTCTGTGGCGGACTCGGGGGCCGGCGTCAGGCCTGGGAACGCCCGTAGGCGGGATCGACGGCTTCGGGCGAGAGGCCCATCAGTTCGGCGGTCTGCTCGACGACGACGTCGTGCACCAACTCGTTGACCGGCAGGAGTGCCTTGGCGGCCATCAGGACGGGGTGGCGGTAGATGGTGATGACCGCCGGCCGGCCCGGCGTGGCTGGGGAGCAGGAGCCGAGCAGGTCCTTGAGCTCGTCCGGCGTCATCTCCTCGAGTCCGTCGGGGATCTCCTGCACCACGATCTGCAGGTCCTGGATGCGCTCGCCCCACAGGCGTTCGAGCCGTTGCGCCGATTCCATCACCCAGTCGTCGAACTGCTCCGACCGTGAGCGGGAGCCGGGCAGGTGCGGGGGAAGCAGTTCTCCGCGCATGCCGCGTCCCCGACGGTTGCGCCGGCGTTCGTAGAACGACCTCGCCGGACGTCCCGCAGGGGACGACGGATCGGTCAGGTTGACCGAAAAAGTGGATGCATCCTGCATGTAAAGACTGTAAGCCTTCTATCTCCTGCACGCACTCCCGCCTTGCCATGCGCGCCAGGAGTGCGTGGCTGCCCGCGACCGCGACGAAGTGCGGGATTCTCCGTCCCCGGATTCAGTGGATCCTTGCGGACCCGGAGCGCCGATGGCGGTGATCCGGGCTGATGCCCGGTAGGCTTGCCGATCGTGGGATCACTCCGTCAATGCTCCAGATCTGCCTGCCAACGGCGGGCGATAGCGACACTCACCTTTGTCTATGGAGACTCGACGGCGGTACTCGGGCCCCTCGCGACGTACGCCGAGCCGCACACTTATGATCTCTGCGCCGTGCACGCCGAACGGCTGACCGTTCCGCGTGGGTGGGAGGTGGTTCGCCTCACGCTTCCCGACGCCGTACCCGAGCACAACACGGATGATCTCCTGGCCCTCGCCGATGCCGTCCGTGAGGCTGCAGCCGAACCGGTGACGGAGAACCTACCCCCTGCGCAGCGCGGAAGCAGGGCGCCGATGGAGCCTCCTGCCGGGGTGCCCGGGGCTCGCCGCGGACACCTCAGGATCCTCCGGGAGCCCTGAGGGGCGGGATCGAGCGGTCTGTCGACGAAGGGTTGGTTGGGGCCTCCGGACGCGTTCGCGGTAGAATGGGCAGGAGAATTTTCATCTTCCCGACCGAAAGTTTTCCCATGGCGAATCTCCCAGCACGGCTGCTCGATGTCCTCCGCTGCCCCGTGACCGGAGCCGAGCTCACCCAGGACGGCGCCGTGCTGACGTCGTCGTCACCCGGGCCCGACGGCGAGACGCTCACCTACGGGCTCGACGAAGGCATCCCTGTGCTCCTCCGTGCCGAACTGCTCGACGGTGCCGCCCGCACCTGACGTCGGCCCCCCGGGCCGGGGAGGACCTCCAGCGCCCGTGCAGCACCGCTCCACAATCGCCGAACCACAGCTAGGAACAGCAGATCATGACGCTCGACTACAAAGTTGCAGACCTCTCCCTCGCCGAGGCGGGGCGCCACCAGATCCGCCTCGCGGAGCACGAGATGCCGGGGCTGATGGCCCTTCGCCGTGAATACGGCGAGGCGCAGCCGCTCGCGGGTGCGCGGATCGCGGGATCCCTTCACATGACCGTGCAGACGGCCGTCCTGATCGAGACGCTGACCGCTCTCGGTGCCGAGGTCCGCTGGGCCTCCTGCAACATCTTCTCCACCCAGGACGAGGCCGCGGCGGCCGTCGTCGTCGGCAGGGGCACTGTCGAGGAGCCCGCGGGCGTCCCCGTGTTCGCATGGAAGAACGAGACCCTCGAGGACTACTGGTGGACCGCCACGCAGATCCTCACCTGGCCCGGCCAGGCCGAGGGGCTCGGCCCGAACATGATCCTCGATGACGGTGGAGACGCCACGATGCTGGTGCACAAGGGTGCGGAGTTCGAGGCTCTGGGCGCCGTGCCGGCGAACCCGCAGGAGGGCGACGCCGACTACTCCCACGAGTACACGGTCTTCCTTGACACCGTCCGCTCCACGATCGAGACGGAACCGCAGAAGTGGACCGCCATCGCCGCGGGCATCAAGGGTGTCACCGAGGAGACCACCACGGGCGTGCACCGCCTCTACCAGCTCGCAGCGCAGGGCAAGCTCCTGTTTCCCGCGATCAACGTCAATGACTCGGTCACCAAGTCGAAGTTCGACAACAAGTACGGTATCCGCCACTCGCTGCCCGACGGCCTGAACCGGGCCACCGACGTGCTGATCGGCGGCAAGGTCGCGGTCGTGTGCGGCTATGGCGACGTCGGCAAGGGCGCTGCCGAGGCGCTGCGCGGCCAGGGCGCGCGCGTCATCGTCACCGAGATCGATCCGATCTGCGCACTGCAGGCGGCCATGGACGGCTACCAGGTCGCCACGCTGGAGACGGTGCTGGCCCAGGGCGACATTTTCATCACCACCACCGGCAACAAGGACATCATCATGGCGCGCCACATGGCGGGCATGAAGCACCAGGCCATCGTCGGCAACATCGGCCACTTCGACAACGAGATCGACATCGCAGGCCTTGCACGCATCCCGGGGGTCGAGAAGATCGAGATCAAGCCGCAGGTCCACGAATGGGTCATTCCTGCCAACGAGGCGGAGGGTGTCGAACAGCACTCGATCATCATGCTGTCCGAGGGCCGCCTGCTGAACCTCGGCAACGCGACGGGCCATCCCTCGTTCGTGATGAGCAACTCCTTCGCCAACCAGACCATCGCCCAGATCGAGCTGTACACGAAGTTCGAGCAGGACGACGCCGAGGGGAACCGCGAGTACGAGAACGAGGTCTATGTCCTCCCGAAGATCCTCGACGAGAAGGTGGCGCGCCTGCACCTCGACGCGCTCGGCGTCGAGCTCACGGAGCTGACCAAGGGACAGGCCGAGTACCTGGACATCGATGTCGCCGGGCCCTACAAGCCCGAGCACTACCGCTACTAGGCCTCCGCCCGGGCTGCAGCAGGCCCGCGTAATCACTCCCGTCCGGCCGCTGCCGGTGCCCATCGGGTGCCGGCAGCGGCCGAATCGTTGTCGAAACCGCATGCCGCCTCCGCGATGCGGTCCACCCGTTCGCGTAAAATCGCACTGGGCTAGCTACGTCAAGGGGCAAAGGTATGCGCATGAAGCAGGAGTCGAGCAAGGCCGCGGCACACCGGAGGGGCTGGAAGATCGCGGCCATCGGTGCGGCGGCGGTCGTCGTTGTCGGTGGTGGCGTAGGCATTGCCACCGCAGCGCCCTGGAATGACGGCGCGCCCTCGTCGTCCTCAACCCCGCCAGCCGCGGCACCGCAACCGGAAGCATCGGGGACTGCGACCGAGCCGGCCGGCCCGCTTGACCCCGCTGGGGAATACACGGTGGGCATCACGCCCACCGACGGAGCCTATGCCGTCAATCCGGCCACGGTCGCCACCATCGCGGTCGAAGGCACAAGGCTCGACGCCGTCGAACTGGCGCCGCGCGCGGGCGGCACGCCCGTCGCCGGAAAGATCTCCCCCGACGGCACCACCTGGACAGCGACCGGGCGGCTCGCCTTCGACACCGAATACCTGTTCTCCTACACCGTGCTCGACCCGGCCGGAGAGCGGTTGCGCGGAACATCGACGTTCCTGACGGTCGAACCCGCCAACGAGGCCGACGCGGCGATGTTCCCGCTCGACGGCAGTACGGTCGGCACCGGGCAGCCGCTGGAGTTCAGCTTCAGCGAACCGGTCGTCAATCGGACCGAGGTGGAGAAGTCCATCACCGTCACCAGTACCAGCGGCCAGCCGGGCGCCTTCTACTGGCTGTCCGACACGAAGGTGCGGTACCGTCCCGAGACCTTCTGGGCTCCGAACAGCACCATCACCGTGAACGCCGATCTCTTCGGCGTCGACCTCGGCAACGGAATGATCGGCAACGCCGACCGGACCATGACGGTGAAGACGCACAACACGCGCCTCGCCGTCGTCGACAACGCCACCAAGACCATGAAGGTGTACCTCGACGGGAAGCTGGACCGGACCTTCCCCATCACCCTCGGCACCGAGGAATGGCCCTCCACCGAGGGGTACATGGTGGTCATGGAGCACTACGAGTCCACGGAGTTCAAGGCCGAGTCCATCGGGCTCGAGCCCGGCGATCCCGCCTACTACCCACCGACCGTCGTGAACCATGCCAGCAGGCTGAGCAACGGTGGAGCGTTCGTCCACGAAGCCCTCCCGGCCGCACAGGTGGCGCTCGGTAACTTCAATGTCTCGCACGGCTGTGTCGGGATGTCCCCGGAGGGAGCCGAGTACTTCTACAACACTTTCGGCCCGGGCGACGTGGTGCAGATCCTGAACACCGACTACGGGCCCATGTACGTGTGGGACGGGTTCGGCGACTGGAACGTGCCCTGGAACGAGTGGGTCAACCAGCCCTAGGGCACCTGTCGGGACGGCTGCGAAGGCATTTCCGCATCAGCTGAAAGGCAGCGTGTGGAGCCTCTTCGCTGTCGACTCCGTGCGCTCGCGCTGGCGCATCATCGCGGCGTAGTCGCGGTCCCTCCGCGCCGCGAGCACGGCGTGCACGAATTCCTCCGGGTGGGTACCCGACGGAGGCGCGGGAGACACATGGTGGCTTGCCTCTGCGGCGAGGTCGAGGGCGAGTGTGTGGCGTGCCTGCGGCGTCAGCCGGGGAGCCTGGGAGAGGAACTGGGACATCCGGCGTGCCAGCGGGTCGGGGAGACGCCCGATGTCGGCGGTCGCCGACCATTCCAGCAGCCCGGACGGCATGGCGGCGAGTGCACGCGGCCTCGCGACAACGCGTTCGCGCATCGCGTAGGTGCCGGCGAGGAGATCGCCCAGCCGCTTCGAGCGCTCATTGAACAGCGACACCAGGAACGCGAGCGACCCACCGAGCATGTAGATCTCGAGGATCGCGAGCATGCCGCGGATGAAGGCGTGGCGGAAGCGGATGGCGCCGCCGTCGTCGCGCACGATCCGCAGTCCCATCACGAGGCGACCGAGTGACTTCCCGCGGGTGAGGGTCTCCACTGTCACCGGTACGACGACCAGGACGAGGACGACGAGGACGAGCAGGAGGGCGTTGGTCAGTGCTTCGTCGAGGACACCGCCGAATACGTTCCCGACCAGCAGCACCAGGAGGATCGCGAGGACGAGCTGGGCGATGATGTCGATGATGATGCTCAGTCCACGCGCCGCGAAACCCGCGGGTTTGAGTTCGAGGACGACTGCCTCGCCGGTGACGACCGAGCTCATGGTTTCCCCCTGATCAGGTGCTGCGCGTGCGGCGCTCCCTCAGCCTAGCGCCGTGGGCCGGCACGCCGTCGGGGCCCTGCTCGTGTGCCGAGTGGCCGGCACACTCCTGCCCGCGAGCAGGGCGGCGTCGGTGCAGCTGACTATAGGGTTGGGCTCATGGACGTCGACGCTTTCATCGCGGTGCACCGCAGCGACTGGCAACGGCTGGATGACCTCGTGCGCCGACGGAGACTCGACGGAGCGGAGTCCGATGAATTGCTGGTGCTCTACCAGCGCGTGTCGACGCACCTTTCCATCATCCGATCGGTCGATCCCGAGAGCGCCCTCTCGGGTGCCCTGTCCACCCGTCTGTCCCGTGCCCGGACGCGTTTCACCGGTGCGCGGTCGAACGTCGCGGAGGACGTGGCCCAGTTCTTCGTCCTGTCCCTGCCGTCGGCCTTCTACCGCATCCGCCGGCTCACCGCGGTGGTCGGGGTGCTGTTCATCGCCGTAACGTGGCTCTACGCCGCCTGGGTGGTCGACACCCCGGGCGTCATCCCGGCACTCGGAACCGACGAGGAACTCCGACGCTTCGTGGACGAGGACTTCGTCAACTACTACTCGGAGAATCCCGCTGCATCGTTCGCCGGGCTGGTGTGGACCAACAACGCGTGGATCGCGCTGCAGGCGGTCGCCTTCGGCGTCACAGGCATCTGGCCAGCGTTCATCCTCTACCAGAATGCGCAGGGTATCGGGATGGCCGCGGGCATGATGGCGTCCTACGACCGGCTCGACGTCTTCTTCGTCTATATCCTGCCGCACGGCTTCATGGAACTGACCGCGATCTTCATCGCCACTGCCGCAGGTCTCCGCATCTTCTGGGCGTGGGTGGCGCCCGGACGCAGGCCCCGCTCCGTGGCGCTCGCAGAGGAAGGGCGCGCACTGATCACGGTGGCACTGGGGCTGGTGCTCGTCCTGCTCGTCTCGGGACTCGTGGAGGGTTTCGTGACGCCGAGTGGCCTTCCAGCGTGGCTCCGGCTGGCGATCGGCTTCCTGGTCTTCGCGGCGTACTGGGCCTACACGCTGATCCTCGGACGGCGTGCAGCCGAAGCCGGGCACCGGGGGGACCTGGGCGTCGTTGACCGGGGGGACGCCATCATCACCGCCTGATCCTGCCGGCGCAGGGCTGCGGGGAGTCTTCCGGCCGGGTGCGGGCGAGCCCGGTATGGTCGAAAGACGCCGGACCGAGCGCCGGCGGGCACCGAACGAGGAGACAGCGCAGTGGCAAAGATCGACAGCACCCGTCCAACGGATTCCGGCGGACCGCGCCTGGTCGACGACGCGCGTCAGGGCCACGAGCCCGACGCCTCGGCGGACATGAGCGACGCACCTTTCCCGGAGCACTCTGGCGCCGCCGCCGACGAGCCCGACACACCTTTCCAGCATCCCGACGCCGTCGGCGACGAGCGCGACGCACCTTTCCAGGATCCCGACGCCGTCGGCGACGAGCCCGACGCTCTCCCTGCCCCTTCCCGTGGAGCAGGGCAGCGGGCCGGCTCATCGTCGGGCATCGCGCAGCGCCACAACCTTCCCAGGCGGAAGGCCTCGACCCTGCCCGACGTCTCCCGCATGGACGACGACGAGTCCGAAGACCGTGCCGACGATGGCGACGCCCCTGCCGAAGCGGGCGGACGAGCGGTGGATGCTTCCCCCTCGACGCAGGCGATGCCCACGACCCCTGCAGCCGACGACGGCGGAACCTCGCCGGAACGGGCCGACGACTCCCGGGCCGGCGGGGGAGCGCATCCTGCTTCCGCTGACACATATGACGAGCCGACCACCGACACCGGAGCACTCTCGGTGCGTCCACCCGACAAGGACGTGGCTCGCCGGGCCGCGGTCCGCGACCAGGCCGTGTCGGCGAAGCCCGCCCTCGCACGCTTCCTGCAGGTGGTCGTCGCCCTGTTCTTCCCCGTCATCGTCGTTGCGGCCGCAGTCCGTGCCGTCGCGACGTCGTCGTTCCTGTGGCTCGAGTACAACCGGCCGGGCTTCCCGGCGGACCAGTACGGTTACTCGCTGGACGACCGCATGACCTATGGCTCCTACGCTTTGGACTACGTGCTGAACTTCGCCCCGCCCCGGTACCTCGGCGGGCTGGTGACGCCGGAGGGCGCGCCGCTGTTCCTCGAGTCGGAGGTCGGGCACATGGCGGACGTGAAGAGCGTCCTCGGGCTGTCCTTCTTCATCGCCCTCGTGATGTTCGTGCTGGCCGTGATCGCGTGTGCCTACCTCGCGAGGCGCTACAAGGGCGGCGTCCGGCGCGCGCTGTTCTCGGGAGCAGTCCTGACGCTGGTCGGTATAGTCGTGCTGACGGTGCTCGCCGTCATCGGATGGGAGACGTTTTTCACGCAGGTACACGCACTGTTCTTCGCGGACGGCACGTGGACCTTCCGGGTCGACGACACACTCATCCGGTTGTTCCCCGAGCAGTTCTGGACCGATTCGGCCGTGATCATCGCGCTGCTGGTCCTCGGGGCGACCATCGTCACGATCCTCGCCACGTGGCCCACCAGGGCGCGTCGGGAACGCTCGATGCTGGCGCAGGACGCTGCGCAGGCCCGGTACCGCGAGGCACTCGAAGCCTCGTAGGGCACTCAGCCGGTCCTCAGCCCTCCGCCGGCCCTAGACCCAGCTCGGCAGCCACATGCGCATGCGCCACTGCCCATAGGTGATGATCTCGGCCGTCCAGATGGGCATGAAGAAGGCCGACAATGCCACGGCGGCGGCCAGAAAGACTCCCACCAGCACGAGGCCCCGCCGGCGTCGAGCCCTGTCGGCGCCCGGTCCGCCCAGGACGAGGCCCAGGCAATAGACCAGCGACAGCACGAGGAAGGGCTCGAAGGCCACGGCGTAGAAGTAGAAGGTGGTGCGCTCCGGGTACAGGAACCATGGCAGGTACCCCGCGGCGACGCCCGTCAGGATGGCCGCGGCACGCCAGTCCCGGCGACCCAGCCAGAGGAACAGCAGCACGACGAGGGACAGCGCCGCGCTCCACCAGATGAGCGGATTCCCCAGCACCGTGACCGCCTGGGAGCAGGAGTCGGTGCCACAACCGGCCGGTGTCTCGTAGAAGAACGACGTCGGGCGTCCCACCACGAGCCAGGACCAGGCGCTCGCCTCGTAGGGGTGGTCCGAGCCCAAGCCCTGGTGGAAGGTGTAGGCGCTGCGGTGGTACTCCGCCAGGGACCGTAGCCCTGCCGGCACCCAGCCCCACTCGTCCGAGGGGTTCCTTGCCGCCCAGGTGCGGTCATAGGCATCCGTCGAGCGGAACCAGCCGGTCCAGGTCGCGAGGTAGGTCAGGAGCGCCAGGGGGACGAGGGAGACGAAGGCGAGCAGGCCGTCCTTGACGGCGCCGGCCAGGAACCAGTGATGGACGCCTGCGATCCGCCGGGCGCTCATGTCCCACGCGACCGTCAGGAGGCCGAAGGCGGCGATGAACGGGATGGCTGACCACTTGGTGCCGAGGGCGAGCCCCAGGCAGACTCCCGCGACCAGACGCCAGGGCCGGACGCCGAGGAACGGTCCGTACGCCAGCTGGGCGCGGGAGGGTGCGCTCCCACCGTCCCGCCCTGCCGGCGCGGAGAGGCGCCGGCACAGCCGCCGTCGGCCGTCGTCGCGATCCAGCAGCAGTGCCGAGAAAGCGGCGAGGAGCCAGAAGCTGAGGAAGATGTCCAGCAGCGAGGTGCGCGACTCGACGATGTGGTGGCCGTCGACGGCGAGGAGGAGCCCCGCTGCGGCGCCCAGGAGCGCCGAGCCGAACATCCGCTGTGCGACGAACGCGAGCAGGAGGACCGAGACGGTTCCGATGAGGGCCGCGGAGAAGCGCCAGCCGAAGGCGTTGTCCGAGCCGAACAGCAGCATCCCGAAGGCGATCATCCACTTGCCGACGGGAGGGTGCACCACGTAGTTGGGGGAGTCGAGCAGTACGTCGGGGTCACCGGCATTGAAGGAATCGTTCGCGTTCTCCGGCCACGCGCGCTCGTACCCGGACTGCAGCATCGAGTAGGCGTCCTTGACGTAGTACGTCTCGTCGAACACCAGCGATCCGGGCTCGTCCAGGCGTACGAAGCGCAGGATGCCGCCGAGCAACGCCATGGCGAGGGGGAGGAACCAGCGGAGTGCACCGCCTGGAGCTACAGGGCCGAGGAGGCGAAGGGCCAGGGCGTCACGCGTGTAGGCGAGTGCCGGAGGGATGATCCATGCTGCGCCCTGACGCGGAGATTCCCCTCGGGGTCGGACGGCGGTATGACTCACCCCGTCATGCTACCGGCGGTGCCTGTGCAGCCCCGGCAGGCGGGTTGGGGAGGCTAGGCTGGTGCGGTGAATCAGCCATATGACGATGCTTCCCCCGAACAGCCCGGCGAAGACCCCTCCGAGGATCCGCAGTCCCCGGAGCAGGAGGAGACCCGTGCGCCCATCACCGCCTACCGCGGCACCGCCGGCGATGGCAGTGGCCGGGGCCGCATCGTGCTCGCGGCGACGCCGATCGGCAACATGGGCGACGCCACCGAGCGGCTGGTCGGCCTGCTGCAGACCGCCGACGTGGTTGCTGCCGAGGACACCCGCCGTCTCCACCGGCTGGTGCAGTCGCTCGGGGTGACCGTGACGGGCAGGGTCATCAGCTATCACGAGCACAACGAGGGCGAGCGCACGGCGGAACTGCTCGACCTCGTCCGCGACGGCGCCACCCTCCTGATGGTGACCGACGCCGGCATGCCCTCCGTCTCGGATCCCGGCTACCGCCTGGTCGAGGCGGCCGTGGCCGAGGGCCTGGACCTCACGGCCGTACCCGGGGCGTCGGCAGTGCTCGCCGCCCTCGCCCTCTCCGGACTTCCCACGGACAGGTTCTGCTTCGAGGGCTTCCTGCCGCGCAAGCCCGGCGTGCGGGCGGGCCGGCTGGCCGACCTCGCCGCCGAGCGCCGCACGATGATCTTCTTCGAGGCACCCCATCGCCTCGAGCCGATGCTGCGATCGCTGCAGCAGGCCTTCGGATCGGATCGTCAGGCCGCCGTCGCCCGTGAGCTGACCAAGGTGCACGAGCAGGTGGTCCGGGGCTCGCTCCTGGAACTGCTGCAGTGGGCCCAGGCCGGCGAGGTACGGGGGGAGATCGCCGTCGTCGTCGCCGGTGCTCCCGAGGCGCCGCCCTCCCGGCCCGAGGACCATGTCGCCGACGTCAATGCCCTGATCTCCGGCGGGATGAGGCTCAAGGACGCCGTGGCCGCCGTGGCATCGGACAGCCGGGTGAGCAAGCGGGAGCTGTACGCGGCGGTGATCGCCGCGCGCTGACCTTCCTGTGCAGTCGCCCAAAGGAAGTGGTGCAACCCCGTGCAGGGTTCACTGGACACTCCTTCGCCGCCGGGCTTAGCGTGAGCGGGAATGCCCTTCGGGGCGCGCCCGGGAATTCTCGCGAAGGAGCTCAGCATGGCCGTCACCGCCGACCAGGAAAAGGCAGTACTCGACAAGGTGCCCACGGGGCTCCTGATCGGCGGGGAGTGGCGAGCTTCCTCCTCCGGGGCCACCTTCGACGTCGAGGACCCGGCCACCGGCCGCACTCTGCTGACCCTCGCCGACGGCTCGCCCGAGGACGGCATGGCCGCACTCGATGCCGCGGTTGCCGCCCAGGCAAGCTGGGCCCGCACAGCTCCCCGTGAGCGCGGGGAGATCCTGCGCCGGGCCTTCGATCTGGTGACCGCCCGGGCTGACGAGTTCGCCCTCCTCATGACGCTCGAGATGGGCAAACCGCTGGCCGAGGCGCGGGGCGAGGTCACCTACGGTGCCGAATTCCTCCGCTGGTTCTCGGAGGAGGCCGTCCGCGCCACGGGCCGGTACTCGATGGCGCCGGATGGCAAATCACGGCTGCTCGTGAGCAAGAAGCCGGTTGGACCGTGCCTGCTCATCACGCCCTGGAACTTCCCCCTGGCAATGGCCACCCGGAAGGTGGCCCCGGCCATCGCCGCCGGCTGCACCATGGTGCTCAAGCCCGCCAACCTCACACCGCTCACCTCCTCCCTGTTCGCGACCGTGCTGCAGGAGGCGGGGCTGCCTGCAGGGGTGCTGAACATCGTCAACACGACCACCGCAGGCGACGTCACCGGCCCCCTCATCGACGATCCCCGGCTGCGCAAGCTCTCCTTCACGGGCTCGACCCCCGTCGGTCGCACCCTTCTCGCGGCTGCGTCGAAGAACGTGCTGCGGACATCCATGGAGCTCGGCGGGAATGCGCCGTTCCTCGTCTTCGAGGACGCGGACCTGGACGCCGCGGTGCAGGGCGCCATGCTGGCGAAGCTCCGCAACATGGGCGAGGCCTGCACCGCAGCCAACCGCTTCATCGTGCACGAGTCCGTGGCGGACCGCTTCGCGTCGGCGCTCGCCGAGCGGATGCAGGGCATGACCACGGCTCGTGGCACGGAGGACGAGTCCAAGCTCGGCCCGCTCATCGACCGGAAGAGCCGCGACAAGGTGCACGAGCTCGTCACCGCAGCCGTGGGCGATGGTGCGACGACCGTCACCGGCGGCGCCCCTGTCACCGGTGACGGCTACTTCTACGAGGCCACGGTGCTGACGAACGTCCCGCGGTCCGCGCGGATCATGCAGGAGGAGATCTTCGGCCCGGTGGCGCCCATCATCACCTTCAGCACGGAGGACGAGGCGGTGGAACTGGCCAACGACACCGAGTACGGTCTTGTCGCTTACGTCTTCACGCGGGACCTCAACCGCGGTCTCCGCCTCGGCGAGCGGCTCGACACCGGCATGATGGGGCTCAATGCCGGAGTCGTGTCGAACGCCGCCGCTCCCTTCGGCGGGGTCAAGCAGTCAGGCCTGGGCCGTGAGGGCGGCGCCGAGGGCATCGAGGAATACCTGTACACGCAGTACGTGGGCATCGCGGACCCCTACGCGTCCTAGCGGGCTCCGTCCCTACGAGGCGCCGTCCCTACGAGGCGCCGTCCCTACGAGGGTCAGTCGCGCGGGTCGCTCCTGAAACGGTTGAGGAGCGACTGCGGGAACAGGCGGGCCCTGATCCTCGTGGACCAGGAGCTGCCGCGCCGCAGCGCGCGCGTGACGGTGTCGACGTCGTCCCACCGCGGCGGGGAGACGGCCCGTGCCAGGGTCCCGACAGCGGGGGTGCCCGATGGGTCCGGACGGCCGGACCCGTGGAACGGAACCCGGGGAGTCACCGCTCCTGGGGACGCGACGACCGCTCCGCGCTCGGCGTATTCCTCGCGCTCGTAGGCGTTCCTGAGCCTCGCCAGCGACGAGGCGGGTTCGCCCGCCAGGTCGGCCTCTTGGGCGAGCCGGCCGGCGAAGGTGCGGGGAGTGTCGGTCGGCTCGAGGGGGTAGCCGTGATCTCCGGCGATCTCCGTCGTCTCCGCCCAGGCGGCGGTCGCCGCTCCGGCGGAACCCGCCGAGACATCCGTGATGGCCACCGACCTGCGGCGGGACCGCGTCCGCACCGTCCGCAGCAGGAGCGGCAGGAGGGCCAGGAGTGCAGCGCTCCCGATGGCGAGCAGACCCGTTGCGGGGGTCGCCTCGCCCTCGGAGCCGGCGCCCTGGGACCCGGTGGCGGCGTTCGTCGGGTCCGTCGCGGGATCCGTTCGACCCGTTGCGCCGGGGAGTCCGCTGGGGTTCAGCGCGTTGCCGTCGTCCGCTCGGGGACCCACCGGCGAGAAGGCCTGCTGGGCGTATGTGGGAACGACGCCGCGTGACGGAGTCGGTTCGAACTGGACCCAGCCGACGCCCTCGAAATAGAGCTCGGGCCAGGCGTGCGCGTTGCGGGAGTCGACGACGAATTCGCTCAGCTCGACACCGTCCGGACCCTCCTCGGTGTCCCCCGTGGGACTGCCGGGTGTGTAGCCGATGGCCACCCTACTGGGGATGCCGGCGGCACGGGCCATGACGGCCATGGTGCCGGCGTAGTGGACGCAGTAGCCGGACTTCGACTCGAGGAAACGCGCCATGACGTCCATCCCGCTGCCGTCGTAGCCACCTTCCACCGGGGCTTCCACCGAGTACTCGAACTCGGGCCCGCGAAGGTAGCTCTGGATCGCCATGGCCTTGTCATAGGGGTTCACGAACTCGCCGGTGATCTCCTCGGTCCGGGTGCGCACGATCTCCGGGGTGTCATCCGGCAGCGCGGCGAAGACGTCCGGGACGGCTTCGGTATCAGATGGCCCGATGTTGCCGAGCCCCTCCCTGGTGAGTGCCGACGAACGGCTCTGCACGAGGTATTGCTGCCTCGCCGTCGACCCTCCGTCGGTGGCGAGGATGGACAGGTTCGCCGGATCCCAGGCCCAGTTGCCGGTCAGGTTGCTGATGCCCACGGGCGCGTAGGGGGTGAGGAGCCAGGGGCTCGCGTAGCTCTGCGTGGAGACGCGCGTGAAGACGGGGCTGCTGTCGGCGGGGGCGCCCGGCACGCCGTCCTCCGCGCCGATCTCGGCGACGTCGGACTCGCGGTCGCCGTTCCTCTCATCCGGCTCCCAGCGCCGGCCGCTGAAGTCCTCGAGGGTGACGGCGCGAAGGTACACCGGGTTGTCCGAGTTGGTGGAGTAGAGGATGCGCCCGAAGCCGGTCGGGTTCCGGAGGTCGTTCCCGAGCGTCACGGCCGGGTTCAGTCCGGTGGCGTTGCCCCACACGTTGAGCCGGGCGCCCTGCGGGAAGGCGCCCGAATTGAAGCCGGGGACGAACATCGGCAGGATCACGGTCACGGCGAGTGCCGCCGCGCCGATGATCGCGCTGCGGCCCGCGAAGCCCGACGACGCACGCGCGCCTCCCGAAGCGAGCCGGTTCTCACGCCACTGGGCGGTGGCGAGCAGGAACAGGAATGCCAGGACCGTGACGATGAAGGCGAACATGCCGACACCGGTGGGCTTGACGATGGCGGGAGAGACCATCACGAGGATGAGCGCCAGTCCGCAGGGCGCGGGCATGCGCATGGTCGTGGCGAGGAGGTCGACGACGATCGCGATGAGTCCCAGCGCGGCGCAGACGAGTAGGAAGATTCCGGCGCCCGGCAGGACAGGTGCCACCTGCGAGACGACGGTCTCCTCGGCCTGTGCCAGGAGGTGCTGGAGTTCGAGGGAGGTCCCAGGCCCCGGGATGACGCCGATGAGGGCCTGCCGCGGGAAGAACTGCGCCGTCAGCGCCCCGACGAGGGCCAGGACGCCGGCCAGTGCCGTGATCATGCTGCCCAGGCCGAGGGCCCGCGTGAGCGCCGCCGCCAGGAGAACGGGAACGAGGGTGCGGAGGACCGGCATCAGCCACGTCCAGGGTTCCACGACCCCGTTCAGGCTCGAGGCAGCAGCGAGGACCGCGAGGAGGGACGCGCCCGTGACGGCCCAGTGCCAGGGATCGGCGGAGGGCACTCGCCGTGGGGCCTGGGGGGCGGACGCGGGGGCCGGCGCCGGTCGGGAGAGAGTCGAGGTCATGCTGGTCCCCTGTAGGTGGTGGCGCGGGATGCGCGGTTCTGGTCCGACGGGCGGACGGCCGCCGCGGGGGCGGCGTTCGGGGCGGAAGCCCGGCCGACCGCGTGTTCGAGTCCTGCCCAGACGATGGGCAAGGAGGCCGAGGGGGAGGCCGCCGTGGCGTGCCAGCCGGCATCACGGAGGATATCGAGCTGTCGCTGGGAGTCGGCGGGCCGTTCGGACGTGAGGATGGCGTAGGACGCCGAGCCGTAGTCAGAGGCCGAGGCGAGGGCCCTGGCCTCTTCGATGGTGATCACGCCGAGCACGGCGATCAGCGAACCCCTGTGCCGTGTCGCGGCAAGCTTGTCCAGCAGGTCGTCACCGAAGGCGGCGTGCGGTGCGTGCAGGGCCGCGTCCGCCGTCGAGCGTCGGATGCGCCGGGCCGCGGTGCGCGCGGCCTCTCCCGCCCGCACCACCGTGCTGCCCGTGTGGTCCTCCCCCTGGGTGCGCCTCCCGGTCTCGGGTGCGAGCTCGAGGGCCGCGAGCCCCTCCGCGATACCTCCGATCGCACCCGAGCCCTGGTGCTCCTCGTCCTCGGGGAAGGGGGCTGAGGGGGAGCGCAGCAGCGCCGGCGAGCCCACGTGGTCGAGCAATCGCAGGGCGTAGTTGCGCTCGAGGAGGTGCGCGCTGATCGACATCACGGCGGTGACCGCCCATTCGAAGGTCGGCGACGTGGACAGGCCATTCCCTCCCGTGCCGTCGACGCCGAAGGCCGCGCTGAAACCCGTGCTGAAGCTGTGGTGGCGCTGGTCCATGAGCAGCGTCGCCTGGGGAGTCGTCACCGACTCCTCCTGCCGCACCATGAGTTCACTGTGACGGGCAGTCGCGGCCCAGTGGACCCGCCGCATCGAGTCGCCGTGCCGGTACTCGCGCGTCATGACGTCGTCGTCGCTGGGGTTGGCCTGGCGACGTGTGGCCGCGAGACCGTCATTACCGCGCGAGCCGGACAAACCCGACGCCAGCAGCTCGACGGGAGCGGGCGTGACGACGAGGGCGTCGGTCGCGCCGAGGACGTGCCGCGACTTCCCCAGGCCGAAGGGGTCGGTGAACTCGGCCGTCACGGGACCGATTTCGTAGACCCCCCGCGAGACCGAGCGGAGCCGGTACTCATAGACGGAGATGCCTTCGCGGGTCGGGTTGCGTGACGGGTAGGTGAACTGCGGTGCCTGGCCGAACCGGGCCGGGAGCTGCTCCTCCATGGAGATGGTCGCCCCTCCCGCCACGGCGGCCGTGAGCGAGAGGGTGACCGTCGTCGTCGAGCCGATCTCCATGGACTGCGGCTGGAAACGGCGGCTCACCGTGAAGCGGGGCTTGACGATCCGAAGGACGATGATCGAGGCCAACGGCAGGGCGAGCAGCAGCACGCCCACGTAGAGGAGGTCGCGCCGCCCGAGGACCTGGGCAGCCAGCAGGGCGACGACGGCGGTGAGGACGAAGGCCCAGCCGCGCACGGTCAGGATCCGCGAGGGGAGTCTGTCGAGAAGGGCCATCAGGTATCCGCCGGAGCTAGGAGGGGAACATGCCGGGGGCAGGTCAGCGACGCTGCGAATCGCGGGCGACCGGCACGCGGGCGAGGACGTCCGCGACGATCGTCGACGCCGTATCCCCGGCGCTGGTCGCCTTGCGGTCCAGCAGGAGGCGATGGGCGAGGACGGCGTCCGCGATGGCCGCGATGTCGTCGGGCAACACGAAGTCACGGCCCTCGAGCGCGGCCCCGGCCTTCGCGGCCCGGAGGAGCTGCAGCAGCGAGCGTGGGCTCGCGCCGAGCCTCAGCCGCGGGTGCTCACGCGTGGCCCGGCCGATCGCAACGGTGTAGTCCTTGACGGCGGGCGAGACGTACACGCTGCGCACCTGCCGCATCATGCCGGCGATGTCGGCGACGCTCGCCACAGGACGGATCGCCTCGAGCGGTGACACGGACTGGTGGGTCTCGAGCATGTCCGCCTCGGCACGCGCGTCCGGGTAGCCCATGGAGATGCGGGCCATGAAGCGGTCCCGCTGGGCCTCGGGAAGGGGATAGGTGCCCTCCATCTCGATCGGGTTCTGTGTGGCGACCACCATGAACGGCTGACCGAGCACGTGGGTGTGCCCGTCCACCGTCACCTGGTGTTCCTCCATGCACTCGAGCAGGGAGGATTGCGTCTTGGCGGAGGCGCGGTTGATCTCGTCGCCGATGACGATGTTCGCGAACACCGGGCCCCGCCTGAACTCGAAGCGCCGGGAGTCCTGGTTGAAGATCGAGACGCCCGTGACGTCGGACGGCAGCAGATCGGGGGTGAACTGGATGCGGTTGACGGTGCAGTCGATCGTCCGGGCGAGGGTCTTCGCGAGCATGGTCTTGCCGACACCGGGCACGTCCTCCAGCAGCAGGTGTCCCTGCGCCAGCAGGACGGTGAGTGCGAGGCGTGCGGCCTCGGGCTTGCCGTCGATGACCGTCTCGATCGAATCGAGGATTCGGGTGCTGATGTCGTGGAACGGCGCTCCGGGAAGATCCGGGTCCGCCGGTGCCACCAAGCGCGGATCGGCTGCGATCTCGGCGATGTTGTGCTGGACGTTCATGGGCACCTTCCATGCAAGCGGCTGGGGCGGCGAGCATCGGCCGGGCGGCCGGGATCATCGACACAGTGAACGGCCGCGACCGGTCCGGCGCTGGGCAGGAAAGACCGGGCTGAATGATTCAACAGGTTACTAGGTCAACTTGCTCTCCGGGAGATAAGTTCCGCGCGCTGGCTAGGCTTGCGGCATGTGTACCAGCGCTGCCGCCCCCCGCCACCCCTATACGCCGGGCGAGACCCCGCCCGGCTATCGGGAGCCGGAGGACACGGAGACGGGAGAACAGCCGCCGACGACGGCAGGGGATGACGACGCGACGGTGGCACGACGCCGCAGGAAGGGCGGGTATCCGCCGTTGCCGGAACCGCTCGCGGTGCCCGTGATCGACAACCACACCCACTTCGACTTCCGGGACGGTCCGGTCGAGGTCTCGATCCACGAGGCCCTCGACGCGGCGGAGGCGGCCGGCGTCAGGGGAGCGGTGCAGGTCGGCACCGACCTGGCATCCTCACGCTTCACGGCCGCCGTCGTCGAGCAGGATGCCCGCCTCCTCGGCGCGGTCGCCCTGCACCCGAACGATGCACCCCTGCTCGCCGACGCCGGCACACTCGACGACGCCCTGTCGGAGATCGAGCAGCTCGCCGCCGGGCCGCGCATCCGCGCCCTCGGAGAGACCGGCCTGGACTACTTCCGGACCGGCGAGGCCGGACGGGGAGGCCAGTTGGCGTCCTTCCGCAGCCACATCGACATCGCCAAGCGACTGGGGAAGGCGCTGCAGATCCACGACCGCGAGGCGCACGACGACGTCGTGGACACCCTGCTCGCCGACGGACCTCCCGAGCGCGTGGTGCTGCACTGCTTCTCGGGTGACGCAGCCCTCGCCCGCATCTGCAACGAGCACGGCTGGTTCATGTCCTTCGCCGGGACGGTCACCTTCAAGAACGCCACGAACCTCCGTGAGGCGCTGCTTGCCGCCGATCCCGGGCTCGTCCTGACCGAGACCGATGCACCGTTCCTCACCCCGCACCCCCACCGCGGCCGGCCCAACGCCAGCTACGTCCTGCCGAACACGGTGCGGGCCATGGCCGGCATCCTGGGAATGGACGTCGACACCCTGTGCGCCCGACTGACGAGCAATACCGAGGCCGTCTACGGCAGCTGGAACAACGCCTGAGGCGGCTGCAGCGTGCGCCGGCTGCAGCCTTCTGGGCGGTGAGGCGTGCCGGCACCGTATGGAGCAAGTAGTGCCCCGTGCCGGTTCACGTACCTCGCCTCAGGGATCGGGTGCGATCCACTCGGGTAGGCCAGGTGCCGGATCTGTAATGTCTTTCGAGGAAGGTCCGCTCGTTGCCTCGGCTCGAGGTTCGCGTAGGTGGTTCACTTCCGGGACGGCCCATCCGCTTCTCTGAGACCGGAGGCGGGGAGTGGGCTGTCTGCCTTCCCAGAAGGCATATCAGGGGTCGGCAGCGTCGAGCGCCCTCTCAAGACCAGGGCGCCCCCCCAGCGGCGCTGCCGGCTCCCTGTATGTGGCAAGACCACGAGATGCTGCCCCTCGCGCCGGAAACCGCTCGATGGTGCCGATACGATGACACGGTGACCACGCACCAGGCCGCCGGCCAGCCCGCACCCCTTTTCGGTGCCGCAGACGTACGACGCCTGGCGGCGGAGGTGGATATCCGGCCGACCAAGTCGCTCGGGCAGAACTTCGTGATCGACGGCAACACCATCCGCCGGATCGTCGCGTCGGCAAACCTGGCTCCCGGCGAGACGGTCCTCGAAGTAGGGCCGGGGCTCGGTTCCCTGACCCTCGGACTGCTCGACGCTGCCGAGCGCGTCATCGCCGTCGAGATCGATCCGGTCCTGGCCGGCAAGCTGCCCGGCACCATCGCCCAGTGGCGGCCGGAGCGCGCAGGGGCGCTCGACGTCGTCCTCGAGGACGCGCTGCGCGTCACCTCGCTGCCCCACGAGCCGACGGCGCTCGTGGCCAACCTCCCGTACAACGTCGCCGTGCCCGTGGTGCTCAACCTCCTTGCACGCTTCCCGTCGCTCCGCCACGGCCTGGTGATGGTGCAGGACGAGGTGGCGGACCGCCTTGCGGCTCCTCCCGGTTCCAAGGTGTACGGCGTGCCGTCGGTCAAGGCCGCCTGGTACTCGAGCATGGCCAAGGCCGGTGTGATCGGGATGAACGTCTTCTGGCCGGCACCGAAGATCGCCTCGGGACTGGTCCGGTTCACGCGCCGGGATCCCCCCGTCACCACGGCCACGCGCGAGCAGGTCTTCGCCGTCATCGACGCCGCGTTCGCGCAGCGCAGGAAGACGCTCCGTGCCGCGCTGGCGGGCTGGGCGGGTTCGCCCGTCCTCGCGGAGCAGGCCCTGCGCGCCGCCGGGGTGGACCCGACCGCGCGCGGTGAGGTGCTCGACATCACTGCATTCGCGCGTATCGCCGAAGCGCGCGTGGAGACGCCCTCCAGCGCGTCCGCACCTGCGTCCCCCACGGCACCGGACGCGCCCGGTGCGGCCTGACACGGTGGGCTAGGTTGGTGGGTATGGTCTCGGGCAGAACGGTCGTCATGCGCTCCGGAGCACGGTCCGTGCGCGTCAGGGCCCCCGGCAAGATCAACGTCTCGCTGCAGGTGGGCCCGCCCCGCGAGGACGGCTATCACGGGATCGCCAGCGTCTTCCTTGCCGTGTCCCTCTATGAGGAGGTCACGGCCACGGAGACCCCGGGTGACGGGATCAGCGTGACGGTCAACGGCAAGGGCATGCTCAACCTTCCCGCCGACACCATCCCGCTTGACCGGACCAATCTCGCCGTGCGCGCCGCGGAGCTCCTCGCCGAGGTCAGCCCGGGCCGCACCGGCGTGCACCTCGACATCACCAAGCGCGTGCCGATCTCCGGTGGGATGGGCGGTGGCTCGGCCGACGCGGCCGCAGCCCTGCTCGCGTGCGATGCCCTGTGGGGCAGCGGTTTCTCGCGGGACGAGCTGGCGAAGATCGCCATCGACCTCGGCGCGGACGTCCCGTTCGCGCTCGTCGGCGGGACCGCCGTCGGGCTCGGGGTGGGGGACCAGCTCACCCCGGCCATCTCCAAGACACCCCTGCACTGGGTGCTCGTGACCTCCGCCTACGGCTTGTCCACCCCGGAGGTCTACCGGACGCTCGACGCCATCCGGTTGCGGGACGGCGTGGAGCCGGACCC
This sequence comes from Arthrobacter sp. PL16, assembly GCF_035985055.1. Classification (NCBI taxonomy): domain Bacteria; kingdom Bacillati; phylum Actinomycetota; class Actinomycetes; order Micrococcales; family Micrococcaceae; genus Arthrobacter; species Arthrobacter sp. PL16. Next base: position 147,097 of record NZ_JAXCIC010000005.1, read on the forward strand.
CCAGCCGCAGATCGACCCGGCGATCCTCGGGGCGATGCGCGCGGGGGATGCGCTGGGGCTGGCGCCGCTGCTGCACAACGACCTCCAGCAGGCCTCGCTCGAACTCGCACCCGCGCTGGGCGATATCCTTGATACCGGGAAGGCCTTCGGGGCACTGGCCGGCATCGTGTCCGGTTCGGGGCCCACCATCGCCTTCCTCGCCCGAAGCTCCGGCCACGCGGCCGAACTGGAGGCGCTCCTCGACACCGAGGGGCTCCAGGCAGCGTCCGTCCATGGTCCGGCGCACGGGGCACGCATCGCCACAGACTTCGCGGGCTGACCGCGCACCACCGTTTCAACCGAAAGCAGTATTTCCTTGGCCCACCTCCTCGGCGCGGAAAGCGTCAGCGTCGCCTATGTCACCCGCTCCATCCTCGACAACGTGTCCCTGGGACTCGAGGACGGCGACCGTATCGGCATGGTGGGGCGCAACGGTGACGGTAAATCCACCCTCATGCGCCTCCTCGCCCAGCGCAGCACACCCGATTCCGGCCGCGTCACGAAGCGGCGCGATGTCTCGGTCGGCTACCTCGACCAGTCGGACGTGCTCGACGGCGACCTCGAGGTCGGGACCGCGATCGTCGGGGACCAGGCGGACCACGAGTGGGCGTCCAACCCGAAGATCCGCGATGTCATGGGCGGACTCGTGTCCGAGGTCGACTGGCACGCCAGGGTGTCGTCGCTCTCGGGCGGCCAGAAACGCCGCGTGGCCCTCGCCAAGCTCCTCATCGGCGACGACGACGTCATCATGCTCGACGAGCCCACCAACCACCTCGACGTCGAGGGCGTCGCCTGGCTGGCGCGGCACCTGCAGCAGCGCTGGCGTCCCACCGAGGGTGGCCTGCTCGTCGTGACGCACGATCGGTGGTTCCTCGACGAGATCTGCAACCACACGTGGGAGGTGCACGACGCCGTCGTCGACGACTTCGACGGCGGGTACGCGGCCTACGTCCTCGCGCGGGCCGAGCGTGACCGCATGAACTCCGTGATCGAGTCCAAGCGCGTGCAGCTGGTGAAGAAGGAACTGGCCTGGCTGCGTCGTGGGGCGCCGGCGCGGACCGCCAAGCCCAAGTTCCGCATCGAGGCCGCGAACGAGCTGATCGCCGACGTCCCCGAGCCGCGTGACTCGCTGGCCCTGAGCAAGATGGCGATGTCCCGGCTCGGCAAGGATGTGCTCGACCTCGAGGACATCAGCCTGGCCATCACCGACGGCGAGGGCCAGGACCGCCAGCTGTTCGACAAGATCACCCTTCGGCTCGCGCCGGGCCAGCGGCTCGGGCTCGTCGGGGTCAACGGCTCGGGGAAGACCACCCTGCTGCGGCTGCTCAACGGCGAACTCCAGCCGACGACGGGCAAGGTCAAGAAGGGCAAGACGGTGCAGACGGCGGTCCTGTCGCAGGAGGTACGCGAACTCGACGACGTCAGCAACAGCAGGGTCATCGAGGTCATCGAGTCGGAGAAGCGTGTCTTCGCCGTCGGCGGCAAGGAGGTCTCGGCCAGCCAGCTCGTGGAGCAGCTCGGCTTCACGAACGAGAAGCAGTGGACCAGGGTCAGTGAACTCTCCGGTGGTGAGCGGCGCCGGCTGCAGCTGCTGCGGCTCCTCGTCGGGGAACCGAACGTCCTGATGCTCGATGAGCCGACGAACGATCTCGACACCGACACGCTCTCGGCCATCGAGGACGTCCTCGACGGCTGGCCCGGAACCCTCGTGGTGGTCTCCCACGACCGCTACCTGCTCGAGCGCGTCACCGACTCACAGATGGCCCTGCTCGGGGACGGACGCCTGCGCGACCTGCCGGGCGGCGTCGACCAGTACCTCGAGCTCCGCAAGGCCGCCGGCCCCATGACGGCGACCGGAAGCGCCGCTTCTCCCGCGATCAGCGGAGGTTCCGCGGGTAGCTCCTCCGAGGCGGAGCTGCGACAGGCTCGCAAGGACCTTGCGCGGATCGAGCGCCAGATCACGAAGGTCGATGCCCAGAAGGGCAAGCTCCAGCAGCAGATGAACGACGCCGGCGCCAGGTCCGACGCCGATTTCGAGCAGATCGCAGGACTGAACACCCGCCTGCAGGAGCTGCAGGCGGAGATCGAGGACCTCGAGGTGCAGTGGATGGAGGCCGCGGAGGTCCTGGGGGAGTAGGCCCGGGAACCGGGCGGTTTCGTCCGCCTGTCCGCAAGGTTTCCTGCGAGTAGGCGTTGTGTTAACACTTGGTGCACCCGAGTCGGGGGATTCGACCGGGCAGGTGGCTATCGCGGCACGCGGCAGGACCCCGGAACCAGTATGTGGCGACGGCTGCGATGGGCGGGCACCGGGTGGTCCTGCCTTTCCGCGCGGACGATGAATGCGCAGGTCAGAGGGGTAGGACGGGCCTGGAGCAGCCTTCCGACCAGGCCTTCCGGGACCTCGCGGATGGAGATGCGGTCGGGGCATGGGGGAGAGCCGGAGCACGTGTAGGTACGCGGATGGAACCACGTAGGAGCGCCGGTTTTTCAGGTAGTGCTCGGCATCGGATCCTTCCCATAGCCTCAGGCCATAAGGTCCCTGATGATCTTTCCGGACCATGCGCCCCGCCTGGAAGCAGCTGAGCTGCTGCAGGCAGGGGACCGGTCTGACGCCCACCGTCGTGCACCTCCCGCCATTCCGTCCTGCCCGAGGAATCCGATGCACCCCTTTGCGCCTGCAGCACCATCCACACCGACCCCCGCCGTCGACTTCGTCGTCGCGGCACTGGGCGACCGGTGGTCCGCCTGGACCTCCGGTTTCGACTGGACGGACGTCAGCGCCTTCTGGGTCGAGGTCTCGCCCTACTTCCCGATCGCCGTTGCCGGCGCGATCGTCTGGGGACTGTGGCTCTACCGCTTCATCCTGTCCCACCGGGCGCAACCGATCGTGACCAACTATCGGACGACGACCTCCGTGGTGGTGCCGTCCTTCCACGAGGATCCGGACATCCTGATGAGCGCCCTCGAGTCGTGGCGCGCCCAGCACCCGGACGAGATCATCATCGTCCTCGACGTCGAGGACCTCGACGCCTACGCACGGATCGAGGCACTCCAGGATCCCGTGATCAAGCCGATCCTGTTCCACCATGTGGGCAAGCGATCCGCCCTCGGTGCCGGCATCCGCCTTGCGCAGCACGAGATCCTGGTGCTCACGGACTCGGATACCTGGTGGCAGCCCGATCTCCTGCAGAACGTGCAGATGCCGTTCATCGACCCGCTCGTGGGGGCCGTGGGAACCCATCAGACCGTCTACAAGCGGGAAACCAGCGTCTGGCGTCGGGTTGCCGACTGGCTCGTGAACCTCAGGTACCTCGACTACGTCCCGGCCATGGGTGCCGCGGGGGCCGTCCCGTGCATCTCGGGCCGGACGGCCGTCTACCGTCGATCCGCCGTCCTGCCCGTCCTCGAGCACCTGGAGAACGAGTACTTCCTGGGCAAGCGGTGCATCTCGGGCGACGACGGGCGCCTCACCTGGCTCGTCCTGGCTTCCGGGTACAAGACCGTCCACCAGTCGACGGCCCGTGCCCTCTCGATGTTCCCCGCGAGCTTCCGGGCCTTCGTCAAGCAGCGCATCCGCTGGAGCCGCAACTCCTACCGCTGCTACCTCACCGCCATCGGCACCGGGTGGCTGTGGCGGACCCCGTTCATCACCAAGGTCACCGTCCTGCAGATCCTGCTGACGCCGCTGACCATGGGGCTGACCATGTTCTACCTCATCTTCAACCGCCTCGACCTCACGGTGCTCGGTGTCAGCGCCGCGCTCTGCTGGCTGCTGCTCGGCCGCGGCATCCGCGGTATCTCCCACCTCCGCCGCCACCCGCAGGACATCCTGATCCTGCCCGTCCTCGCCTTCGCCGTGATCCTCGTGGCACTGCCGATCAAGCTCTACGCCTTCTTCACCATGAACAAGCAGGGCTGGCTGACCCGCCACGCCGACCAGATCGGTGGTGACGGCCAGGATGCCGTGAGCCTGGAGACCAAGACCGAGGCAGCCACTGCCGCACAGGACACCCGGGAGGCCGTCGCATGACCAGCCGGAAACCCATCCTCCTGGGCGCGCTCGCGGTCGTCTTCATCGCGCTCGTCGCAGCCGGCTTCCTCGCGGCCGGCAACCTCTGGAAGAAGTCCGAGGTCGACGCCCTCGGACGCAACGAGATCGCCGCGAACGGCAACGTGCAGGGCGAGCTGTATACCGGGGACCCCCGCAGTGAAGCCCGGGTCGTCCAGAGCGAGGAGGAGCGGCTGGTGTACGTGCGCACCATCGCCTCCGCGGCCCGCTGGCGCGTCGACGGACTCGAGGGCCCCTACCGCCTCCATACCGGCGTGACGAACACCCTCGTGCTGCCTGCCCGCACGGAACCGTACACCGCCGCGGACCTGCTCCTGCTCGCCCCGGACACCTTCAAGCAACTCGCGTCGTCGACGTTCATGCTGACCGAGAGCATCGTGGTGCTGCCCGGAGCAACGCTCGCGTTCACCGGCGGAGAGGGCATCACCGTCCGCCTGCAGAGCAACGAGGATGCCTTCGTGTCGATCGTCGCCCTGGGCGGCTCGCTGACGGTTGCGGGCACCGAGGAGTCCGACGTCGAGATCACCAGCTGGGACGGTTCCGGTGCGGATACCGACACCTCGGACGGGCGAGCGTACGTCCGGGTGATCGGCGGTCACGCATCGTTCTCCCACGCCACGGTGTCATCACTCGGGTTCTGGAGCGGCAACACCGGTGGCCTCGCACTGACCGGTACCGACACCGCCGGTACCTTCCTGGAATCGGGCGCGACGGCGGCCGAACCAGCAGCTCCGGCGGGGGCGCGGCTGCTGCCGGAGGCGGACCTCAAGTCGCTGGCCGACCAGACGGACCTCGACTACAGCGTGGTCACCGCCGGCATCGACAATCTCACGGTCAGGGACAACGCGTTCGGACTGTTCATCACCAACGCCCGGGACATCGCCATCCGTGACTCCGCCATCAGCGGGAGCCTGGTCGACGGACTGGTGCTGCACCGTTCCGTGACCGACGCGACCATCACCGGGACGACGTCGACGGACAATGCGGTCGACGGCATCACCGTCGGCCGGTCCAGCACGCGGGTCGAGCTGCAGGACGTAACGGCGAGCGGCAACGGCAGGAACGGGATCTCTCTCGACGGCCAGCCCCTCGCGGACGGCCCCAACGCCGTCGGCACGGCGGTCGTCACCTATGGCGGGAACCGCATCCTGGGAAGCACCGTCGCCGACAACGGACGGTACGGGGTCGAGCTCAGCGGCGGCAACAAGCTGCGCCTCACGGGCAACACCATCCAGGGCAACGAGGTCGGAGTCGTCGTCAACTACGGTGCAGAGGGCGTGAGCATCATCGACAACGAGATCCGGGACCAGCACAAGCAGGGCATCGCGGTGCGGGAGGCCGGGGCGCAGGCCGATATCCGCAGGAACACGATCTCCGGCGGCGACACCGGCGTGTACGTCCGGGACGCTACTGCGTCCATCACCGGCAACACCATGAGCTCGCTCTCCGGGCACGGCGTCTCCCTCCTCGGCAACGTGCCCGATACCAGGGTCGCCGGCAACGACGTGGGCGGTTATGGAACCGTGGCGATCTGGGACGAGACCTCCACCGGAGCCGTGGTGGAGGAGAACGACCTGCTGAGCTGGCATCCCGCTCCCACCGTCCATAGCGTCATGAATTCCGTCTTCCAGCCCCTGACCTTCATCTGGCTGTTGCTCGGGGCGCTACTCGTGGCGACGGCTTTCACCCGCAAGCGGCACCTCCGCGTGCGGACCATCCGCGATCCCTACAAGGAGCGTGTCCCCTTGACGACCCTCAGCCGCGGCATTGTGCGCATCGATGACATCCGGCGGGCCCAGTGACCCGCCGCGGAGGGATCCTGGCCCTGCTCCTGGCAGCGCTGGCCCTGGTCGTTGCAGCCGTCGTCGTCGTGGTGGGCCTGAACAGGGCCGACAACCAGGACACGGCCGGCGACCAGCCGGACCCCGGGCAATCTTCCACGCAGGACGCAAGCCCTGAGCCCGGACCTGTGGCATCTCCGGTCGAATGCCCTGCGTCGACCGTGCAGGTGGGGAATTCGGCCGATCTGTCGAACGCCCTGGACGCCGCCCGGCCGGGAGACGTCATCGGCCTCGGACCGGGCGTATATACGGGTAATTTCGCAGCGTCCGCATCGGGAACAGCGGAGCAACCCATCACGGTCTGCGGCGGCGCGGAGAGCATCCTCGACGGCGGTACGACCGACGACGGCTATGTGCTGCACCTCGAGGACTCCGCGTACTGGGTACTCCAGGGCTTCACGGTCCGCAACGGCCAGAAGGGCGTCATGGTGGACCAGGGCACCAACCTGCTGATCCAGGGGCTGACGGTCACCACCACCGGCGACGAGGCGATACACCTCCGGAAGTTCAGTACCGACAACCGGGTCATCGGCAACACGATCAGCAACACGGGCCTGCGGAAGCCCAAGTTCGGCGAGGGTATCTACATCGGCACGGCCGAGAGCAACTGGTGCGACATCAGCAACTGCGAGCCCGACCGAAGTGACCGTAACGAGATTGCCGGCAACACCATCTCGGGAACCACCTCCGAGAATGTCGACATCAAGGAGGGCACCTCGGACGGAATCCTGCGCGACAACAGCTTCGACGGGTCGGGCATCGTCGAGGCCGACTCCTGGGTCGATGTGAAAGGCAGGGGCTGGGTCATTGCAGACAATGCCGGGGCCGATTCCCCGCAGGACGGATTCCAGACGCACGAGATCGTGGACGGCTGGGGCACCGAGAACGTCTTCCGTGACAACGTCGCCCAGGTCAACGGACCGGGGCTCGGGTACTCACTGAAGCCCGTGCGCGACAACGTCGTCGAATGCAGCAACACGGCCTCCGCTGCCGGAGAAGGCCTGTCGAACGAACCCTGCACCTCCGGCTGACCGCTTCTTTCCACTACCCCTCACCAGACCACCCTTCAACAATCCGCGATACCCCCTACCCAAAAGAGGATGAACGATGAGCACTTCCCAGCACAACGACCAGCCCGCACCCCGCGTGACGGTGATCGGCACGGGTTATCTCGGAGCAACCCACGCCGTCTGCATGGCGATCATGGGCTTCGAGGTCCTCGGCGTGGACGTGGACCAGCGCAAGATCGACCTGCTGTCAGCCGGTGAGGTGCCCTTCTTCGAGCCAGGCCTCCCCGAGAAGCTCCAGGAGGCCCTCGCGACAGGCCGCCTGCGCTTCAGCACCGATTTCGACGAGGCCGCAGCTTTCGGCGACGTGCACTTCGTCTGTGTCGGGACGCCACAGGCCCCGAATTCGTCGGCGGCGGATCTGAAGTACGTCGACGCCGCCTTCACGGCGCTGGCGACGCGGATCGACCGGAAGGTCCTGCTCGTCGGGAAATCGACCGTCCCGATCGGAACAGCAGCCCGCATCACCTCCATGGTGCAGTCGCTGTCCCCGCTCGGCACGGAACTCGAACTCGCCTGGAATCCCGAGTTCCTCCGCGAGGGTTTCGCCGTCCAGGACACGCTCTTTCCCGATCGCCTCGTCTTCGGCGTGAGCTCCAGCTGGGCCGAGCAGCAACTCCGGAGGGTCTTCAAGCCCATCCTCGATCTCGAGACACCGGTGATCGTCGCTGACCTTGCGACGTCCGAGCTGGTGAAGGTCGCAGCGAACTCCTTCCTCGCCACGAAGATCTCGTTCATCAACGCGATGGCGGAAATCTGCGAGGCGACCGGCGCCGACGTCAACCAGCTCGCCAAGGCGCTCAGCCTGGACGACCGCATCGGCGGTCGCTTCCTGAAGCCCGGCCTCGGTTTCGGCGGCGGCTGCCTCCCGAAGGACATCAGGGCGTTCAAGCACCGCGCGGAGGAGCTCGGGGTCGGACAGGCCGTCAGTTTCCTCGGCGAGGTGGACTCCATCAACAACCGACGCCGCGTCCGTACCGTCGACCTCATCCGCGAACTGGCGGGCGGCAGCCTCGCCGGGGTACGGGTGGCGGCCCTGGGTGCCGCGTTCAAACCGAACTCCGATGACGTCCGTGATGCGCCGGCGCTCGACGTCGCCCGCCTGCTGTACCTCGAGGGGGCCATCGTCTCGGTGTACGACCCCCAGGCCAACGAGAACGCCCACCGCGCCTACCCGGACCTCAACTACGTGGATTCCATGGCCGAGGCGGTGGACAAGGCCGACGTCGTCGCCCTGCTCACGGAGTGGTCCGAGTTCCGCAACGCGGATCCGGACGCGCTCGGTGCCTTGGTCCGTCATCGTCGGATCCTCGACGGACGCCACGCGCTGAACGCCAATGACTACACGTCGAAGGGCTGGCAGTACCGCGCCCTCGGCCGGCCGGCCCAGGCCGCCACCGTGGAACTGGCGTTCGACGTGCGCGACGAGACGCCCAGCCTCGTGGTGTAGCTGTAGCTTGATCGCCGACAGCGCCGGGTGGGAATCTCCACCCGGCGCTATCGGCGTCGACGGTGGATCAGCGGCAGGCGATGTTGCTGAGCCCGCGGGCCGCCCCGCTCGCCTTGCAGGCGATGGTGGTCGCGAGCGATGCCGACTGGACCCAGACCTCATAGCCCGGTACGCCGCCCTGCACGGTGTTGCCCGTGAAGCTGTTGCCCATGCCCCACCCTGCGAGGACGGAGTGGACCTGGAAGGCGTCGAGCTTCGTCCCAAGGCCGGAATTGCCTTCGATGCGGTAGCCGTTGCCCTTCACGTCGACCCAGGAGTCCGCGTAGTTCGCGCCGGAGAAACCCGAGTTGGTAAACACGTTCCCCGCTATTACGCCGCCCGTGGTCCCCTCCTTGATGTCGATGCCCTCGGCGGAAGTATTGGTGACCCGATTGCCACGCACCGTGATCCGGTCCGACCGGTCCGGTGTCCCGCTGACCCAGTTGCTCTTGGCGCTACCGATATAGATGCCCTCGCCGTACTCGGGCTGGGTCAGTCCGGTGTCGTGGATGAAGGAGTCGAGGATCGCGCCGTCGGAGCTGCCGGAGCGGAAATGCACCGCTTCCGCGCCGATGGTGCCGACGTCGACGCCGTTGATGACCGTGTTCTTCGAGCCGTCGAGCACAATGCCCTTGGCCGACGAGGCGACGGAGATGCCGGTGATGCGCCAGTTCGACCCGGTGACATGGAGGCCGTAGCCCGACGACGTGGATCCTGTGGAGAGGACGGCGTTGCGGGAGCCGCGAAGGGTGATCGGCGCGGATGCCGTGCCGGAGGCCGACGCCGTGAATGCGCCGATGTAACGGCCGTCCCGCAGTTCGATGATCTGTCCGGGCTGCGCGGAGGCAAGGGCGGACTTCAGTCCGGCCGCAGTGGACACCTGGACGACACCAGCGGGCGAGGGGGCGGGCGACGTCGTAGGTGGCGTGGGTGCGGGAGCGGGAGCCGGCGGTGCCGGTTGAACCGGTGCCGGCGTCGTGGTTCCCACGGAGAAGTTCACGGTCGCCTCCTGTCGTCCGGTAGACGTTTCCCACCGGACATTGAGCTTATGCAGTCCGGTGCCCGCCGTCACGGGCCAGGTGTAGGGAGCCTCGGTGTCCTGGCCCAGATAGGTGCCGTCCAGCTTGAACTTCACCGTCGTTCCCGTCGGCGCCTGGACGGATGCGGTGAAACTGCCGTTCTGCTGCACCGCGTCGGCAAGGTTCTTCCCGTCCCCGAGGATGGTGATGACTGCGGCGGATGCAGGAGATGCCAGACAGGACAGGGCGATGGCGGTGACGACGACGCCCACCGCTGCCCGGTGTGCCGAGCGCAGGCTGAGGGAAGGAATCATGGGCTTCTTTCTGGGGAGACCATCCCGCAGATGCGGGCCAGTTCGTCAGAGGCTAGCGAAGCTCGCCGAGGACCCCTACGCCCTTCGTCCCAACCTCACAAGAAACAGGGGAAAGTCCGCGAATGCTTGTTATTCCTTGCGCCAACGGTGCCGGAAGGGGACAAGTAGTGCTGCATCGAAGACGAGTACACGAAGCGGGGCATTACTCTCGTTTCGCTCGTTACCGTCCTGTTAGCTGGGGCCGAGTGGTCAGGACGAGCATGACACGGGGAAGCTATGAGCTACGGTCTCAGCATTGATGTAGGAACAAGTTTCACGGCAGCAGCTGTCATCGAGACAGGACCGCAGGGGCTTCGTGAGCCACAGGTCCTGGCACTGGGCAGCAGGGCCTCGGTAATACCGACGGTCGTCTTCATCGGCCAGGACGGCACCCGACTGGTCGGCGAGGTCGCCGAACGCAGGGGAAGTTCCCAGCCGGAGCGCCTGGCACGGGAGTTCAAGCGCCGGATAGGCGACGAAGTGCCCCTGATGGTGGGTGACATCGCCGTCCTGCCGCAGGAGCTTTTCGCCACCGTCGTTCTGTGGGTGGTGGACGTAGCCGCCGAGAGGCAGGGCTGTTCCCCGGAGTCAGTCACGCTGACGCATCCGGTCGGGTGGGGTGAGCACAGGCAGTCACTCCTGAGATCGGCGCTGGCCGAGGCAGGCCTGCAGGACGTCGTCCTGATGACCGAGCCCGAAGCCGCAGCGCTGTTGTACGCCTCTCGGGAGCACATCGAAGGCGGAACCACCCTGGCTGTCTATGACCTCGGCGGGGGAACCTTCGACGCGACCGTGGTCCGCAAGACCGGCTCCAACGCGTTCACGGTCCTCGGAGTACCCCAGGGCCTCGAGCGGCTGGGCGGAGCCGACTTCGACCAGGAGGTTTTCAGTCACGTCATCAACGAGCCCGGAGTCCATCTCGCGGACCTGGACACCTCCGCGCCGGAGGTTCTTGCCGCACTGAGCCGGCTTCGCAGGGAGTGTGCCGAAGCCAAGGAGGCACTCTCGTCGGACTCGGAGGCGATCATCGCGGTCATGCTTCCCGGGGCGCACTCACAGGTACGCCTGGTTCGGTCGGAACTCGAGGCCATGATCGAACCCGCCTTGGGCGAGACGGTGGACACCCTGCGCTGTGCGCTGACGAGTGCGCAGGTCGATGCCGAGGACCTGACCGCGATCCTGCTCATCGGTGGATCATCACGCATACCGTTGGTCGCGCAGCTCCTGTCCGCCGAATTCAACCGCCCGCTGGCAGTAGACCTGGACCCGAAGGCATCGGTTGCCCTTGGCGCGGCCTTCGCAACAGCGGTGCTGGAAGAGATTCCGGACCAGGACGAGGGGCTGGTTCCCGCGGCAGGGACGCCGGCTTCCATCGCAGGCGAAATGCAGGACGGCGATGCGCTGCCACACCGCGTCAATCGAGCAGGCTTCTCACTGCATGCCAGGAAGCCGGAAGCGGTTCCGCGCCACGGTCCGGCAGCCATGACGCCGAACAGGCTCATCGGAGTACGCGTCGGCGCCATTGCGGCGGCAGTTGCCTTGCTGGGAGTTGCGACCGCGACAGCCGTCAATGCTCCCGGTGGCCTTGCTGCCCTGTCGGGGTTCGTGGCCAACGAACGGGCGGAGGCTGCCGAGGAGCCCCGGCCCATCACGCCGACGGAGCTGTCACCCACCCCGCTCGACGAGGCTCGGGATGGGGAGAACGTCGGTCCCCTGGCCGGCCCCTATCTCGGTCAGAACTTCCTGGAACGAGCCGGGATCGAGGGAGCGGCGCCAGCGCCGAAGGACGGGGACAAGGGTGCGGAGGCCGAACCCTCCGGTTCGTCGGACCTTCCGGGCCGAAACGCCGCCAAGACTACGGAACAGACGGAGGGAGGGAAAGCGACATCCGACAAAGCAGCCGACGGGACGCCCTCAGGGGTAGGAGCAGCGCCCGCTCCTTCACTTTCTGCCGCCGGCTCGTCCGCGTCCGCTTCGAAGCCCGGTACAAGCCCGGACGTTCCCACGCCGCCCGCCCCTTTCCCGTCGACCCCAGCCCCGACGACCCCAGCCCCGACGACGCCTGTCGAACCGGGTCCAGCACCCTCGGAGCCGACCCCGACGACTCCGGTGGATCCCACGACGCCGGTGGATCCCCCTACGACTCCGGATCCCACTCTGGAACCTCCTGTCGTGGAGCCCACAACCCCCGTTTCGCCCGACCCGGTCACGGACCCGACCACGCCCCCGCCGGCCCCCGAGCCGACCGCGGGCCCCGAGCCCGAGCCCACGTTTTCATCAGCCGATCCGACACCCGCCGATCCGCCGTCTCCTGGTGAATCGTCCGTCGCCTCGTCCGCGGCAACGGTGGCTTGATCATGGGGGCCAACTACCTTGAAACACACGTGCGCATGACAACAGGCATCGATCCGCAGGACCTGGACACAGCAACCTACGAGGTCGTCCTCGCCCTGTGCATCGGATTCAGTGTCCCCGGTCTCGTGCCGCCACTGCTGTACAGCGGAGGTGTTCCTGCCGAGCAACTGGCGGCCCGCGCGACGAGTGCCGGGTTCCTCCAGGCCGACGGGCGGCCATCGCCCGAGCTTCGCGCCGTCATGCTGAGGGACGCCGACGTGTACCAGGTACGTCGGCTACAGCGCGCCCTCGTCGACCTCTACTGTTCCGAATCCTTGCCCCTTGGTGCACTCGCCCGTGGGCTCGCTGCAGAAGGGTACGTGGACGAGCGTCTTGCGGACGTGCTCGGGCACCAGGGCACTGCCCTCCTCGGCACTGATCCCGCCGGTGCGCTGGAACTGCTGGACCTCGCGGTCGCCGCCGGCGCGGATTCCCTGTCCACTGCACCGCGCCGGGCTGAGGCAGCCCTTGGCTTCGGTGATCTCGACACCGCCTCCCGCATCCTGGATATCTATTTCGGGCAGCAGCCCCCCGATTCCCAGCTGGTGCTCCCCGATTTCGCGCGGGCAGTCCAGGTGTCCTGCGCGGTCTGGTCGCACCGGGGCATGATGTCCCGTGCGGCGGACGTACAACAGTGGGCAGCAGCGCTCCGATCACCAGGAGTCGAGCCTCTCGGCGCCCTGGCACTGCTCGCTGCCGGTGATGCGGCAGGCGCCCGTTCCATGGTCGGCGGTGGAACCGCGGCTCCTTCCCCATCCCTGAAGGACGTCGCATACATGCTGTTGGCCGAGGGAGCCCTGCTGTCCCTCGAGTCGGAACCGTACGGCGCGCTTCCGATGCTGATCCGTGCCTCCGACACCCTGAACGCGACGGGGCAGGGCTCGTCCGCGCCGGAGTTACCCGCGTGTTTCGCCGCGATCGTCGGGCTCCTGGCCGGCAGCCCGCAGACCGCGCTCTCCGTCATCCAGGCAGCTCTCGCAAGCAGCCAGGGGGGTCCGGTCCTCCGCCCGCGCCTGTGCCTCCTCGGCGGATGGGCGGCCATGCTCCTCGACCAGCCGGCCCTTGCACGGACGTTCATCGTCGACGCGGGCAGGCTCGAGCAACACCTCGTTCCACGCGATGAACTGCTGCTGCAGGCACTCGAGGTGGGGCTGGCACGGCGCGCGGGGGACACCTCCGCGCTCGTTCAGACCTGGCAACGCGCCCGGGAGGCGCTGCTTCATGTCTCCGTGGACCTGATGGCAGTCCTTCCGCTCAACGAACTCGTCATCGCCGCGGCCCGGCTCCGCGACGTCGAGAGGCTCAAGCCGCACCTGGAAGAAGCATGGTTGCTTCTCTCACGGCTGGGCAATCCTCCCCTGTGGTCCGTGCCCCTGCACTGGTCCGCCGTCCAGGCCGCCCTTCTGCAGGAGCGCCCGGATGACCTCGGACCACATGCGGCGGCGTTGGTGAACCAGGCCATGAGCTACCCCCTGGCGGCCACGTTCGCCGGTGCAGGCAAGGCATGGGTGACGGTACTTGCCGAACGTTTCGACACCGACTTCGTCGAGCTTGCGGCGAGGAACCTTGCGGCAGCAGGTTTCCCCTGGGAGGGTGCGCGCCTGGCCGGTCATGCTTCGGCGCGTGCCGCAGAGCGAAAGGACATGACCAGGTTGCTTTCGTGTGCACGCGACCTGCGACCGGTCCGGGAGCGGCTGATACGACCGGAGGTGACGAGGCCACCCCAGGAGCGGCCCGGCACGCAGGTGGGCGTCGCTCGACCTCCGAGCGCGGGAGCCGGCGAGCGCGGCATTCCCCGCGACAGTGCGCCGAGGGGTGACACCCCGATGCTCAGTGGCCGCGAACGCGAGATCGCCCACCTGGTCCTGCAGGGCAAGACGTACCGCGAGATCAGCGAGGAGATCTTCATCTCGCCCCGGACGGTGGAGCACCATGTGGCGCGTATCAGGCGCCGCTACGGTGCGTCGTCGCGCTCGGAACTGCTGGCACGGCTTCGTCTTTCACTCGAGCAGACAACCACCCCGGGTACTACCGCCGGCGGCGGTTCACCCGTGAGTGCCCCTAATCGGAGCGCGCGAAACCCCTAATCAGTGCCCCGGGTTAGGGGTGGACCTACCGATGCACCGGGTGCCCCCGGGCTCCTAGGTTTGGAACAAGCCAGGCAGAGCAGCCGGCGTAACAGATACCGAAGGAATATGTCATGACTACTCTTGCCTCAGATCTCCTCGACTTCCTCATGAACCTCTTCCATGACGCGGATGCGGCCAACGAGTTCATCAGCGACCCGGAGGCGGCCCTCGCACAGGCAGGCCTCAGCAACGTCTGCATGGACGACGTCGACGCCGTCATGCCCGTGGTCCTGGATTACGCTCCGGTGAGCTTCGGCGGTGACAACGACAGCTCGTTCGACCGCAGGTACGACACCGGCGGAAACTCCTCGGGCGATGTCACCCCCGGCGCCTACACGCCAGGAACCGGCGGCGGCAGCACGACGACTCCGGGCGGCGGCGGCGGCGGCAACACGACGAATCCGGGCGGCGGGGGCGGCGGCGGCAACACGACGAATCCGGGCGGCGGGGGCGGAACGACGAATCCGGGCAATCCAGCTACCGGTGGGGACGACAACGACCACGGCAATGCTGTCCAGCAGCTCCTGCACGTCGTCAACAACTACTCCTACACCTCGTCCGTGGATGACCGGGACACGATCACCGACCAGTCGGTGAACCAGAACATCTGGGCCGACGGTGACGTCAGCCAGATGTTCGACAACGAGGCCTACGTCGCTTCGGGTAACAACGCGGTTGCTGCGAACGGCGACGCCGAGGTCGACAACTCCGTCGACAACTCCGATGACCACTCGCAGGACAGCTCCACCAAGGTCAACGCGAGCGGCTCTGCGGAGGTCGAGATCGGCAACACCACAGACTCGAACAACGACAATTCCGACAACTCGGATCGCTCCGACAATTCGATCGAGGACTCGTTCAACGACGACTCGGACAATTCGGTCGAAACAGACATCGACGTGGAGCTCGAGGACTCGTTCAACGACAACTCCGACAACACGGACGTGGACGTGGAGGTCGACGATTCCTTCAACACGGACAACACGGACAACTCGGTCGAAACTGAGATCGATGTCGAACTGGAGAACTCGCTCAACACCGACAACACCGACAACTCGACCGAGATCGACGTGGAGCTCGAGGACTCGTTCAACTCCGACAACTCGCTCAACACCGACGTCGTGATCGAGGACGCGTTCAACGAGACCTCGACTGTCATCGACACCGACGTCGCGCTGGAAAACTCGTTCAACGAGGTCGACAACTCCATCGTTGCCGAGGTCGAGCTGGAGAACTCGTTCAACGAGGTCGTGACCGACAACACGACGGTGGAATACACCTCCATCGACGAATCGGCGATCTTCGTCGACAACGAGTTGGATGTCGTCGTCGATACCGATGTCTCGGTGGACGACTCGTCGCTCTGATCGCAGCACAACGAAGGCAAGCCCAACGGGGATGATTCCCCGTTGGGCTTGCCTGTGGTCTCATAGAACAACTCACCGGGGAGTCCTACATGAACGATCTCATCACGCTCGTGAACCGCGGTCTCAGCCTGGTTGCCAACGGCGATCGGGCAGACCTGCGCCAGAGGCTGGAGCAGACGCTCGCACGCCTGGCGAATCCGGATGTGCGCGTGATCGTGGTGGGGGAGTTCAAGCAGGGCAAGAGCAAGCTGATCAATGCCCTTGTCAATGCCCCGGTCTGCCCTGTGGATGATGACATCGCGACCTCCGTACCTACCCTGGTCAGCTTCGGTGATCCGGCAAGCGCCTCGGTCCTCATACCCCACAAGGACGGGGGTCCGGACCAGGACACCTCCTCGGTCGAGCGCCGGCCCATCGCACTCGAGGACATTGCAGGCTTCGTGTCGGAACGGGGCAACCCCTCGAACCGGCAGGGCCTGGCCTCTGCCGAGGTGCGCCTTCCTCGACGGGTCCTGGCCGACGGCCTCTCGATCATCGACTCCCCGGGCGTCGGCGGCCTCGAATCGGCCCACGCGCTGACCACCCTCACCGCCCTGCCCACGGCCGATGCCATGCTCCTGGTGTCGGACGCCTCACAGGAGTACACCGAACCGGAGCTGCGGTTCCTGAAGCAGGCCCAGCGCATCGTCCCGAATGTGGCGTGCCTGCTCTCCAAGACCGATCTCTACCCACAGTGGAGGGCCGTCGCCGACCTCGACAGGGGCCACCTCGCGACTGCAGGCATGGACAGCACGCCGCTGATCCCGGTTTCTTCGGACCTCCGCCTGTTCGCTGCCCAGACCGGTGATGCGGAGTTGAACCGCGAGTCCGGTTTCCCGGAACTCATCGCCTACCTCAGGAACGACGTCGTCGGCAAGGCCCAGGCGCTGCGCAGGAATTCCGTGGCCCAGGACCTGCTGTCCACGACAGAGCACCTGCGCCTGTCGGTGCAGTCCGAACTCCAGGCGCTGCAGCACCCCGAGGGAGTGCCTGTGCTCCTGGCCGAGTTGGAGGAGGCCAAGGAGAAGGCGGACCAGCAGCGAAAGCGTTCCTCACGCTGGCAGACCACGCTGAACGATGGTGCTTCCGACCTGATCTCGGACATGGAGCACGATCTCCGTGACCGGCTCCGGACCATCCAGCGGGAGGCGGAGGCCGCTATCGACGAAGGGGACCCCGGGCCCGTCTGGGACCAGTTCGCGGAGTGGCTCGAGCAGCGGGTCGCTTCCGCGGTGTCTGACACGTTCGTGTGGACGAACGAACGCTCGCACTGGCTCGCCGAGCAGGTGGCTGAACTGTTCGCGGTGGACAACGTGCCCCTGCCACTCCTGGAGGTGTCCGGCACGGACGGTGTCCTCGCCCCGGTCGAGGAGGTACCTTTCCTCGACCCCGGACACGTCAGCGCAGCAGGAAAGGTGTTGATCGGCATGCGCGGTTCCTACGGAGGCGTGCTGATGTTCGGGTTGCTGACCGGCATCATCGGCATGTCCCTCATCAATCCACTGTCGGTGGGCGCCGGACTGCTACTGGGCCGCAAGGCGTACCGGGAGGACAAGGATGCCCGGCTGAAGCGCCGTCAGTCGGAGGCGAAGGCGCTTGTCCGGCGACAGATGGACGACGTCGTCTTCCAGGTCGGGAAGCAACTGAAGGACCGGCTGCGCCTGGTGCAGCGCGAGATCCGCGACCACTTCGGTGATATCGCCGAGGAGCATCATCGGTCGCTGGCCGATTCTGTCGCTGCCGCCCAGCGGACGGCCTCCACCTACCGCCAGCAGCGCGACGAGCGTGTAGTCCAGCTGAAAGCCGAACTTGCCCGGATAGACCAGGTGCACGCGCAGGCGAAGGCGCTCCTTCCCGTCCCCGGGGCCGTGCTGGTCGCACAACGTTCTCCGGACGAGATCGCAGCAGGGACATGAGGGACAGCGGCGCCGTCGAAGCCCTGCTCCAGGCCGCGATCCAGGTGTACGACGACGAACCGGCGCTGCGGACGCAGCTCGAGGACTACGCCCAGCGCCTCCGGGAACCGCTGCGCGTCGCCGTCGCGGGCATGGTCAAGGCCGGCAAGTCCACGCTCCTCAACGCGATCATCGGCGAGGAGATCGCTCCCACCGATACGGGGGAGTGCACCCGCATCATCACCTGGTACCGTCACGCCGCGACGCCCCGGATCACGCTGTATCCCCTGGAGGGTGAGGCGCGGCTGCTTCCCCTGACGAGGGTTGACGGGCGGCTCGTCTTCGACCTCGGTGGGTTGCGGGCCGAGGACGTAGCCCGGCTCGTTGTGGAGTGGCCGGCCGAGAACCTGCGCACCATGACCCTGATCGACACCCCGGGCATCGCCTCCCTCTCCGCTGACGTGTCCGCGCGGAGCACCCGGTTCCTCACCCCGGAGGATTCCCCGTCCGAAGCGGACGCGGTCATCTACCTGATGCGGCATCTCCACAGTTCCGACCTGAAGTTCCTCGAGGCCTTCCGGGATACCAGCGCCGCCCACGCCGGGACCGTGAACGCGCTCGCGGTCCTGTCACGGGCGGACGAGGTCGGTGCAGGGCGCATCGACTCCCTCATCTCTGCCTCCCGGATCGCTGACCGCTACCGCACTGATCCGTCGCTGAAGTCACTGGTCCTGGACGTGCTGCCCATCGCAGGCCTGGTCGCCCAGAGCTCGCGGACGCTGCGGCAGGCGGAGTACGAAGCCTTCGTGGCCCTGGCGGCGCTCGGCAACACGGAGCGTGAACGCCTGCTGCTCTCCGCCGACCGCTTCGTGGCGGGAAGCAGCGCCGTCGGCATACCCACCGATGAAGCGGCACGCCTCCTCGACCGCTTCGGCATGTTCGGACTCCGCCTCGGAGCCGCGCTTGTCCGCGGCGGTATCAGGGATTCCACGGTGCTGGCACACGAGCTCGCCCGGCGCAGTGGGCTCGACAACCTGATGTCACTCGTGACGCGGCAGTTCGACGCCCGCGCCTCGACGCTGCGGGTCCGGACGGCGCTGACGGGCCTCGAGGCGTTGGTCCACAGCAATCCGAGGGACTCCGGTGGTGCGGTTCTGGCAGGCATCGAAAAGATCAAGGCCAATGCACACGAGATCAGCGAGTTGAGGCTGCTGTCGGCGCTGCGCTCGGGCCAGGTGCCGCTGCCGGTGCCGGCCGCGGGCGAGGCGGAGCGGCTCGTCGGAGGCTCGGGTACAGGTGCTCCGGAGCGCCTGGGCCTCGAGCCGGCCGCCGGTCCCGAGGACATTCGCGCCGCGTCGCTCGGGAAACTTCACCGGTGGAGGGTGCTGTCGGAGAATCCGCTGACGGACAGGGGAGCCCTGGAAGCGTGCCAGGTCGTCGTGCGCACCTGCGAGGAACTGGTGGTCCGTGCCGGCTCGGGCACACAGGACAGGGAGTTGGCACGGGGTTGACGCTTCCCGCTATTTCGTGACTGCTCGCGCCTGACGCCCATGCTCCTTGAACCACCGTGAAGCGGACGGGAACAGGCTGAGGACAAGAGCCACGACGGCGAGCACCAGGTGGACGACTGCCAGGTGGGGCGCGGGCTGGAACCCTGCAGAACCGTCCCCTAGGAACGCCAGGACCAGCAGCACGGCACCTGCGTCGGCGACCACCATCGCGAGGAGCGCCCAGCGTGCCCACCCTCGGCCACGGAGGAGCGGCCGCACCAGGAGCGCCTCGATCAGCAGCACGAGGGCAAAGACCCCCGTGGTTCCCCACAGGGCGATCAGGGCTACCTGGTCCAGCCTGGCGGCATCCGCCCCGCTGTCGATGGTTGCGGCGGTCTCCGCCAGAGTGTCGAGAAGCGCTTCACGGTCGAGGAAGGCGAGGACGAGCGCCACGACCCCGACGCCCACTGCCAGGAGCCAGAGGCCGCCGGACCTCCGGACCGAAGGGGGAGGAGACTCCTCCTTGAGCACGGGAGGCGGAACGGCGTTGGACATCGCTGGCCGGGGAGGACGCATGCTCGTAATCTAGCCCGGCTGCCTGTGAGCTTCAATGACGAGCCGGATCTGCCTCGGTCGTGGATGTCTGCGGTTCTGCTGGTCATGGCCATAGCCGTCGTGCTGGTTCTGATCTAGCCCCTACCCGGATCGCGGGCGCCTGATGTCGCCCACCCTCCGCGAGCATGGCAAACTAGAGAACCGTGCGCACATGCTCCACCACCCAGCGGAGCGTCGTCGCGGTCCGCCCTGGTGTAATGGCAGCACCCCAGCCTTTGGAGCTGTGGAGTATAGGTTCGAATCCTATGGGCGGAACGGCGAATTGCCGGCCGGACAGGCCCGTCCGCCGCACACGCCGGTCACCTATAGGTAGGAGCGCTTCTTCGTGAGCAACCAGGTCGGAACCACTGCCACCACACACCTGAGGGACACCGAAGCGCCGGCCGCGGTCATCGTCCTCGCCGCCGGGGCGGGAACGCGCATGAAGTCGCGTACGCCGAAGATCCTTCACCGCATCGGCGGTGTCTCCATGATCGGCCACTCCCTGCAGGCAGCACGGGCGGTGCAGCCGCGGGAACTCGCCGTCGTCGTCCGCCACGAGCGCGAGCGCGTAGCCGAGCACGTGACCAGCGTCGATCCGGCTGCGGTGCTCTTCGACCAGGACGACGTCCCGGGTACGGGGCGGGCCGTCCAGGTGGCACTCGCCGGCCTCGACGAGCGTCTGGGGAGCGCGGTCAGCGGAACGGTCGTCGTCACGTACGGCGATGTACCCCTCCTCACGCCGGAGACCCTGCAGGAACTGGTGGCGGTGCACCAGGGCGAGGGGAATGCCGTCTCCGTCCTCACCGCAGTGCTCGAGGACCCCACGGGGTACGGGCGCATCCAGCGCCATGAGGACGGGACGGTGGTCGCGATCGTGGAGCACAAGGACGCGTCGGCGGAACAGCGCGCCATCCGCGAGATCAATTCGGGCATCTACGCCTTCGATGCCGCGGTCCTGAGAAGCGCCCTGACACAGGTCGGCTCGGCCAACGCCCAGGGCGAGATGTACCTCACCGACGTCGTCGCCATCGCGCGGGCCGCAGGGGGCCGTGTGGCGGCCGTCGTGCAGGAGGACCGCTGGCAGGTCGAGGGCGCCAACGACCGCGTCCAGCTCGCGTCGCTCGGCGTCGAACTCAACCGGCGCCTGGTCGAGAAGTGGATGCTGGCGGGGGTGAGCATCATCGATCCGGCCACCACCTGGATCGACGCGACGGTGGTCCTCGAGGAGGACACGACACTGCTGCCGGGCACGCAGCTCCATGGGGAGACGTTCGTGTCCCGGGGGGCGGTGGTCGGCCCGGACACCACCCTCACGGACGTCGTCATCGGCGAAGACGCCCACGTGGTCCGTACGCACGGAAGCGGCTCGCGCATCGGCGCCGGGGCCAGCGTGGGGCCCTTCACCTACCTCCGTCCCGGAACGGTCCTGGGCGAGGACGGCAAGATCGGCGCGTTCTACGAGACCAAGAACGTCACCATCGGGCGCGGCTCGAAGCTGTCCCACCTCGGCTACGCCGGTGACGCCGAGATCGGCGAATTCACCAACATCGGGTGTGGCAACATCACCGCGAACTACGACGGCGTCAACAAGCACCGCACCGTCATCGGATCCCACGTCCGCACCAGCTCGAACACGGTCTTCGTGGCGCCGGTGACGGTCGGCGACGGTGCCTACACCGGCGCCGGCGCCGTGGTGCGCCAGGATGTCCCGGCCGGGGCGCTTGCAGTGAATGTGGCACCCCAGCGGAACATCGCCGACTGGGTGGCCGGAAAGCGACCAGGCACCGCGTCCGCCACGGCGGCAGGCGCAGCCTCCACGAACGACACGCCCTCGGGCAACCCCACGGAAGAGAGCACCCAGGCATGAGCGAGATCACGGCACGCGGCGAGAAGAAGTTGGTCCTGGCATCAGGACGTGCCCACCCCGAACTGGCGGAGGAGATCGCCTCGTGGCTGGGGACGGAACTGCTGCCGGTCTCGGCCTATGACTTCGCCAACGGCGAGATCTATGTGCGGTCGGGTGAGAGTGTCCGGGGCACGGACGTCTTCGTGATCCAGGCGCATCCCGCCCCCCTGAACAACTGGCTGATGGAACAGCTCATCATGGTGGATTCGCTCAAGAGGGCCTCGGCCAAGCGCATCACGGTGGTGTCGCCGTTCTACCCCTACGCCCGCCAGGACAAGAAGGGGCGCGGCCGCGAGCCCATCTCGGCGCGCCTCATCGCCGACCTCTACAAGACCGCCGGCGCGAACCGGCTCATGTCCGTGGATCTCCACACCTCCCAGATCCAGGGATTCTTCGACGGGCCGGTGGACCACCTCATGGCCATCCCGCTGCTGGCGGACTACATCCGGTCACGGGTCGACGCCGACAACGTCACTGTCGTGTCCCCGGATACCGGCAGGGTGCGCGTCGCCGAGCAGTGGGCGGAGCGGCTCGGTGGGGCACCGCTCGCCTTCGTGCACAAGAGCCGTAACCTGACCGTCCCCAACCAGGCCATCTCGAAGCAGGTCGTGGGCCAGGTGGTAGGCCGTACCTGTGTCCTGATCGATGACATGATCGACACCGGTGGCACCATCTCGGGCGCCGTGCAGGTGCTCAAGAGCGCCGGCGCCAAGGACGTCATCATTGCCGCCACGCACGCCGTCTTCTCGGATCCGGCACCCCGCCGCCTCGCGGAATCGGGCGCACGCGAGGTCGTCGTGACCAATACGCTTCCGATACCCTCGGAGAAGCGCTTCCCGCAACTGACGGTGCTCTCGATCGCACCCCTGATTGCGCGGGCCATCCGAGAGGTGTTCGACGACGGTTCGGTCACCAGCCTGTTCGACGGCAACTCCTGACTACGCGCGGACCCAGTAGTAATTGCGGGGTTTCCAAGTAGTCGTAGGGTACCTACTCGGGTGAAATGCGAGTAGGTGGAGTAGAACTCCCGTAAGTGGTACTCGTGTAGGCTCCTGAAACTCTTTCTAGTCTCGAAGACGAACGACCTTTGATCTTCGATCTTCGAAACTAGGGAGTGGTCTCATGGCTGCGACTGCCTTCAGCGTACCGACTGCACAGTCTCGCACTGGTGCTGCATCAGGCGGTGGCGACCTGAACCGCCTGCCCGATACGCCCTCCTTCGTGGGCCGGCAGGACCTCCTCGTCGCAGTGGAGGAGGCGCTGGCAACGGCAGGATCGGCCGGTGCGGTGCTCGTGGGGCACGCGGGTGTCGGCAAGACCGCGGTCATGCAGCAGGTGCTGTCAGTTCGGGCGGAAAGCCACTACATCCTCCGCATCCGCGGGTCGAAAGGGTCCCGGCACCAGGCGTACCGGCCGGTGAACTTCCTCCTGTCGGAGTTCGAGGCCGATGTGGTCGAGCATCCCGTGATGGTCCTCCGGGCCGTGACCGACCTGCTCAACCAGCAGGCGCGCGGCCGCCGGGTGGTTCTCGCCGTCGACAACGTCGAGTACCTCGACCCGTCCTCCGCTGCGCTGATCGGGCAACTCGTGCTCAGCGAGACCGCCATCGTGCTGCTGACGGCCCAGGATTTCGCTGCGGCCGATCCCCTGTTCGCAGCCCTGTGGCGGGACGGCTCGCTCAGGCGGTTCGACGTGGAGCCCTTCAACGCGCTGGAGGCCCGGGCCTTCGTCGAGACGGCGCTGGAGGGCCCCGTGAGCTCCGAGGGACTGCGCCTGCTGCACGAGATGAGTGGGGGCAACGCGCGGTTCCTGCAGGCCTCGACACGTGCGCTGCGCGGACGCCGGCTGGTGCAGCAGGGCGCTTCCTGGGTGCTCCTTCCGGGCAGCACGCCCGTGCCGACCGAGATCATCGATGCGGCCCAGCTCCTCCTTCAGGACCTGCCCGCCGCGCAGCAGGACATAGCCCGCGTCACCGCGCTGGCAGGGCGGGTGCCGCTTGCAGTGGCGCAGGCGATCACCAGCAGCACCGACGTGGATGCCCTTCAGACCGCCGGCCTGCTCGCCGTGCGGCACGGCAGGCAGGAGTGCGTGGAGTTCACGGATCCGGTCATGGCCGCGGGTACGGCGGCGTCTCTCTCCGCGCTGCGTGCCGGCGAGTTGTACGGGCGCTGGGTCGAGGACGCCGGGTTCGGCCACCTTCTCGACCCCGAGCGACATGCGGAGTGGGTGGTGAGGTGCCACCGGCCGGTACCCGCCACGCTCGCCCTTGCCGCCGCACGGGCAGCCAACCGCGCCGGAAGGTACTCGGAGGCCGCGGCCTACGCCGAACTGGAGGATGCGCACCGGTCGTCGCCCGCAGCCGCAGTCGAGCTGGTCAGGGCGCTCACCCTCATCGGCCGCTTCACGGATGCTGCTGACGCAGTGCTGGCTGCTGCTCCGCTCATGGCCCAGGCGCCGGTGACGGACGCCGTAGCGTTGCTCCTTGCAGACGCCACGCTGCGGAATCGCCTCGGCCAGGCCGGAGTGGAGGAAACTCTCGTCGACGCCGAGGAGCGACTCGCGCCGGATGCCGGCCTCGACGCCGTCGAACGTGCCCGGCTCCAGGCCGAGATCGTCATAGTCCGTGCGGAGGTTGCGTCCCTGCAGGGCAACTTCGCCCAGTCACGGGACCTCGTGCTGTCCCTGCAGGCATCCTCCATCCGCCTCAGTAGCGAGCAGGGAATCTCCAGCGACGTGCTGCTGTGTGAGGCATGGGGGATGATGGAGAACCAGCTGGACGCGCTTCAACTCGCCTATTCCCTCGCGGGCCGGCTGCGGGAGGTGGACATCAGCCACCGAACCAGGGAGATCGCGTACCTGCGCCTGGCTTCCGTCTACAGCGCAACGGGTTGCTGGGGTCCGGGCTCCCGCGAGCTACGCCTTACCGGCAAGGACAGTGCGGCGATCTACCACGGTTCCGCCGTGCAACTGGCGGTAGGGCTCGCCCACGGCCGCTACGGTACGCCCGCGGACGCGCTCGTGGTCCTGGGGCCGGCGTTCGACCAGCTGCGGGTCGCCGACCCGCACCGGATGCTGCCGCTCGCGGCCAGCGCGATTGCGTTTTGCTACACGATGGCGGATGACATCAAGGCCGCGATCCCGTTCCTGAGGGACACAGAACCCGCAGCCGGTGAGCCCTGGGTGGTGCGCCGGATGGCCACCCAGCTGCAGCTGCTCAGCCTGGGGCTACGTGAGGCGAAACCTGAAGCGGCAGAGCAGTTGCAGGCGCTGGGACGGAGCGACAGGGAACGCGGTGCCTCGCTCTTCGGGTTGTCCGCCCTGACGAGCTCGGTCAGGCTCGGGAACAGCGGGGCGCTGCCGGAATCGTCCGAACTGGCAGCGCGGGTGCAGGGTCCTTTCGGACACCTGTGCGAGATGTTCGCGAAGGGGGTGGGCAGTCGTGACGCCGAGGTCATCCTGCAGGCCATGGAACTGGCTGCGGCCGTCGGTGACCAGGCATTCAGTCGTGACGCAGCCCGCTCGGCCCTCAACGTAGCTCGCGCCCTCGGTGACAAATCCACCGTGCGCGACGTGCAGCAGAGGGCACGGCGCGTGCTCAGCGAGATGGGTGTCGGCGGTCCCGCATCCCCGCCTGACTGCCTCACCCCGCGTGAGGGGGAGATCGCCCAGCTGGCGGTCGGTGGTTACACCAACAGGGAGATCGCCGAGTCCATGTGCGTGTCCGTCCGGACCATCGAGGGCCACCTGTACCAGATCTACTCCAAGCTGCACATCTCCTCGCGATCACAGCTCGCGGAGCTTCTCCCGGCACCGCTCTGATGATGCTCGACGACGGTCGGGTTCCCCTCGTAGGCGTCGAGAGCACGATCGACGCCATAGCCAGGACACTGTCCAATCCGAATGTGAACGGCGCGTTCGTGGTGGGCGAGGCCGGCACGGGCAAGAGCGCGATCGCCCGGCGGCTCGTGTCCATCATCGATCCGCAGCACACGAAGGTCTTCATGGTCCGCGCGTCCGCGAGCCTCGCAGACGTACCCTACGGATCCCTCGGCCCCTACCTCACGCATGCGACGCCGCAGACGCTCAAGTCCTCCCTTCCCGCCCTGCGCGCGCTTGTCGCCTTCTTCCGCCAGGCGTCCGAGGGACGGGAGGCCGTCGTCGTCATCGATGACGCCCACTACCTCGACGAGGACAGCAGCCATGTCCTCACCCAGCTCGTGATCTCCCGCATCATCAAGGTGGTGCTCTTCTCCAATGGCATGCCGCCGCGTTCGGGAGACCTGTTCTCCCTCTATACGGACGGATTCATCAGCCGGGTTGACCTTGAGGGGCTCAACGATGCGGAGGTGGAGACACTCTGCGAGTCGATCCTGGGCGGGCGCCTGGCCCAGGGAGCAAAGCATTACCTTGCGCGGCAGAGCGCCGGGAATCCCCTGATGCTGCGCGCGCTGCTCGATCACGCCACCGCCACCGCTGAGCTGGTCGACCGCGACGGGGTGTTCTGCCTCTCGGGGCGCTTCCACCGGCCCGTTCCCCAGCTGATGGACCTGGCGAAGACGCTGCTGCAGGGACTGACGGAGCAGGAGCGGACCATCTACGAGGTCGTCGCGCTCAGCGGCGGCATCACCCAGGCGAAGCTCGCGGGCATCGAAGAGGACGCCGTGACGCAGCAACTCCTCCGGCGCGGGCTCCTGCGCACCCTCGGTTCCTCCACGAGTCCGGTCCGGGTCACGCATCCCATCCTGGCGCGCGTCATCCGGGCGCTCGTGCCCGCCGGGCGGAGCGCCGAGTTGCGGCATCTGCTCTTCGGTGACGAGGTGGTCCTGCCCGCCCTGCACGAGGGCATGGTGCAGTACCTCGACTGGGCCCTCGACTGCGGCGTGATGGTGCCGTCCGCGGTTCTTCTCGGTGCGGCGCGCACCGCGGCGCACGTGTCCGAACCGGAGTCGGCCCTGCGGTTCGCGAGCGCTGCCAGGGCCGGGGGAGAGGACGACGCCGGGGCCGTGGAGGAGGCGCGGGTCAGGGTCAATCTCGGTGAGTACGCCGTTGCCGTGGACCTGCTCGATCAGGTCCTGTCCGGCGCTGTCCGGCCACCCACCGTAGCGGACGCCGCTACCCTCAAGGCTCTGGCCTCTGTGCAGCGGGGCGACGATCCGGGCGGCATCCACGGGATCGCCGATGCCTGCATGGAGCAGCTGGCTTCGGCCGGCACCGGGAGTGACGACGCGGGCCCATCAACGCCGGCCGCAGGGCCGGCGCCGTATGCGCTGAGGCTGCTCCACGTGCTCGGGTCGGTCCTGGAAGGGGAATTCCCCGTCGCCCGCACCGCGGTGGACGCCGTCGATGCCGAACTCCCAGCAGCAGTATCCGAGGCCGACGCCCGACTGCCGGTCTTCCTCCTGCTGCTCCGGGGGGAGATCGACGCCGGTCTGGGTCACTCCGACGCGGCGCTGGCGGAAATCAGGACGGCGCTCGACACGGTGAACCGCTCGCACGGGGACCTCGAGTATCTCCGCCCGCACGTCGTCGCACGCTACGTCAACGCCCTGATCCACACCGGCGAGTTCGCCGTAGCCATCGATGCGCTCGAAGAGTACCGGCGGCGGCCCGTGGTGAGCCTGGACTACCTCAGCGGTCCGCTGGCTGCGCTCGAGGCCGTCCTCGAGGTACGCCGGGGGAGGTTCCAGACAGCACTGCACATCCTGCAGCCGGCCCTGGCCTCGCTGCGTCAGGTGGACAGCGAGATGCTGTTGCCGTACGCGCTGGGCGTCGCAGCCTGGGCTGCACACTCACTGGGGGACTATCCCGCGAAGCGGGCCTATAAACAGGAGTTCGATGGGGTGGCCTCCATCGGTAGCCGCCCGCTGCTGCTGCTCGGGCGGGCGTTCCTCGCCGCAGCCTGCACGGGAGGAGCCGACGGCAACTTCAGCGGTCTGGAGGGCGTCGCCGTGACGGCGCAGTCCGCTCCGTACCCCTCCTGCGAGAAGGACACCCTGGAACTCCTCCTGGTCCTCGGCGATACGGCACGGGCCTGGCGCCTGGCCGAGCTCGCGGACCAGTTCGAGGGCGCGGAGGCGCAGGTCCTCTCCCGCTACGCGCATGCAGTGGTCGACGACGACGCCAATTCCCTGCTCCTGGTTGCCGACCAGGCGGAGCGCATGCAGAAGGTCCCCCTCGCGGCGGCGGCTTCGGCCAGGGCCATGCGCCTGTTCGACCAGCAGGGCGACAGCAGGTTGCGGCGCCTGGCGCTGCGAGCCGTGAGGCACCGGCAGTCCCTCCTCGAAGGCCTGCCGCCCCAAGAGGAGGGGGACCTGCGTAGCGCACACGAACTGACCTCCAGGGAACGCGAGATCGCGAGGCTGGCCGCCGCCGGGGCGACGAACCGTGCCATCGCGAGGGCGCTGGTCCTCTCGACGCGCACGGTGGAGGGGCACCTGTACCGCATCTACGGGAAGCTCGGCATCACCGCGCGAGACGAGCTGGCGGGCGAGATGGAAGCGTACGACGACGACCGCTGACCGTTCGTCAGGACCGAGCACGTAGGCGCTGCGGGGGGACAGGTAGTTGAACCCATCCATCCCCGTGGTAGTGCAGTGAAACTGGAGTGGGTAGTACTGGTGAGCAGTCCTTGTGATTTGCGTAGGGTTGCACTTGTTGAACCGATGAAGCTTCAACAGCAGGGCTCGCGCCCTCACCCGAATGATGGCGGGTCCCGGATCGGGGCCAGCGGCATAGGAGTCTTCCTGAGACCAAGACTCCGTCCCCAGCTGCCGCTGGCCTCTTCCCGTTTAACAGGGGACTCCTGATGTAGGCCACATAGATGTAGGACAAGAAAAGCCGGGCCGGAGCAGTTGCTCCGGCCCGGCTTTCTCAGTACTGGATGTTGCGGGGGATTACGCTACGGCGGAGCGGCGGCGAGCCACCACGATGCTGCCGGCGCCCAGGCCGAGTGCGCCGATACCGGCTGCGCCCCAGAGCAGCATTGCTGAATCCATACCTGTGTTGGCGAGGCCGCCCTTGACCGACGACTTCGATCCGCCGGAAGTACCGGTGGTGCCACCGACAGCGTTAGCGGAGTCGACAACGACGGTTTGCGACATCGACTTGCCCGCGGCGTTCGTCGCGGTGAGCGTGTAAACGCCTTCATCCTCAAGCGTCACCGGGTAGGAGAAGTTGCCGTTTCCGTTAGTTGTGACGGTGTCGGTGAGCACGACGGCGTTCAGGATAATCAGACCACCACGTGCTGCGGCAGCTCCACCGGCACCAAAGCCAGCAGCGGAGGGCGTGCCATCGGTGCGGTCGACGGTGATCGTAACGAGCTCGGAGGGACCGAAGAACCCATCGACACCACCGAAGACGACGGACTCGCCCGGAGCGATGGTGCCATCGCTGACGGTGCCGGATTCCACCGGGGCGTAGCGAAGCGAAGAGACGGGAGCGGCTTGCGCTGCACCGGATCCAAGGAATGCCAGGGTGCCGGCGACGGCCAGGACTGAGGCGATTTTGTTCATGATGGGCTCCCCATAAAGGTGTTGAGACGAGAGAAAAAACGTGAAGTGACCGGGCGTTCGTTCCCCAAATGCCCTGCGCCTACTTCCGCCACCTTATAGGACACGTCACGATACTCGAAATGCGACCAAGTACTACGCGGATCAGGAAGTTCGGCTACTCAGAAAATAGCAAGGATCTCTAGGTAGCGAAAGCCTACGAAGGCTTCTGGCCGAGATGTAACACACTGTTTACCTCCCGGCCCAGCACAGGAGCCTCAATCCCGCGGAATCAACCGCACGATTGCAGGCCCTCGGGCGGCAGGAGGACGTCCGCCGGGTCCTGCACAGTGGGGGTGACGTCGACCACCGGCTCGGTGTCCTGCACCACCTTCGAGAAGTCCATCTCGAGAGTGGTGGTCTCGCCGGGGCCGAGCTCTGTGGTGAGGATGCCGACGGGCCGGTTGCCGTGGGCAAAGGAGCTGATGGGCACATCGGCGCCGTTGATCCTCGCTTGCTGCAGGAGGGACTGCGCCGGGCCATAGCTGACCGTGTTGGTTTTCACTCGTCCGGGTTCCACTCCGTAATCACCGCCGCCGGTGACGTACTCAGGGAGGCTGGTGGCAGCGTCGGCCGGCGCCGTATTCGTCAGGGTCACCTTGACGGTATACAGGGAGTAGCCGTCACCCGGGCAGGTTTTCACGAGCTGCACCGTCCGTCGAACGTAGTAATCCATCTTCGCGCCGGTGCCGTCGTTGAAATACACGCCGAAGGCGGCTCCGCCGACTGTAGGGCCAAGAGCGGCGCCCGCCAGGTCGGTCTCCGCCAGGAGGTCCTGCTCCTCCGAGGTGGCGGACCACAGGTACAGGCGGCCCTGCTCGGCACTGGTCACCAGGGCCTCGATGAGTTGTGTGCTGTCGCCCTGCACGTCGGTGAGCGCTCCGAAGACCTTGCCGGCCACAGCTGCGAAGTACTCGTCCTGCAGCGCCGGCTCTTCGATCTGCGCATACACATCCGACAGGAGGGTCGGCACCACGTTGGTGGAGTCGAGCGCAGTCGGCAATGACGTTTCCGCGAGGAGCGCGTCGACAGCGGGATCGCCGAAGTCACCGAGCTCTACCGGTCCTGTTGCCCAGAGGATGTTCGCCAGGACCACGGGGTCAAGCGCAATGACTCCGTCGATGCGGGACTCCGGATGACGGTCTTCCCACATCTGCTGGGCGGTTGATGCGGCGGTGGGGAAGTCGGGCGTGATGTTGACGCTCTGCATGAACGACGCCATGCGGGAGGAATAAATTTGTTCCTGCTCCGGGTCCGCTGCAAGGGGTGGGTCGAACTTGCCCAGCTCGGAAGCGCTGCCCTGATCCGTCAGGGAGATCCGCCCGTCCTCGACCGTGAGAACGGCCAGCGCACCGGAGATGCCGCCTGTCGCGCGGATCTCGGCACTGTTTTGCACCAGCACCAAATAGTTGCGAAATCCCTCTGCGCCCAGCATGGACGGCAGCAAATGGCTGGCGCGAGAGGCATTGCTGATGGGGCCTCGCACCTCGTCGAGGGCCTCGACCGCCTCTTGCAATGGGCCCGCGATCTGCGGAAGCAACTCTGACTGATCGAGCCCCTCGAGTCGACCGTAGGACAGCTCCACTGTGTTGGCGGCAGCAGAAAGCGTCGGTGCAATCTCTGCTAGTGGAGCGGTATCGATGCGCCCATCGACGGGCATAAGCGAATCCCAGTCCAAGGTGGCAAACTTATCGATCATGGGTGTGACTGCTCGGCTGATGACATCGTCGGCAGACACCGTCATCTCAGAAACGGCGCTGAAGTTCTGCCCAACAAAGGGGAGGAGACCAGCGGCTTTCCACAGCGGATCCGCGCCTGCGGCTCGAGCCATGGTCGTGTGCTCCTGCAATCGAGCTGTCATCGCGCTAGCGCGCTCCGTATCCCGATCGACAACAGCCGCCCGCAACTCGGGCAGCAAAGTCATGCTGCTTTCAAGGTTGCTGCGGACCTGCTGCGCGCGGTGAGCGAGCCAACCGCCCGCGGCGACAAGCAGAACCAACGCAACTGCGGCAAACACCAGCAGCAAGCGAATGCGATTTCCGCCCTCTCCCCTCGTTGTACGAAATCGTCGGCGAAGAGTCTGCGCTGCGCCCGCTCGTGTCATCTCGGGGCTCGTCGAGTGTCCGTCAGTCATTCGGGCGAATCCTTAATCAGTTTGCGTGGCGAGGCTATTAGAAGGCGCCGTGGCGTCCGAGCACGGCCTTGAATGTCCGTAACAGAATGGTCAGGTCGCCCAGGAAGGACCAGTTCTCAACGTAGTAGAGATCGAGGCGTACCGTCTCGTCCCAGGAAAGCAGCGACCGGCCGCTGACCTGCCACAATCCCGTCATACCCGGGCGAACGAGGAGTCGGCGGTGGGCGCGAATGTCATAGCGCTCGACTTCTGCCGCTAAGGGTGGCCGGGGTCCAACCAAGGACATCGAACCTCCGAGAACATTGAACAGCTGCGGCAACTCGTCAAGGCTGAACTTACGCAACACTCGACCCACCCGTGTGATCCGCGGATCGTTTATCAACTTGAACAGGACTTCGTTGCCCTCGTGGTTCGCCCTGAGCTGTTCCAGCCGCGATTCGGCGTCTACCACCATAGATCGAAACTTGAACATTCTGAAGTGTTCACCAGCTGTGCCTACCCGTTCCTGGCGGAACAGCACCGGACCCTGTGAATCAAACCGTACGAGTAGCGCGAGCAGGGCGAGAAGAGGCGAGAAGGCAACAATCAGGATTCCAGCACCAAAAATGTCCATGGTGCGCTTGATGAAGCGCTGGCCTTTCTCAAGATTCGGTGTGGAGACATGAATCAGGGGCAAACCGGCTACGGGCTGGGTATGGATGCGTGGCCCGGCGACATCTGTTAGCGCAGGAGCCAGAATGAGGCGGATATTCAGATCTGCAAGCGCCCATCCAAGCGCCCTGATGGTCTCAGGTGCCAGTTGCATACTGCTTGAAAGCGCGACCGCATCGGGGCTGAAGACCTTGATATCCGCAACAATGTCGTCTGCATTGGTTGCCCTTCCGACAATGGGTAGATCTAAAGTTCGGGCCGTACTCCCTTCCGTCTCTACGCCGGGTAGGTAAGCGCCGACGGGAATGTAGCCGGCCATTGGTTGAGCTCGGAGGGAGTCGGAAAGATGCTGAACCCCACTTGTGCTCCCGATGACCAATACACGCAGTGAACTCTTGCCGTGGGCACGTTCGATGTGAAGTAGTCGTCGCACAATGACGCGGGAGAGCAGAAGCATGATCAATCCGGCAGGAAGCGCGACGCCAACATAGCCTCGGGCAGTATCGAGCTGAAGGGCGTAGCTGACGATGGCTACGATGCCGAAGAGAATGAGAGAAGCGCTGACGACACGCTTGTACTCCTCAGCGCCGTGTCCCAGGACGGTTGGTTCGCGACTGCCCCGCAGCGATAGCACGGCCCACCATCCAGCAGCAAGGACAAGCGACAAAACTACATAAGGCTGGCCACGAGCACTGAGTCGCTCAGTTTCAGGCACTCCGAACCGAATGATTAGCGCACCGACTGTCGCCCACAGGACTACTGCGGCATCTACTATTGCTAATTTGCGGCCATAACGCTGAGCCCACCCGACATTCTGTTTTATCGTCGACACCAGTTCCCCACACAGTCTAACCCAGCGCCGGAAAGCCCGGCGTGCTACTTGCTTGTCTGAGACCGGACGCCGAAAATTTGCTCATCGAAGTCGGATCCATTGTTTTTTGATGGACCGCTCGCGCGCACGGGCGCTTTCTTCATGGAGGAAGCCTCTGTTGAGCCATACGAATAGTAACTATAGGCATAGGCGTCCGGGCCTTTGCTCGGTAGCAGATTGAACACGACGCCGAGCAAATCAGCGTCCACCATGTTGAGATTTCCTAGCGCCTTTTGCAGGTCGGGTAGCCTCACCTTGGACGATCCCACCACCAGCACCACGCCACCGACTTCTTGCGCAAGAACTGCGGCATCGGTAACAGGAAGCAGTGGAGGTGCGTCGATGATTACAGCATCAAACTTCTGCTCAAGCTTAGTGATCAACTGCTTCATGGCATCTGACCCAAGCAGCTCGCTCGGATTCGGTGGAATCTGGCCAGCGGTGAGGATGTAGAGCTCCTCGGTGCCCCAAGGCTGCAGGAGATCTTCGACGTCCGCTCGGCCGATGAGTGCGGTAGTGAGGCCAGCGTTGCGTTCAAGTCCAAGGTACTCGTCCACCCGCGGACGCCGGAGGTCTGCGTCCACTAGGACTACCGACTGGCCGGACTGAGCGATGGCGATGGCGAGGTTGGTTGCAGTGGTGCTCTTTCCCTCACCAGGAAGCGAAGAAGTGATCAGCACAGCCTTGGACTTGTGGCTGACGTGGGCGAACTGGAGATTGGTGCGAATTTGTCGGAAAGACTCGGCGCGCGGACTTTGTGCCGGAGCTTGAGTGAGCAGAGGCTTTTTCTGTGCATCCACATCAAAGGAAATGCCGCCAAGAAGAGGGGCGTCGCTGATGCGGCGCAAGTCAGATTCCCCACGAACCCGGGTATCCAGCGTTGTGCGCAACACAGCCGCACCAACTCCGAGCGCGAGCCCAACAAGCAGACCCAGGGCGAGATTCAGACGCGTGTTCGGGGCCGAGGGCTGCGAGGGTGCAGTCGCGGGTGTGATGACCGTCAAGTTCACAGGCGAGCTGCGTCCCTCAGCGGGGCTCTCGAGGCTGCCGACCGATTGCACAAGGCTATCCGCAGTGGCCTGTGCGATTGCGGCAGCTTGGACGGGAGAGGTGTCCTCTACTGAAATCGAAATTATGACCGTATTTAGATCCGCAGTGGCGCTAACCTTTCCAGCCAGCTGTTCTGCTGTTATCTCGAGTCCCAGCGACTCGACCACGGGTTGCAACACCAGCGGCTCTGTCACCGTCTCTACGTATGACTGAACGCGAGCCTGTGTGAATGTGTTGCCCTGCTGCAGATCCTGCACGCTGCCTGAACTCTGCGTCGCAACGAAGAGCTTGGTTTGGGCAGTGTAAGTGGGCCGAATAGCGAGAGACGCCGCGCCTCCTATTAGGAGGCCAACGACGGCACAGACAGTGATCAGCAGCCAACTGCGCCGCAGAATGCGTAGGTAGTCACTCAGCTCCAACGTTTCGGCCTTCCCTATAGCTAGGCCGCTCGCGCTCAAGACACGTTTGGCTTATGTTTACATCGTCGGACCAGCCGGCGTAGAGAACCCACACGTCCCGTCACAGTCTAAGCCTCCTGGAGCGAGGTTCCGCCACGCTCAAAGGTGATGTCCCATCTGGAGGAGCGCAGGCTCGTCGGCCCTCCTTCACCTGCAACAAATCTGACGCCGGAGTTGGAGTGAGCCGTGTAGCGCATGTTGGGGCCTAACGGCGACGGTAACCCCGAACAGACATCCAATTGAGCACGCAGTAAACGCATTGACCAGTGCCCAAACCTAGCCCCACTCCAGCGATCCCTAGAGTTGCCGCTCCAACCAGCATGAGGGCTATACCACCCACCACCGCCACGATATTGTTGCGAAGCACAATTTTCGACAGACCTTCGGGTATTAGCACAAGTCGAACAGCAACAGTCGCAATGCTGCTAGCGAGGTAAGCAAGCGCGAATCCGAGGTTGACGTCCCGGTGAGCCGCCACCTCGCTCCCGAATAAAAGTGTTGTGAGACCGGTGCCTCCGAAGGCGAACACTAAGGCGCCAGCTATTCCTACTAGTCCCATAACTACCGATACCCGCGCAGTGCGTGCTTCACGATCCGCGGCGTCGCCCTTTAATGCCCATGCCTGAACCGCGTCCATTGTCGAGGTAACAACAATCAAGCCATAAACGTACAATTTCTGCGCCGATGCGAATTGACCGGTCTCAACGAGCGATTGTGTTGCCGAAACGAGGGGAAGTGGGAGAGCGCTAAAACCTAAGCTCACCGTCGCGACGATCGCCGCAGGGAAGCCGAATCGTAGCGCCGATACTAGGGGACGTGCCGGAGGCTCGAGAAAAATGAACGTGCGCTGGAAAGTTTTTCGATGGAACATGGCAATGGAAGTGAGACTGACTACCGTCATGATGAGGCCGTAGTGCACAAGATCGCCGCTCCAAATGATTGTCACTACAGCCACGCAAGTTCCTGCTAAACGAGGGAGGGTTTCATACAGTGCGATTGGCTTAGGGTTTCCCAATCCGACTTGATACCAAGTAAATGTGAAGCCGTATAAGACAGCCGAGGCGATGCATGTCGCGACCGCTATGGGGCCGAAGCCCTCGGCGGCGAGACGAGCGGCCAAGACAGAAGCGAGAGGTAGTAAAACGGCCGATAGTGCAAGCTTGCAGCGGAGCGATTCTGAATAGATTGCTGCATGTTCACTTGGGGCAGAAGCTACAATTCGAGGCGGACCGACGATGTACCAGCCATACGAGATGAGCACGCCAGCGGCTGTCCCAATGGCTTGCGCTGTTGTAAAACTGGCCCAGCCTGAGGCCCCTCCTACACGAGCCACAACCGGTAGGAGTATGAGAGGAGAGAGGGCCGACAGCAACGGCAAGGTCAGAAAGCCTAACAACCTGAACCTTGAAGACACCTACTGCATCCTTGTCTCTAAAGAGAATCGATCGAGTACGCGCTTCCGTGAGTTGCGGCCCAATAGCAGCCGGCGATCGCGCTTGAGACGAGGCCCGTGCCGCCACTTGCACAACTCTGCCGCTGGATATCGTACGCGGCCCGGCGAGGTTGCCAGACCACACCAACGCCTGCCTCGAGCCGCACGATAGGCCGAATGCGCATCACGGCCAAGGTCCCACCAGTAACAGCGGTCGAAGGTAGAGTCACGTTCGATGAAACAGACACTGAAGAAGCTTGCGGGAAGAGTTGTTGGATCGCCTTGGTATCTAACTGCATCAAGCGCCGTGGACGTCCTCGTGGGGGTTCCCCTCGCCGTGTTGTCCAACGGAAGGCGGAACAGCGAAGCCCAGGGACACTTGTTGATACCGCCACTCGGCAGAGGCAACATCGGAGACCAAGCGATGTTGGACGCGTTCCTCGACAACGTTCCTGGCACCGTCACCGTCGTGCTGGCCCGACTTGGTGACCTGACAATTAGACCGACCGCTCAAGATCGCGTTCAAGTCCTAGAAATACCTCAACTTTTCTCAGTTGCTGGGCGCATTAGAGCGCGGATTATTTTACTTCGATGCCTAGTACAATCCTCTACACTGAGTGTAGTGGGAGCTGACATTATGGACGGTGGCTATTCCCGCCGTATATCGATGCTGCGTATCTCAATGCTGAACCTAGCTCGAATTGTGGGTGTGCCTTCTCAAGTTTTGGGCTTCAGCTGGAAAGAATCGGCCGACGAGCTCGTAGTTCGGGCGATGAGAAAAGCGAGCGTCCACGCCCGTCTCATTGTCCGCGACCCAATCTCGCTTCAGAGAATGCACAAGCGCGGTATCGACCGTGCTGTACAGGGTGCAGACTTGGTTTTCGCAGCGACCCAAGCTGCAGAGGCCGCAGATATTGCCCTATGGCTCGCACCAAGAAAGAGTCGCCCAACTATCATTCTAAATTTCTCCGGATTAATCAATCGGACCGTCAACTTGGATGACGACTACTCGAGGCTTATCAGGTGGGCGCGGTTGCGAGGCCTGGCGGTAATCGTTCTTCCGCACGTCATCCGAACTGGGGACGACGATCGGGGGGTGAGCCGGCGGATCAAAAATGAGGGGCTATGGGACGACGATATCCTATTTGTTGACCGGCAACTTAGCCCGCAAGAAGTCAGCTGGCTTGTAAGCAGGGTCCATACCGTTGTCACCGGGCGTATGCACCTAGCGATCATGGCACTCCGGTCCGGTAAGCCAGCGTATGTACTTGCTACGCAAGGGAAGGTTGAAGGGTTGATGGATCTTTTTGCGTCTCCCGAATTTGTGGTAAATCCCAAACCTGGCTTCGCAGACTATCTTACGGACCGGATAGAAGCCTGGTCAGTAGAACAGGAAGCCAAACTAGAAAGCAGCGTAGCCCGCTGTACCGAGCTTGCGCAGCAGAATTTCATACTAACTCGGCAAAGACCGCTTGGAGACGAATCATTGAGCGAGCTTCCCGGGATCAATCGGGGGACTGATGAACGTTTCTAAATTGAAAACGACGCTCAAAAGCGTCATGCCGATCAAAATGCAGTCCGATGTGCTGGTCCTCCTTGACGAAGCGATTGCCCTTCGCGAGTTCCTCGTTGACGGATGGCGCTATCAAAGGACCAGTGGCGAGCGAGACAGCAATTCCCGCAGGAACACTAGCGGAGATAACCTCGAAGCTCAGGTTACAAAAGATTATCACCGAGTAGAAAAAGGCCTCGCTCTACACGCTCCAAAGCGCCCGTTCGGTGCTGGAGTGAAAGCGAGACTAACCTGGCTGCTGCCGGTCGCGACCGACGAGCCATACGCATCACAAGCGAGGAGGGCAGTTGACGCTCTCGATCAATGGAACCTACATGGTGAGATCGACGAAAGCATTAGTCCGCTCGCGGATACTCAATATGAACCTCTGACGGCAGGCGCCCTTAGCGATTTCTTCAACTCAAGGCGCAGCGTCAGGAACTTCGATCCTCGAAAATCGATTACTGAATCTACGCTACGCCAAGCGGCACAGCTGGCCTCGGCCACTCCGTCCGTGTGTAATCGCCAGGCTGCGCGCGTTCACTTCTACACCGGTAGCGACGACGTTGAGCGAATACTGCGGCATCAGAACGGGAACTCTGGCTTTCGTTCGTTTATTCCGGCAGTTGCTATTGTTACTGTAAGGCGTGGCATGTTCCTAGGTCCCTCTGAGAGGAACCAGCGCTGGATAGATGGTGGTTTGTTTGCGATGACCTTAGTCTGGGCCTTGCACGGCTTAGGTCTTTCTACGTGCATGCTCAATTGGTCGATGAATAACGCGCAGTCGGACGCGCTTCGACAGACTGCACAAATCGAGTCATCTGAGGATGTCATTGTTCTAATTGCCATTGGCTATTCGCGGAACGGCCATCGGATCGCCCGTTCGATCAGACGAGAAGTGAATGACTTCGCAACCTTCAATTGAGCGGGTCAGAAAGCGATCATGGGAGATCATCTAGAGTATCTAGATTTCTTTGATGATCGCGTCTCGCTCAAATAAACCGTCAGTTCATTCTAAGCAAGGCGATGTCGAAGAATCATTATTTGTGGCTTGCCAGATGTCGATCATCGCTAGCACTAGCCACCATCTAAGCTGATATAGGACACCGAATGCCGATTTGAGGGCGGGTTCGTCAAGTACGAACCCGCCCTGAAGCTTATTCGTAGTTAGGCGGAGAAGACCTTACGCCTGATGCAGGCTCCAGCGCCGACGAACCGCACCAAGCTGGAGCAAGAAAGTATCACGTTTCCTTCCAAATATCGCGTCTAGCCTACGGCTCTTTGTCGTGAAGCTACTGGAATTGAGCCACGCCGATATGACGCCAGCGCGAGGGAGGGCGTCTTCAGGATGGCCTTCTGCAACGCTGTGCTGCGCCTGGCGAAGTAGCCGGGCGGAAGTAGCCGGGAGAACGAGAGGTGCGCCGTTTCAGTTATACTCGGTCGGCAAATACCCTCTTTCTACATCGCCGACGATTGAGGGCTCAGTACTCGGACCCCTCACAATACTCCCTGGCGAGACAACGCCGACGGTCGTAAAAGTCAATCTAAAGCGGTATCACGAAACCTTTGTTGGCAGACCTGTGCAACCGCGTCACCAATCGCGCAGAAGGCCGAGTGGAGGATGCGGACGACGCCACAATAGGCGAACAAGTGTCGGCTGAAGGCTCGGATGGCCTATCTGTGAAGAATAGCGCGATTGCAAGGGGGACGCTTTGGCGTCGTCCGGCCCCTTACCTGTCAACACTCGGCGCAGTTGATCGTAACTCGTTGCTGAGGCAATGGGACTCGGTTGAAATAGCCATAGCTGCGTAGCAGATTATGGGTCAGTGCTCTGCACGGGATATTCCTTTTTTGGATAAGACGAGACAGCACCTACGCAGCAGCGAAACAGTAGTTAAGTATCTACGGAGAGACTCTCCCTCCTGCCTATAGTCCGAGGCAGGAAACCTCTATCAGCGGTGTAAAGACGAACGGATGGCGCTAAGACCTGAATGACATCCCGAACTGTTTTGTCCGATCTCGTGAGGTCAGCGCCTAAACAAGGAGGTTGTCCTCGCCGTCTCGACGCCCGATCGCTACCGAAGACGGGCTCTTCGTGCCTGGAGTAACGTAACGGTGTTGACGGTGCCATGCCCCAAGGGTGAGACCGAGCGCCAGGTAGATCAGTTGCGACCCACCTGCGTCAATCAGGTAGGGGTGAAGGAACTGGGCTCCCGCCAAGAATAGAATTACCAAAACCAAGACTCTGGAGATCTCTCGGATGGAGGAAGCCTCCCTGCTCTCCCCCTCGATTTTGCTGATACTTCTCAGCTTGAAGAATGCGACAAGCGTAAAGCAGCAATAGGCAAGAAGAAGCGGCACGCCCCCAGCCATCAGAAGAGTTATATACATCGACTCGGTGTATCGAAATATCCCTGAGTCTGAGGAGCCCAAAGGGCCGTAACCGGATAGCAGATTCTCTTCGATTATGGGTAAATAATCGTTTCTCCAGACCATGAGGCGGTATGAAATGGTCTGCGGTAGCCAGTCAATGCCCTCCCCTGAATGCGAAAATTGTGCATCTAACCGCTCAGAAAAGAGTGAGCCGAGGGGAGTAGCAAGTACTACAGCAAGGCTAATTAAGATGAATGCCGGAGTGTACAGGATTCCCTTCGAGCGCAAGCTATAAAAAACCAATAGAACTCCGGCAAGTAGGATCGGCGTAGCAGTCAGTGCGCTAAGTAGCCCACACAGAACAATGATAGAAAGAGCAAGGGTTTTATTTCGTTCTGACCGGTTTAGGAACCCTTTAAACAGAGCGACGATTGAGAACGCAAGCGTGACAGCGAGGTACATCCCAAGTGCGTGCCAACTAACAAATGTGCCCGAGGCACGATACGTCTTCCATGCGAGGGGATTGAGAATCTCTTGGTTGCCGGTAAGTGTTGCTAGTACCGCGCGAACCGAACCTACGTCGAAAAGTTGAGCCAGGGCGATTATGCTTACTGCAGCAGCGAAAATTAGGTTCCACTTTAGAACGATGAGAGGACTGATGTTCTGCTGACCGAAGGCGAATGCAACTAAGTAAAGTAGAAAAAACTGGGGGATTGATGCAAGCTCCATTGCTATCGGAGCATCGTTCGTCAAACCCGGCCGATCAATATAATTTACCAGTGTAAGTACGACGGAAGTGAAAGCAAAGAACAAAAGGGCGAGGCCCACTCCATCTGCAACTTTCCATTTGCCGCCCCAATTCAGCAGAAGGATAGCGGCTACAAGGACGATTATCACTTCGGAAACTTTGAGTCCCGGCAGCAGCAATCCTCGCAGGGTTCCCGATGTTGGAGGGATTAGGGCGAGTAATACGGCTAGGACACGAAGGGAGAAAGGAATCGACTGTTTCTGGAGGCCATTCGCTACCCTAGGCTGAATCCCTAGCCCCGAACCTGCAGTTGTACTTAGCCTCGGGCCCGAAGATCTAAGTATTAGTTGCTTGTGCACGCTAGGCACTCTTACTCTCGGCTGTCTTTACGGAGGCAGTGGAGGTCAGTGGGCTGGCCACGTCTTCTTCACTTCTGTTGACGCCTCTACGGCGAAAGGATTCTGGAACCTCAAATATTCTTAGGGCTTTAGCCGGGTTACCGCCGACCAGCGTCCCTTGCCCGAAGCTCTTAGTCACAACTGAACCTGCAGCGACCACGCACCCTCGACCCAGGGTAACGCCCGGCAATATTGTCGC
Organism: Arthrobacter sp. PL16; assembly: GCF_035985055.1. NCBI lineage: Bacteria > Bacillati > Actinomycetota > Actinomycetes > Micrococcales > Micrococcaceae > Arthrobacter > Arthrobacter sp. PL16. The sequence goes on from NZ_JAXCIC010000005.1 coordinate 188,204, forward strand.
GCCGGCACCAATCCAACAATCGTCACCTATTGCAACGGGAGAACATATAACTGGATCAAGAGGAGCGACTGCATGAAAATTTGTGTCGTATATGGCGACGAAATCAGCAATTTCCGTTCGTGCTCCGATACTGATCTTGTCCTGTGCGTGAATTCTTGTTCCTTGGTTGATGAAAACGTCGTCGGCGATTAGCAGTCGCGCTCCCTCTGCCACTGAGAAGCTTGCGGGGGCGATCCTTGACATGACGATAAATCGCTTTCCAATTATCAAATCTCCATATATATCCAGCTTTGGGAATCGATAAATAAAACCGGCATCAAGGCGAATTCGCCCAGTTGGAAGGAAAGCGAGTGCACCGCGCAGCCGTCCGACGGCATGTGCCTGAGTAGCGCGCATTAGTCGTTTGTTGATCATGAAGTTACCCACTATAACGTCTCGTCTCCCGGACAAGTAATATCAGCCGAAGGTATGCTGGTCCGCAATGAAGGACATAACGCCTGAAGAGGTGCCGCGGGTCTTGAATAAGTCTATAGGCCCACTCGAGTCGAATCCGCTGCACCACGAAAGGCGCCCTCTTGCGTATCCCCAAAAGCATTTCGATCGCTCCGCCAATGCCTATCATAAATCCGGGTGAGTCAAACTCCTTCATTCGGTTGGCAATCAAGTCTCCGAAAGGAGGCGTTACCGCTATCAAGGTGATACTCGGGTTCGACTTCCTCAGTTCGTTGGTCATCTCTTCGACGTCCCAATCCTCTTTCCGGCCAAAGTTGCTATAGACCAAGGCTGCTCCTGCCTCTGACAGGCGCCTAGCCATCAGTTCATGGGAGGTTTGTGAGCCCCCAATTATTGCAACTTTGGTATTTTTGATCCGGGGGTCCGATAGAAGTCGAACAAGGAAGTCCGACCCTGTCACTCGGTGCACTGGTCGACTGCTTGAGCGGTTCACGCTGGACACGATCGGCCACCCATCTGCGGATAGGAAGTCAGCGGTAGCAATAGAGCGGCGGAAGTCGCTTCGATTCATTGCCAAATAGATATGATGCAAGTTAACGGTTTGAACCCGAGCGCCGGCGTTGCCGTCGAAGGCAAGATTGATCAAGCTGTCTAAGTCAGGAATCCATCTTTCTAAAGTGCCCCGCCAAACGCTCGCTATTGGGCCGACGCTTTTTCCTTTCACGGTGGGTTCTCCTAGAAGGACTTTAATCTGCGTCTTCATGCCAGAGTTTATGAATAAATTCGACTGCTTGGGTTGACCGGTGTTCTTAGCATCCGCGCGCAACCATGCATCTGTTTTACGGACAATCTGATTTGTATCGTCGGCGGGAATTGCTCGCGATGGACTAAGCCCGGCATCGGTTATCAATTTCGTTGGCGCTACAACCATCTTTCCGTAACTCGCGGCCTCAAGCATTTTCACACTTATGCCTGTCGATTCTCCGGTTCGGGGTATGACCACGAGGTCTACTAAGTTGTAGAAGTGATCGACACTGTCGACTATTCCGAGCGCTCGAACATTCGGTCGGTGGGCATATGCTTCTGATCCTCTTCCGGCGAGAACAACTTCAGCGGGCTGTTCTTTCTTCTCATTGAGAGCTGGAAGTACCCGGTTTAGGAGGTTGTCGACAGCCATCTTATTCGGCGGCCAAGACATCTTCCCGATGAATCCGAGGTTTCCGGTCCGCGTTGCAGGGCCTGCAAGAACATCGGGCGCAAGCGCAAGATGGTGAGCAAATATACCGTTTGACCGTAGTCTTTCTACGTCACTCTTTGACAGGGCCAAGACTGCGCAGGGATTGCCGAGAAGGTCAATTTCGCGGAGCTTCATTCGTTTACCATTTTGCAGGAGGCGGAACAGAAGGGGGTCGTAGAGTTCTGAGAGCACCCAATCTACGTTATGGGCAAAGTGCAGGTCCGGGCGAATACCTGCTTCATTCGTCAGGAGGAGAGCCGGCCATTGACTGGAGACAATTAAATCGGCTTGTGACGCCATTTCGATGAGGAGGTTTCGTTTTGCAGCCCAGTTCCGATGCCACACAAATTTCGCTTCTTGGTAAGGCTCTGCTTTGGTGAGCATGTGCTGCAGGGTCCGAGCCGCCATGGCGATATTGCGCGAGACTTCGAGCGGGACGTCCTTGTCGACATCGCTCGAAGCTATGGTCATCACTTGTAAATCGCCCATGATCCGAAGCTGCGTCACAAGTAGGCGATCAACCCAGCTGGCGCCGCCTAGACTTTGGTCGCTCATGTCGTATGTGGTCACGAACAGTATTCGCACTTGATACCCCATTCATCTTGTTCAACGCGATCAGTGTTCGGAGTCAAAGTAGAGTACTCTTCGTTGAGCGGATGGTCCTGCCCAGGCGCGTCTCGATACACGTTGGCGGTGGTCCTTCGGACCCGCGAACCTGCTGATTTCCTTTGTTCGTATGCCACCCACCGCGGTCACCTGTGCCTGTTCTCCCAGCGCACCAGGGTGTGGACCGCGGGCACCAGTTCACGCACCATCTGCTGGTAAACCTCGTCCGGGCGTCGGTAGGGATCGACCACATCATCATTGCTTGCGTCCGTCGGCTGCATTGCACGATTGCGTTGAGCCGCTGGAAGAATCGCGCGCCAGCGGTGAGGGCTATCCAATGATGCATCGCCCTCTAATGGGCTGATCAGGCGCGCAAACTCGCGCAGAGTAAAGGTCTTCCGGAGGAGCGACGGGGCCATCTCGACCACCCTGCTCCGGTGCTCGCGGGTAAGGGTAAGGACGAGGTCTTGACCCTGAAGAACGCTTTTGTCGAGTTGCCTGGCGTGAAACTTGTCGGTTTCGCCGCCAAAGACGCGGACCAAGCCGGCTACCTGTGCGTCGATCGGAGAACCTACTAGTGCTCCCGTGCCCGCGCTAGAGATTTCGAATCTGCCAGCCGCCATGCTGGCGAATCCGCTTCGTAGCAGGCGCTCGACCATGGGGGATCGGCAGATGTTGCCTGTGCAAACGGCAAGAATGCGGAATGGCATGTCCGTTGTCATGTCCTCTTATTCTCTAGACTGCACCTCGCGCACCAGTGCCTGTAGCAGTGAAGGTGACTTTCCACTGAGCCTACCTGCCGGATGTTGCCGAACCGGGGAGCGACGTGCGGCGATACGGTAGTGATCGATTACTTCAAGGCCTGCCGATGCCCTTGTAGGCCCATTCCGCCGCACGCCAGAGCCCGCTGTCGAAGATGTTTCGTTCGTCGAAGATGTTTTTGGTTTGAACGAGCCCTCCAAGGTACTCGGGCGTAAGCGCCCTGTACTCGTCCCATTTCGTCAGCAGAACAAGTGCGTCTGCCAGTCGGGCCGCGCTGCTCACCGGGACCGTGGATTTGCCGACCACCACGTTGCCCGGTTTCAAGGAGTCCAGCAGGGAGGCGAATGCGGAGACGACGTGGCGCATGTTCGCTGCATACCCGCCCTTCCTCTGCGGCGTCCCAACGCAGACGAAGTGGACCTGCGATCCCTTGGCATCGGCGGTGTTGGGGCTGAATTCCAATCGGCCTGTCGCCAGTACTTCCTCGATGGGCTGGGGGAGGCCTGGCTCGAAAAAGGGAATTCTGCCGGCCTGCAGTTCGTCGACCTTCCATGCGTCGACATCGATGCCGACGATGTCGTGGCCCAGCTTCGCCATGCACCCTGCATGGACGCGCCGAGGTACACGCAGCCGATGATGGATATGCGCATGCTGATGCTCCTCACCGAAGGAATGATCCGCGGACGACGTTAGTGGGTTCGGGCAGACCTCCGATGTGCGCAAGCTGGGAAGGGCTGAACAGTGGATGGACCTAGGGCGTCCCGTTCCGGTGACGCCTCAACAGCGTCCAGGCTGCCAGTGTGCCGCCCATCGCCCCGAGAGTATTTGCGATTAGATCATCCGGCGTCGCGACCCGCTGGGGCAGCAGGAGCGCCTGTGTCCCCTCGATTAAGAGCGAAAGGGTCAGGCCCGCCAATGGTGCCACCCAGCGCCAACCCCGAGGAGCCAAAATTAACCAGAACAGACCCAGTGGGACGAACATCAAGACGTTCGCGGCGAATTTTATGCAGCCATACGTAACGAAGGGGGGTAATCCGTGCGCATGTAGAACCTCGAGCCCGCGACGGAGGCTGCCGCCCCTAGCGCGGTCCACCGGCGTCGGCCACAGCACAATGAACGCGACCGCTAGAAGTCAAACTGCGCACAGCGCGGCGCCAACGGCCCTGTACTTGCGGGAACGAACCGGCGCACTACTCAGCGGAAGTCCTTCGAGGAATGAGCCGGACGGCTGACGGCGGAGTTGCCCCATTATGGCCTGCCCCAGCTGAAGGGACAGCCGACAGTGAGCGGTCCTGTAGTATTGAATGCGATGCCTAGGCGAGGGAGCGGGCCGGATTGCAGTATTTCCGGTCGGACTCCGTGATCGACGGTGGCTAGTGACTCAACTGGTTTCTAGACAACTGCCCCACTCGCGTGTTCCTTCCGCCCCGGCAACGTCCCAGTGCTCGCGCAGACCGCGGAGAGCCTCAACGTCCAGGAGAAACCATGTCCGAGCAGAAGCTCGCAGCACACGTCCGCACCGAGTTCGGCAAGGGCGCTGCCCGCCAGGCCCGCCGCGCCAACATGATCCCCGCGGTCATCTACGGCCACGGCGCCGAAGCCATCCACATCCTGTTGCCCTCGAAGGCGACCACCCTCGCCGTGCGCACGCCCAACGCGCTGCTCACGCTGGACATCAACGGCGAGGACCACCTGGCCCTGGTCAAGGACATCCAGCGCAACCAGCTCAAGCGGATCGTCGAGCACCTCGACCTCCTGACCGTTCGCCGCGGCGAGAAGGTCCAGGTAGACGTCGCCATCCACGTCGAGGGCGAGACCCTGCCGGACGTTGTCTCGAACCTCGAGACCAATACGGTCCTCGTCGAGGCAGAGGCAACGCACCTGCCCGAGACCCTCACCGTCAGCATCGAGGGCCACAACATCGGCGAGCACGTCTACGCCTCGGACATCGTGCTCCCCGAGGGAGTCACGCTGCTCACCGATCCCGAGACGCTCATCGTCAACGTCATGGCCCCCACGGTCCAGGACCTCGGCGAGGGTGACGAGACGGACGCAGCCACTGAAGGAACCTCCGAGGGTGCCACGGCAGCTCACGGTGACGCTGACGCTGTCATCACCGACGCCGACGAGAAGTAGGCAAGCAACCGGTGTCCACTGACACCTGGCTCGTAGCCGGGCTCGGGAATCCCGGGCCCGGCTACAGCGGCAACCGGCACAACGTCGGCCAGATGGTCCTGGACCTGCTGGCCGACCGCGTGGGCGGTCGCTTCACCTCGTCGAAGGCTCAGGCCGTCACGCTCGAGGGCCGGCTCGGCATCGGCGGGCCGCGGCTCGTTCTCGCCAAGCCCCTGACGTACATGAACCTCACGGGCGGGCCGATCTCCGCGCTCGCGCGCTTCCACGACGTCGCGCCCGACCATGTGATAGCCGTGCACGACGAGATCGACATCCCCTTCAATACCCTCAAGCTCAAACTCGGCGGGGGGGAGGGCGGGCACAACGGCCTTCGCGACATCAGCAAGACCCTCGGCACCAAGGACTACTACCGTGTCCGGGTCGGCGTCGGACGACCACCCGGTCGGCAGGACCCGGCCGACTTCGTGCTCAAGGACTTCAGCACCGTGGAGAAGAAGGAACTGCCGTTCCTGCTCGACGACGCCGCGGACGCCGTCGAGCTCCTGATCCGGGACGGCCTCTTGGAAGCCCAGCAAAAGGTACACCCACCGAAGTAGGAACACTTCTGGGAGTCGCTGCTGGCCCAGGCGACGCCTGCGTCAGCAGGGCCGCCGAGACGCCCCGAGGTCCAGGGGCTTGAGCATCGAGGAGAAACCCCTCCGCTCCGCCTCGGCGCAGAAGCTCAGCGAGCCTTGGTACTCGACGTGCAGAACGGCCTTGCCGGCGTCGGTGAAGGGCTCATACAGACCGCATTCCGCATACCGGACGCATTCCTCGTTGATGGCGAAGTCGAAATCGTCCACGAGGTCGGGGATCTGGTCGACGTCGTTCTTCAGTGCGACCGACAATCCGCGTGCGTGGGCCAACTCGGCGGCGGCCCGGTTGTATGCCAGCTGGTCGGCTGCCGTCAGCGGAAAGCCCGTCGCATTCAGATAACCGTCCACGTTGTCCGGTTCGACGGCGTCGAACCCCTTTGCGACACAGGTATCCATCCGTGCTGCCATGATCGGCAGGAGGACGTCCATGCGGCGGATGTCGAGCCACCGCTCGTCCGGCCAGCCGGACATGACGTCACCCAGGACGGCTGGCGGGAAGGCGCCGGCGTCGGCCCGGAAGTCCTCCAACGAACCGGCCGAGAGATAGCAGATCAGTCGTCGCCCATCGTCCTTCAGCGCCTCGGCTTCAGCGCGCGTCGTCCTTTCGTAGTCGACGTCGAAGACATCGGCATCCACGTCGAGGTCGAGGTCTCCACTGAGTTGCCACTGCCAGCTGGTCGTAGGGGCCGGAGACCACCGTGAGTCGGCTGAGCCTGCCTGGACGGCCCGGGCCGCCGGAGACCCGCCGTCGTCCGGAGTCCCACAGGCGCCCAGCGCAAAGGCAACAGCCAGGCCGGCAACCACGGACCAGGGGCGCGCCTTCATACGCGGCCGGGGTGCTCGGCGAGGAGACGCGCGGAGACGACGGCCGGCGGACCCAGCCATGGGTTGGGGAGAGATCGATCGGTCACGAAGACGTGCCCGGCACCACGATGGCGGGCGGCGCGGTGGAGGGCGGTCAGCTGGTTCGGGTCGCACTCGTACACCAGATGCCACAGCCGGGACGGTGCCACATCCCGTGCCCACGCCGGGTGCTCGAAGTCCGCGTAGGCTTCGGCCGTCCCTTCGAAGACCGAGGTGACGTCGAAGAGATTCAGGTGAGCCAATGAGGGGAATACACCGGGATTCGCTGCCAGGAACGTGATGCTCGCAGCCCGCGCCGCGGCTGCGTACTGTGCACACCGGGCAAGGCTCTGCGCCGTAGCTGGAAGCTCGTCCAGCATGATTCCGTCCACGTTGTACAGCCGTTGCCACCGGGCGATATCGCCTGTGACCTCCGCCACGGGCCGGTTGCCGTAGTCGACCGGGACGTAGCCGAGGATGCGGATGCCCCGCAGCGTGGGTATGGCCTCCGGGTAGTACTCGTCGTCGTCCTGGCCGGGACCGTTGTGGACATTGAGGACGGCGAAGGAGACGTTCCGGCGCTGTGCCGCGAGCCACGCCCAGTCCTGCGGGGCCTCGGCGGGATGCACGTACCACGGGAGCGCGAGGCGGGCCCTCCTCATGCGTAGGCGCGGGGATCGGACACCCGCGCCAGGAGCATGGCACTGCCCGCGGTGACGAAGACGATCGCCAGGAGCATGGCGGGCACGGCGCCCAGGGACAGCCACGCTGCTGCGGACAGGCATGCCGCGCCGGCGAAAAGTACACCCGCGCGCGGCAGGCCGAACGCGCTGAGGGTCGTCGACGTCGTCGCCAGGGAGCTGAAGGCCGCGGCGACGATGACCGTCGTCGCTCGGGCGTCCTCGACCAGGAAGATGACCACAAGGGTGGAGACGGCGGCGGAGACGACGACGATCACCGTGGACATCACCAGCGTGGACACCCACGCGTGCCGGGCGGCATGCGTCAGCAAGGGCGTGCGATGCGAGGACCACACCAACCGCTGGCGCATGAGCACCAGGGCCGGATCGGTGGCCGCTGCGGCGACGACGGTGGCCACGATGAGTGCGGTCCCTTCCCAGTCCGGCAGCCGGGTCAGCGCCATGGACAGTGCGGCGGCGAGGAAACCCGCCTGCGCGGCCGGGGCGAGGGCGGCCCGCACGTCGCCCCGGCCGGGCAGGTGCGGCTCATCGATGGTGCGCAGGACGGCGACCAGGTTGATGGTGACGGCGACGAGGACCAGGAGGGCCACGGCCACGACGACGGGAGTCGTGGCGTCGCGTCCCAGCACCAGTGCCACGGTCATCACCGATACGGCGCCGGCGAGCACCGTCAGCAGATACCAGGAGCGACCGAGGATCACGAGCATCGAGACGACGCAGGAGTACCAGCACCACGCGAGGGTGAGGACGGCCGTGGACGCGTGGTGAGTGGGAAGGAGCAGGGACACCGCGAGGTAGCAGGCGAGGACAGCCCCCACGATCAGGGCGGCGCCGGTACCCCTGGCGACACCGCGGTGCACCTGGCCTGTTCCTGCATGTGCCCAGACGATTCCCGAGACGGACTGGCCGATGATCCAGGCGCCGATGCCGGCGATGAGGATCGCGTTGGTGTCGATGGCCAGAACGGTCGCGGTGAGGCCGCCCAGTACGGCACCCAGGATCAGGACGATGCCCCGCCGTACAGCCTCGAGCAGATCGGTCCGGGCCAACCAACCGCCCGGAGTCAGCGGAGCCCGCGCGGGGTCCCTCGACCGGTCGAGCGATTGCGCGTAGGCGAAGACGTCCGTTGCTCCGCTGCGCAGGCGGACAGTGCGGTCGCTGAGGCCGGAAGCTTCGAGCCGTGCAGTGACCTCGTACGTGTCGACGGCATCGAAGGCGATGCGGTCATTCCCGATGGTCGGCAGAGAGTCACCCGACGCCGGCATCATGACGCTGTCGGCGCTCATGCCGACAACTCGAGTGCATGCCTACCGGTCAGCCAGGGCACACGGGGGATGACGGCGTCGGCCGTGCTCGGTTCGTGCTCGAGCAGCCGTCCGTCCCGCGCAGCCATGTAGGCCTCGCGATAACGGTCGAGGCATCGCTCCAGGGTGAACAGGGACAGCGCTCGCCGGCGGGCAGCGGCACCCATGGAGGCTCGCAACACGTGGTCGGACAGCAAGGTGACGCAGGCGTCCGCGAACGCGACGTGGTCACGGGCCGCGACCAGCAGGCCCGTCGTCTGTTGCTCGTCGAGGCATTCGGACACCCCTCCGACGTCGGTGTTGACCGTGGCGCGGCCGCACATCATCGATTCGATAAGGGTGAACGGCAGCCCTTCCGAGACGCTCGACAGAGCCACCACATGACCGGCCTCGATCGCCGGTCGGCTCCCCTTGCTGGGGCCCTCCCAGTGGACGGCACCGGAGACTCCGAGCGCGGCAGCCAGCTCCACGAGCCGTGTCTTGTAGGCAGCGTTCTCGGCAGGAGTCGGACCGAAGATGCGCAGTTGGGCATTCGGGATGCGATCGCGGACCACCGCGAAGGCGGACAGTAGCGTTTCCAGGTCCTTGAGCGGGTCGATCCGGCCGACGAAGCTGATTGTCGGAAGTACCGGCTCGCCGGTGATGGGTTCGAACTTTCCGGGATCGACGCCGTTGGGGATGGTGTGGATCTTCTCCGGGGCGGCACCGAGTTTCCGCTCCCACCGGGCGTTGAACTGGTTGACCGGCAGGATCATCAGTGCGTGGACGTGCACCACCTCGCACAGTCGCCGCAGGAATGCCGTCACCGCGCGGCGCACCGGCCAGGACAGCTTCGCGCCGTGAAGTGCCAGGTACCGCTCCCGCAGGTAGACGCCGTGTTCGGTCAACAGGATGGGGGTGCCGTGCCGCCACGAGTGCGCCAGTGCAAGCAGGGACGAGGGCCCGTTGCTGGATGCATGGACCACATCGGCAGTCCCCAGTTCATGGTCGATGAGGGCCAGCGCGCGGTCCACGATGCCGGCAGCCATGACCGCGTCAGCAACGGACATCGGTGCCTCTCCCGACGTCCGGGCGTGGCGCTCCCAGGCGGCGAGGATGGGAGCCACGGATCCGCGTGTGGACAGTGAGCGGGCCAGCCCGATCCTGTCGCTGATGCCCACGAGCTGCTGGAGTGCGTCGGCCGTCCGCCCTACCGGATCGCCACTGTCCGGGCCGAGCGCGGCATCCCAGAGCTGGGTGAGAGCGTGCTGCGTCGAATCGACCCAGGCTCGGCGTCGGGAACCGGGGCGGAGCGCAGAAGCAGGCGGCCCCCACACCGGAATCATGCGTACGGCCTGCACATTGGACGGCAGGTCCCAGGCGAGCTTGGTAACACCGCTCCCGGTCAGCGCGACGACGTCGAATTCGTGCTCGGGCATTCCCCCGATGAGCTGGTCACACCAGGTGCTGACGCCGCCGGTGACGATCGGATAGGTTCCTTCGGTGACCAGGACGATCTTCACGAGGCCGCCGATCCTGCGTGCCGGAGCGCTTGCCGGACTTTCGGGCGCATGCTTCCCATGGATGCCGTACGAACCAACATTGTGACCCTTCGCCGATCGGTGACATAGCACTTCCAGTACAGGTGGTCGTGGCGGGCACAGCACGAGTAGGTTTCACGCGTCTACTGCGCGCTCTGCGGCAGGCTTACGCGCGTGGGCACTTGCCCTGGCAGGGGAAACTACCCATCCGGCCCGGGAACTGGGGGCACTCCGGTGCCGGCGGCTGATCCTGGGGTTGCAAGGGCGCGTAGTCGTCGTCGTCCATTTCAGGTAGCGCTCGAGATGACCGCAGGGGTTAAGCGAGTAGCTCTGTTCCTACCCTCCGTAGCTTCCACTCGTGTTTGCTGCGGCCTGGATTCCTAGGGTGGGAACAGGTCTTTAGCTGCATCATTTGGGGAACAGGACGACGATCACAGTGGTATCTCAAACGCACGGTCTTATCAGCACGGGTAGGCCCCTGTTCAGCGGCCCCTCGGCAGCCGGGGGAGAGCAGGCATTCCTCGCCACACGGGAGCAACTCGTCGAGAGTGTCCTGAAGCGCATCAGGTCGCCGGACAGGATCGGAGCCGTGCTGCTGGGCGACGAGGGGAGCGGTAAGACAGCCATCCTGCGCACTGTCGCGCACCGTGCCTCACAGACTCATCACGTCGTGCGGATCTGGGCCTCCAAGCGGGCTTCCTCCGAGCCCTACAGGGCCATCGCCTTCCTGCTCGCCGAGCTGGAAACCGAACAGACCGGGCACCCGCTGACCATCCTCCAGGGGATTCGCGCCCTCCTGGAGGAGCAGTCCAACGGCAGGCCCATCGTCCTGGCGATCGACAACGCCGCGTGTCTCGATCACGAATCGGCCATGATCATCAGCCGGCTCGTGATGGCCGGAGTGGCGTCGGTACTCATCGCTTCCAAAGCGCTCAGGCTGATGGACGATTGCTTCGCGGACCTGTGGCGTGAGGGAGACCTGGAGCGCTTCGACCTCCCGTGCCTGACGCGGACGCAGATCCGTGCCATCGCCGAGGCGGCGCTCGACGCCCCCGTGTCCTGGGAAGCCGTCGAGGTGCTGTGGCGCTCCAGTGAGGGCAACGCCCGCTACCTCTACGCCGCTCTCGAGGAACTGTCGATGTCGGGACTACGCGTCCAGGAGGGGACCTGGGTCGCCGCGTCCGGTCAGAGCCTCGTCCCGTCGCCGGTCCATGCCAAGGCCCGTTCGACGCTCGGGGCACTCCAGGACCAGGAACTGCAGATAGTGCGCGCACTCGCCTACGCCGGCTCGCTTCCCGCCGGAGCGGTCCGGCACCTCGCAGGCCTCACACGCGATTTATCGGGTGCACCGGTCACCACCGCAGCAGGACCAGGAGCATCGGCCCGATCAGGAGAGGCAGCCGCGCACCTCGACGCCCTGCAGTCCCTGATCGTGCTGGGGAACAGCGGGGGAGTTACCACCGTGTCCCTTGCCTCCGGGCTTTTCGCCGCCGCCGTGCGGGAGCAGACGACGACGGACGAGGCGGCGGCGCTGTACACGCTGCTGGCCGGCCAGCCCACCGATGCCTTCGATCCCGCCGGCCTCGATCCGATGATGCACGCCGAATGGCTGCTCGCTGCAGGCTTTCCGGTCCCGGAAGACCTGACCCTGGCGGCGGCGAGGCGGTGCATCTTCCTCGGTCTTGATGACCGCGCACACTTCTGGATCGACCTGCACCCCGACGATCAGGACCTCGAGCGCATCCTCGAGGCGGCCCACGCGGCGCTCGCCGTCGGGCACGGAGGTGAAGCCGAGGCCCTGCTGGCTAAGGGGCACGCCCTGGTGGCAGCGGACAGCGCTCCCATCCCGGCAGCAGTCCGCCTTCTCATCCTGCGTTGCCGCGCACTGCGGCTCGTCGGCAGTGCTCCCGCACAACGGACGGCACTGCTCGACGACGCGGAGCGGCGCATAGCCCTTGCCGAGCGGCAGCCCGGAGCCGCGCGTGGCCTCGTACCGCAGCAGTTTCTGGAGCATCGCGCCGATGTGACCCTCACGCGCGCCGAGGATGGTTCATTCGGCGGGAATTACCAGATGGTCGCGAAACTCCTGCAGGGCGCGGACCGGACCGGGTGGACCCAGGACCAGGAGGCGCTTGGCGACGGACTGCTGTGCGAGGCGCTCGCCATGACCGATCAGCAACTCGCCGCCGACGGGTTGGCCCGCTCCATGGGGGCCGGCCTCGGATCCCCGTCGATCAGCCGAGAGGTGCGCGACGCCACCCGTCTGCGTATCGCCGTCGCCCTCGATGCCGGGGGCACTGCGGGTGGGCCGGTGTCGGACGCCGGCCAGGACATCGGGACACACCCTTCCTCCGTCACCCGTGATTCGATCGAGGACATCATCGCGGGAGTCCGTGAGGCCCTCAAGGGCCGGCCGGACCAGGCACGGGCGCTGCTCCTCCCCGTGGCGCAGCAGCTCGTGCTCAAGGATGCCTACTGCCTCCTCCCACTGGTGACGGCGGCACTCGCGAGCACTCCCGCCGACACCGACGCGGCGGGCGCAGTCATCGGCTATTTCCCGCAGGCAGCCGCGCAGTCGACGCCGTGGACCGTGAACGCCCTGATCGGCCACCTGCGGTCGGCGTCACCAGGAGTGCGTGAATCGCGCATGGAGACAGCCGCGAAGTTCGCTGATCTCGCGGACGCGGCCCACGCGCAGGGCGCTCCGATGCTGGAGATGATGCACCGGCTCGCGCAACTCCGCGCAGGTGACACAGGTGCCGCGCGTGCGCTGGCGGCCGCGGCCGCGGGTATCGAGGGGGTCTATGCGGCGGCCTGCGAGCTGTATGGCAGGGCTGCCGATACGGGAGATGCAGAACTCTTCGCCCAGGCGATGGAGAGCGCCCAGCTCGCCGGTGACAGCGGGCTGGCGCGGGACTGCGCCGCCCAGGCCCTCCAGGCGGCGCAGCTCTCCGATGCACGCGGCGTCCTGAGGGATGTCCAGCGGCGGGCGGGCCGACTCTTCGGGGACACCACCGACCTGCAGATGGGGGTCGCGCTCGAACGTCTGACCAAGCGCGAGCGCGAGGTTGCCCAACTCGTGGCCCGCGGGGAGAACAACAAATCGATAGCCGTGACGATGGGCGTCACCGCGCGAACGGTGGAGGGTCACCTCTACCAGATCTTCTCGAAGCTCCACCTTCGGACCAGGGGCGAACTCGTGGACCTGATCCTGGTCGGGGTGCGATGAACTTTCTGCGCACCGATGACCTGCTGCCTTGTCGGCAACCCGTCGTCGACGCCCTGCAGGATGTCCTGGGGCTGGAGAACCGGCACGGAGTCCTGGTGTTCGGAGAGAGGGGAATGGGGAAGTCCTACCTCCTCCGCACCCTCGAGCGCTCGGCCCCTTCCGGCGGACGGCGACGGTACGTCATCCGCGCAACCCATGCCCTGCGGGCCGTGCCCTATGGAGCCCTCGGCGAACTGCTGGGCGGGGTTCCCGGGCCTGACCTGCTTGATCCCATCCAGATGCTGCGGGCGGTGCGGCAACGGCTGCGCAGCTCCGACGGCGGCCAAGCCGGCGAGGTTTTGGTGGATGATGCCCAGTTCCTCGACGAGGAGAGCGCGCATGTGCTGACCCAGCTCGTCGTCACCGGGGCCATCCGGGTCGTCGCGTTCGCCGATTACTCACTGTCCGAGTCCAGCGGGCTCTACAGCTTCGCCAACGAAGGCTACCTCGAACGGTTGCATCTCGAGCCGCTTCCTGCCGCCAGCATGGGCGCAGTGGCGGAATCCGCCCTGGGAGAAGCTCCGCTGGGAGGTCGGGCCGTACACCACCTCCAGCAGGCCACGGGCGGCAATCCGATGCTCCTGAACGCGGTGCTCGGGCACACCACATCGGGCAGGGTGCGTGCCGTCGATACCGCCGGATGGAATCCTGCATCGACGAAGCACCCGGTCGCCGGGCCGATGGCGGACCTAGTCGCGTCGATCCTCGCCCCCATGCCCGAGCCCCAGCGCAAGGCCCTGGACCTCCTGGCGCTCGGCGGTGCGGTGGCGACCGCCGACGTCGAGAGACTGACCAGTGCCGGGACCGTCCGCACGCTGGTGTCCCAGCGACTCGCGGTCACGCACCCGTCCGAGTCCCGCTACCTCACGCTGCGCCATGGACTCTACGGGGAGGTGATCCGCGCGACGTTGCCCCTCGGACGGCAAGCCCTGCTGCGCGATGAGCTCGGCGGCTCCTCACACGCCCTGCCGCCGTACGGTTGCCACCGCATACGCCACGTGGAGTGGGCGGTCGACACCGGACTGCAGGTGGAGGCGGGCACGCTGCTCGACGCGGCGAGGGTCGCCACCCACACCGGGCACCTCGAGGCGTCGGAGCGGTTCATCCGGGCCATCCCTGCCGGGCACCGGTTCGAGGCCGACGTCGAACGTGCGCGCCTGCTCGCCGTTCGTGGCCACGTGGTGGCGGCAGCGCAGCTGGTCACCGGACTGGACGCCGTCGACGACGACCGCGCACGCATCGCCGTCGTCCTTCAGTGCTCGGCGAAGCGGTTGGCCGGAGAGGCCCCGTCCGACCTCCTTGCGCTGCTCGACTCCTCCATCCCGTCCCTACCCAGTGCAGCAACCAGCACGGACGGCGACGAGTCCATGGTGCGCGCGCAGCTCCTGCGGGCACAGCTCCTCCTCGACCAGGGCAACGCTGCTGCCGCGGAAGTCCTCACCGACAACTACAAGGAGCTTTCGCCGGAACCCCGCGCTGTCGCCCTGGCACTGCGCGGACAGGCCTTGGGCATGCAGGGCCGGGCTGTCGAAGCCGAACAGTGCACACAAGCTGCGCTCGACGCGGCCACCGCAGACCCGTATGCGCTGATACATATCCTCGGGGACGTCCTCGCCCAGCACATCCTTGTCCTCGCCCACGCCGGCCGGGCCGACCAGGCGCTGGCCCGGCTCGAGCAGGCCGAGTCCGGCACCGTACCCTTCGGTGCCGCGGATGCCCTGCGGGGCATCGTGCTCATCAGGCAGGGACATTTCTCGGCTGGCATGCAGAGCCTGGTGCCGGCGCTGGCCCGGCTGCGCAGCACGGACCCGCAGCTCCTGCTGCCCTACGCCCTGGGGACAGCCTCCTGGGGGGCGGCGGTACTCGGCAGGACGAACCAGGCCTGGTCGCTGATCGACGAGTTCAGGAAGCTGAAGCCCCGCGGGAGCGTCGAACTCGGGGTGCTCGGCCGTGCCTTCGCTGACGCGGCCGCATCGCTGAGTCCCCGACCCACGGAGCCCCCTGCGTCCCTCGACGCACTGATGGCAGAGGTTCACCCGGCCGGGCTCCGCGCCTGCGAGAAGGACATCCTGGTCCTCGCGGTGCTGCTCGGCCGGGACGAGGCCGCAGACCTCCTCGCGCGGCTCACGACGGACATGCACGGCGACGAAGCCCTGATCCTCGGCAGCTTCGCGCGGGCGGTCGGCGCAGGTGACGGCATCGAGCTCGGCGAGATCTCGGACCGTGCTGCCGCTTTCGGCCTTCCGCTGATCGCGGTGGACGCGGCGGGGCGGGCGCGGACACTTCAACAGGCGGACTCCCGTGCCTCCTCCGGCGCACGATCGGTCTCCCGTCGCCTCGGCAAGTACAGTGCGCCCTTCGTCGGCACGCGATTCGAGGTCCCCGGCGGTGCGCGCTCCGTCACCGACCTCACGAGGAGTGAGGCCGCGGTCGCGCGGCTCATTGCAACGGGGGAGAGCAACAAGGGGATCGCCGAGTCCCTGTTCGTCTCCGTCCGCACGGTCGAGGGCCATCTGCACCGGATCTACGTGAAGCTCGGTATCAACGGGCGCCTCGAGCTGGTGCAGGAGTTGCAGGACCAGGAGCAGGCACTACGGGCGAGCGGAACAGCTTCGCGCTGACGGCTGGTCTCCAGCACACCCGCAGAAGATGCGGACAGACGAATGCGCTGGTGTGGTCCGGGCCATGACACCCGGACCACACCAGCGCATCTTTTATGAGCTG
The DNA here is from genome assembly GCF_035985055.1 of Arthrobacter sp. PL16. NCBI lineage: Bacteria > Bacillati > Actinomycetota > Actinomycetes > Micrococcales > Micrococcaceae > Arthrobacter > Arthrobacter sp. PL16. Next base: position 204,393 of record NZ_JAXCIC010000005.1, read on the forward strand.
CTGGTGCCGAAGCGCGTTGTCTACGCGCTCAGGGCCACCTGCAGCGGTTCGTCGGCAAGGAAGACGGCTGTTGCCGGATGCTCGGGGCGGCCGAGGGCGCGGTACTCCCACCCGGCGGAGCGGTACGCGTCCGCGTTCAGGGCGTGGCGTCCGTCGACGATCCGCCGCGAGGACACGAGGCGCCCCAGGATCTCCGGATTGGCGTCCGTGAACTCGTCCCATTCGGTCAGGAGGACGACGACGTCGGCATCGAGGACGGCCTCGACGAGGTTGTCCGCGTAGCTCAGTTGCGGGTAGGCCCTGCGGGCGTTGTCCATCGCCTCCGGGTCGAACACGGTGACCGACGCGCCCTCCTGCTGCAGCATGCGGGCCACGTCGAGGGCAGGGGCATCACGGATGTCGTCGGAGTTCGGCTTGAAGGCAGCACCCAGGCAGGCGATCCTGGCGCCGGCCAGATCTCCGGAGGCCAGGTCCCGCACGATGTCCACCGTGCGGTGACGGCGCCGGACGTTGATGCTGTCCACTTCGCGGAGGAAGGCGACGGCCTGCCCGACCCCGAGTTCCTCGGCGCGGTACGCGAAGGCACGGATGTCCTTGGGCAGGCACCCGCCACCGAAGCCGAGGCCGGGCTTGAGGAATCGTCCGCCGATCCTGCTGTCGTACGAGAGCGCCCTCGCCAGGAGGCTGACGTCGGCTCCGGTCGCCTCGCAGACCTCGGCCATGGCATTGATGTAGGAGATCTTGGTGGCGAGGAACGAGTTGGCCGCGACCTTCACCAGTTCGGCGGTCGCCAGGTCCGTGACCACCAGGGGAACCTCGGCGGCGAGCAGCGCGGTGTAGCAGCGGCTCAGCTGCTCGCGTGCCCAGTCGGAGCTGACTCCGAACACGAGCCTGTCCGGCCGCAGGGTGTCCTGTATCGCGTAGCCCTCCCGCAGGAACTCGGGATTCCAGGCCAGCTGGACTGCAGTACCGGCCGGCGCGATCTCCTGCACCAGGGTAGTGAGGCGGTCCGCCGTCCCGATGGGAACCGTCGACTTCCCGACGATCAGCGCAGGCCGGTCCAGGTGCGCGGCGAGCCGGGAGACAGCGGCATCGACGTACTGCATGTCGGCGGCGGGAGAATCCTTCGCCTGGGGGGTGCCCACGCAGATGAAGTGGACGTCGGCGGACGCTGCCGCATCCGCGAAATCGGTGGTGAAACGCAGGCGCCCCGAGTCGAGGGCGGTGCGCAGGAGCTCGGGGAGTCCCGGCTCGAAGAAGGGCACCCGCCCGGACTGGAGGGCCGCGACCTTGTTCTCGTCGACGTCGACGCCGACGACGTCGTAGCCGAGGGTGGCCATGCAGATGGCGTGGGTTGCGCCGAGGTAGCCCGTACCGATCACCGACATACGCGGCTGTTCGATGATGGGTGAGTCGCTCGAGGTCGACTGTGCTTCCGAGATGTGGGTGATGGTCATGACATGCTCCAGACATGGTGGGGTGAGGTGATGATCGGGCTGTTTTCGGGATGGGTGTAGCCAGGGAGGTACGTGCTCGGTGGTGCAGGTGCGGTAGTGAGCCGTGGCTCAGCGGCAGTCCGCGTTCGTGAGGCCCTCTCCTGCGTTCTCCACGAGGTTCGCGCAGTCGACGATGTTCGCTCGTTCGGGGCGGGTCGCTATCGCATGACCTGCTCCGTTGACGATGGCCGTGTTGTCGGCGAACAGGTTGCGGGTGCCCCAGCCGTCGATGATCTCGTGCGTCTGGAACCCGTCGAGCGGGGTGTTCTCGCCCCGGTTGCCGGTGATGGTCCAGGCCGTCCCCTTGACGTCGACCCAGGAATCGGCGCCGGACAGGTCGGACCCGTCGAAGGTGTTGTCGATGATCAGGCCGTTCACTGTTCCTTCCTTCACATCGATGCTCTCGGAGGTCGTTCCGCTGATCGTGTTGCCGGCGATGACATTCCGGTCGCTGCGGTCGGGCAGGCACTCGGTCACGGTGCACCAGTTGCTCTCGGCGGAGCCGATATAGACGCCCTCACCGAATTTCGGTTTGCGCAGTCCCGTGTTGCTGATCGTGTTGTTGAGGACGACGTTCGCCGTGCTGTTGTTCCGGAGGTGGATCGCCTCGTCCCCGATGCCCGTGACGGCCAGATCCTGGATGAAGGTTCCGGTTGTCGCATCGGCCATGACGCCCTTCTGCCCGTTACGGACGGTGAAGCCGATCAGGGCCCAGTGCTCCGCCTGGTCGAGGTGCAGGACGTAACCGCCCTTGATACTGCCGCCGTCGAGGACGGCACCGCGTCCACCGCAGAGGAAGATCCGCTCCACTGCGGTACCTGACGAGCGGGCTACGAACGGCCCGGCGTAGACGCCGTCGGCGAGCCGGATGACATCGCCGGGTGCGGCTGACTCCAGCGCATCCGCCAGTTCCGCGCTCGTGGCGACCTGCTGGGTTGCAGCAGGACACTCGAGCTTCCTGTAGTCGGGGAGATCGGCCTGCCCCGGCTGGGCCTGGGCCTCGATACCGGGTGCGGTGATGGGTTCTTCGTTCTCCTCGTCGTCGGGTTCCTCGGTCTTGTCATCCCCATTGCCGGACTCGCTCGTCGCGGTCGCCCGGGGTGCCAGGGTTGCCTGCGCCGGAGTGGGGAATGCGGTGGCGGTCGGCGGTGCTGCCTGTGCGCCGTCGTCGTTCGTCGAGGCGACAGGTGGGGCGCCGGACGGGGCGAGCAGGGGAGCGACGATGGCGAGCGTCACCAGCACGCCGGCGATGAACGCCGCCAGGGCGGTGATGATGATGGATGCGTTGATGCGTTTCATAGGCCTAGTCCTGCCGTTCTGCGTCCACCGGTCGTGCTGCCGGTGATGACGGTGAGCGGCACCTTGTCCTCGTAGGGATGTTTCTTGTCCCGGCTACGGCCTGCGCCCTTGATCGCCGTGAAGACGACGATCATCGCGAGGAGGAGCCAGAGGACCGTCAACGGTTGGAAGAAGTTCTTCAGGGCGATCAGCCAGGGCGTGGTGTCGTTCCAGGCGCTCGTGGTGTTGCCCGTCACGGTGATATCTTCGGATCGTCGTGAATCGACGGCGCTCGGTCCCTTGCCCGCGATGGTGTTCTGCGCGATCGAGGTCCCCTCCGTTGCCCCGACGATCGTGATCCCGTGGTTCGTGAGGCCCGTGAGGGTGTTGCGTCCGACGTCGGCGATGGAATCCCGCACGTAGATGCCGATCTCACCTCCGTCGACGATGTTCCCCGACACCGTGGCGTCCAGGACCGTGTCCCTGACGGCGATGCCCTGGCTGACCTGGTCACGCAGCTGGTTGCCGACGACGCTGACGTTCCGCGCGCCGTCCCTGACGACGATGCCCATCGTGTTGCCGGTGATGTTGTTGGCGTGCACGCCCACGTTGTCCCCTCCGATGACCTCGATACCGTAGCGGCCGTTGCCGGCCGCCGTGCTGTTCGCAACGGAGTTGTTGCCGTACCTCCCGAGGGAGATTCCTGTTGCGCTGGGGCCGTTGGCCAGGGGCTGGCCCTCGATGGAGATCCCGTTGCGCCGGTTGTCCCGTGCCGTCACTTCACTGAGCACGATTCCCGTCGTCGCCCGTGAGAGCACGAAGCCGTCACCCGCGTTCCCGCTGGACTCCGTCTTGCCGACCGCCGCGTTGGTGACGTACCGGTGCATGACCATCCCGTCGGCGAGACTCCCACGAACCTTGGTGTCCTTGATGTCCACGCCGTTGGCGTTCGCGATGAAGAGCCCGAAGGCGTTCCCGTCGATGACGGTGTCCGAGATCGAGGCAGAGACATAGCTGTAGGTGGGATCCGTGAGGTCGACGTCGGGCAACGGGAGCTCGCCGGCCGGCAGGACGCCGTCGACAGGTGCCTGCGGGGAGTCCGGGGACTGTGCACCGTTCAGTGCTTCGACGCCCGCCTTCACGTCCCTGCCGAAGGTGGCGAGGGTTCCGGTACTGGGGCGATCCGTACCGGTCAGGGACAGTCCGCCCGTCCGGCCGCTCCAGAAGCCCATCTGGCTCAGTTCCACGTAGTTCAGCGCCACCTGGCCACCGATCGAGCGGATGTACGCGCGACCGTCGTCGGTGAGTGTGTCATCGGTTCCCTTGTCGCGATCCCAGCTGCGGATGCTCACGGGATTACCCTCGGACCCGCTGAGCTTGAGGGTACCTCCGTAGTTGACGATGGAGACGAACCCCTTCGCATCACTGGCCAGCTTGAGCTCGAGACCCCCGGGTTCCGAGAGGTCGAGGGTCGCGCCGTTCTGGACCACCAGGTGCTCGGACAGCAGGAATGATCCATCCGGTTGCCGCACGAACGTCTGCGGCGCGAGCTCGAGGAGGCTCTCCACGGTGTACGCCTCGTCGCGGGAGGTCAGCACGAGGGAGTAGGCCGACCCTGCAGACAGCCGGTACGCCGTCTTCACGTCGAGGTTGCGCCAGCGGACCATGGACGCCACGGTCCGCACCTCGGTCAGGCGCCTGTCCTCGTCGGCGACGAGGGCGGCCTCCAGCTCAGGGTTCCCCGGGTAGTCGGTTCCGTCCGCGACGGTTGCCGTTCCCAGGTCCCCGATCTCGTTGTCCGAGGTCGGCTGAAGGTCCGACGTCGGTGCGGGTTCGGGCGCCTCTGCAGCGAATGCGGGAGTTGCAACGGCCGGCAGGGCCAGCCCGACGGCCAGGAGCGCGGGAAGGATGCGTCGGCCCACGAGGGGCATGGTGACCCGCCTCATCGTGCGCCCACCGTCAGCTGCTCTGCTTCCTCCGGCGTGGCGACGGCCACGGGGATGGGAGAGGAGGGAGCCTGCACTGCGTGCGGGGTGACGCGCTGGGCCTGGGGGAATGACTGCGCCTGCGACAGCGAGGCCGAGGTCTGGCCGTCCCCACCGGTCGAATCGGCGTGGCGGGTCAGCCAGCCCTGCTTGTTCATCGTGAAGAAGGCGTAGATCTTGATGGGCAGGGCGATGAAGATCACGACGGCGGTGACGAGGGGCAGGAGGACGATTTCCTTGGGGTGGCGTCGCAGGTGGGAGAATCCGCGGACACCGCGGCCCAGCAGGATCCAGCCCAGGGCGAGGGCAGCTGCGACCGGCGTCAGTTCCAGCCGGCTGAAGACGAGGTAGCCCATGGTCACTCCCATGGTCACCGGTGTCAGCAGGATCTGCAGCACCGTGATCTTCGTGACGAAGGGGACCCGCCAGAGCCATCCCTTGTACACGGCCGTGAGGTAGCAGCGGTAGGAGTTCCGGCTCCATCGGATGCGCTGCTTGACGAATGCGCGGAAGGTCGAGGGGAACATCGACAGGGCCCGTGCACTGGACTGGTGAACGGTCTTGAAGCCGGAGGCCAGGACCAGCCAGGTGAGTCGACCGTCGTCGCCCGAGACGCAGCGCCGCCCGAGGAAGAACTCGTCCTCGAGGTTCTCGAGGACGGGGAGGACCGCTGACCTGCGGTAGGCGCCGGTGCGTCCGGAGATGCATGCGACGGCACCTGCGCGCCCCATTGCGGGCACGTAGTCGTAGTACCGCAGGTTCACGAGCCAATCGGCGACGCGCCGCCACACGCTCGTGGTCCGCTCGTAGACGTTCTGCTGCGTGCTGACACCTCCGACGTCGGGATCCGCGAACGGCATCTGGACGGACGCCAACAGGTTGGGCTGCCAGAAGGTATCCGAATCGGTCAGGATGTACAGCTCGCCCGTTGCACGGCGCATGCCTTCGCCCAGCGCGGAGCGCTTCCCGGCGTGGGGGAAGAGCACCGGCTTGATCCGCGCGTCGTCGAGAGCGACGAGGCGGCTGTAGGCCTCGGTATCCGCCAGGTCGAGCACGATGATGATCTCGTCAGGATCCTGCTTCCGCCAGGTCTCCAGGCATGCCATGAGGATCTCGGTGTCCTCGTGGAAGGAGGGCACGATGACCGAGGTCGTGGTCCGGAAGTCGTTGACGATAGGCCTGGCCCGACGCGAGAGGATCACCCTGTAGAGCCACAGCGACCATACGATGGCGCCGGCAAGGGCAAGAGGCAGGTAGGACGTCCAGTCGGAGAGGTCGAGTGCCGGAAGCTGGACGTCCGAGAGTAGATCGAACAGGTTGCCCGTGGATTCCGGGCTGGGTGAGGTAGTCATGGAACCTCCAATTGATGGATTTGCTCTTGGATGCCGGGTTACGGGGCGGGAGCGCTCGATCGGACGTTCGACGACATTGCAGTTACGCAGTCACGCTGCCCCCAGCGGCATGATTCGAGGTTATGAGCCCCCTGATTGGCATGACACCGTGCCCGACGCCCCAATCACGCGCAGCAATACTTGGGTCGGATCCCATGACGCGCGAGTAAACCCGTTCGACCTACGCGCGGAGGAAAGGAATCGTGTGCGGATCCGGCGAGGGCCGGAGAGGACGCAAAAGTACAGGCGCGGGTAGAAGTGTCCGCGACGTCGCGTATGATTCGGCGAAACTACGGTAGTAGCGGAAAGGGCGCTTCCCGACGGCGGGCTGGGCCGACGTCGGGCTACGCGGGCGATGGGGATGAGCTATGACGCAGTACATGGACGCCGCGGGTCTGCACAGTGCAGGCGGCGTCGGCTCGAGGTTCGGTATGGGCGCGGGTGTCTTCCCGGACGAGCGCGTGCCGCGAGGCGTGTGGCCACTCGTCGGCCGTGATGCCGAGACGGACCGGGTGAAGGAAGTGCTCCTCGATCCGAACGTTTCGGGCGTACTGATCGTGGGTGCGGCGGGCCAGGGCAAAACAGCGGTTGCGCGACATGCCGTGAACACCCTGCCCGGGGAGGCGGAGGTCCTGTACATCCGGGGGTCGAGTATCGGAGCGGGCGTACCGTACAGCGCGCTGACCGTGCTGCTTGTCGATCTCGACGAACGGGTCGCGCGGCACCCCCTTGTGCTTCTCACGGCGCTTCAGGCACTGTTCGGCCGCATGCCCGGCGGCAGGCCCATCGTCGTCGTCGACAATGTGGAGGACCTGGACCCGCAATCGGCTGCCGTCCTCGCCCACCTCGCATCGGTCGAGTCGGTGCGGCTCGTGGTCATCACCGAGCAGCTACAGCGCACGCCCGAGCCCTTCGTCGAACTATGGCGGAACCAGGCACTCGAGCGGATCGACGTCGAACCCCTGACACTCGAGCAGACCCGGGATCTGGTGGAGAAGGTGCTGGGCGCTGCGGTCTCCCGCGCCCTGGTGGTCGCGCTGTGGACGGATAGCGGCGGGAAGGCCGGCAATCTCCGGGCGATGATCCCGCTGGCACGTGATTCGGGCCAGGCGGAATATCGGGAGGGGATCTGGACGCAGCGCTGGTTGCCGCCGGAGGGCGATGTCGCTGATTCCCGCATCGGCGCGAACAGCCTCGACGCCACGTCCGGTGAAGCACGGAAGACCATCGCCCTCCTGTGCATCCTCGGGACGTTGCCCCTGCCGATGCTCCTGCGCTACGTGCCCCAGGTGGAGGTCGACGGGCTGCAGCAGGACGGGCTCGTCCGGGTGCTGTGGAGCGACGGTCCCACCGTCAGCATCGACGACCCGGTCGCTGGAGCAGCATTCCGGGCAGCACTCGCCCGTGTACCGGAGCCGGCGGTCACCGAGGCACTCGACGAGATCGAGCGACACGAGGACCTGCCTCCCGCGTCCGACATCGTGCTCACCGCCTGGCTCATGCAGGCGGGTGCCCCCATCACCGGAACGCGCCTCCTGCGGTCGGCCAGGTACGCGAACCAGCTGGCGATTCCCCATCTGGTGCGCCCGTTCCTCGCCCACCTGAGCGGCTGGCAGGAACACCCCGACGCCGTCATCGAATACGCGCGCCTCGCCCTCGACCACTCCGAAGCGGACGTGGCCCGGTCCGCGATCGATACACTCCTGCAGGCCCCTGACCTCCAGCCGGCCGTGCGGGCAGCACTGCGCCTGGCAGGCGTGCGCGTCAGGATGCGGCAGCCGCCCGCCGAGGAGTGGCTGCCCACCGCGCTCGTCGACTGCGAGGCCGACTGTTCGGCCGTGCCAGGAGCAGACGGCGAGCACCTCAGGGCGGAGCTGATCCTCCTGCGCCTGGAGCTGAGCCTGCTCGACGGTCGCTACCTGGAGGTAGCCGATTCCTCGTCCAGCCTCCTCACCTCGACCCTCGACTATTCCTCCACCGCCATCAGGACGAAAGGCATGCTGATGCTCGCTCTCGCCGCGACGGGGCAGCACGAGCGCGCCGGTGTGCTGGGAGAGGTGCTTGCGCGCAGCCCCCACACCGCTTCCTCTCCGCGCGACCGGGCGGAGGCACACCGCAGTTCCGTGCTCTCCCTGGCCCTTGCCGGACAGCTCGACGAGGCGCTCGAGCGTCTCCACGACGTGTCCTCCTCGCATCGCGACGTCCAGGACGAGGCGTGGGCCGAAAGCATGGCGGGCCTGCTGCTGGCGGGCTCGGGTCGCAGCAGGGATGCGCTTCCCCTGCTGCTTCCTGCGATGGCCCAACTGAGGATGGACGACAGGTTCGGGCTGCTTCCCGCCACCGAGGCGGCCGCGGCGTACGCCTACGCACTCGACGGCCAGGACGAGGCGGCCCGAGCCTATCTCGACCTTGTCGCGCAGCCGGAGCGGTACCGCGGCTGGGTCTCCCGGCACACCACCGACTACTTCACCGTGCTCACCGCGTCCCTGCTGGATGAATCCGGCGGGGCTCAGGTGATGCTGCGCGCAGCGGACCGCGAGCTCGCCCGCGGTAACAAGGGCATCGAGCTCGTCCTCCTCACCCAGGCGGTGCGCCTCGGAGAACACTCCGCTGCTCATCGGCTGTCGGTGCGGTCCAGCGAACTCGGCAGTCCGCTGGCGAGATCGAGCCTGCTCCTGAGCAAGGGAATCCTCGCGCAGGATCCAGCGCTCCTGCTGGAAGCCGCCGAAGCGGCCCTGACCATCGGTCATCATGATCTGGCGGGTTCCTCGGCACTCCTCGCCGTCGAGTTGCGGGCGCGCGACGACGACCCCCTCATCTTCGTCCGCGCGGAACAGATCCTGCGGCAGACCTCGGTCGAGAGGCGACGGTCACTCACCCGCCAGGCCCTGACGGAGCGCGAACGCGCTGTGGCCAGGATGGTTGCCCGAGGCGCGTCCAACAAGGACATAGCTGCGGCCGAGCACTGGTCCATCCGCACTGCCGAGGGGTACGTGCACCGGGCGATGTCCAAGCTGGGCGTGCACAACCGCAAGCAACTGCGCTCCGTGTTCGCGAAGCGATGATGGCCGATATCGAAGCGGTCCCGGCCCTCTTCGGCCGGTCGATCCTCGTCCGCGCCGTCGCCGCAGAGCTGATGTCCCCGGAGTCGGTGGGCGTGATCCTCGTCGGAGAAGCCGGCATCGGCAAGACCGCCATCGCACGCCAGGTGTCGGACGAGCTGCGGAACACCGTCAGGGTCATCCCGGTGAGGGGCGGCGCCGGCCTTCGATCCATCCCGTACGGTGCCCTGTCCCGTTATCTCGTGGGGCTCTCCCTGGCGGACGTGGATTCTCCCGCGGTCATCCTTCGGCACTTCATGAAGCACCTCAGCCGGGAGCTGAGGAGCCAGGTGCCGCCCGTCATCCTGATCGATGACGCCCACAACCTCGACAACGAGTCCTGCCTGCTCATCATGCAGCTGGCAACCGCCCGGAAAGTGAAGGTCCTGGCGACTGCGCGGCAGGCTCCGGGCCCCTCCGGCGAGTTCGAGCGCGCCGCGAAGGACGGGCTGCTGTCACAGCACCTGATCGAGCCCCTCGCGCTCGCCGACGTCCACGAGTTGTGCGAACGCTTGCTGGGTGGTCCCGTGCTCACCGGCACGGCGCGCCTCCTCGCCGCGAAGACGCGCGGGAACCCGCTCCTCCTGACCATGCTCGTGGATCAGGGCAGGGCGCAGGGATACCTCGTCGAGGTGAACGGCGTGTGGCGTGCACGCGGACCCCGCCCCGCGATCGACGCCCCGCTGGCCGACCTGCTGATGCATGACCTGGGAGAGCGGAGCGACGACGAACTCGCGGTCCTCGAAGCCATGGCCGTCTCGGGGCCGGTACGGATTGCCTCCCTTGAGGCGGACGTGGACTGGAGTGTCCTGGCGCAGCTCGTCCAGGAGCAGCTCATCGAGGTCGATCCCTCGAGCGAGCAAGTGGTCTCCCTGAAGCATCCCCTGCACGGCGAGGCCCTCCGCGGCAGCATTCCCCCCGCCCGTGCCCTCGACCTGGCGCAGAGGGCGCTCGTCCCGATGCCTGAATCACCGAGTACTCCGGAAGAACTCACCAGCTTCGTCACCGCCGCCCTCAGGGCATCCTCATTCGTGGAGGATGCGGTGCTGCGCCGGGCAGCCAGGGTGGGAAACCGGCTCCACGACCCGGCTTTCGCGCTGAAGGTACTCGACGCTGTCCGGGAACCGGTGCCAACGCCCTCCTATCTGCTCGAGGCGGCGTGGGCGCAGTGGAACGACCGGAACTTCGCGCTTGCCCGGGTGCTCGTCGACGAGTCGCTCCAGGGGGCCACGGATCCGGGTGTCGTGCGGGACGGAATAGTCCTCTCCCTCCACCTTCACCTCCGGGAGGGGGAGGACGCCGGCGCGCTGCACGACGACGTCGAACGGTGGGCCGACCTGCTCATCGCGGTCGGCAACGAGGACGGCATCGACCCGCTGGTGCGGAGCGCCGCCCTCAGTGAAGTCCGCCTGCTCCGGGTGTCCATCGAGATCATGCGCGGGAACCTGCATGGCACGCCGGACCTGGAGAAGATGCCGGTCGGGCCCGGTCTCCCGGCCGAGGTGAAGCTGGCCCACCTCGGCCTGCTCGCCCATGCCCTGGTCGGGACGGGCAGGCCGCAGGCGGCGTCGCTTGCCCTGGAGGGGGCGCACACCCTTCTCGAGGAGAACCTCGAGCCGCTCCTGACCTACCGTGACTCGGTGGCCGGAGAGCACCTCATGGCGCTCGTGTGCAGCGGCTCCTGGGACAGGGCGCGGGACCTCTTCCACACCACGTACCCGACGGACACCGACAGCGGTTTCCTCCTCAGCGGCTGGCTCGATCTCATCGAGGGAAGCATGAGCCTGCGCGCGGGCAGCTACCTCGATGCCCGGCGGCGCCTCGTCCTGGCCGTCGAGGCCTTCCGGGACATCGATGGCTCGCACATCATCGAGTGGTTGTCCGGACTCGCGGCCTACGCCTGCGCGCGGGCAGGTGATACACCGGGTGCCAGGGCCCTGATCGAGGCGCACACGACACAGCGAGGGCAGTCCGACGCCGTCGCCCACCTGATGGGTGACGCCTACGTCGCGGCGGCGCTCGGGCACCTGCAGGAGCAGGACGCCGTGTCCCGCCTCCGCTGGATCGCGCTGCGCGCGGAGAAGAGCCATTCACTGCTGGTGGCGGCGACAGCGCTGGACCATGCCGTGGTCCTGGGGGACCGGACGGCACTCGAGCCCCTCGCCGCGGTGACCCGGTCATTCGACGGTGAGGAGGGGACCTCCCTGCACCGTTTCGCCGCAGCAGCAGCGGGCGGGGACCGCCAGGCGCTCATCGTCGAGAGCGAAGCTGCCCGCAGGAGCGGCTACCTTCCCCTCGCCATCCGGTGCCTGGAGGAAGCCACGTTGATCGGGCCTCCGTCCGGCGCGGCGTCACGAAGCATGGACCGGCAACTGTCGGCACTGCGTGCCGAACTCAGGATGGCACCGGGTGCCGGCGCTGTCCCGCTGGCACACGGGGCACGGTTGACCCAGGGGGAACAGGTGATCATGAAGCTGGTTGCCGCAGGGCATTCCAACCGGGAGATAGCGGAGATCCGGGCTATCTCGCCGCGGACCGTCGAAGGACACCTGTACCGCATCTTCGCGAAGCTCGGGATCACCAGGCGCGAGGTCCTGCAGCAGCCGCCCGCAACCCCGTGACGTAGCCTGCCTCCGGTCACCCGGCCGCCGATCACGCGCGGGGTGACCGGAGCGAAGGGTGCTAACCCTGTCCTTTCTTAGGCTTCACTGGGATGCCTCCCGGAGCCGGCAGTGGCAGGATTACATCAGAGAATCCTTGCGTAATTGCCGCAGGGGCATCGACCGATCCGAGGAGCTTCCGTGCCCGTCGTTGAAACGCCCGTCACGCTGACCCCGTCCGATGCGGGAACGTCCTACGCCGCGATGACCGACGCCGAGGTGCACCGCATCCGCAACGACTTCCCGATCCTCGGCACCGAGGTCAACGGCAAGCCGCTCGTGTACCTCGATTCCGGGGCCACCTCGCAGAACCCGGTGAGCGTCCTGGAGGCGGAGCAGGAGTTCTACGAGCAGCGCAACGCAGCGGTGCATCGTGGTGCCCATACGCTCGCCGTCGACGCCACCGATGCCTACGAGGATGCGCGCTCGGCCGTCGCCCGCTTCATCGGAGCACGCACCGACGAGCTCGTCTGGACGTCCAACGCCACCGAGGGGATCAACCTGGTGGCCTATGCGATGTCCAACGCGGCCGCGGGGCGCGGGGGAGAAGCCGCACGCCGGTTCGCCGTGGGGCCGGGCGACAGCATCGTGGTGACGGAGATGGAGCACCACGCCAACCTCATACCGTGGCAGGAGCTCGCGGCCCGCACGGGTGCCGAACTCCGTTTCATCCCGGTCGACGACGACGGCGCACTGCGCCTCGAGGATGCCGCCTCCGTCATCACGGGGTCTACGAGGATCGTCGCGTTCTCCCATGCCTCGAACGTCCTCGGCACCATCAACCCCGTGCGCGAACTCGTGCAGCTCGCGCAGGCGGTCGGCGCACTGACGCTCCTCGACGCCTGCCAGTCGGTGCCGCACCTGCCCGTCGATGTGAAGGCCCTCGACGTCGACTTCCTCGTGTTCTCCGGTCACAAGATGCTCGGCCCCACCGGCATCGGTGCGCTGTACGGACGCGCGGAACTCCTCAATGCCATGCCACCCTTCCTGACGGGCGGGTCCATGATCACCACGGTGACCATGCAGGGGGCGGAGTACCTGCCGTCCCCGAACCGCTTCGAAGCCGGGACGCAGCGTATCTCGCAGGCCGTCGCGCTGGGTGCTGCGGCGAACTACCTCACAGAGACCGGCATGCAGCGCATCGAGGAATGGGAGACGGTCCTGGGCGCCCGGCTCGTCGAGGGGCTCACCGCCATCGACGGGATCCGCGTCCTCGGGCCGGCTGCCGGGCTGCCGCGCATCGGTCTAGCGGCCTTCGACGTCGACGGCGTGCACGCGCACGACGTCGGGCAGTTCCTCGACGACAAGGGAATCGCCGTCCGGGTGGGACACCACTGCGCGCAGCCACTGCACCGGCGCCTCGGCCTCACCGCCACCACCCGCGCCAGCACCTACCTCTACACCACGACGGACGAGGTGGACACCTTCCTGAGGGCCGTCGCCGGAGTCCGTCCCTTCTTTGGAGCACACTAGATGAACACCGGCCTCGAGCAGCTGTACCAGCAGATCATCCTCGACCATTCGAAGGCGCGGCACGGGTCACCGCTGGCGGAGTACGACGGCGAGGGCCGGATCGGCGAGTCGCACCAGCTCAACCCCGTCTGCGGGGACGAGATCACGCTGCGGGCGGCCGTGGCCGACGGCAGCGTGGTCGCAGTGACCTGGGACGGTGCCGGGTGCGCCATCTCGATGGCGTCGGCGTCCGTCCTGACCGACCTGGTGCAGGGCCTGCCGCGCGACGAGGTGATCTCCCTGGTCGATTCCTTCCGCGAGGTGATGCGCTCCCGCGGCAGGATCGAGGCCGACGAGGAGGTGCTCGGCGACGCCGCCGCGTTCTCCGGGGTCTCCCGGTACCCGGCCAGGGTCAAGTGCGCCATGCTGGCCTGGGTAGCGCTCGAGGAATCGCTGCTGGCCGCCAACGGGTAGCGCCAGGGTACGGACGCCGCGCCCGCCGCGATCAGCGCCGCGATCAGCGCGCCCCGCGATCAGCCCGGCGGCTGCGGGATGAGGATGGTGAAGCGGGTGCCCTTGCCGGGCTCGCTCACCACGGAGATCCAGCCGCCGTGCTCGCTGACGATGCTCTTGGTGATGAGCAGCCCCAGGCCGACGCCGGGCACCGACGACGTGCGGACGGACGACGACCGGAAGAAGCGGTCGAACACCTGGTGCAGCTCCTCCGCCTCGATGCCGATCCCCGTGTCCTCCACCTCGATCGTCAGGCCGTCGTCGCCCAGCCATGCGTCGAGGGTGATGTCGCCGCCGCGCCTGTTGTACTTCACGGCGTTGGTGAGCAGATTGTCGACGGCCTGGGCGAGCCGGACGGGATCCGCGATCGCGTGCAGGGTCGTCGGCGCCCGGTTCACCAGCACGAGGCCGGCGCGTGCCGCCCTGACATCGCTCGACGACGCCGCCTCCGAGAGGATGCGGCCCACATCGGTCGCGACCGGATTCACCTCGAAGGAGCCCGCGTTGATGGCGAGCAGGTCCTCGACGAGTTGTTCCAGGCGCAGGGCGTTGCGCCGGGCCACCTCGATGTAGCCGACGGCGCCGTCGGGAAGGCTGTCGCCCAGTTCCAGCGTCAGTTCCAGGTAGCCGAGGATGGAGGTCAGGGGCGTACGGAACTCGTGCGAGACGTTGGATACGAAGTCGTCCTTCGCCTCGAGGGCAAGCAGCAGTTCCGTGATGTCGTTGAAGGACACGACCGTCCCGGCGAAGGCGTCGTCGTCGTCGTGCATGGAGCGGGAGGAGATGCTGAAGGCGCGCTGGGCGCGTCCCGCTCCCGCCCACAGCTGTTCGCCCTCGATGTCCTCGCCCTTGATGGCGCGCCCGACGGGACGCATGTCGGCCGGTATGGCCGTGATCCTGTCCGCGCCGAAGAGCAGCAGTTCGCTCTCCTCCGGATCGTCGTTGTCCGGAGGCGCGGCTGCGGCGTGGCCTTCGCGCTGCTGTGCGTTCATGAGGATGTCGTTGCCATCCCTGTCCACGGCGAGAAGTCCCACGTTGACCGTATCCAGCACGGTGCTGAGCAGCCGTTCGCGACTGCGGCCCGCTTCGATGCTGTCCCGCAGGGCCGCCTCCGAGGCCCTGAGGGCCGCCTGGCGCCGGCGGTTGTCCTTGGTGAGGGCGCTGACGAACCAGGCCAGACCCGTCAGCATGATGGGCAGGAGGATCGGGTCGATCAGGGCATCGAGGGTCATCGGCCTGGTCCCGATCACGAAGGGGAGCCAGATGATCGCCAGGGACGCCAGGAAGGCGACGGTGATGGCCGTGAGGGTCCGCACCCTGGACGCGGCGATCCACACGGTCGGGAGGGCTGCCAGGAGTCCGACGCCGGCGAGTGTCTCCCCGGCCGCCGCGCGCGAGAGGGCTACGGCGACGAAGTCCACGAGGGGGACCAGGATGACCCAGCGGCTCGGGATGCGGGACCACGGAAGGATGCAGCACAGCGCGAACACGGCGAAGTGCAGCAGCCAGCCGGAGACGAAGACCGGCACGGAGTCGAGGGACTCCCTCTGGAGGAGCCCGAGGACGATCGTGAGGGTGAACGTGATGGTGAGCGCCAGTTCGCTCAGGATGATCCGACGCCGGTTGCGCTGCCGTCGCGAGGCCGGCCTCGCTCCCGCAAGACCTACATCTTCCGGCACGTGCCCCTGATACCCCATGGATTGGATCCTAGTTGCCCCGGTTCCCGGCGGCACCAACGGCGCTCCGGCACCCGACCTGCGGCATCGGTCGTCCTGTCGCTCGTGGCACGACGGTCCAGTCAGAGAGGGACGGGGTCACGACGCGAACGAGCTCGGGACCTCAGGCGATCAGGGCGCGCACGCCGATGACGGCGGTCGCGGCTCCGAGGATCATCGACGTCGAGATCAGCATGATGTGCACGGTCAGGAACCGCGTCGCCGCACCCTTCTCGTCCCGGGCGCGCGGATCCTTCAGGATGCGCCGCAGGAAGGGCGGCCAGACGATCAGGGTCCAGACGCCGGCGAGGATCAGGATGAGGGCGAGGGGTGTGGGGAGTTGCACGGTGCGCGTCTTTCGGGTGGGTGGTGCGAGGTTGCGGAAGGAAGCGGAGGGGTCAGTGGCTCTCGAGCCAGGTCCGCGCCTCGGCGGCCTGCACGTTGAGGGCCTTGCCGATCATCGGCTCGGCCGCGCCGGCGATCTTGCTTCCGAGGAACGGGATGGATGAGGAGACGTTGCCCTGGAGGTCGACGACGGTGTCGGTGCCCTGGGCGATCAGGCGCTGGACCGCCGCTACGGTGAGCGGCACACCGGCTACCGTCATCTGGAGCGTCGCCTCCCGGGAACCGTCCGCCGTCGGCGCCGACCACTGCTCCGTCTGCGTGACGGAGAGGGTCTCGCCGACGAACTTGCGGGCCATGTCGGGGAGCCGGCCGGTCGGCATGGTGCGGACCGCCGTCAGGGTGAAGGCCCCGCCGGTGTCGCCGTCGACCGTCAGGGACTCGAGGGTGCCGCCAACGTGCTCGCTCATGTGGCGGACGAAGCCCTCGTCGGTGAAGACACCGAGCACGGTTGCGGGGTCGTAGGGGAGCGTGGTGGACGCGTTCAGTGCCATGGTTCCTCCGGGAGGTCGGTCGGGTGCCGCTGGGCGGGGCGGCGGGGTTCTCCCGGCAATCCTACGGCCTGGCACCTGCCGGGCTGCGGCTCGTGGAGGCGGGCTGAAAAGCGTCATGGCCGCTTGATACTCTGGTGGAACTCCCGGGAACGATTCGTCTTTCCGGGCTTTTGTGCTGTCTCAGCTCCATTGCACGCGCGTCGAGGAAGGCGCGCGGGACAACGGATCGGAGACGGAGGAACCCACGCCTGAGGAGCCCCTGACAGATGAGCCTGAACGGATTGCGCACCGCGCTGGCCGAGGACGCGTCCTACGCGCGCGTGCGCACCAACGCCTCGCGCCCTGTCGAGCAGCGCAGCGCGGACCTGCAGATCGGAGCGCCCACGGGCATGCGCGCGCCCCTGATCGCCGAGATGGTGGAGGGCCTCGCAGCAGCGGCGGACACGCCCGACGGCGGGAGCGCCGCCGGCCCGGTGGTCCTCGCCGTCACCGCGACCGGACGGGAGGCCGAGGACCTCGTCTCGGCACTGCACAGCTATCTGCCCGCTAGCGCGATCGAGGAGTTCCCCAGCTGGGAGACCCTGCCGCACGAGCGCCTGTCGCCGCGCTCCGACACCGTCGGGCGCCGGCTGTCGGTCCTCCGCAGGCTGGCCCACCCCGAGGGTGATCCGATCAAGGTCATCGTCGCCCCCATCCGGGCCGTCGTGCAGCCGCTGGTCGCGGGCCTCGGCGAACTGGAACCCGTCACCCTCAGGGTGGGCGACGAGATTGCCTTCTCCGACGTCGTGAAGGCACTGTCCGAGGCCGCCTATGCGCGGGTCGACATGGTGACGCACCGCGGTGAGTTCGCCGTCCGCGGCGGCATCATCGACGTTTTTCCGCCCACGGAGGACCATCCGGTCCGCGTCGACTTCTTCGGTGACGAGGTGGACCAGATGCGGTGGTTCGCCGTCGCCGATCAGCGCTCGCTGACCACGGGGGAGCCGCCGTCGGCGCTGTACGCACCGCCGTGCCGGGAGATCCTGATCACGCCGTCGGTGATGTCCCGTGCGGCGAGGCTGCAGTCCGAGTTGCCGGCCGCCGCCGCCATGCTCGAGAAGATCGCCGGCGGCATCGCCGTCGAGGGCATGGAGTCGCTGGCTCCCGTGCTGGTCGACGCCATGGTGCCGTTCGCCGGCGAGCTGCCCCCGGGGTCGATCGCGGTCGTGATCGAACCCGAGAAGGTCCGCGCCCGTGCCCACGACCTCGCTGCGACCAACGAGGAGTTCCTGGCTGCGGCATGGTCGACGGCGTCCCAGGGCGGTGCCGCACCGCTGGACCTGAGCGGGAGCCTCGGGACGGACCTGCAGGAGGCCAGCTTCAGGTCACTGACCGACACGCGGTCGACGGCCCTCGCCAACTCCGTCGCGTGGTGGAGCATCACGTCCTTCGGCGCGGACGAGGAACTGGCCGACATCGACAGCTTCACGCTGCACGCGCGCGAGCCTCGCGGCTACCAGGGCGACGTCGCCGAGATGATGGACTTCATCGGCGGGCGTGTCCGTGACCAGTGGCGCGTCGTCGTCGCGACCGAGGGGCCCGGTCCGGCGCAGCGCCTTGCCGAGCTCTTCCACGACAACGACATCCCGACGAGCCGCGTCGATTCGCTCGACGCTCCGCCCCAGCCCGGGATCATCGAGATCACGACGGCGTGTGCCGGACGCGGGTTCGTGGTGGAGGGGCTCAAGATCGGCCTCCTGACCGAGGCGGACCTGCTCGGACGCACCAGTGCCTCGGGTACCCGCGACATGCGCAAGATGCCTTCGCGCCGCAGGAACGCCGTTGATCCGCTGCAGCTCAAGGACGGCGATTTCGTGGTCCACGAGCAGCACGGGGTGGCGAGGTTCGTCGAACTGATGCAGCGCTCCACGGGCGCGGGACCCACCCGCACCACGCGCGAGTACCTGGTCCTCGAGTACGCGCCGTCCAAGCGCGGCGCTCCTGGCGACCGGCTCTTCGTGCCCACGGACCAGCTCGACCAGGTGACGCGCTACGTCGGCGGTGACGCCCCTGCCCTCAGCAAGATGGGTGGATCGGACTGGAGCAAGACCAAGAACCAGGCGCGCAAGGCGGTCAAGGAGATCGCCGGCGAGCTCATCCGCCTCTACTCGGCGCGCATGGCGTCGCGCGGCCACGCCTTCGGCCCCGACACGCCCTGGCAGCGCGAGCTGGAAGAGGCCTTCCCGTACGTCGAGACACCCGACCAGCTGACCACCATCAACGAGGTCAAGGCCGATATGGAGCGCGAGGTGCCGATGGACCGCCTCGTCTCGGGCGACGTCGGCTACGGCAAGACGGAGATCGCGGTGCGCGCGGCCTTCAAGGCTGTGCAGGACGGCAAGCAGGTGGCCGTGCTGGTGCCGACCACGCTCCTGGTGCAGCAGCACTTCGAGACGTTCTCCGAGCGCTTCTCCGGATTCCCCGTGCGGGTGCGTCCCATGTCACGCTTCCAGACCGCCAAGGAGTCGCGCGAGACGGCGGAGGGACTGGCTTCGGGCGCGGTCGACGTCGTCATCGGCACCCACCGGCTCCTGTCGAAGGAGATCGCGTTCAAGGACCTCGGCCTCGTGATCGTGGACGAGGAACAGCGGTTCGGAGTGGAGCACAAGGAGGCGCTCAAGAAGATGCGCACAAACGTGGACGTCCTCGCGATGAGCGCGACGCCGATCCCGCGCACGCTCGAGATGTCGCTCACGGGTATCCGTGAGACGTCCACGCTGGCGACGCCTCCCGAGGAGCGCCACCCCGTGCTCACCTACGTGGGTCCCTACACCGACAAGCAGGCGTCCGCCGCGATCCGCCGCGAGCTGATGCGCGAGGGCCAGGTGTTCTTCGTGCACAACCGCGTGTCCTCGATCGACCGCACCGCCGCGCACCTCAAGGAGCTCGTGCCCGAGGCCCGCATCGCGGTCGCCCATGGACAGATGACGGAGTCGCGCCTCGAACAGATCATCGTCGACTTCTGGGAGAAGAGGTTCGACGTCCTGGTCTGCACGACGATCATCGAGACGGGCCTGGACATCTCCAATGCCAACACGCTGATCGTGGACCGCGCCGACTCCTACGGACTGTCCCAGCTGCACCAGCTGCGCGGACGCGTGGGCCGTGGCCGCGAGCGCGCCTATGCCTACTTCCTGTACCCGTCGGAGAAGCCCCTCGGCGAGGTGGCCCTCGAACGCCTCAAGGCGGTCGCCTCGCACAACGAGCTGGGCGCGGGCATGCAGCTGGCCCTGAAGGACCTCGAGATCCGCGGGGCGGGCAACATGCTGGGCGGCGAGC
Source organism: Arthrobacter sp. PL16 (assembly GCF_035985055.1). Taxonomy (NCBI): domain Bacteria; kingdom Bacillati; phylum Actinomycetota; class Actinomycetes; order Micrococcales; family Micrococcaceae; genus Arthrobacter; species Arthrobacter sp. PL16. Next base: position 224,198 of record NZ_JAXCIC010000005.1, read on the forward strand.
AGTCGGGCCATATCCAGGGCGTCGGGTTCGACCTCTACATCCGTCTGGTCGGTGAGGCCGTCGCCAGCTTCCGCGGCGAGGCGGAGGAGAAGGTAGCCGACATGAAGATCGAACTGCCGGTCAACGCCCACCTGCCGCACGACTACGTGCCGGGCGAGAGGCTTCGCCTCGAGGCGTACCGGAAGCTCGCCTCGGCGGTCACCGACGAGGCGATCGACGCCGTCGTCGCAGAGCTGAAGGACCGCTACGGTGAGCCTCCCGCCGCCGTGGACAACCTGATCTCCGTCGCCCGTTTCCGGGTCGCGGCCAGGGCGCTCGGCCTGACGGACGTCGCACTGCAGGGCAACTTCATCAAGTTCGCTCCGGCCGAGCTGCCGGAGTCCAGGCACATGCGGCTCACCCGCATGTACCCGGGAGCCACCGTCAAGCCGGCACTGAACGCCGTGCTCGTGCCCAAGCCGAAGACGGCGCGGATCGGCGGCCGTGACCTCGTCGACGCGGAGATCCTCGACTGGGCGAAGAACGTGCTGGAATCGGTGTTCACGCCCTGAGGATCCGGGCTGTACGCGAAAAGGCCGTCCCCGAGGGGACGGCCTTTTTCGTGTGCTTTGAAGCAGCGCGCCGGTGGCGGCGGTTCGGAGATCAGGAGCTGACGCCCGCTGACGTTTCCTTCTCGTCGGTCCTGTTGCCCTCGGCCAGGTTGTAGCCCGAGTCCGCGCGCCCGAGGATGCCCTGCGGGATGAAGAAGGCGAGGAAGGACAGCACCACGATGGCGCCCATGGGCCAGATGTCCTGCGGAGTGAACCAGGTCAGCAGGTAGATGCCGAGCAGGAACATGCCGAACATGATCACGAACACCAGGATGTTCCCGACGAGGTGGCCGCTACCCGCATGCGCTGGTTGGCGTTCCGCAGACGTGCTCCCGCGCTCAGCACCGGCTTCGTATGACATCAGATCTCCTTGCGTTCATCCTGGAACTGCCCTGGCTGGTGCGCCGTCAGTACCCTGCGGCGCCTTGCTCTCCCTTAACGATAGCGACTCCGGAGCTCGCTCCGATACGTGTTGCTCCGGCGCCGATCATCGCACGGGCGTCCTCGAGTGAGCGGACACCGCCGGAGGCCTTGACGCCGAGGTCGGGGCCGACCGTTTTCCGCATCAGGGCGACGTCCTGGACGGTCGCTCCGCCACCGTTGAAGCCGGTGGAGGTCTTGACGAAGTCGGCTCCTGCCTCGACGGCGGCCTCACACGCAAGCACTTTCTGCTCATCGGTGAGCAGGAAGGTCTCGATGATGACCTTCAGGATGGCCCCGTGCTCGTGCACGGCGTCGGCCACGGCCAGGATGTCCCGCACGAGCAGGTCCCGGTCGCCGGCCCGAGCGGCTGCGATGTTGATGACCATGTCGATCTCGTCGGCGCCGTCGGCAACGGCGCCGCGGGCCTCGACGACCTTGACCTCGGTGGTGCTGGCGCCCAGGGGGAACCCGATGACCGAGCACGTCAGGACCCCGGTGTCCTTCACTGCCGTGCGGACCGTGCTGACCCAGACGGGGTTGACGCAGACGGACTTGAACTTGTACTCGACGGCCTCACGGCACGCCGTGAGGATCTGCTCACGGCCGGCTTCGGGCTTGAGGAGTGTGTGGTCGATGAAGGAGGCGAGGGAGACGTCGGTAGACATGCCGTCCATCCTTCCACGTCGGCACGGCTCCCTTCCACGTCGGCACGGCTCCTGCGGAGGGTCAGAGCCCGAGTGCCTCGCCGACGTCGCGCCTCACGGCTTCGAGGCGGGCTCGCGCCGCGTCCTTGGCGGCATCGAGCTCTGCAGCGGACCCGACGGGTTCCACGACTTCGAGGTAGCACTTGAGCTTCGGTTCGGTACCGCTCGGCCGGATGATCACGCGTGTCTCGTCGTGCGTCAGGTAGAGGAGTCCGTCGGTGGGGGGCAGGTGCGCCGAGCCCTCCGCGAGGTCCTCGGCGATGCTCACGGGGGAGCCTGCGAAGGACGACGGCGGGTTCTCGCGGAGCCGGTTCATCATCGCGCCGAGCAGCCCGAGGCTGCCGACGCGCACGGACAGCTGGTCCGACGCGTGCAGGCCGTGGACGAGGAAGGCGTCGTCGAGCAGGTCGAAGAGCGTGCGTCCGCCGGCCTTGGTGGCGGCCGCGAGTTCGGCCAGCAGGAGCCCGGCGGAGATACCGTCCTTGTCGCGCACGAGCCCGGGCGCGACGCAGTATCCCAGGGCCTCCTCGTAGCCGAAGGAGAGGTCATGGACCCGGGCTATCCACTTGAAGCCGGTGAGTGTCTGGGTGTGGTCGATACCCGAAACGGCGGCGATGCGGCCGAGGAGACGCGAGGACACGATCGAGTTGGCGAAGACGTCGCGGCCGGCTGCGACGCCGTCCGCCGCGCCCTCCCTGTCCGCCGAACCGAGGCGGGTCGCGAGGTGCAGGCCGAGCAGCGTGCCCACCTCGTCGCCACGCAGCATGCGCCATTCGCCGGACGAGGGCTCGCGCGCAGCCAGTGCCACCCGATCGGCGTCGGGATCATTGGCGATCACGAGATCGGCGCCGACGTCCGCCGCGGTCTCGAGCGCGAGGTCCAGTGCGCCCGGTTCCTCCGGGTTGGGGAAGGCGACGGTGGGAAAATCGGGGTCCGGCTCCGCCTGGCGCTCGACGATCGTGACGTCGTCGAACCCTGCGGCCGAGAACACCGCGAGGGCCGTGCGCCCGCCCACCCCGTGCAGGGGAGTGAGGACGATACGGAGGTCGCGGGCCGTTCCGGCGGGATCGGCGAGGGCGGAGACCGCATCCACATAATCGGACTCGATGGTTTCCGGAAGGATCGTCCAGCCGGCGGATGCGAGGTCGATGGTACCGACGGCGGCGATGTGGGCGGCGATCCCGGCGTCGTGAGGTGCCACGATCTGGACGCCGCGCGCGTCCTCCTCGACGGCCCGTCCGCCGAGGTACACCTTGTAGCCGTTGTCCTGCGGCGGGTTGTGGCTCGCGGTGACCATGATGCCGACCTCGCAGTCCAGCGCGCGGACGGCGTAGGCGAGCAGGGGCGTGGGTAGTTCACGCGGCATGAGGAATGTCTCGATACCGGCGGCGGTGAAGATGGCGGCCGTCTCCTCGGCGAAGATGCGCGAGTTGTGGCGGGCGTCGAATCCGACGACCGCGCGGGGTGCGTATGCTCCGGCCGCGAGCTCGAGTGCGTGGGCTGCGACGCCTGCCGCTGCGCGGCGGACCACGACGCGGTTCATGCGGTTCGGGCCGGCGCCGAGGGCTGCGCGGAGCCCGGCCGTGCCGAACGCCAGCGGACCGGAGAAGCGGTCCTGCAGGTCCTGCTCCGAGACGGCCGCCGAGGCGTCGCCGTCCCGCACGTGACGGGTGAGCGCGCGGAGTTCCTCCGTCGTGTGCGGATCCGGGTCGGCTGCGGCCCAGGCGTCGGCGGTGGCGAGGAGGGTGTCCAGTTCCGAGGTGGTCATGCGAATCCCTAAGGGTGGATCGTCGACGGCGGTCCGGCGGGCGCCGGTCGTGCTGCGGTGGCTCCGGCTGCGGGATGCGGGCGGGACCGGGGGGGGGGGGGGGGGGCTAGATGGTTGCGACGATGTCGGCCAGGAGGCGGGAAATGCGCGGCCCCGCTGCGTGACCTGCCTCGAGGACCTCGGTGTGGCTGAGGGGGACGGGGCTGATGCCTGCCGCGAGATTGGTGACCAGGGAGATGCCGAAGACCTCCATGCCGGCATGCCGGGCCGCGATCGCCTCGAGCGCGGTGGACATGCCCACCAGGTCGGCGCCGATGCGCTTCGCGTACTGCACCTCCGCCGGGGTCTCGTAGTGCGGGCCCGTGAACTGCGCGTAGACGCCCTCCTCGAGCGTCGGATCGACCTGGCGGGCCAGGTCCCGGAGCCTCGAGGAGTAGAGGTCGGTGAGATCCACGAACGTCGCGCCCTCCAGCGGCGAGGACGCCGTCAGGTTGATGTGGTCGCTGATGAGCACCGGCGTCCCCGGCTGCCACTGCTCCTGCAGGCCGCCGCAGCCGTTGGTGAGGATCATCGTCGTCGCGCCCGCAGCCGCGGCGGTGCGGACGCCGTGCACGACGGCGCGGACGCCCTTGCCCTCGTAGAAGTGGGTGCGTGCCCCGAGCACCAGGGCGCGCTTGCCGTTCGGCGTGAGGATGGAGCGGATGGTGCCGGTGTGGCCGACGACGGCGGGGGCGGAGAAACCGGGGATGTCGGCGGCGTCGAGGGTGTGCGTGGTCTCGCCGATCAGCTCGGCGGCCTCACCCCAGCCGGAACCGAGGACGAGGGCGGTGTCATGCCGGTCCACACCGGTGGCACGGGCAATATGGCCGGCAGCGTCGCGGGCCAGGTCAAAGGGATCAGAAGTCACCGCTACAACTTACCCTTTGGGGAAAGAACCCGACCACCGTGCGGGTCCTCCGGTCCCGGCCGCCTCCGCCCCATTTCAGGGGTGTCAGTGGCATGGGCAATAATCAGTGCGTGACCAACCAACTCGATTTCAGCTCATTGCGCCTGGCCGTTCTCGGCGGCGGGCCCGGCGGATACGAAGCGGCGCTCGTCGCCGCCTCGCTCGGGGCCAACGTCACCATCGTCGAGCGGCAGGGCCTCGGCGGCTCCGCGGTGCTCACCGACGTCGTCCCGTCCAAGACCCTCATCGCCACGGCGGACACCATGACGCGCTTCACCGACGCGAGCGGGCTCGGCGTCCACTTCTCCGCCGACAGCAAGGTGTACGCGGATCTCGACAAGGTCAACCAGCGGCTGCTGAAGCTCGCCGTCGAACAGTCGTCCGACATCCGCGCGACGCTCGAACGCCTCGGCGTCCGGGTCATCATCGGCACCGGCAAGCTGCTCGACAACCACCGGCTGGAGGTCGTGTCCGACGGCGAGACGAGCATCATCGAAGCCGACGCCGTCCTCCTGGCCGTCGGCTCGACGCCGCGTGAGCTCCCGAGCGCCATGCCCGACGGCGAACGCATCTTCAACTGGACGCAGCTGTACAACCTCCGCCAGATCCCGGATCACCTGATCGTCGTCGGTTCCGGCGTCACCGGCGCCGAATTCGCGAGCGCCTACAACGGCCTCGGTTCCAAGGTCACGCTGATCTCCAGCCGTGACCGCGTGCTGCCCGGCGAGGACGCCGATGCCGCCGAGGTGCTCGAGGGCGTCTTCAAGGACCGCGGCATGACGGTCCTGTCGCGATCACGCGCCGACGCCGTGGACCGGACCGACGACGGCGTGATAGTCCGCCTTGCGGACGGCCGCACCGTCGAGGGCAGCCACTGCCTCGTCGCAGTCGGTGCCGTCCCGAACACGGTGGGCATCGGGCTCGAGGATGCCGGCGTCGCCGTCGGCGAGTCGGGCCATATCCAGGTCGATGGCGTCTCCCGCACCACCGCACCCAACGTCTACGCGGCGGGGGACTGCACGGGAGTGTTCGCGCTCGCCTCGGTGGCCGCGATGCAGGGGAGGATCGCCATCGCGCACCTGATGGGTGATTCCGTCAGCCCGATCAAGCTGAAGCAGGTCGCCTCGAACATCTTCACCTCCCCGGAGATCGCCACGGTCGGCGTGACGGAGGAGGACATCGCATCCGGGCAGTACCAGGGCGACATCGTGAAGCTGTCCCTGCATACCAATGCCCGGGCGAAGATGATGAACGTCAAGGACGGCTTCGTGAAGGTGATCTCGAGGAAGGGCTCCGGAACCGTCATCGGCGGGGTCGTCGTCGGGCCCAGGGCGTCCGAGCTGATCTTCCCGCTGGCGCTCGCCGTGACCAAGAAACTGCACGTGGACGACGTCGCCAACACCTTCACCGTCTACCCCTCGCTCACCGGATCGATCTCCGAAGCCGCGCGGCGCCTGCACGTCCACACATAGGACCTGGACTGATACGGGATGCCTTCCAGTAGTTCCGCTGTCCACATTGTGGACAGGCTTATCCACCTGATGGACACTGGTGGTCTGATGTCGGGATATCACTGAAGCACGGAGTCCGGGCTGCGCTGCCCCGAAAGGGTTCGCGGTCCGGCGCCCCGCCCGAGAAAGCCGACGCCATGACCTCCTCCACCTCCGCGGGTACCAGCGGAACCACTAAACCCCTCAACTCGCGGGGGAGGGTGATCTTCGCCAGCCTCATCGGGACCACGATCGAGTTCTACGACTTCTACATCTATGCGACAGCCGCCGTGCTCGTGTTCCCGGCCCTGTTCTTCCCGAACCAGACCTCGGCCAACCAGCTGTTGAGCTCCTTCGCGGTGTTCGGCGTCGCCTTCGTCGCCCGGCCCCTCGGATCGATCCTGTTCGGTCACTTCGGGGACAAGATCGGCCGCAAGGCGACGCTCGTCGCGTCCCTGCTCACCATGGGTGTCGCGACCTTCCTCATCGGCGTGCTGCCGACGGCCGAAGGTGCCGGCTGGATCTTCTGGGCCCCGTTCCTGCTCGTGGTGCTCCGCTTCCTGCAGGGCCTTGCACTGGGTGGCGAGTGGAGCGGCGCCGCGCTGCTGGCCACGGAGAATGCTCCCGAGGGCAAGCGCGCGATCTTCGGCACCTTCCCACAGCTCGGCGCACCGATCGGGTTCATCCTCGCCAACCTGCTCTTCGTGCTCCTCAGCACCACCCTCTCGCCGGAGGAGTTCATGTCCTGGGGCTGGCGCGTGCCGTTCCTGCTGAGCGCCGTCATGGTTATCATCGGCCTGTACGTCCGCCTCAAGCTGATCGAGAGCGCCTCGTTCCAGAAGGTCCAGAGCGAGGGCAAGGTCGTCAAGCTGCCGCTCGGCACCGTCTTCCGTGCTCACTGGCGTCCGCTCCTCCTCGGCACGTTCATCATGTTCGCCACCTACGTGCTCTTCTACTTCATGACGGCCTTCACCCTGACCTACGGCACCGCCCCCTCGTCCATCGAGCAGGCCCAGGCACGTGCAGAAGCGACGGGCAAGACGCTCACGCAGGCACAGATCGATTCCTTCGTGCCCGGCCTCGGAATGGACCGCCCCGACTTCCTGTGGATGCTGATCATCGGCGTCGTGTTCTTCGGAATCTTCACGATCGTGTCCGGCCCGCTCGCCGAGCGCTTCGGTCGCCGCAAGATGCTCCTTGCGACGACGATGGGAATCGGCATCTTCGGATTGCTCTGGGCGCCGCTCTTCGGGGCGGGGACCGTAGGCGCGATGGTGCTGCTGATCCTCGGCTTCACCCTCATGGGCCTCACCTTCGGACCGATGGCCGCCGTCCTGCCGGAACTGTTCCCGGCGAACGTGCGCTACACCGGCTCGGCCGTGGCCTACAACGTGTCGAGCATGATCGGTGCCGCCCCGGCCTCCTTCATCGCCGTGGCACTGTGGCAGGCGGCCGGCGGCAGCACGGTCCTCGTCGGCGTCTACCTCAGCGTCGCCGCAGTGGCAACGTTCATCGCACTGCTCGTCTCCCGCGAGACCCGTGACCACGACTACGAAAACAACGTCGCCTAGCTCCTCCTCGCACCGACGACGGCGCCGCATCCACCCGGGTGCGGTGCCGTCGTCGTTCCAATGCCTCGTCGGGGGTGGATGAAATCGGCGCTCGCGCCGCCCTGAAGCCACCCCTAGACTGGAAGCTCAGCCGGCTTAGCACATTCCTGGAAGCGTCATGACTGCGCGCCTGGGGCCGGTCAACGGGGTAGCGGAAGCGGGTGACATGGAGAAGCACGCCCTGGCCGGGCGGTATGCGTTGGGGGAGCGTGTCGGTGTCGGCGGAATGGCTGATGTCTTCACGGCCCGGGATACCCGCCTCGAACGGAACGTGGCAGTCAAGCTCTTCAGGCCCGGAACCGCCGACGGCATCCAGCGCGGTTCGGCGGAAGCGAAGATGCTCGCGCGGCTCGAACATCCAGGGCTGGTGCGCGTACTCGACATGGACAACGGCGAGGACTCGGGTGACGCCGCCTACCTCGTCATGGAGCTCGTCGACGGGCCGGATCTCAATGCACTCCTGCGGACCGGCGGACCCATGGATTGCGAGGCGGTGAGGCTCATGGGACTCGACCTCGCGCGCACGCTGCAGTACATCCACGGCCGCGGGATCGTGCACCGCGACATCAAGCCCTCGAACATCCTGACGCGTGACGTCGACCCGCACAGCGGCCTCTTCCGCTACCTGCTCACCGATTTCGGGATAGCCCGTTTCTTCGACGGCGGCCGGATGACGGCGACAGGTCAGGTCATCGGCAGTGCTGCCTACTTCAGTCCCGAGCAGGCTCGGGGCGACGGCGTGGGGCAGCCGACGGACATCTACTCGCTCGGCCTCGTGATGATCGAGGCGCTGACCGGTGAGCGGGCGTTCCCCGGGACGGGCATCGAGAGCGCTCTGGCCCGCCTCTCCCGGAGTCCGTCGATTCCGCACGCCGCTGGTCCGGCCCTGTCGGACCTGCTGATGTCGATGACGCTCGACGATCCGGCAGCCAGGCCCGACGCCGAAGGAGTGGTGGGAGCCCTCACTGTCATGGGTCCGCAGCAGGGGAACGACGGCGCCGCCAGCGGCACTGATCACGCGACCGACACGGCACGCCTCGACGCAACTCCCGCACCGACACGGATCATCGGGCACTCAGGAGTTGGAGCGGGCGCAGCGGAATCGGCGGGAGCGGGAGCGCCTGCGGATGCGGGTGTGCCTGCGGGAGCGGGAGCGCTTGCGGCTGGGAAAGTGGACCAGGGACGCACTGGCGGGTCTGCGGAACGCCCGCGCGTTGCTGTAGAACGCGCGGGCGTGCTGACCGGTAGCCCGTCATGGAGCGACGAACAGGCGGGACCCGGCTGGGGATCCGATGACGAGCCTGCGCGGTACGTCCCCGATGCTGATGGTCCTCGACAGTCGTCTGCCCGCCCCGCGCGCAGCCGCCGTCCCGCCGCGCTCAGGTGGCTCGTCGTCGTGCTCGGGATCCTCCTCCTGGTGGCCGGCCTCTGGGTCTTCAGCATGCTGGCTGGATCCGGCTCTTCGGCCGACGTCGAGCCGCTGCCGGCCGTGTCCGGCGAGCCCGGCGAGAAACTGCAGGAACTCTACGAAAGCGTGCAGCGATGACCTTCGGCTCCAGGATCAGGCTCCCGCTTCTGGTCGGTGCGGCGCTCCTGCTGACGGGTTGCGGCACGGAAGCCCTCGATGACGCCACGGCCGGTGCCTTCCAGGCAGAGGTGCGGACGATCGCGTCGACCGCCGCTGCGGGAGACACCGCGGGGGCGATCCTCCTGGCGCAGAACCTGAAGGAGGAGGTGGACAGCGCACGTGCGGCGGGGACGGTGACGGAGGACCGCGCCACCCTGATCGGCATGAGGATCGACACTGCCATCGCCTCGCTCGAGGCGGCACAGGCGATCGCTGACGAAGCGGCGGGTTCCACGGGCACGCCCGTAGCTCCACCCGCCGAGCCGGCCCCCGGGACTTCTCCGGTCCAACCCGAGCCCGTGCCGGCAGGAACGGCCCCGGTTGAACCTGCACCCAGCTCCGTCCCGGCTCCACCAGCCGGATCCGGCTCGGACGGTACTGACGGCGGGAACGACGGCGGGAACGACGGCGGGAACGATGCCGGGAACGACGGCGGGAACGACGGCGGGAACGATGCCGGGAACGACGGCGGTGATGATGCCGGCGACGATAGCGGCAGTGACGCCGACAACGGTGGCGATGGGGGCACAGGCTCGGGGACCGAGCCCGAGGCTCCCGGCAACAGCGGCGACTCCGCCGCCGACCGGGCTACCGAGCAGCGCAAGGCGGCGGAGAAAGCCGCCGAGAAAGAGCGGAAGGAGGGCAAGGGCGCCGACGGGAAGTAGGGTACGGCAGCTGCTTCCGCCGCTGCTGTCGATACCGGCGATCAGGCGCTGCCTGTCCGTACCGGCGATCAGGCGCTGCCTGTCCGTACCGGCGATCAGGCACTTGCTGTCCATGCCGGCGGATCAGGCGCTGCCGTCCGCACCGGCAATCAGGCGCTTGCTGTCCGTACCGGCGGATCAGGCGCTTGCTGTCCGTACCGGCGATCAGGCGCTGCCTGTCCGTACCGGCGATCAGGCGCTGCCTGTCCGTACCGGCGATCAGGCGCTGCCTGTCCGTACCGGCGATCAGGCGCTGATGGTGGCGATCACGGAGCCTGCGGAGACCGTGTCGCCGGTAGCTGCCGAGAGGCCCGAGAGGGTCCCTGACTTGTGGGCCGTCAGGGGCTGCTCCATCTTCATGGCTTCGAGCACCACAATGAGGTCGCCCTCGTCGACGACGTCACCGTCGGCTGCCGCCACCTTCACGATGGTGCCCTGCATGGGGGACGTCAGCTCGTCGCCACTGACCGCAGCCTTGCCCGCCCGCGCACGGGAGGACTTCTTGGACTTGGCCGGAGTGCCTGCCTTGCCGTTCGACGGAGCGCCGAGCCCGGAGGGAAGGACCACCTCGAGGCGGCGCCCGCCGACCTCGACGGTCACGCGTTGGCGGGAATGCTCCTCGGCGGTGGGCTCGGCCGGGCCCTTCCACGGTTCGATGGTGTTGTTGAATTCGGTCTCGATCCATCGGGTGTGGATCGAGAACGGTCCGTCGGCGGGGGCGAAGGCGGGATCGGCGACGACGGCGGCATGGAAGGGGAGCACGGTAGGCATCCCTTCGATCACCATTTCGCCGATCGCGCGACGTGCCCGCTGGAGAGCCTGCTCCCGGCTGGCACCGCTGACGATCAGCTTGGCGAGCATCGAGTCGAAGTTCCCGCCGATGACCTCGCCGGCCTCGATGCCGGAATCGACGCGGATACCGGGACCGGTGGGGAGCTTGAACGTCTGCACGGTGCCCGGAGCAGGCAGGAAGCCGCGGCCTGCGTCCTCACCATTGATGCGGAACTCGAAGGAGTGCCCGCGCACCTCCGGGTCGCCGTACCCGAGCGCCTCGCCCCGCGCGATACGGAACTGCTCGCGCACGAGGTCGATGCCCGTGACCTCCTCCGAGACGGGGTGCTCCACCTGGAGCCGCGTGTTCACCTCGAGGAAGGAGATGACGCCGTCCTGTCCCACCAAGAATTCGCAGGTACCGGCACCCTGGTAGCGGGCTGCCTTGAGGATGGCCTTGGACGCCTCGTAGAGCCGGGCGTTCTGCTCGTCGGACAGGAAGGGAGCGGGTGCTTCCTCGACGAGCTTCTGGTTGCGTCGCTGCAGGGAGCAGTCGCGAGTGGAGACCACCACCACATTCCCGTGTGCGTCGGCGAGGCACTGGGTCTCGACATGGCGTGGTGCGTCGAGGAACCGCTCGACGAAGCACTCGCCCCTGCCGAAGGCCGCCGTCGCCTCACGTACCGCCGAATCGAAGAGTTCAGGGATCTCCTCATGGCTGCGGACCACCTTGATTCCGCGTCCACCACCGCCGAAGGCTGCCTTGATGGCGATGGGCAGACCGAATTCCAGCGCGAAGTCGATGACTTCCTGCACCGACCCGACGGGGTCCCTGGTACCGGGGACCAGGGGGGCTCCGACGCGCTCGGCGATGTGGCGCGCCTGGACCTTGTCCCCGAGTTGCGAGATGGCGTCCGGTGAGGGGCCGATCCACGTAATGCCGGCGTCGATCACGCGCTGTGCGAACTCCGCGTTCTCGGAAAGGAAGCCGTAGCCGGGGTGGATGGCGTCGGCCCCGCTGCGCTGCGCTGCGGCCAGGATCCGGTCCATGACGAGGTAGGACTCGGCTGCGGTCTCGCCACCGAGCGCAAAAGCCTCATCGGCCATCCGCACGTGGAGCGCTTCGCGATCGGGTTCGGCGTAGACGGCGACCGAGGTGATGCCCTCGTCCCGAGCCGCCCGGATGATGCGGACCGCGATTTCCCCCCGGTTCGCCACCAGGACCTTCGTCACCCGGTGATGCTGTTGACCGGTGTTGGTGTCGGTGTTGCTGCTGATACTGGTGTGTTCCGACGGGGCGAGACGGGGCTGATTCATGGCGCGGTGGACTCCTTCTTCTCAGATCGGAGCCTAACCCGCTTTGGTGGCTTCCGCCCATGGATCGTGCTGATCGCGAGTGTTGTACAGCGATCCTTTGTAGGGAACCTACAAGGAGGAGGACTTGTCCCACAGGGCGGTGATGGGCACCCCTGCGGAGTGCAGGAGGGAGCGGAGCGTGGAGATGCTGAGCCCGACGACGGCGTGCGGGTCGCCGTCCACGCGGTCGATGAAGGCACCCCCGAGTCCGTCAATCGTGAAGGCTCCTGCGCACTGGAGTGGCTCGCCGCTCGCTACGTAGTCCCGGACCTCAGCGTCGGACATGGCACCGAAGTGCACGGTCGCGGAGGAGACCCTGCCGATCGTGGCGCCGGATCCGCCGTCGCGCGTGTCCACGAGCCAATGCCCGGTATGGAGCACGCCGAAGCGCCCGCGCATGCGGCTGATCCGCTCGATCGCGACGGCGGACTCGTAGGGCTTGCCATGCGCCTCACCGTCGAACTCGAAGACGGAGTCACAGCCGATCACCAGGGCGTCCTCGGCGACCTGCAGCGAGGCGACCGCTTCGGCCTTGGCGCGCGCGAGCAGCAGGGAGGTGTCGTGCGCATCGAGGTCACCGTACGAAGCGACGACGGCGGCTTCATCGACGTCGGACACGAGGATCGAGTGATCGATACCCGCTTCGGCGAGGAGTTTGGTGCGGGCAGGGGACTTGGACGCGAGAATCAGTCGGACGGTCATGCTCCAAGCCTAGGGGCCCGCCCCCACGGATTGGTGGGTGCCGGTCCCGTTCGGACGGGACCGGCAGGATCCTCACCAGTAGTGCGCGACGTCGACCACCACCCTCGAACCGGCACCGGGACCGGGTACCACGAAGACGCGGACGGGAAGCTGGGCCCGGACCCCGACTCCGAAGCTGGTGCGGCCTTCGTAGCTTCCGCCCGTCGCGACCTGACGGAAGGTCGAGTAGCCCGCGACGTTCACGAGCTCCCTCCGGTTCGCGGGTCGGTAGGTCGGCGTGTAGTTCCCGTCGTACGAGGGAGCGATGACGGTCACGGAGAGGCGTGCGCCACCCCGGAGCGGAATCGGCAGGCCCGACCCTATGCCGGTGAACTGGGTGACGTACCGGGCTGAGTATCCGGAGACGGGGCCGCTGACATCGATGACGAGGCGATCGAAGCAGCCGTGCTGACCGGAACGGACGTTGGTGATGGGAGCGGAATAGGTGGGGGTATAGGCAGCTTTCGCCGTCGAACCCCATGTGATGCCGCAGTAGGCGGCGGATGCCGGCGGTGCCCCTGCGAGGCCGAGGCCTGCGGTGAGGGCGAGGGCGGCGAGTGTGGCGGAAAGTTTCTCCGTCAGGCGCGATTTGTTCATAGCGCACCACCTTGTCGTGCTGGATAGGTGCCTTCATGGTGCTCCCGACCACGGGGAAAAGCGCCGCCGTCAAGAGGAACGGCACCGAATCGTTAGAAGTACACCGAAACGTTAGCTTAAACGCCGAACGGCCCGCCCCTGATCTGTGGGGGCGAGCCGTCGGATGGTGCTGCAGGTGGTCACCGGGTGATCGAGGCCGAGATCCCGTCATTGGCTGCGGTGGGATCGATGTCCTCGAGGACGCTGTCATCCGCGAAGGGGTCTCCCGTGCGCTGGGCGTTGTAGAGCTCGAGGTCGAGCAGCCCCTCACGCCTGGCGACGATCGTCGGGATGAGTGCCTGGCCCGCCACGTTCACGGCGGTGCGGCCCATGTCGAGGATCGGATCGACGGCGAGCAGCAGACCGACGCCGGCCAGGGGGAGTCCCAGCGTCGAGAGCGTGAGGGTCAGCATGACGACGGCGCCGGTGGTCCCCGCGGTCGCTGCGGAGCCGAGCACCGACACGAGCGCGATCAGCAGGTACTGCGTCAGTGACAGGTCGATGCCGAAGAACTGGGCGACGAAGATCGCGGCGATCGCGGGGTAGATGGCGGCGCAACCGTCCATCTTCGTGGTCGCTCCAAGGGGGACTGCGAAGGAGGCGTAGCCGCGGGGGACGCCCAGGTTCCGCTCCGTGACGCGTTGCGTGAGGGGGAGTGTGCCTACCGAGGATCGTGAGACGAAGGCGAGCTGGATGGCGGGCCAGGCGCCGGAGAAGTACTGCTTGACCGACAGCCCGTGCGCCTTGATCAGGACGGGGTAGACGGCGAACAGCACGAGTGCGAGTCCGACGTAGACGGCGATGGTGAACTTGCCGAGCGAGCCGATGGTGTCCCACCCGTAGACCGCCACCGCGTTGCCGATGAGACCGACGGTACCGAGCGGTGCGATGCGGATGATCCACCAGAGGACTTTCTGGATGACGGCCAGCGCGGAGGCGTTGAAGGTGAGGAACGGCTCGGCCTGCTTGCCGACCTTGAGGGCCGCGATGCCGACGGCGACGGCGACGACGAGCACCTGCAGGACGTTGAAGTTCAGCGCCGTGGTAACCGCTCCGGTCTCGGCGACGCTGGACGAGGCCTGAAGACCGAGGAAGTTGGCGGGGATCAGCCCGGTCAGGAACGCCCACCAGCTGCCGGTGCTGCCCGTGTACTCGGCGGGCTGCGTGGCGTCCGTGCCGGCGCCGGGCTGGAAGACCACGCCGAGCGCGATACCGATGACGACCGAGATCAAGGCGGTGATGGCGAACCACAGCAGGGTCTGGCCGGCGAGCCGGGCCGCGTTGTTGACTGCACGGAGATTCGCGATCGAACTGACGACGGCCGTGAAGATCAGGGGCACGACGGCGGCGCGCAGCAGGGCCACGTAGCTCGAGCCGAGAGTGGCGAGCGTGGTGCCGAGCCCGGTGGGCGTCTCCTGGGTGTGGCCCGAGTATTTGGCGAGGAGGCCGAGGGCGAGACCCACGACGAGCGCGGCGATGATCTGCGGCCCGAAGGACGTCATCCAGCGGGGTAACGCGCGCCGGGAAGGCAGAGAGTTCAGTTTGGTAGACACGACCGAAACACTAGGGCGGTCCTTATACCCAAGCGAAGCGGGAGTTGCGAAATGTTACGCGGCAGGAGCGCCCGTAGGGGGATGCTGCGGGCGCTCCTGCCGCGTGCAGCCGCCGTCGTTCCTGGTTTTCACCCGCCGGAGCGGGTGTCGCGGCGAGACACGCGGGCTATTGCGGCAATCCGCAGCAATAACCAGGAACGACGGCGGGCGGGGACGCTGCGCCAGGTGGTGGCGCTCGCTGCCGCGTGCAACCGCCGTCGTTCCTGGTTTTCACCCGCCGGAGTGGGTGGCGCGGCACAACACGCCGTCTGGTGCAGCAATCCACAGCAATAACCACGAACGACGGCGGGCGGGGACGCTGCGGCAGGTGATGGCGCTCCCGCCGCGTGCAGTCGCCGTCAGTGGGGGGATGCCGGGGACGCTGCGGCAGGTGGTGGCGCTCGCTGCCGCGTGCAACCGCCGTCGTTCCTGGTTTTCACCCGCCGGAGCGGGTGTCGCGGCGAGACACGCGGCCAATTGCGGCAATCCGCAGCAATAACTAGGAACGACGGCGGGAGGGTCAGGACACCAGTGCCGGGAGGGTCAGGACACCAGCGCCCGGCGCAGCGTGTCGAGACCGACGGAGCCGAGGTTGAGGGCCCTGGTGTGGAAGGCGCGGAGGTCGAAAGCGTCTCCCTCGCCTGCCCGCACCTCGTCACGGACCTGCTCCCAGAGGCGCTGGCCGATCTTGTACGACGGAGCCTGGCCCGGCCACCCGAGGTACCGCGTGTATTCGAAGCTGAGCTGGCCCTCGCTGATGGCTATGTTCTCCTTCAGGAAGTCGTAGCCCTTGTCCGGCGTCCATGTGCCCTGACCCCAGCGCTCAGGCACCTCCAGCTCGAGGTGCACGCCGATGTCGAAGACGACGCGGGCTGCGCGCATGCGCTGGGCGTCGAGCATGCCGAGGCGGTCGCCGGGATCGGAGAGGAATCCGAGCTCCTGCATGAGGCGTTCCGCATACAGCGCCCAGCCCTCCCCTTGCCCTGAGACCCAGATGGCGTTGCGGCGCCAGGGATTGAGCAGAGCGCGCTGGTAGGTCGCCGTCGCTACCTGCAGGTGATGGCCGGGGATGCCTTCGTGGTAGACGGTGGTCGTCTCCTTCCAGGTGGTGAACGAGTCCTCGCCCTCGGGCACCGACCACCACATGCGGCCCGGACGGGAGAAATCGTCACTCGGGCCGGTGTAGTAGATGCCGCCCTCATTGGTGGGGGCGATCCGGCACTCGAGGCGCCGCATCACGTCCGGGACGTCGAAGTGCACGCCGGCCATCGCGTCCACGGCCTTGTCCGACAGCTCCTGCATCCAGGCCTGGAGCGCATCCGTGCCCTGCAACTGGCGGGCCGGGTCCTCGTCGAGGATGCGCATGGCCTCGCTGATCGACGCACCCTTGCTGATCTCGTCGGCGACCGCCTCCTGCTCGGCGATGACGCGGTCGAGCTCCTCGACCCCCCACTGATACGTCTCCTCGAGATCGACGGCGGACCCGAGGAACCGGCGGGACATCAGGGCGTAGTGCTCCCGGCCGACGGCGTCCTTCTCCGGCGCGGTGGGAAGGAGATCGTCCTGCAGGAAGGTCGCGAGGCCGCGATAGGCGCCGCGGGCAGCTTCTGCACCGGATCTCAGCTGCTCCCGCAGTGATTCCGGCAGGTCGCCGTCGTCCGCGCTGACGGTGGCGCCCAGGGAATCGAAGAAACCGCCGTCCTCGGCGTACTTGGCCGATTGCTCGATCACGATGGCGACCTGGCGACGGGCGGCGACCAAGCCTCGCTCACGGCCTTCGCGGAGGGAGGCGATGTACCCGCCGAGGGCGGCCGGGATGTTGGCCATGCGCCCGGCGATGTGGCTCCAGTGTTCCGCTGTAGCGGTCGGCATGAGATCGAAGATCGCGCGGATGTTCTGGGCCGGGCAAGCGATGTTGTTGAGCTCCGAGTAGTCGAGCCCTGCCTCGTGGATCTCGAGATCGAGGCCGAGACGCTCGCGCATGGCGTCGAGCGTGACGACATCGACGTCGTCGGCGGGCTGGAGGTTCTCCAACCGGCGCAGGGCATTACGGGAGGCTTCGGCGAGGGCCTTGATCCCGGCCGGTGAGTAGTCCTGGTATTCGGTCTCGTGTCCGGCCAGGCCCAGTTCGGTGGCGAAGTTGGGCATCAGTTCGAGGAGTGTCTCGTAGTACGACGTCGCCACGGCATCGATGGCGGTGGACGGGCGTGCGGGCTGCGCGCCGGGGGCGGGGGCTGAAGTGTTGTGGGTCACGCCCCGAGCCTAGCCCCAGGCAGTTGCCGGAGGCTACCGTCTCCGGGCGAGCAGGACCGGGGCATTGCGTCCCCTGCGAGTGACCTTGAAGGGCGCGATCCCTGGTGGCGCCCCTCCGAAAAAGCTGGTGGACTCTCCAGGGTGCAGTCGAGTCGACCGATCTCGGGCCGCCATCCCACCACAGGAGAACTGAGATCCATGACGCCACCAGCACACCCCATCCTCGCGAACGACCGTACCTCCGAATGGTTGGGTATCGACGTGGACCGGGCGGATTTCGGCGACGTGCAGATCCGGATGGTCATCCGGAGGGAGATGGTGAACGGCTTCGGCATAGCGCACGGCGGGATCATCTTCGCTTTCGCCGACACGTGTTTCGCCCTTGCCTGCAATGACCCTGCCGGCGACTCCTCGACCATCACGGTCGCTTCCGGCGCCGACATCTCCTTCGTGGCGTCCGCCCTCGAAGGCCAGACCCTCACCGCCGTCGGCACAGTCCTCACCCGGACCGGGCGAAGCGGGCTGTACGACGTCCACGTAACCTCGGGCGACACCCTGATCGCCGAGTTCCGGGGCCGCAGCCGCACCGTAGCCGTACCACAGCCCTGATGTGGTCCCTGCTCGGCGTCGGTCCGGCCACCACCGGTTCCCAGGAGTTGCCCGCGGCCCGAGGAGCAGCGCCGCGCTCAGCGGACGCTACGCCGCCATGAGCCGGGCCCGGGCGTCGGACCGAGCCGGAGCAGGGCCCTACGGACCCAGGACCGCCCCTGATCGGGAGCGTCCGCTGCGTCCTCCGCACCCTGCAGGGCGACGACGACGGCGGTGAGCGCGGCGAGCTCCTCATCGGAGGGGTTGCCAGACACGACGGTGAGGAGCGGAGCGTCCTCGACCGGATCAGGACGCGCGGGCGCGGAGGACCGGGGATCGTCCTCGGGCCTTGCCTTCTTGCCCGTCACAGCGGGATGTTCCCATGCTTCTTGGCGGGGTTGGACGCCCGCTTGTCCCTCAGCGCTCGCAGCCCGCGGACGATGTGCAGCCGGGTCTCCGAGGGCGCGATGACGGCGTCGACGTAGCCGAGCCCCGCCGCCTGGTACGGGTTCAGCAGTTCTTCCTCGTACTGCTGCACGACGTCGGCGCGTGCGGCCTCGACGTCGCCTCCGGCGTCGGCCACTGCCTTCAGCTGACCGCGGTACAGGATGTTGACGGCACCCTGCGCGCCCATGACGCCGATCTGCGCGGTGGGCCAGGCGAGGTTGAGGTCCGCTCCGAGCTTCTTCGACCCCATCACGATGTAGGCGCCGCCGTACGCCTTCCGCGTGATCACGGTCAGCTTCGGCACGGTGGCCTCGGCGTAGGCGTAGAGCAGCTTGGCGCCGCGGCGGATGATGCCCTGGAACTCCTGGTCCTTGCCGGGCAGGAAACCGGGCACGTCCACGAGGGTCAGGATCGGGATGTTGAAGGCGTCGCAGTGCCGGACGAAGCGGGCGGCCTTCTCCGAGGCGTTGATGTCGAGGGTTCCGGCGAACTGCAGGGGCTGGTTGGCGACGATGCCGATGGTGTGGCCTTCCACCCGGGCGTAACCGGTGACGACGTTCGGCGCGTACAGCGCCTGCATCTCGAGGAAGTGGCTGTCATCCACGATCGCGCTGATCACCGCGTGCATGTCGTACGGCTGGTTCGCGGCGTCGGGGATGAGCAGGTCGAGGGCAAGATCCTCGTCGGTCACCTCGGGTTCGTCGACGAACGCCGTCAACGGTGCTTCGGCGAGGTTGTTCGACGGCAGGAAGTCGAGGAGCTCGCGGACGAAGCCGATGGCGTCCGCCTCATCGGTCGCGAGGTAGGCGGAGGTTCCCGTCGTCGTGTTGTGCTGCCGTGCGCCGCCGAGCGTCTCCATGTCGACGTCCTCGCCGGTCACCGTCTTGATGACATCGGGGCCCGTGATGAACATGTGGGAGGTCTTGTCGACCATCACCACGAAGTCGGTCAGCGCGGGGGAGTAGGCCGCTCCACCGGCGCAGGGCCCCATGATCAGGGAGATCTGCGGGACCACGCCGGAGGCATGGACGTTGTTGCGGAAGATGTCCGCGAACATCGCCAGCGAGGCGACGCCCTCCTGGATGCGCGCCCCGCCGCCGTCGTTGATGCCGATGACCGGGCAACCGTTGCGGAGGGCGAATTCCTGCACCTTCACGATCTTCTCGCCGTTGACCTGGCTGAGCGAGCCCCCGTAGACGGTGAAGTCCTGGCTGTAGATGGCGACCTGGCGTCCATCCACGGTCGCGTACCCGGACACGACGCCGTCGCCCAGGGGTTTCTTCCGCTCCATGCCGAAGGCTGTGGAGCGATGGACCGCGAGTGCGTCGAACTCGACGAACGAGCCCTCGTCGACCAGCAGCTCGATGCGCTCGCGAGCCGTGTTCTTGCCGCGCGCGTGCTGCTTCTCGATCGCCTCGGGACCGGAGGGCTGCTCCGAGAGCGCCGTGCGCCTCCGGAAGTCGGCGAGCTTCCCGGCCGTCGTGGTGAGGTCGGGCTGCAGGTCCTGGTGCATTGATACTCCGGTCGGCGGGTGGATGGGGCGGGCGCCGCGTAGGTCCCGGCCGGAACTGGAGGTTTCCGACAACGAGCAGCGCAATCACCCCAGTCTAGTGAGGTTCAGGAGGCGCGCCGTTGTAGGACGCCTACAGTTTCCGCCGTCATCGGTTAGCCGGACCGCCGTAGTTACCCGTCAGTAACATCGACGCGTCGCAGGCTGTCCAGGCGCCCCGGATTGCTTATGGTGGAGCCATGACTGCACGCAACGAAGCCCAGGAACCGCACGCGGTGAGCGCGGGGACCGACGGCGTTCCCCCGCTCGCGGGACGCACCATCATCATGTCGGGTGGAAGCCGCGGCATCGGCCTTGCCATCGCCCTCCGCGCTGCACGGGACGGCGCGAACATCGCCCTCATGGCCAAGACCGGCGAGCCCCATCCCAAGCTCGAGGGCACCGTCCATACCGCTGCCGAGCAGATCGAGGCGGCAGGAGGGCGGGCCCTGCCGATCGTGGGGGACGTGCGGAACGACGACGACGTGCAGGCGGCCGTCGATGCCGCGGTCAGCACCTTCGGCGGGATCGACATCGTGGTGAACAACGCGTCCGCGATCGACCTGTCGAAGACGCCCGACGTCGACATGAAGCGCTACGACCTCATGGCCGACATCAACGTCCGCGGCACGTTCATGCTCAGCAAGTTCTCCCTCGAGGCACTGAAGCGATCGGTGAACCCGCACATCCTCACCCTCTCACCGCCCCTGAACCTCGCGCCCAGATGGGCGGGCATGCACCTCGCCTACACCATGGCTAAATACGGGATGAGCCTGACCACCCTCGGCCTCGCGGAGGAGCTCAAGGATGACGGCATCGCCGTGAACTCGCTGTGGCCCGCCACCCTGATCGACACCGCCGCCATCCGGAACATGCCGGGCGGGAGCCGCATGGTGCAGGCCGCCAGGAGCCCCCGGATCGTCGCCGACGCGGCCTACGCTCTCCTCGTCCGGGATGCCCGCAGCTGCACCGGGAACTTCTACACGGACGAGGAGGTGCTGCGTGAGGTGGGTCTGACCGACCTCACCGGCTACAGCCTGGGGGCTCCCGAGGCCCAACTCGTCCCGGACATCTTCCTCTGACAGCCCGGCTCGGAGGGGAAGGCCCCTCTCCGGATAAGATCGATGCCATGTCCTCCCGCTATTCCAACCTCGAGCGACCGGGCCTCGACCTGGGCGCGCTGAGGTCGGCGCTGTGCATGCCGGCGGGGCCCTTCTCGCGGCTCGACATCGTGGACAGGACCGGCTCCACGAACACCGACCTGGTGGAACACGCCCGGCGGGAGACGGCGGGATGGCCTGATCTCAGCGTCCTCGGAGCCGAGGTGCAGACCGCCGGCCGCGGACGGCTCGACCGCAGCTGGGTGGCACCCGAGCGCTCGTCGCTCTTCGTGAGCGTGCTCCTGCGGCCGTTCAACCGGCAGGGACGGCCCGTACCCACCACCGCCTACTCGTGGTTCTCCCTCCTCGGAGCGCTCGCGCTCGCCGAGAGCGTCGAGGACCGCACGGAGATCGCCCCGCAGCTCAAGTGGCCCAACGACGTCACGGTCGACGGCCGGAAACTCGCCGGAGTGCTGGCGCAGTTCGTCCCGGGCGCGGGCGCCGAGCCTCCCGCGGTCGTCGTCGGGGTGGGGCTCAACGTCAGCCTCACCGATGACGAACTTCCGGTCCCGACGGCCACGAGCCTGCTCCTCGAGTACTCCGGAACGACCGATCGGAACATCCTGCTGAAGTCCTTCCTGCGGACGTTCGCCGATCACTACAGGGCCTTCTGCGACGTCGACGGTGACGCCGGCGCGGCCTGGGACAGCGGGCCGTCCCTGCTGGCCCGCGTAGGAGAACGCATGACCACGCTCGGCCAGGACGTGCGGGCCGAGCTGCCGGGAGGCGGCTTCCTGAGCGGCCGCGCGCTGAGCCTTGACGGGCAGGGCGCGCTCGTGGTGCGCGACGACGACGGCGAGCGGCACACCATCTCGGCGGGCGACGTCGTGCACCTGCGCCCCCAGGTGTAGACCGTGCGCATCAAGCTGCTGCCCGGTGAGCGCGTCCTCGTGCGCACCCGGCCCACCCCGCTGCCGCTGGTCGGACCGGTGATCGCGGGCTTCCTCCTCCTCGCAGTCGGCGGCTTCGGCCTGGGATTCCTGGCCGGCCGGGACGTCCTGGGGCTCGGAGACTGGCGATTCGTCCTGTTCGCCGCAGCCCTCGGCGTCGTCGTGCTCCTGCTCCTGCGCGTCGTCGTCCGTCCGCTGGTCCGGTGGTCCAGCAACCGGTACGTGCTGACGAGCATGCGGCTCATCCATCGGCGGGGAGCGGCCCGGCGCTCGGAGCACCAGATCAACCTGTCGGCGATCTCCCAGCTGCAGACGGAGCAGGGATTGCTGCAGCGCCTGGTCGGCAGCGGGACGCTGATCGCGGACCTCGGATTCGACAGGGCGCATGCCTACAGGGACGTTCCGCAGATTGCAACGTTCAAGGAGTATGTGGTGCAGGCGATCAGCGACCTTCCCCTGACCCGCATGTTCGATGGTGTAGACATGGAAATCGATCCGCAGTACGCCCGCGGCAGCATCGTGCGGGCACAGCAGGAATGGGCACAGAAGGAATGGGCACAGCAGGAGTGGAGGGGCGGGCAGTCATGACAGTCGAGGACCGCCACGAGTCCGGGCAGACGGCACCGTCCGCAGCAGGGGGAGCCGGAGAACCTCACGACGCCCTTCTGGATGCGGGACAGTTCGACGACGCCCCGGACGCAGCTGCGTCGACGGCGTCGAAGGCCGTGTGGCAGCTGCAACCGGATATGGCGACAGCCGGTCCCGAGGACGCGCCGGCCACAGGGTCGACGGGGCCCATCGAGCTCGATCGGGAGACCATCCGCCGCCTCGAGCGTGAACTGCTCGGCGCCGAACGTACGCTCAAGCGACGCGACATCGCGGCCGGTGCGGGCGTCTCCCTCCTGTCCGCCCGCAAGCTGTGGCGCGCGATGGGCTTCCCGAACATCGGCGACGACGACATCGCGTTCACCGAGAAGGACCTCAGCGCCCTCATCACCATCATCGACATGGTCCGCCAGGAGCAGCTCACCGAGGATGCGGCCATCTCCATCACCCGTGCCGTCGGCCAGATGACGGACCGCATGGTCGTCTGGCAGATCGAGGCGATCGTCGAGGAGATGGTCGCCCAGCGGGGACTTACGGACGCTGATGCCCGGAAGACCCTCGTGTCGGAGCTGCCCGACCTGATCGAGCCCCTCGAGAAGACCCTCGTCTATGCCTGGCGCCGGCAGATGAACGCTGCCGTACAGCGGCTGGCGCTGCGCGCGGAATCGGGTCTGGCCTCCAGCGAGGCCGGGCGCGACGGCGACGAGCAGGATGCGCCGCTGCCGCTCGCCCGCGCGGTCGGGTTCGCCGACCTCGTCTCCTACACGAGCCTCTCGCGGC
This sequence comes from Arthrobacter sp. PL16, assembly GCF_035985055.1. Classification (NCBI taxonomy): domain Bacteria; kingdom Bacillati; phylum Actinomycetota; class Actinomycetes; order Micrococcales; family Micrococcaceae; genus Arthrobacter; species Arthrobacter sp. PL16. The sequence continues at coordinate 247,429 of NZ_JAXCIC010000005.1, forward strand.
AGATGAACGAGCGCACGCTGGCGCAGCTCGTGCAGCGGTTCGAGAACAAGAGTGCGGAGATCATCTCCGTGGGTGGCGGACGCCTCGTGAAGACCATCGGCGACGAGGTCCTCTACATCGCCGAATCCCCCGAGGCCGGAGCCGAGATCTCGCTGGCGCTCGCCAAGGCCTTCACGGAGGACGAATTCCTGCCGTCCGCGCGCTGTTCCCTCGTCTGGGGCAGGGTGCTCTCGCGCCTGGGCGACATCTACGGCCCCACCGTGAACCTGGCGGCCCGACTGACGGCACTCGCCGAACCCGGGGAGGTGCTCGTCGACGGCGCGACGGCGGCGACCCTCGACCACAACGAGAAGTTCGTCCTGACGCCGCACGAACCCCGGCAGGTACGCGGCTTCGGCGAGGTGCTGCCGGTGACCCTGGCGCGGGGCACCGGTACCGGGATCATCCTCGACTGACCGAGGTTCATCCCCGACCTGCATGGATGGGGAGGACTCCCCATCCATGCAGCGTTGGCAGAGCGTCAGGGCCGTGCGACACTGCTAGCAACCACCATCCTTCTTCCGCCCTCCTTCCGGGGCGTCGCCAGGTCTCATCGGTGGCCGCAGGACCGATCAAAATGGGGCAAGAAGAGTGAAGTTCGAAGGTCTCAGGCGTGCGCAGGCGAAGCATCGGCGCGCCCTCTTCACCGCCGTCGGCACAGCCGTCACGGGCGCCGTCGTCGCCGGTGCCCTGCTCTACCCCGGCTTCGCGACGGCCGACGTCGACCTGAACGACGGCGGCGTGTGGGTCACCAACGAGAACCTCGGGATGGTGGGGCACCTCAACTACCAGTCCCGCCTGCTCGACGGCGGTTACGCGGCCAACAGCGACGCCTTCGACCTCCGGCAGGACGCCTCCACGGTGTTCAACATCAACTCGGACCAGTCGAAGGTCAGTCCCGTGGACATCGCCAACGTGGTGCGCGGCACCGAGGTGCAGCTGCCGGGAGCCGCCGTCCTCGGTATGGGCGGAACCACCGTGACCGTCACGGACGAGACCTCCGGAACCGTGTGGATCACCACGACCGCCCAGCTCGGCGCCTTCAACGACCAGGAAGAGGAGCCGGTGTCCTCGGGGCCGGGATCGGTCGCAGCGGTCTCGCCCACGGGGCGTGTCGTCGTCGCCAATCCTGATACCGGGACCATCACCACCTACGACGTCCGACAGGACGGGACGCATGACGAGCCCGAGATCCGCGAGGCACCTGAGCTCTCGGACACGGGTGACCTCCAGATCGCCGCCGTCGGACAGGATGCGGTCGTGTTCGACCCCGCCTCCGGCCTCGTGGTCCTCCCGGACGGCACGGCGCTGACCTTCGAGGACACCGAACGCGCGAAACTCCAGCAGAGCGGGCCCGCCGCCGACCACGTGGCCATCGCCACCGGGACCTCGCTCATCCAGCAGCCGCTCGACGGCGGGGACGCCATCGTGACGGCCATCGGCAACGGCCGGCCCGCAGCGCCCGTCCGCCAGGGCACGTGCCTGCACGCGGCGTGGGCCGATGCGGCGACCTACATCAGGGACTGCCTGGACGACGCCGACGACCAGCGGGCGGACATCCCCAACCTCGGTACCGAGTCCAGCCTCGTCTTCCGCGTCAACCGCGACGTGGTGGTGCTCAACGACGTCGCCGCAGGGGACGTCTGGCTGGTGCAGCAGAACCTCGAACTCGTCGACAACTGGGGGGACATCGTCCCGCCCAAGGACGAGTCCGACGAGGAGGACGAGGAGTCGGCCAGCGAGAATCCGGTCAACACCCTGCCCGACCGCTCGGGCGAGAACCGCCCTCCGGTCGCCGCCGACGACAGTTTCGGTGCAAGGGCCGGGCGCACGACCATCCTCAACGTGCTCGACAACGACACCGACCCGGACGGCGACCTGCTGACGGCCACGCCGGCCGGTGGGCAGCCGCCGTCGGGCACGGTCCAGAGCATCTACGACGGTGCCGGCATGCAGATCGTGGTGCCCGCCGACGCGCCGGTGGGGCGTAGTACCTTCCGCTACGACATCGAGGACGGGCGCGGTGGCTCCGCCAGCGCGTCGGTGACCGTCGACGTCCGCGGTCCGGACACCAACGAGGCGCCGCGCGCCAAGCGGCCCACGACCATCCTCGTGGAGCAGGGCCGCAGCATCAGCCAGAACATCCTCAACACCTGGCAGGACCCCGACGGCGACGACCTGTTCCTGGTGAGCGCTTCCCTTACACCCGACGGCGACCAGGTCCGTGCCCGCTCCGACGGACTGCTCACCTTCCGCGACGTCGGCAAGAGCCAGGGGTTGAAGGAGGTCGAGGTCATCGTCTCCGACGGCGTCGAGCAGGTCGAGGGCACCATCGTGTTCGACGTCCGCGCCAACGGCGTACTGCCTCCGGTCGCCAACTTCGACCACTTCACGGCGGTCGTGGGCCAGGAGGTGCAGCTCTCCCCGCTGAAGAACGATCTCGATCCTGCCGGCGGGCAGCTCAGCCTGGCGAAGGCCGAGACCACCGGCGGGGACGCGCCGATCACGCCCGACTACGACACCGGGACCATCGCCTTCACGCCGTCCGCGGCAGGCACCGTGTACGTGGAGTACCTCGTGACGAACGGCCCGCAGACGGCGAGTGGGCTCATCAGGGTCGATGCCAGGACCAGCGGCATCGAAGGTGCACCGGTGGCGGTGCGGGACGTGGCGCTCCTTCCCCGGAACGGCGACGTCCTGGTGGACGTGCTCGCCAATGACACCGATCCGACCGGCGGCGTGATGGTGGTGCAGTCCGTGACCGCCCCGGACGGTTCACCGCTCGACGTCGCGCTCCTCGACCACAACATCCTGCGCATCCATGACGTCCGCAGCCTCAATGAGCAGACCACCCTCACCTACACCGTCTCGAACGGCACCGCTTCGGCGACCGGCGAGGTCAGCGTGCTCTCCGTCGCGGGTCCGGAGACCCTCCTGCCGCCGCAGGCGACGCCCGACGCCGCGACGGTGCGCGTGGGCGACGTCGTCAACATCCCGGTGCTCGACAACGACACGCACCCCAACGGCGACACCCTGACGCTCGATCCGGTGCTGGCACAGTCCGTGGACGTCGCGGACGGCCGCATCTTCGCCTCCGAGAACGTGCTGCGCTTCGTCGCCGGGCCGACCGCCAAGACGGTCTACGCGATCTACAACGTGAAGGACAGCACCGGGCAGGTGGACTCCGCAGAGGTGCGGATCACCATCAAGGCGCGCGACGACGCCAAGAACGCGCAGCCCGTGCCGAAGAACCTCGAGGGACGCGCCATCGCCGGGTCGACCATCCGGATCCCGGTCCCGCTCGACGGCATCGACGCGGACGGCGACTCCGTCTTCCTGGTCGGGATCGACAGCGCACCGCGACAGGGTGCGGCCGTGCCCGGTACGAACTACATCGACTTCACCGCATCAGCCACGGGTGCGGGCACGGACTCCTTCACGTACAAGGTGCGCGACCGTTTCGGCCTGGAGAACACCGGTACGGTCCAGGTGGGTATCGCCCCCGCTGCCGAGTCCAACCAGCAGCCCGTGGCCGTGAACGACGGCGTCATCCTCCGGCCGGGCAGGGCGATCGCCGTGGAGGCCCTCCGCAACGATTCCGATCCCGACGGCGACCCCGTCCAGCTCGTCCCCGAGGCCCTGTCGGCAGCTCCCGCGGAGATGGCCCCGGAGATCAGGGACGGCCGGATCCTCTTCACGGCGCCCGAACAGCAGGGAACCTTCAACGTCCGCTACCAGGTGACCGACGGCCGGGGAGGCACGGCGGACGGCAACATCACCGTGACCGTGGACCAGAACGCCGAACTGCTCCTGCCGATCGCGCGTGACGATCGGGTGGAACCCTCCGAGACGCGCGGCGAGACCGCCGTGGACGTCCCGGTCCTGGACAACGACGAGGACCCCGACGGCGTCCGTGAGGACCTCGAGGTCACCGTCGACCCCGCGTTCACCGGCGTGACCGTCACCGGCGACGACGTCGTCCGGGTGAACCTGACCCCGGAGGACCAGCTCATCCCCTACGAGGTCGGGGACATCGACGGGGGAGTGGCGCGCGCCGTCATCTGGGTGCCGAGCCTCGGCGAGCAGTACCCCACCCTCGTCTCCGAGGTGCCGATCGAGGTCACCGCGGGCGAGGACCTCGTCCTCGATCTCGGTGAACTGGTCGAGGTACGAGAGGGACGCACCCCCCGCGTCACCGTGGCGGAGAAGGTCGTCGCCATCGGTGTCGACAACCAGGCCGAGGTCATCAGGGATCCGGCCACCCTCGTCTACGGTGCGGACATCGACTACGCCGGCCGCGGCTCCATCACCTTCGAAGTGACGGACGGTTCCGGGCCGGATGACCCGGAGGGGCTCAGGAGCACGCTCACCATCCTGACCAATGTCCTCCCGGCCGTGGACCGGAATATCCCGCCGACCCTGACTTCGGGCTCGCTCGAACCCGCGATGGCGGAGCCCGCCGTCGCACTGGACCTCCGGCAACTGGCCTTCGACGCAAACCCCGAAGACGCCGATACGCTTGCGTTCGCCCTCGAGGGCGGGATCCCCCCGGGTTTCGAGGCCCGGCTCGACGGCTCGATGCTCGAGGTCGGTGCGGCAGATTCAGCACGTATCGGGACGGTGGGACAGCTCGGCATCTCGGTCACGGACGGGGAGGAGACGGCCATCAACACCGTCTCGCTCACGGTCCTCGCCTCCAGCCGCCCGCTCGCCGTCGCGAACACCGACGTCGTCGCGAAGGCGATCCAGGGCGAGCCCGTGACGGTGCCCGTCCTCGAGAACGATGCGAACCCCTTCGACGACGCCCCGCTGACCATCGTGGACGTCATCGCCGACGGCAACGGCAGCGCAACCCAGCAGGGGGATACGGTGGTGGTGACGCCCGCTGCGTCCTTCGTGGGGAGCATGACCGTGCAGTACACCGTCGGGGACAGAACCGAGGAGAGCAACCGTTTCGTCACGGGGCAGATCCAGCTGACGGTCGAGGGCAAACCCGGGGTGCCGGGCACTCCGACGGTCGAGTCGACGCGTAGCAGGACCGTCGTGATGTCCTGGGATCCGCCTGCGAGCAACGGCTCGCCCATCACCGACTACACGGTGACGAGTGCGAACGGCGTCAGCCAGGACTGCCCCACGACGACCTGCACCATCACGGGGCTGACCAACAACGTGGAGTACGTCTTCCAGGTCACGGCGACCAACGCCAACGGCACCTCCGATCCGTCGCCGGCCAGTGCCCCCGCACGGCCCGACACTAAGCCCGACCAGCCGGCGCCTCCCACCCTCGTCTTCGGCGACAGGGCGCTGACGGTGAACTTCACACCGCCCGGCAACGAGGGCTCGCCGATCGAGGGCTACGAGCTGCAGATCTCGCCCGCGCCGCCGAACGGCGCCGTCCAGCGATCGGCCGCAGGCGGTCCTGTGATCTGGGAGGGACTGGAGAACGGCACGGCGTACAAGGTGCGCGTCCAGGCGCGCAATGCTGCCCCGGACCCCTCGGATTGGAGCGACTATTCGGCTGCCGAGACCCCGGCGGGGCTTCCCGGCGTGCCCCAGGCCCCGACGACGACGCGCGCGCAGTCCGTGGGCGCGCAGAGCCAGCTCGCCGTCGATTGGAACGACGCCGATCCCAACGGCGCCCCCGTCACCAAGTACCAGGTGCAGGAGTACCGCGGGGGAGCCCTCGTGCGGACGCTGCCCGAAGCGCCCGCTTCCTCGCAGACCATCACCGTGGACAATGCGGAAGCGGATTACTCCTATGCCGTGCGCTCGTTCAACAGGGCGGGCTGGTCCGGGTACGGTGCACAGTCGGCACCGAGGCGTGCCGTCGGAAGCCCGGCGCCACCCGCCCCACCGCAGCTGGTCGAAGCCAATACCGGTGGTGCGGGGCGCGCCGTCACGATCACCTACAGCCCCCTGTCACCGGCGCAACGCAACGGCGCCCGGGAGAACGAGGTTTCCTACCAGGCCAGCTTCAACGGCGGTGGGTGGCAGCCCGTCAGCCAGAACCAGACCGTGGGCGGCTTCCCGAACGGCCAGGACGTCGCTGCGACCATCCGCGCCCTCGTGACCAGCGACGGCGCGAGTTACACCAGCGATCCGGGTGCACTGTCGGCTGCCGTGAAGCCCTTCGGGTCGCCGGGCGCGGCGACGGCCTCCGGGCGGGACGCTCCGGAGGGCGATACGAGCGTCGATCTCGGCTGGGGTCCACCGAACAAGGCCAACCACGATGTTGCCCGGATAGAGATCCGTATCGATGGTGGTGGTTGGGAAGCAGTACCGGACAGCGGGGCACGGAGTGTGAACGGCGGCTACGAGCAGGACCACACCATCCGTGTCCGTGCGGTCAACTCGCGCGGTACGGCGGGTCCGGAAGCCGCTGCCACCGCCCGGGCCGGTGCGGAGAAGCGACCCGACCAGGTGCCGACGACGCTCCACGGGAAGATGGAGCGGAGCTGCACGGACACGGCGAATGCAGCGAGCTACGATCCGAAGGAATTCACCTGCGACGGAATCAGCGCCGATCGTGAGCCGTGGTTCTATGCCGGACAGAACTTCACGGTCGGGTGCTACATCACCCACCGGGACGGCTACGGGACCACCGGCAACTGGTACAGGATCGTCAGTTCACGCAACAACGGCCGTTACGTCGATGCCGGACACACCGTCCTCGGGCAGCCGAGCAAGGCGAGCCCCGGCCCGTGCTGAGGCGGCAGCGGGAAATAATCTTCGCCACCGCTTGCTGCTCGTCGGCGAGCGCTTTCCCCGCGGTTACACTGATGCAGGCGCGTGACGGATGGGCGTGCTGAAGAATTTCGGGGAATAGGTCTCAGTTGTCCGGTCTCACTGGGCGCGGAAGCGCGCCATCTCGTTCTGCGCCTTCGTCGGCGTGCTGCACAGCGCAAGGACCGGTGTCCTTCCGGGACCCTCCATCTGCGCGAGTGCCCTTCCCTCCGGTTCTCCGAGCGCGGCGTCGTACGGCCGTCGCTCCGGCCACAGCCACCCTCGCGTCGGCCGGCACCCTCCGTGCAGGCGTAGCCCCGGACACGCCTTTCCCAACCCCATGCCGTTGATCACGTGCCCCTGGCAGTTCGACCTCCAGATCTCCCCCGAAGGACGCATCGCATGACAATGACAGCCGAACAGGCCACCTGGTTCGCCGCAACCTTCGACAAGCTCGTCGACAACGTCGGAGAGGCCGTGCTGGGCAAGACCCGGGTGGTGCGGCTCGTGCTGACGGCGATGCTTGCGGAAGGCCACGTGCTCCTCGAGGATGCGCCGGGCACCGGCAAGACGATGCTGGCCCGTTCGCTGGCCGCCACCGTCCAGGGCAGCCATTCGCGGATCCAGTTCACGCCGGACCTCCTGCCGTCGGATGTCACCGGCGTGACCATCTACGACCAGAAGACGCAGAATTTCGAGTACCATAAGGGCCCGATCTTCGCGAATATCGTGCTCGCCGACGAGATCAACCGCGCCTCACCGAAGACGCAGTCAGCCCTCCTCGAGGTCATGGAGGAATCCCGGGTCACGGTCGACGGCGTGAGCTATACCAACGAGCGTCCCTTCATGGTCGTCGCGACCCAGAACCCGATCGAGCAGGCCGGGACCTATCGCCTGCCGGAGGCGCAGCTCGACCGCTTTCTGATCAAGACCGAGATCGGGTATCCGGACCACGCCTCGACCGTCAGGCTCCTCAGCGGTGCGGCCACGCGCGACCGTTCTCTCGCCCTCAGTCCGATCATCACCACCGCCGCCGTCGTCGACATGGCGGACCTCGCTGCCGAGACACACGTCGACCCTGCCGTCCTCGAATACATCTCCCGCCTCACCGAAGAGACGCGGACCGCTCCCGAGACCCGCCTCGGCGTCAGCGTCCGCGGTGCGCTCGCGATGGTGCGGGCCGCCAAGGTGTGGGCCGCCGGACAGGGCCGCCACTACGTCCTGCCCGACGACGTGAAGGAGCTGGCGCCCTTCGTCTGGACCCACCGCTTCGTCATGGATCCCGAGGCCGAGTTCGCCGGTGCAACGGCCGAGGCGGTCCTCCGGCGCGTGCTCGCCGAGGTCGCCGCTCCGCAGCAGCGCGTCTCCGCCTGACGGCATCGCTTCTTCCCCCGGACAGGCACATGACGACTTCCACCACCGAGAAGCGGTCCCGCTCGCGCAGCGGCGCGCCCTCTGCTCCGACCCTGCGCGGTACTCCGACGTCGCGCGGCACGGGGCAACCTCGTCCCGGCACTTCCACCCGTGTCCGGGACCTGCTCCTCACGCGACCCGCGCGAGCGGCAGGCTCGTTGCTCGGCCCCCTCACGGCCAGCATCGGCGCCGGCGTCAGGCGAATCCTCGCGCCGGTCACCGACGTCGTCAGCCCTCTCGGGTGGCTCCTCCTCGCCGTCGTCGTGGTCCTCGGCACCCTCGGGCTCGCATTCGGGTGGGACGAGGCGCGGATCGCGGCGGTGCTCGGGATGCTGCTGCTCGCGCTGTCCGTCGCCTTCATCCTCGGACGGTCGGCATACGCCGTCGAGCTCGACCTCGCACGGACGCGCGTCGCCGTGGGGGATCGGGCCATCGGCGGCGTCACGGTGTCGAACGCCTCGGACCGCACCCTGCTGCCGGCGTCACTCGAGCTGCCGGTCGGATCAGCCACGGCGCTGTTCCACCTGCCCCGCCTGCGCCCGGACCAGCAGCACGAGGACCTGTTCAGCATTCCCACCCAGCGACGCGCGGTGATCGTCGTCGGACCCGTCCGCTCGGTCCGCCAGGACCCGCTCGGTCTGCTGCGGCGCCAGATGACGTGGACCGACCCGACGGACCTCTACGTGCATCCGCAGACCACGCCGCTCGTCGGATCGGCGGCCGGCTTCATCAAGGACCTCGAGGGCCTTCCCACCAAGGAACTCTCGAGTGCAGACGTCTCCTTCCATGCGCTGCGCGACTACGTGCCGGGCGACGACCGCCGCCACATCCACTGGAAGACCACCGCCCGGACCAATACGTTGATGGTGCGCCAGTTCGAGGAGACCCGGCGCTCGCACCTTGCGGTGGCGCTGTCCACCAACACCGCGGAGTACGACGGCGAGCCGGGCTTCGAGCTGGCGGTCTCCGTGGCGTCGTCGATCGGCCTCCAGGCCATCCGAGAGCAGCGGAACCTGAGCGTCCTCACCCAGGCGGGCCCCCTCCGCTCGGACACCGGACGGAACCTGCTCGACTCCGCCACGCGGATCGAGGGACGGGTCCTGCGCACGACGGCGGTGGACCTCGCACGCACCACGGCCGATGCCGTCCCCAATGCCTCGGTAGTCTTCCTCATCGTCGGAGCGTCGGTCACACCCTCCCAGCTGCGGTCCTCGGCCGCGTCCATACCGCCCGGCATCCGCTGCCTCGCCGTCCGGTGCATCGACGGAACACAGGCCTCCCGCGCATCGATCGGCGACCTGACGGTGCTGACCCTCGGCAATCTCGGCGACCTCGCGCTGGTCCTGCGGAAGGCGGCGGCATGAGCGCCGCACAATCTCCGTCGACAGCGGGTCCGAGCACGTCCGGGGGCGTCCGCATCGATGCGGGCAGGGGTTCCGCCGACGCGCCGACGCCCCCGAGTCACCGCCCGCTGCCCGTGCCCGCCCGCCAAGGGGTCACGGATGCCGTCGCCCTCGTGGTGTTGCTGGGTCTGGGCGTGCTCGCCTTCGGACCGACGTTCGGCGGCAACCCGCGCTACGCCGTCGCCGGCTTCGGGGCCATAGCCCTCGGCCTGGGCCTTGCATGGGAGGGAGCGCGTCGGGGGTGGCGCACGTGGCACATGGTCAATGCGGTGGCACTGACCTACCTCGTGGCGGGTAGTGCGCTCGCGGCTCCCCAGGAAGCCCTCGGCGGTGTCCTGCCCACCCTGCAATCACTGCGGGTGATCGTCCTCGGGGTGGTCCTGTCATGGAAGGATCTCCTCACCGTGGCCGCGCCCGTGGGAACAGGGAGCGGCATGCTCGTGGTGCCGTTCCTCTCCGTGCTCGTGTGCTCGGTCGTCGCGGGCACCCTTGCGTGGCGCATGCGAGCCTTCGCCTGGACGCTCGTTCCGGTCCTCGTCCTGTTCACCACCACGATCGCCCTCGGTACCGACCGAGCCCCACTTCCGTCGGTCCGCGGGACGCTGCTGATCCTGGTGGCCATGGCCTGGCTCGCGTACCGTCGCGACGTCAGCCGCGAGGGCTCCCTGCGCCGTGCTCCCGTTGCGACGCCCGTGGATCCCGCCGGCACTGCAGTAGGACGGAACCGGCGGCTCGCGCTGGGCGCGGGTATGCTCGCCGTCGCCACCCTGCTGACCCTCGCGGTCACACCGCTCGTCACCGGCGGGTCCGACCGGCAGGTACTGCGGGACGCCGTCGAACCGCCCGTAGACCTGTACGCCTACCCCAGTCCCCTCACGAGTTTCCGGAAGTACGTCAAGGACAGCACCGACGACGTGCTCTTCACGGTCGAGGGCCTGCCCGAGGGCGAACGCGTCCGTCTCGCAGCCCTGGACACCTACGACGGCGTCGTCTACAACGTGAATCCGCAGGCAGCAGGTAACTTCTCGCGCGTCGGCGATGCGCAGCAGCTGGGCACGGACGACGACCCGGCCGGCACCCGCGCCCAGCTGAAATTCACGATCGGCGACTACACCGGCGTCTGGCTCCCTGCGGGCGGCGACGTCGAGGGCGTGCGGCTCGACGGACCGCGTGCAGAGGACATGGGGCGGTCGCTGTACTACAACGACGACGCGCGGACTACGCTCTCGACCATCGGCGTCCAGCAGGGCGACACCTATGAGGTCAATGCAGTCTTCCCCGAGAAGTTGCGGGACGAGCAACTGGCCCAGTACGGTTTCGCGCAGCTCTCGCTGCCCCGCGTGCTCAACGATCCACCGGTGATCGCGGCGACGTCGAGCGAATACATCGGATCCGCGTCGGAGCCGCTCGAACGCGCCCGCCGCCTCGAGCAGGTGCTCAGCGCCCAGGGCTACTTCAGCAACGGCAAGGACGACGAGGCGCGGTCACTTCCCGGTCACGGCGCAGCCCGCATGCTGTCGCTGCTGGACGCCGACCAGATGGTGGGCGACGACGAGCAGTACGCCGTCGCCATGGCCCTGATGGCACGAAAGGCCAACATGCCCGCCCGCGTGGTCATGGGTTTCTACCCGGACTGGGACGAGATCGATGATTCGTCGGCGCCGGTGGAGATCACGGGCGAGGATGTCCATGCGTGGGTGGAGATCGCCTTCGACAACGTCGGCTGGGTCCCGTTCGACCCGACGCCGCCGGAGGACAACGAACCGGTGCCGCCGCAGCAGCAGCCGAAATCCTCCCCGAAGCCGCAGGTCCTGCAGCCCCCGCCACCGCCACAGGAGCCCGCTGAATTGCCGCCGGACTCCGCGCCGGAGCCTCAGGACGCCGAGGAACGCGAGAAGGACCTGCTCGACGAGATCGGCCCCGTCCTGACCCTGATCGGGTTGGCCGCGATTCCCCTGGTGTTGCTCGCCCTGCCACTGGTCATCGTCGCGGCGCTCAAGGCGCGACGCCGGAAGAGACGGCGCTTCTCGGGCGAACCTGCCCACCAGATCGGGGGAGGGTGGAACGAGGTCGTGAGCCTGGTGACCGACCTCGGTGCGGAACCGGACCCGAGGTCGACGCGGCGGGAGAGTGCTGCTGCCCTCGGGGAAGCGTTCCCCTCCGGGAAGTCCAGCACCGCACTCCTTGCACGCAGGGCAGATGCGGGAATCTTCGGTTCCGGGCAGCCCTCTGCGGACGAGGTGGAGGACTACTGGCGTTCCGTCGACACCTCGCTCGGGGACCTGAGCGGTTCCGTGGGGTACTGGAAACGGCAGCGCGCCCGCTACTCGCCGCGCTCGCTGCTCAGGGAGCGGCGTCTCCGACGAAGCTCCCTCAAAAAGTCGTCGAGAGGCTGAGCCGCTGATGATCACCGTGGGACAGTCCTCCGGCGTCTGGGCGGCGTCGCTTCCGGTCTCCGGAGGGCGCCGCCTCCGGCGTCTGGACGGCGTCGCTCCCGGCGCCCGAACGGCCAGAGGGCAGAATGGGGACATGACAGACCAGCGAGCCTGCCCAACCGAGACAGCCGTAGCAGTCCCCGGCTCTGCCGCCGGAGGCCGTCATGAGTGACCCGCAGGCACACGGATCGCACGCGATCGACATCGGAGCCGATCCCACAGATCCTGGAACAGGCACCGAGGCACCCACGAACACCGGACCACGGCCTTTTCCAGGACTCGGTGTGCGGCTCACCTACGGCTTCGGGACGGACCGCGGTCTCCGCCGTGAACTGAACGAGGACTCCTTCATCGCCGTCGAACCTGTGTTCGCCGTCGCCGATGGCATGGGCGGGCACGAGGCCGGGGAGGTGGCCAGCAGCATCTGCGTGCGGACGCTCGGGGCAAGCAGCATCATCGGCAGCAGGACCCCCCAGTTCAGCGCGGGAGACCTCGAGGAACTCATCCGCGAGGCGGACCAGCGGATCCGCAGCGAGGCTGGCGGACACGCCGGCACCACGCTGACCGGCGTCCTGCTGGTGGAGGAGTCCGGGGCGCCGTACTGGCTGTTCTTCAACGTCGGGGACTCCCGCACGTACCGACTGAGCAACGGCACCTTCGGGCAGGTCTCCGTGGATCACTCCGAGGTCCAGGAACTCGTGGATATCGGGCGCATCACGGAGGAGCAGGCGCGCACGCATCCGCGCCGGCACGTGGTCACCCGGGCACTCGGGACGGGCGACGACGCGGAGGCCGACTTCTGGCTGATGCCCGTCGAGGAGGGCGACCGCATCCTGCTCTGCTCGGACGGACTGAGCGGAGAGATCACGGACGAGGGTATCTGCACCATCCTCAGCGACGTGCACGATCCGCAGGAGGCCTGCGACGAACTGATCGCCGCCACCCTCCGGTCCGGCGCCCGTGACAACGTCACCGTCATCGTCATCGATGCCACCGACCTCGGCGACCGGGACGCCGAACGCACCACGGTCCCACCCGGCGGCCTCTTCGCCGCCGACGGCAACGGTGTTGTTCCGGAAGGCCCCGCATGACGGGCGGCGTGCTCGCCTATGAGCCCGGCGAGTGGCTCTGCCTCGTGCGGCACGGATTCGTGGCCGTCGTACCCCGCTCGACGGAGGCGGACGACCGTGATCGACTCTGGCACGCCATGCGCCCAGGGGCCACCCTCGGTGACCTGCTGCCGGTCGCAGCACGCGGCTTCGGCTCGGACGTGAGCGCCGTGCCACCGTTCGCACTCCTCTCATCCAACGAGGATCTCCATGTCATGCTCCGCGGGCCGTTCCTCCTGTCGGTGGGAACCGGGGGCGAGCAGGTGATAGGGGGCGGACGCATCACCACGTGGACCGAGCGGGTCATCGAGGGCGGCGGTGGCGAGGACTTCCACCTCGGTCTGGGTGGTGTTCCCGACGCTGATGCTCCCGACGTCGGTGTTCCCGCCGCTGGTGTGTCCCGCATTGGTGTTCCCTTCTCAGGCGGGCCGTACCCGCTGGAGGCCGGCATGGTGCTCGCGTCCGTGATCATCCGGGGCGAAACCGTGCGCGCCGCGGTGCCGGTTCCGGTACGTGCAGCTGCGGTTCCGCCTGCCGTCGCTCAGGCGGCGACCTTCGCGCAGGAGGACGGCCACACCCCTGCGTCGACGTCACCCTCCGACGGTTCCGTGACGGGAAGTCGCTCGACCGGCGTCCCGATCAGCGGGAGGCCAGTCCATACCGGGGACGACTCCGCAACCATCAACCCGTTGCTCTACGCGCCCGACGACGCTTCGCACAGCCGAGATGATGCTGCCCATCCCCAAGGCGATGCTGCCGCGGCCCGCCCGGACACGGGTACCGACACCGACACCGACACCGACCTGCAGGTACCGACACGCGTCACCATCACCGCCGCGCCGGTGGCGACCTCGGCTCCCGGGCAGCGCACCGCACCGGCTGCGAGGGAGCTCATCGACTCCATCCCCTGGCTCTTGCCCAGGACAACCGCGACAGCATCCAAGCCGGCGGAGGAGCTGGAACTCCCCTCGATGTCCTCCCTGGTGAACGCCCCTCAGGTGGTGTCCGACGACGCCGAACAGACCATCCAGCGGCGGTTTCCCTCCTCCGACACGTGGCATCGTGATGAAGCCGGCGTGTCAGGAACACACGGCGGCGCCGTCGCACCCACTGCCGGAGCCCAAGCCGCAGGTGCGACACCCACCCCGACCCCGACGTCGACCGCAGCCTCAGTCGTTATTACGGTCACGCCAACGAGCACGACTGACGCCTCACCAGCAGGCGTCCCCTCCGATCACGACGGCGACACCATCATGAAGCCGACACCCACCCGGAACCCGCCCGCGGACATGGGTGCGCTGCTCGGGAGTGAGTCGGCCCAGCCGGTCACCGCGACCGAACCGACACAGCCGGTCACCGAAGGTGCACCGGGTGCACCCGCCGAGCCGGTCACCGAAGGCGCACCCGCCACTCCGGTCACGGAAGGCGCACCCGCCACTCCGGTCACGGAAGGCGCACCGGCCGCACCTGTCACCGAAGGTGCACCGGCCGCTCCGGCCGCTCCGGCCGCCCTAGGCCTGCCGAAGGACCCGGCGGGGCCGTCGACCCTGCCCACCGCCGTCAACAGCTCGGACGCCGATGCCGCCGATACCGTGGTCCGTCCCCCCGGAGGCGAGGCCGGTTCGGCGCCGAGAGCGCCACGACCGCCGTCGGGACCCGCCACCGGTCCGATGATCGTTGCGCGCTTGTGCCTGCAGGGCCACGCGAATGCACCCACGCGTAGCGAGTGCGCCGAATGCTCCGCTGCGCTCAAGGAGGACACGGAACAGGTCAGGCGTCCGAGTCTGGGGCAGGTGCGGGTGAGCTCGGGTGAGGTGATCGCGTTGGAACGCTCGCTGATCTTCGGCCGTCAGCCCTCCGTCTCCCGGGTCGCAGGCAGGGAGATGCCCCGGCTCGTGCAGGTGCGCAGCAACGCCGGGGACATCTCGCGTTCCCACGTGGAGGTCCGACTCGACGGCTGGCACGTGTTGCTGTGCGATCTCCGTGCGACCAACGGCACCGTGCTGATCCGCGCCGGGCAACCGCAGCGCCGCCTCAGTGAGGGCGAGCGTGCCTTCCTGCTCGACGGCGACATCGCACAGCTGGGCGAGGACGTCTCGCTGCGGTTCGAAGGCCTCCCGTGAGCCCGAAGCGCCTCCCTGCCCCGCCTCCCTCGCTGCCCGGCTACCGGTACGTGAGCCTGCTCGGTTCCGGTGGCTTCGCCGATGTCTACCTGTACGAGCAGGACCGTCCGCGCCGCCGGGTAGCCGTCAAGGTCCTGATCTCGGACCTGAGGACGGAGGGGGCACGCCGCGCGTTCGAGGCGGAGGCGAACCTGATGGCCCAGCTGTCATCACACCCGTACATCGTGAACATCTTCGAGGCGAATACGACGGCGGATGGCCACTCCTATCTCGCCATGGAGTACTGCTCCCGCCCGAGCCTCGACGTGCGCTACCGCAGCGGGCGGCTGTCCGTCGCGGAGGCGCTGACCATCGGCATCCAGGTCGCATCCGCGGTGGAGTCCGCACACCGTGCCGGCATCGTTCATCGCGACATCAAGCCGGCGAACATCCTCGTCACGGACTACAACCGACCGGCGCTGACGGACTTCGGCATCTCCGGCACCACGGACGCCGACGGGTCCGCCCAGGACCAGGGCATGTCCGTCCCGTGGTCCCCGCCGGAGGCCTTCGGGGACGAAGCGGTGGATGGCGTCCTCGCCGACGTGTGGTCATTGGGAGCCACCGTGTACACGCTCCTTGCCGGTCACTCGCCGTTCGTGCAGCCGGGGATGGACAACTCGCAGCTCGCCCTGATGGACCGCATCGGCACCGTGCCGCTGAAGCGCACGCACCGGGAGGACGTTCCTGCGTCCCTTGAGCTCGCACTCGCCACAGCGATGTCCAAGCAGCCGTCCTCGCGCTTTGCGTCCGCCTACTCCTTCGGCCTCACCCTGCAGCGGATCCAGACGGAGCTGGGCTACTCGGTCACGGGTTTCGAGGTCCTCGACGATGCCCGATACACCGTGGAGGTCGACGCCGACGAAGATGCAACCCGCGTACGGCGGGTGATGTCGATCGACCCCGATGCGAACACGTCCTCGCCGACCTTCCCCGACTCACCGACCACCCGGCCCGAGGTGCCGCGGTTCGCGGCGCCCGGTGCACACCAGGATCCCTCCTTCGACGTCACGGAGGCAGGACGCACGGTCCTGCGGGGGAACGATGGTGCCCCAGCCCTCGACCCGACGACGGCGGACGCGGCGGCAGCGATGACGTCGGGCAGCACGACGGGCCGGACCACCTCGTCGACACTCCGCCCCGACCAGGCAGGCGCGACGTCGGACCGGACCGGGAACCATCAGGCCCGTAGGTCCAGGCGCGTGCCGGCCCTGCTGGCCGTCGCGGGCGCCGTCCTGGTGGCCGGCGTCGCTCTTGCCGCAGTAGCCCTCGGCGGCTCGCAGGAGGACGCCGCTCCGCCGCCGGGATTCACGCAGCCGCCTGCCGATCCGCTGGCGGGCGTGGAGGGCAACGTTCCCCCGCCGGAGGCTTTGGCCGGGAGTGCGGCAGGAGCTGCTGTCAGCTTCAGCTGGACCAACCCGGACCCGCAGGACGGCGATGTGTACCGCTTCCGGACGGTCACCGTCCGTGAGACGTCGGATTGGACCCGGACGCTGCAGCTGACGGCGTCCGTTCCGGCGGATGCGTCCGGCACCACGTGCATCGAAGTCCAGACAGCCCGCAGCAACGGCCAGGGTTCGGAGCCCACCGCCGCCTGCTGGCCCGAGTAGTACAGGAAGGATCACGATGGGGGAGCTCGCGCTGGATTTCTGCGGTGAGTGGCATGAGCCTGCGGATGACGCCGTGTTCAGCATCGGCCGCGAAGGTGACCTCGAGGTCGACGACAATCCGTACCTGCACCGACAGTTCCTCGAGCTGGCGCGCCAGAACGGCATGTGGTGGCTGTCGAACGTCGGCAGCATGATCTCGGCCACCGTAGCGGACACCACCGGCGGGATGCAGGCGTGGGTGTCTCCGGGTGCGCGCATCCCCATCGTCTTCGGCCAGACCCGGGTGGTCTTCACAGCAGGGCCGACGACCTACGAATTCGACATCCACCTCCAGACGCCCGCGTTCCGGCAGCAGGCCAGGGCGGAGGACAGTGCGGGTGATTCCACGATCGGTCCTGTGCATTTCACCGACGCGCAGAAGGCGATCATAGTCGCGCTCGCCGAGCCCATGCTGCGGCGCGAGGGTACCGGTTTCAGTGCCATTCCGTCCTCCGCCCAGGCCGCTGAGCGGCTCGGCTGGGCGTTGACCCGGTTCAACCGCAAGTTGGACAACGTGTGCGACAAGCTCGATCGGGTCGGAGTGGTCGGGCTCCGTGGGGGCGGGGGCAAGGTGGCGACCAATCGTCGGGCCCGCCTCGTGGAACACGCCATCACCTCGCACCTGGTCACACAGGACGATCTCGGGCTGCTCGAGACGATGAAGGGTCGTAGCGAGGAGGACTGACGCCCCGACCCCGAGCCGGAACAGGAAGGGTGCCGCAGGCGCCCTAGAATCAGAACGATCGGTGCCGCACGGTGAAGGGGATGGCCCTGCACGGCATCGGACAGGAAGACAGGACCCGCCGCATGGCAACAAAGCTCGTCAACGCCCTGGCCCGCCAGCGGGTGCTGGCCAAGGTGGTCGACACCCTGGTGCCCGCCCTAGCGGTCCTCGTCGCCTACCTGCTCGACGGCGGTACGGCGGCCCTGCTGTCGGCAGGGGTCGTCGTGCTCCTGTACTGGATCGCCGTCCTGGCCTGGGAATCGACCACGGGACGGACGCCGGGCAACCTCGCCCTCGGTCTCGTGACGGTCAGCGCAGCAGGCACTCCTCCCGGGGTCGTGGCTGCACTCGTGAGGGCGCTGGCGCTCGGCGTATCCTCGATCGTTCCCGTCATCGGGCCGCTCGTGCTGCTCATCTCCAACACGTGGGACCGGGACGGACAGCGCCGGGGCTGGCACGACAAGCTCGTAGGTACGTATGTCCTCGACGTCCGTGCCGGCCGCGATCCGCTGCGCACCGGCGGACTCGCAGGCGAAACGGTTCCGTCGAATCCGGAGAACGAAGCGACAGGGGCCGCTGTCGCTTCCGGCAGCCGGCAGGACCACGCGTTCGCGGCAGCCGGCACTCCTCCGCGAACGGAAGTTCCCGCCCTTTCGGGGTCCACGGCGCCGGGCCCGCCTGCTCCATTTGCTCCGATTGCTCCTTCGAGCGGCTGGGCTCCGTGCACGCCCGGCATGGATGTGGAGCTTTCCCCGGTACCCGCGGAGGCATCGGCCGCGTCTTCATCCGGGTCCGGCTCGGGGGCAGCTGTCGACGGTCAGCGGGTGCTGGTATTCGACGACGGCACGGAGGTGGAGATTGCCGGGCAGGCCCTCATCGGCCGCAATCCCGAGCCCCGACCGAACGAGGCCGTCAACTACCTCATCAACTTCGCCGACCTCAATCGCTCGGTCTCCAAGACGCACGTCCATCTGGGCTTCGATCAGGGCGCGGTGTGGGTCACCGACCGCGGCTCCACGAATGGCAGCTTTCTCATCGATCAGACCGGCTCGGAGCAGCCCCTGCACCCGGAGGTCGCGATGTTGCTGCCCGGAGGCTCGAGCGTCCGCTTCGGGGACCGCCGCTTCACCATTCGCTAGGGCAGCCGCCGCTTCACCGGCCGACGAGGGCAGCCGCCGCTGCGCCAACCGGCCAAAGCCGCCCCGGCTGTACCAACATCCGCTGAGCCGGGCGGGGCACGAACCACAGCGACGCTCAGCGAACTACCGCGACGACAAGCACCGCGACGACAAGCAGCACGACGAAGGCTGCAGACCTACTTCCCGGCCGCCGATACCGATACGGACGCCGGCTCGTTCCACAGCAGCTGCACGGTCTGCACCGGTTGTCCGGCCTGCACGAGCTGGCCGCGGCCGGGCGGCAGGGCGCGGGCGCGGACGCCGCTGACCAGCGGACCCTCGGCGCGGTCACCGGACAGGACGAGGGCAGCAGTGCCCGAGTCACGGAGGGAGCTCGAGAAGGATTCGTACAGCCCCCTCGACGATCCCCGGACCCGCCTGGTCAGCACGGCATGCAGGCCGATCTCGCTCGCGAGCGGCAGGTAGGGCGCCAGCCGTGCGAGGGGAGCCGACCCGCCTGCGGTCAGGATGTCGTAGTCGTCGATCACGAGCACGACGCGAGGCATCAGGGACACCTCGGCCCGTGTGGCTCCGGTGCGCTTGTCCAGTTCGGTGGCGACGGCGGCGGCCAGCTGCTCGGCCAGGGCCGCGCTGGTCGCATAGCCACCGAGGTAGGAGTCGGGCACCTGTTCGCTGAGGGTGCGCCGTGGATCGAAGACGGCCAGGACGACGTCGTCGGGAGTGTGCTGGGCGACCATGCTGCGGATGATGGTCCGAAGGACGTTCGTCTTGCCCGAGCCTTCGTCACCGAGCACCATGAGGTGCCGCTCGCGCAGCTCCAGGTCGAGGTACTCGACCCCGAGGTCCGCCTCCCGAAGGCCCAGCGGAACCAGGGCCTGCCGTTCCGGCACCGGCACGGTCGACGCGGGCACCGTCTCGGGTAGCACGCGCACGCGCATGGCCCGCTGGTCGGTGGAGGACGCTACGGCTGCAACGAGCTCGCGCGTGCCCTGGACCGCAGTGTCCTCGTCGGAGACGCCGTCGATCCGGGGGAGGGCGAAGTGTCCCTGCAGCTTGTTCGCCGCTAGTCCCCGCCCTGGCCGTCCGAGGCTGACAGCCTCGCCGACCTTTCGTCCGTGGGCGGATTCACCGGGATCAGCGAGGCGCAGTTCTATCCGGTTGCCGAAGAAGCTCTGCTGGGAGATGCGGATCTCGTTCATGCGTGACGACGTCGTGACGACGTGCAGCCCGTAGCCGCCGCCGCGGGCGATGAGCGAGTGCACCTGCTTCTCCACGTCCTCGAACTCGTCGTTGAGCTGGCCGTAGCCATCGAGGACCAGCACGATGTCCGCGCTTGTGAGTTCGGGGACGCGGCCCTGGGCGCACATGCGTCGAAGCGTCGGAAGGGAGTCGATCCGATAGCGCTCGAAGAGGCGCTCCCGTTCGCCGAGCATGGCCAGCAGCTCGTCCATCGTGCGGCGGATGACCTCGCGATTGCTGCGCACGGCTATACCTCCCACGTGCGGTAGGCCCTCGAGTGCCATGAGCCCGCTGCCCAGCAGATCGATCCCGTAGATGCCCACCTCGGCGGGACTGTGGGTGAGCGCGAGGCTCGCGACGATCGTCCGGAGCGCCGTGCTCTTGCCGGTCTGGGGACCGCCGATGATGGCGAGGTTGCCGCCGTTGGCAGCGAGGTCGAGCTCCCATACGCCCTGCCATTGCCGGGCGGGGTCGTCGAGGAGGCCTACCCCGATGCGCAGGGGAGCGGCCTGCGCCATGGCGTGCCCGAGGCGCAGCCCCTGGCTCGTGGTCTGGATGCCTCCCGCTGCCGCGTCGAGGGAGATGCCGCCCGGCAGGGGCGGCAGCCAGATGGGATCGACCGCCCGCGGGAAGGTGGACAGGGTGTCCATCAGGGTGGAGAGGACGGTGGGGCCGGTGGTGCGCCTGGACCCCGTCGTCGCCTGGGGTGCGGGATCGTCCCTGCCGGCCGGAGTGCCGGACAGCAGGGTCGCCGCGTACTTCGGGACCTCGAGCACCTCGTCCTGTTCGCCTCCGTCGTCGTCCTGCTCCTGCTCCTCGAGCAGGGCCTCGAGTGGCCCGGAGACGTAGCCCGCCTTGAACCTCGTGTAGGTGGTGGTGTCCACCTTGAGGTAGCCGAAGCCGGGGACGGGCGGCAGGTGGAACGCGTCGGGCGTCTCCAGGACGGTCCTGCTCTCGGCTTCGGAGAGCGTGCGGAGCCCGATCCGGTAGGAGAGGTAGGTGTCCAGTCCCCGCAGCTTCCCGGCCTCGATGCGCTGGCTGGAGAGCAGGAGGTGGACACCGATGGACCGGCCGATACGCCCGATGGACAGGAACAGGTCGATGAAGTCGGGGCGGGCCGTCAGCAGTTCGCCGAACTCGTCGATGATCACGACCAGGTGCGGCAGGGGGGCCAGCTCCTCGCCGTGCGCCTTCCGCTCCTGCCGATGGAGCTGGTAGTCCGTGATGTTCGCCAGGTTCCCGGCGGATTTCAGCACTTCCTGGCGCCGCTGGATCTCCCCGGAGAGGCTGGCGTAGACCCGCTCGATCAGGCTGAGGTCGTCGGACAGGTTCGTGATGACACCGGTGACCTGGGGTGCACGTTCGAAGGGGGCGAAGGTGGCGCCGCCCTTGTAGTCGACGAGCACCATCGCGAGTGTCTCGGGCGGGTGGGTGGCGAGCAGCCCGACGACGAGGCTCCTGAGCATCTCGCTCTTGCCCGAACCCGTGGCGCCGATGCAGAGTCCGTGGGGGCCCTGGCCGAACTGGGCCGCTTCCTTCAGGTCCAGGAGGGTGGGGCGGCCGCGGTCGTCGGCGCCGAGGGGTATGCGGAGGAAATCGACGTCGCTGCGGGGCTGCCACAGCCGGCGGATGTCGGCCGTACTGAGTTCAGGGGTGAGGCCGAGCATCTCGAGGAAGCCGACCGAGCTCTCCGTGGAGTCGTGCTCCAGCGAGTCCGGTGAGAGGCGGAGCGGGGCGAGGTCGCGCGCCACGGCCTCGGCGGTGGGTAGGGGCAGCTCGTCGAGGGTGCCGTGGTCGATGAGCGGGTCGACGCTGTCCACGCGGTAGTTTTCCACCGTGAATCCGGTCGCCGTCTCGCTGATGCGCAGTGCCACTTCTCCGGGCTCCTGCAGGCGGTCGGCCACCAGGTGGATCGTGGTGACGCCGAGCTGGCCGGGGGCGGCGTGGGTATCCGGGATGTGGAGCTCCACCGGCAGGTGCCCGTAAGCGTCGGCGATCACGAGAAGGCGTGGCAGGGCGACACTGACTCCCCCGCGGAGGAAGTTCTTGCGGGACTCGGCGGCGAGGCTCGAGCGCTCGAGGAGGTCCCCGCGCAGCAGGTGGGACAACAGGTCCATCGACGGCGCGAGCCGTCGGACGGGGCCGGTGCGGTGCGTCGTGTGCTGGTCGGCGAGGTGCGGGAGCCACGTCGCCCACTCCCAGTCGGTCCGGGCGGATTCGTCGCAGGCGATCGCGAGGAGGAGGTCCTCGGGGGAGTGGAAGGACGCGGCCTCGGCGATCAGCAGCCTGCTGACGTGCAGCACGAAGTCGCGCGAGCCGATCACGCTCACGTTGCCGGCGCAATCCAGGGGAAGGGTGATCGGCAGGTCCGGACTGGACTCGTAGCGCTGCTTGAGCAGCTCGAGCTCGGTCATCATGAAGGTGTCGGTCTGCTGCAGGGCCGAGCCGGAGTGTGCGACGAGGATATCGCGGTTGCGACGGGGGCCCGTCCCGAGGCGGACGCGCAGGAAGTCCTCATTGGAGCGTCGTCGTTCCCACAGCCGCTGTGGGTTTCGGATGATGTCGAAAAGGGCATCGGGGGGAGGGCTGCTCACCCGGGCCACGCGTTCGGCGACCTGCTCCTCCGACCGCAGCTGCGTCCTGGCGCGTTCCAGGTATTCGAGGTAGTTCTCGCGCAGCTCACGGCGCTGCCTGCCCTGCTTGCCCCGCTGACTGACCATCATGACCACCGACGCGAGGACGGTCACGATCATCATGAGGGCTCCGACGGCGGCCAGGGAGGATCCGCGGAACAGCATCATGATGGTCATCGAGAGTCCCGCCCCCAGGAGCGGCACGAGGGACATCATGTTCATCCCGCCGCCTCCGGACTCCACGGCAGGAGGCGCGTCGAGGCTGAAGGGCGGCAGGTCCCGAGCGGGGGCCGTGGTCCGTGCGGGCCGGTGCACGATCCGAACGCTCATCCTGCGCGGCCGTCGATCGCCAGCGCGAGGGCCCGGGAGGCGAGTGCGCTGACCTGGAGGCGGGTCTTCCGCGCGAGTAGACCGAGGTCGAGTTCGACCCCTGCGGCGAGGTGCCGGTCGTAGTCGATGTGCACCGCGGGGATGCCGGCGTCTCTGAGCCGCTTCGCCTGGCGGCCGGCGTCGAGGGCGGCGTTGTCATCGACACTCACGACGACGACGAGCATGGGCACGTGCCCGGGTTCGCCTGCTTCGGGCCGGCGGTATGCCACCGCGAGGGCGTCCTCGACGCCCGCGACCGTCGCCGGTGTCACGAAGAGCGCGGCATGCGCCTGGTCCAGGGACCAGAGGGCGGGAGCGAAGTGCATTCCTGTCCCGCAGTCGTAGACGGTGACGGGGCAGAACCGGGATATGGTGCGCGCCAGGCGGCTCGCACGCTCGTTATCGGCTCCGGTCAGGGGTGGTTCCGCGGTGCGGCCCGCCCCGCTGCCCGCGATCAGGAGGTTTTCCTGCGCCCTGCCCATGGTGCGGGAGAGTTCCTCCACGGTGGTCGCTGGTTCGGCGGCCGCGAGGTCGGCGGCCGTGGGGGCGGAGTCGAGGCCCAGCCGGAGGCTCAGGGTGCCGAGACCCGTTCCGGCGTCCACGGCGGCGATGGTGTCGGACCGCAGTGCGGCGAACACGCGGGCCAGCAGTGCGGCCGTCGTCGTCTTCCCGGCGCCACCGCGGGAGCCGACGACCGCGATGCGTCGGCCCGTGGTGACCGGCACCTGCGTGCCGGCTGCAGCCCTGGTCAGTTCCTCGACGTAGGCGTCACTGCGGAAGAGATCGGTGACGTTGTGCGCCAGGGTGCGCAGGGCCCCGTCCGCCGGGCGGGTCCGAAGGACACGGCGGAGTCGCTCCTCCGGGGTCTCGAAGGGGTCCGTGCGGGTGGTCCGCGGTTCGGTCGACGTGGTCATGGCGCTCACCGGAAGCTTTCGAGGAGTTGTACGAAGACGCCGAACATCCCGACGGTGAGGGGGATGGATGCGAGGATGGCGACCGTCTCGAGGCGTTTCGCCTGCTGGCGGCCCCGCGCGGCGACATGGTCCGCCGGCTCGACGGCCAGCGAGAGTGCGCTCGCCACCGCAATCAGGAGCACGACGACGGCGACCAGCCATGGCTGCTGGGGCAGGAACCGGAGCGCTCCGAGAGCCAGGGCGGTGAGCCCGACGGCGGAGGCGGCATTGAGCGCGATGCGCTCTGCTGCGAGGGGGAATGCCCTGGCACGCAGCGCCGTGGCCAGGGTCAGCGCGGCCAGCAACGGCAGCGTCCACTCCTGGGTCTCGGTATCGGTACCGATGATCCACAGTCCCGCTCCGATCGAGACACCCGTGATGACCGATCCGAAGCTGAGGCTCGCATGCGCTGCGGCGACGGCATCGAGGGCATCGGTCCGGGCGATCGTCCCGCCCTTCGAGCGCTGGTCGTCGAGCGTGGCCAGGCCGGAGGCCGACAGCGCGACCTTCGGCATCAGGCCGAGGACGAGGAGGCCGGCGAGCGCGGTGAGGGCGGCCGCTTTCGGCGGGTCGGGCGCGATGAAGGTCGCGGCGACCCACACGAGGGTGAGGGCGCCGAGGGTCAGGGCCGCACTCGCCATCGCCTTCCTCCGGTCGGCGATGATCCCGACGGCCAGGAGGAGGACGACCGTCAGTGCGGAGGTGAGGAGGGCGACGACCGGCAGGCTGTCGCCCCGGTGCAGGATGCCGGCGAAGGCGGTGATCCAGCCGGCGACGAGTAATGCGATACCCATCTCGCGGAACCGGGCGACGACGCCGGCGACGGTTCCACCGGCCAGGAGGACGCCGCCCAGGGAGCACAGGATCCACCAGGCGCTGCCGGGCAGGTACTCGCGAAGGAGGAGCTCGGCGCCCGCCCACAGGCCGAGCGCGGTGAGGACGATCGCCGTCGCCGTCGTGAAGGTCGTCGTCCAGCGCCCCCGCAGGTCCGCCGTCCGGTCGACCACGAGGTCGGTGACGTCATAGACGACGGCGGCCGGTGGAGCCTCGGCCGCATTGCACAGCAGGAGGGAGGATCCGTCGGCGATCCCGGCGTCGTCGAGGGTACGTCCGGCACTGAGCGGCGTGCCGTCCGGCGTCACGAGCAGCTTCGCGGCGACGTCGTCGCTCGGCTCGTCGTGCAGCAGGTCAAGGACCTGTGGCATCAGCGCGCCGACCGGCCGGTCGGACGGCAGGAGGAGGTCGAGGTGACGCCGTGTGCCGATGAGCGTCACCCGCGTGAAGGCGTGGGCCATCCGGTCAGTCTCCTGCGGGTAGGTGGGCAGGCTGCGACGCTGCCTGGAGGTGGAGGTTCCAGCCGAGATGAGGGACGACGGCGCCTGCACCCGTGTTCTGCTGCTCCTGGCGTTCACGCTGCTCCTGGAGGAGGTTGCCCACGAAGGACACCCCGACGCAGACGGCGGCGACGACGGCGGCGAGGGCGATGCTGAAGAGGAACAGCTTGACCGAATCCATCCACCGTCGCTGATGTGGATTGCCGCCGAAGAGGAGTGCGTTCGTGAGACGGTTCCTGCGGACGGTGACGGACTCGATGAGCTGGCTGTCGTAGTCGTTCGGCAAGGATCCCCCCATGAATGTTCCTGAAACCGTTCATATACTCGCACCTTTTGCCGGTCCTTCCCGCGTTCCCACGGCCGTATGGGGAGAACTACCCATGAGCCGTCCTTGACCGGAGCCGTGAGGGGAGCTGAGATGGACACTGCAGGGCTCGCGGGTGACAACACCTCCGCTGAGCATGCGGCCCGGCAGTGTTTCCCTGACCAGGGTTCGACGAGAAGGATCAAGAGGCGCCATCAGGCGTCGAGGGGGTAATTCGTGAAGTTCGACATGGGTTCGCAGACACTGTCCACACTGACGCAGCAGACCGGCACGTCGAACGAGGATCTCGGGCAGCTCGTCCGCAGCCTCGTGGATGCGGTCGCTCCCCTCGAAGGGAAGTTCAACGGCCAGGGCCGGGTTCGCTTCGACGAATTCAAGCAGCGCACCGATATCGTCGCGAACGAATTGAACACGTCGCTGGGAATCATCCTGCAGGGGCAGTCCGAGATGGACACCGCCTTCCAGACGGGCGACCAGGAATCAGCCGACAACGCCACGCAGCAGCAGGGTTCGGCAGCATTCGATGCCGCGCGCTTCGGCGGCCGCTGAGCACCGTCCTCCTCGAACCGCTTCCAGCGGCTCCACCCCGAGCAGGGGACCCAACCACTTCGAGAAAGGCACCGGTCAGCCGGTGCGGAAGGACACACCATGTCACAGGATCGCGTCAGCTTCGATACCGATACATCGTCGGCCGTGCAGGGGGACATCCAGTCGATCGTCGGGCGCCTCGAGGCGCTGATCGGCGAGCGGGAGAAGGCTGTCAGCACGGCCATGTCCGACTTCCAGGCCGATGGCGTCTCGGAGGAGTACCAGGCGGTCGAGGTGCGCTTCAAGAACGCCGCCAACGAGACCCGCAACATCATCTCGCTGGTCAAGGAAACCCTCGGACTCAACGACCAGACGGCGACGGGCGCCGGATCGCGCGCCCGCTCAGCGGTCCAGAACATCGGCTGACGCAACACCAGGGACCATGACGGGACCCGCATGCAGGATGCTCCGGGCGGAGTGGCACACGGGCTGGCCACGGCAGCCCGTGTGCCCGGTGCATCGCTGGCCCGCTCCGGGGCGTTAGGGCAAGATGGGAAAGTGACCCCAGAACCTGACAGCGCATCGGTAGACGCCACCCCCTCGGAGCAGCCGGGTCCGCCCAGCAGCGAGCTCAGGGAGGAGTACGCGCGCCTCGCCGAGGAGGTTCGGGCGCACCGCATCGCGTACTACCAGGATGCAGCCCCCACCATCTCGGATGCCGAATTCGACACCCTGTTCCGGCGCCTCGAGGAGTTGGAGGCCCTCCACCCCGAACTCGTGTCCAACGACTCGCCGACGCAGGAGGTGGGCGGGGAGGTCTCCTCGGCGTTCACGCCCGTCGATCACCTCGCCCGGATGTACAGCCTCGAGGACGTCTTCTCCCTCGACGAGCTCAAGGTGTGGCTGGATCGCGCCTGCGCCGGGGTCGAGCAGCGCAACCCCGGAGCTGCCATCGAGTGGCTGACCGAACTCAAGATCGACGGCCTCGCCGTGAACCTGCTGTACCGCAACGGCGAGCTGGTCCGGGCGGCGACCCGCGGCGACGGCGTCACCGGCGAGGACATCACGCACAACGTGCTGACCATCGCGTCGATCCCGAGGCACCTCGCGGGCAGCGGCCACCCGGAGGAGGTGGAGATCCGCGGCGAGGTCTTCTTCCCCACCAAGGAGTTCGCGCAGCTCAATGAGCGCATGGTCGCCGCCGGGAAGGCTCCCTTCGCCAACCCCCGGAACGCCGCCGCCGGGTCCCTGCGCCAGAAGGACCCCGCGATGACGGCGGAGAGGCCGCTGGACATGTACGTGCACGGGATCGGTGCCCGTACGGGCCTCGCGGCCGAGACCCAGTCCCAGACGTACGACCTCCTGAAGGAGTGGGGACTCCCCACCTCGCCGTACTACAGGGTGCTCGCGGACCAGGGCGAGGTCATCGACTTCATCGAGCACTACGGCGAGCACCGCCACGACCTCCTCCACGAGATCGACGGCATCGTGGTGAAGGTGGACAGCTTCGCGCTGCAGCGCGCCCTCGGCCACACCTCCCGCGTGCCGCGCTGGTCCGTGGCCTACAAGTACCCGCCCGAGGAGGTGAACACGAGGCTGCTCGACATCCTCGTGAACGTCGGACGGACGGGCCGCGTCACGCCGTTCGGCCTGATGGAGCCGGTCAAGGTGGCCGGTTCGACCGTCGGCATGGCCACCCTGCACAACCAGGAGGTCGTCAAGGCCAAGGGCGTCATGATCGGGGACATCGTGGTCCTGCGGAAGGCCGGCGACGTCATCCCCGAGATCGTGGGTCCGGTCATGGCCCTCCGTGACCCCGACAGGGTGCGCGAGTTCGTCATGCCCACGGAGTGCCCGTCCTGCGGTACCGCGCTGCAGCCGGCCAAGGAGGGCGACGTCGACATCCGCTGCCCCAACGCCCGGTCCTGCCCGTCACAGTTGCGGGAGCGTGTCTTCCACCTCGCGGGCCGCGGCGCCTTCGACATCGAGGCCCTGGGGTGGGAGGCGGCGATCGCCCTCACGCAGCCCGCCGAGCCCGAGGTGCCTCCGATCACCACGGAAGCCGACATCTTCGACCTCACGCCGGAGAAGCTCGCCGACGTGCGGATAGAGCGGGACAAGAAGGTCAAGGGCGTGGTCACAGGCCGTGAGCTCGTGCCCTACTTCTACTCGAAAGGCACGGCGAAGAAACCCTCCGAGCCGAGCGCCACCACCCGCAAGCTCTTCATGGAGCTGGAGAAGGCGAAGACGCAGCCGCTCTGGCGGGTACTCGTCGCGCTGTCCATCCGGCACGTCGGCCCGACGGCGTCGCGCGCCCTCGCCACCGCCTTCGGATCGATGGAGCGCATCCGCTCCTCCAGCGAGGAGGAACTCGCGAATGTCGACGGCGTCGGCCCGACCATCGCCGCCGCCCTCGAGGAGTGGTTCGCCGAGGACTGGCACCGCGAGATCGTGGACCGGTGGGCAGCAGCCGGCGTGCGGATGGAGGACGAGGTCGATGAGAGCACACCGCGCACGCTCGAGGGTCTCACCGTCGTCGTGACCGGTTCCCTGGAGCGGTTCAACCGCGACGAGGCGAAGGAAGCCATCATCACGCGCGGGGGCAAGGCCGCCGGCTCGGTGTCGAAGAACACGAGCTATGTGGTGGCCGGCGAGAACGCGGGCACCAAGCTCGAGAAGGCCGAGGTGCTGGGAGTACCCGTGCTCGACGAGGAGGGCTTCATCGCGCTCCTCGAACACGGCCCGGTGCCCGTGGCGGAGGTCGACGGCGGTGCCGCCGATGGCGACACCAGCGAGAAGAGTGAGGACACGGAAGTCGCCGAGGAACTGGATCGCGGAGCAGGCGCGGATCTGGACAGCCAGGCCGGGGTCCGCACATGATGGCGCGATCCGGTGCAGCCGATGCTGCGCCCGCGTCGACCCACGCCCTCCTGCACCTTGCCCGCCAGGCCGCGGCGGCGGGCGCCGGTGTCCTCGCCCGGCGCGATCCGGCCGCGCTCGCCGCCACCACCAAGAGCTCGGACAGCGACTGGGTGACCGCGTTCGACGTCGCCGCCGAGCAGGCGGTACGCGGAGTCATCGCCGACTCCCGGCCCCACGACATCATCACCGGCGAGGAGCTCGGCACGACCGTCCCGCCCGGGACTCCGGACGACGCCGACCGCATCCGCTGGTCCATCGACCCGCTCGACGGCACCACGAACTTCATCCGCGGCATCGTCTACTACGGCACCTCCGTCGCGGCCGCCGCCGCGGACGGCACCTGGCTCGCCGGCGTCGTGCATGCTCCGGCCCTCGGCCGCGTCTACTGGGCGTGCCGCGGCGGCGGAGCCTGGCTGAGCGACCACGGGACAGTGCGGCGCCTGACCGGTCCGACCGCCGGCCGGGGCCGCCTGCTCGCCACCGGATTCTCCTACGAGCCTGCGACGCGCGCGGCCCAGGTGGGCGAACTGCCCGGGCTCCTCGACGGGTTCGGCGACCTCCGGCGGCTGGGCTCCGCCGCCCTCGATCTCTGCATGGTGGCCGACGGCTCGCTCGACGCCTTCGTGGAGCGCGGCCTGAACGAGCATGACCTGGCGGCGGGCGCCCTGATCGCGGAGGAAGCGGGGGTGACGGTGCACCGGCCCCCACTCAGGCCCATGCTCGACGGCGGCCCGAGCGAGGCCGAGCGCCTCGCCGCCGTGACGGTGGCGGGGTCCGCGGATTTCGTCGCAGCCGTCACGGGCGTACAGGTACGGACCGACGAAAGGGCCTCATGACCAAGCCATCCTGGCAGAAGATCCTCTCCACCCTCGCCGGTGAGCGCTCCCGCGAACTGTATGCCCGGGCCGTGCTCGGGCAACCGCTCGATGCGACGCCGAAGGAGGTGCAGCGACTACGCGACGCCGGCCTCCTGACGGACGGTGACGACGTCGACGGCGAGCTGTTCAAGGTGGTCCTCGCGGCCGCTGCCCCTGGTACCCCGAAGGGTGTCGACAGGTTCTTCCGGAACGGGCGGATCGACGGCCTGCCGCGCGCCGGGCAGGACCGCGCCGACCTGCTGTCCCATCTCGCCGAGCGGCTCCTGCCGGCCGACGAGGAGCTCACCGAGCCCGAGGTCAACCGCCTGCTCGCCACCGTGACGCACGACATCCCTACCCTCCGCCGCGCGCTCGTCGACCACGGCTACCTGGAACGCCATCCGGACGGGACCGGCTACCGTCGGGCGACCGGGGGGTCCTGAGAGCCACCGAGGCCGCGCGTTCCCGCTCCGCGCGCGCCGACGGACCGGCGACACGGCGGGGTTCGCTGCGTGGCAAAATAGGCCGGTGACCACAGCACCGTCCCAGAATTCCATGACCGATACCGGCATCACCATCCGGCCCATCCGCACGCAGGACTTCGAGGATGTCCGACGCATCACGCGCGGCGCGTACCTCGAGGCCGGCTACTTCACCGATGAGGCGCACCCGTACGTCGCCGTCCTCTCGGACATCGAGCACCGGGCGCAGCACGCCGAGGTGTGGGTGGCGGAGCGCGACGGCGTCGTCGTCGGGTCTGTGGCGCTCACGTTCGCGGGCCAGCGGTACACGGACATCGCGGTCGAGGGCGAACTCGAGTTCCGCATGCTCGCCGTCGACCCCGCGGTGCAGCGCGGCGGCGTGGGCAGGGCGATGGTCGAACGCATCATCGACCACGCGCGGACACTGCCCGGTATCGAGGCCGTCAGCCTGACGAGCGGTTCCGACATGGTCCGCGCGCACCGGCTCTACGAGTCGATGGGCTTCGTCCGCGTCCCCGAGCGTGACTGGGAGGTCCCCAACGAGGACATCCTCCTCTGGGTCTTCCGCCTCTCCCTGTGACGCGGAGGCGGCTCGGATCCAGCTGTCGTCGTCGGACGCGTGGACCGCACCGCGCGATGCCGGGGGCCCGGCGCGTCAGCACTAGACTGGACGCAGAAACCCGCGTCCACCTTCCAGGGGAGATCCATGGCTGAGATCAACCGGGACGACGTCGCGCACCTTGCGCGGCTCGCCCACATCGACATGAACGACGACGAGCTCGACCGCATGGCCGGAGAACTCGCCGTGATCGTCGATTCCATCCGGACCGTGAGCGAGGTGGCGGGAGACGA
The DNA here is from genome assembly GCF_035985055.1 of Arthrobacter sp. PL16. Taxonomy (NCBI): domain Bacteria; kingdom Bacillati; phylum Actinomycetota; class Actinomycetes; order Micrococcales; family Micrococcaceae; genus Arthrobacter; species Arthrobacter sp. PL16. Next base: position 278,719 of record NZ_JAXCIC010000005.1, read on the forward strand.
CGTCCCCGCGACGAGCCACCCGATCCCGCTGAGCAATGTGTTCCGAGATGACGTCGTCGGGGACACCCTCAGCAACGAGGAGGCGCTCATGGGCGCACCCGACAACGCCGACGGCCGCTTCCGGGTCCCGGCAATCCTGGACGGGGAGTAACCCATGACCGACCTGATCCACCTCTCCGCCCACTCCCTGGCGCAGAAGCTCGCGTCGAAGGAGGTCTCCGCCGTCGAGGCGACGCAGGCCTACCTGGACCGCATCGACGCCGTCGACGGCGCGATCAACGCCTTCCTGCACGTCAACACCGACGAGGCGCTGCTCGTCGCCGCCGAGGTCGACAAGGCCCGGTCCGACGGCGATACCCTGCACCCGCTCGCCGGCGTCCCCATCGCCGTGAAGGACCTCATCGTCACGAAGGGCCAGCCCACCACGGCCGGGTCGAAGATCCTCGAAGGCTGGCAGAGCCCCTACGACGCCACCGTGGTGAAGAAGCTCCGCGCCGCGAAGATGCCGATCCTCGGCAAGACCAACCTCGACGAATTCGCGATGGGCTCCTCCACCGAGCACTCCGCGTACGGGCCCACCCGCAACCCGTGGGACCTCGACCGCATTCCCGGCGGATCCGGTGGCGGGTCCGCTGCCGCCGTCGCCGCCTTCGAGGCACCGCTGGCCCTCGGTACCGACACCGGTGGCTCCATCCGCCAGCCCGGCGCCGTCACCGGGACGGTCGGCGTGAAGCCCACCTACGGCGGCGTCTCCCGCTACGGCGCTATCGCCATGGCGTCCTCCCTCGACCAGATCGGTCCCGTCTCCCGGACCGTCCTCGACAGCGCGCTGCTGCACGAGGTCATCGGTGGCCACGACCCCCACGACTCGACGTCCCTGACCGACCCCGTCGGCGCCCTCGTCGAGGCCGCCCGCATGGGCCAGGTCGAAGGAATGCGCATCGGCGTCATCAAGGAACTGCAGGGCGAGGGCTACCAGGCCGGCGTCCTCACGCGCTTCTCCGAGTCGCTCGAATTGCTGCGGTCGGCGGGCGCGGAGGTCGTCGAGGTCTCCTGCCCCAACTTCCGGTACGCGCTCGGCGCCTACTACCTGATCATGCCGTCGGAAGCTTCCAGCAACCTCGCGAAGTACGACGGCGTGCGCTTCGGCCTGCGCGTCGTGCCCGAGGGCACCCCGACGATCGAACGGGTCATGGGGGCCACCCGCGCCGCCGGCTTCGGTGACGAGGTCAAGCGCCGCATCATCCTCGGCACGTACGCGCTGAGCGCCGGCTACTACGACGCCTACTACGGTTCGGCCCAGAAGGTCCGCACGCTCATCCAGCGCGACTTCGCGGCCGCGTTCGAGCAGGCCGACGTGCTCATCTCGCCGACCTCCCCCACCACCGCCTTCAAGCTGGGGGAGAAGATCGACGACCCGCTGGCCATGTACCTCAACGACGTCGCGACGATCCCGGCGAACATGGCCGGCATCCCCGGACTGTCCCTGCCGGGCGGCCTCGCGGACGAGGACGGACTGCCGGTGGGCATCCAGCTCCTCGCACCCGCCCGCAAGGACGCGCGCCTCTACCGCGTGGGCGCCGTCCTCGAAGCACTGCTCGAAGAGACGTGGGGCGGGCCGCTGCTGGCCAAGGCCCCCGAGATCGCAGGGAGGAAGTAATGACTGCTGCAACCGACGAGATCCTGTCCTTCGAAGAGGCGATGGAGAAGTACGATCCCGTGCTCGGCTTCGAGGTCCACGTGGAGCTCAACACGAGAACCAAGATGTTCTCGTCCGCGCCGAACGCCTTCGGGGACGTGCCGAACACCAATGTGACACCCGTGGACCTCGGCCTGCCCGGCGTCCTGCCCGTGGTCAACGGAGTGGCCGTGGAGTCGGCGATCAAGATCGGGCTCGCGCTGAACTGCAAGATCGCCGAGAAGTGCTACTTCGCGCGGAAGAACTACTTCTACCCGGACACCCCGAAGAACTTCCAGACCTCCCAGTTCGAGGACCCCATCGCCTATGACGGGTCCATCGACATCGAACTCGCGGACGGCACCGTGTTCACGGTCGAGATCGAGCGTGCGCACATGGAGGAGGACGCCGGGAAACTGACGCACATGGGCGGCGCGACCGGCCGGATCCAGGGCGCCGATTTCTCCCTCGTCGACTACAACCGGGCCGGCGTTCCCCTCATCGAGATCGTCACGAAGCCCATCGAGGGTGTCGGTTCCCGCGCCCCCGAGCTCGCCAAGGCCTACGTCGCGGCGATCCGCGAGATCGTCAAGAACCTCGGCGTGTCCGACGCCCGCATGGAACGCGGCAACGTGCGCTGCGATGCCAACGTCTCGCTGCGCCCGTACGGGCAGGAGAAGTTCGGGACGCGTACCGAGACGAAGAACGTCAACTCGCTGCGCGCCGTCGAGCACGCTGTCCGGTACGAGATCCAGCGCCACGCGGCGGTCCTCGATTCCGGCACGCCCATCCAGCAGGAGACGCGCCACTGGCACGAGGACACGCGGTCGACGACGTCGGGCCGCCCCAAGTCCGACGCCGACGACTACCGCTACTTCCCGGAGCCCGACCTCGTGCCCGTCGTGACGAACCACGCCTGGATCGAGAAGCTGCGTGCCGAACTGCCCGAGCCGCCCGCCGAGCGGCGCAAGCGGCTGCAGGCCGACTGGGGCTACTCCGACGCCGAGTTCCGCGACGTCGTCAACGCCGGTGTCATGTCCTCGATCGAGGACACCATCGCTGCCGGCGTCAGCGCCGCCGTCGCCCGCAAATGGTGGATGGGCGAGATCTCGCGCCGCGCCAAGCTCGCGGACCTCGAGCCCGCCGAACTGGGCGTGACGCCCGAACTGATCGTGGAGCTCAACGCGCTCATCGAGAGTGGCAAGATCAACGACAAGCTCTCGCGCGACGTGCTCGACGGCGTGCTCGCCGGTGAAGGCACCCCTGCCGAGGTCGTGGAGAAGCGAGGCCTCGCGGTGGTGTCCGATGACGGCCCGCTGCTCGAAGCGATCGACGGCGCCCTCGCGGCCCAGCCGGATGTCGCCGCGAAGATCCGCGGGGGCAAGGTGCAGGCCGTCGGCGCGATCGTGGGTGGGGTCATGAAGGCGACCCGCGGCCAGGCCGACGCCGGGCGCGTGCGCGAACTCATCCTGCAGCGCCTCGGCGTCGAGGGCTAGGGCCGCTCAGCTCAGCAAGGAGGGCGCGATGGCGGTTCTGCCGAGGGCAGAGATCGACGTCGCGCCCTCCCTCGTCACGTCCCTGCTGACCGACCAGCATCCGGACCTGGCGGATCTGCCGGTCCGCTTCGTCAGTCACGGGTGGGACAACTTCCTCTTCAGGCTCGGAGCGGACCTCGTGGTGCGGCTTCCCCGTCGGGAGGTCGCCGACGCGCTGATGGTCACGGAGCAGCAGTGGCTGCCGGGCCTGACGCGGCACCTGTCCGTGCCGACCTCCGCACCGCTTCGTGCCGGGTTGCCGGGCTCCGGCTATCCCTGGCACTGGTCCGTCTGCCGCTGGATCCCCGGAGCCGGCGGCATCACGGTGCCTCGGGCCCGTCGCGCACCGGTGGCCGTCCCGCTCGCGCGCTTCCTCGCCGAGTTCCAGCGTCCGGCGCCGCCCGGAGCCCCCAGGAGTCCGGTGGGGCGCGGTGGTCCGCTGACGGCGCGCGACGACGTCGTCCGTGCGCGCCTCGCGTCCCTGCCGGGAGTACCGGCCGGCCCGCTGATGGACCTCTGGGACCGGGCGCTCGCCGCCCCGGCCTGGGCCGGGACGCCCCTCTGGCTGCACGGGGACCTGCATCCCGCCAACACGGTACTGACGGCCGGTGGCGTCCTGGCCGGCGTCGTCGACTTCGGTGACCTGTGCTCCGGTGATCCGGCGACCGACCTCGCGGCAGCGTGGCTGCACTTCGACGCGGCGGGCCGTTCCGCCTTCCGCGCGGCGCTGGAGGCCCGTCGCCCGACCGACCCCGCCACCTGGGACCGCGCCCGGGGCTGGGCGGTGAGCATGGGCAGCGCCCTGGCGGCGTCCTCGGACGACGCCCCGGCGTTCCTCTCGCTCGGGCTCGAGGTACTGGCCGCAGTGCTCGAGGAGGAGTCCGGCGCCCCCGCCGTCGCGCGCTGATATTGTGGCTGCGGGCACATCCCGCCCGGCACTCGTACCGCATCGGCCCGGCCTATCCCGCCGGCTGCCGCCGGCGGCATGGAAGGAACTGTCCAGTGAAGGCGCTGTACAAGTCCGGGGCCCACCCCGGTTTCGAACTCATCGACCGACCCGAACCCGAGGCAGGGTGGGGCGAGGTCAAGATCAGGGTCATCACCACGGGCATCGGCGGCACCGACCTCCACATCGAGAGCTGGGACGCCTGGGCCCAGGGCATGATCAAGGCCCCGCTCATCCCGGGCCACGAGTTCTACGGCGAGGTCGTGGCGCTCGGCGAGGGGATCCACGACATCCGGATCGGGGACCGCGTCTCGGGCGAGGGCCACATCGTCTGCGGGACCTGCCGCAACTGCCGCGCCGGCCGTCGCCAGATGTGCATCCGTACCTCGAGCGTCGGGGTCCAGCGCGACGGCGCATTCGCCCAGTTCGTCGTCGTCCCCGAGACCAACGTCTGGGTGCACGACGCGACCATCACGCCCGAGCTCGGAGCCGTCTTCGACCCCTTCGGCAACGCCGTCCATACCGCGCTGAGCTTCCCGCTCGTCGGGGAGGACGTGCTGATCACCGGAGCCGGGCCCATCGGACTCATGGCGGTCGCCGTCGCGCGCCATGCAGGAGCCCGCAAGATCGCCATCACCGACGTCTCGGCCCCCCGGCTGGACCTGGCGCGCGGCGTCGGAGCCGATATCGCCATCGACGTCAGCCGCAGGCGCATCGCGGACGCGCAGCGCGAGCTCGGCATGAAGGAGGGGTTCGACGTCGGGATGGAGATGTCCGGCCACGCGACGGCGCTGCCCGAGATGATCGACAACATGAACCACGGCGGGCGCATCGCCCTGCTCGGGCTGCCCGCCGGTCCCATCTCCATCGACTGGGGCAAGGTGGTCACCCACATGCTCACGCTCAAGGGGATCTACGGGCGCGAGATGTTCGAGACCTGGTACGCGATGAGTGCCATGCTGCAGTCCAACCGGACGCTGCGCGAGGCTGTCTCTTCCGTGGTCACCGACTGCCTGCCGGCCACGGAGTGGCAGCAGGGCTTCACAACAGCGCGCGACGGCGCGAGCGGCAAAGTGGTCCTCGACTGGACCACCTTCTAGGAGGCAGGAACACCATGTATTCAGCAGTCCGCGACCAGCTCGCCGGTGAACTCGACGACATCCGCAGCGCAGGCCTCTTCAAGCACGAGCGCCGCATCTCCTCCCCGCAGTCCAGCCACATCACGGCCGGGGCGCTCGGGGCAGAGGACGCAAGGGTCCTCAACTTCTGCGCCAACAACTACCTGGGCCTCGCCGACCACCCGGACATCATCGCCTCGGCGAAGACCGCCCTCGACGAACGCGGCTTCGGCATGGCCTCGGTGCGCTTCATCTGCGGGACGCAGGACCTGCACCTCGCGCTCGAGCGGCGCGTCTCGGAGTTCCTCGGCACGGAGGACACCATCCTCTTCTCCTCCTGCTTCGACGCGAACGGCGGCGTCTTCGAATCGCTCCTCGGGGCAGACGATGCGGTCATCTCCGACGCGCTCAACCACGCCTCGATCATCGACGGCATCCGGCTCTCGAAGGCGCAGCGGTTCCGCTACGCGAATCGTGACATGGCAGACCTCGAGGCGAAGCTCCAGGAGGCCTCCGGTGCAAGGCGCCGCCTGATCGTGACCGACGGCGTCTTCTCCATGGACGGCTACCTCGCCCCGCTCGAGGCCGTCTGCGACCTCGCCGAGCGCTACGACGCGATGGTCATGGTCGACGATTCGCACGCCGTCGGGTTCATGGGGGCCACCGGCGCGGGTACGCCGGAACACGCCGGGGTCGCGAGCCGCGTCGACATCTTCACGGGCACGTTCGGCAAGGCGCTCGGGGGAGCCTCGGGCGGCTACGTCTCGGCGCGTGCCGAGATCGTCGCCCTGCTGCGGCAGCGTGCACGGCCCTACCTGTTCTCCAACTCGCTCGCGCCGTCGATCGTCGCCGCCACGCTCACCGCACTGGACCTGGTGCAGAACAGCGCCGACCTGCGGTCGGTCCTCTTCGCCAACGCGGCGCTCTTCCGCCGTCGCATGACGGAGGAGGGGTTCGACCTGCTCCACGGTGAACACGCCATCATCCCGGTAATGTTTGGCGACGCCGCGCTCGCCGCACGCACCGCGGACGCCATGCTCACGCACGGCGTCTTCGTGACGGCGTTCAGCTACCCGGTGGTTCCCAGGGGAGCGGCCCGCATCCGCGTACAGCTCTCCGCCGCACATACCGATAAGGACATCGAAGCCTGCGTCCGCGCGTTCGTCGCAGCGCGAGCCGATGTAGCGGCCGGGCAGGAGCCGGCCGGCGACGGCGGTGCGCCCGGTGCGCACGTGGGCGGTGCCTGAGCACACCTGTACCGAGCAGCCCGTCGCGTTGGGGGAGGGCCGCCCTAGGATGACGGGATGAGCTCCCTCGAGTGCGACATCCTGATCATCGGCGGCGGGATCGCCGGCCTCTCGCTGGCGTCCGCCCTGGCGCCGTTCTCCAGCGTGGTGCTCGTCGAGTCGGAGCCCACCCTCGGATACCACACGTCGTCCCGCTCCGCGCGCCAGCTCATCCCGAGCTACGGGCCAGAACCCGTGGTGGACCTGACGCGCCGCACGCTCGAGCTGCTCTCCGGTGTCCAGTCCTCCACCGGGCTCCCGCTCACCGTGCCGCGATCCTTCCTGCTCATCGGGTCGGAGGCCGACGTCGAAGCTGCGGCCGGTGCGTCGATGCGCCGGGTTCCGCACGCCGAGGCACTGGAGCTGTGCCCGCAGCTGCGCCCGGACGCCTTCGTTGCCGCGGCCATCGACACCGACTCCGTCGGCACGGACACGGACCTCCTCCTCGAATACCATCGACGGAGCGCGAGCGACGACGGCGTCCTCATCCTCACGAATGCGCCCGTCACCTCCGCCCGGTACGACGGCACGGGCTGGAGCGTCCGGGCGGGGTACCGCAGCATCACGGCGGAGGTCGTGGTCGATGCGGCGGGGGCGTGGGCGGACGGCTTCGCCGAGCTGTGCGGCATCGCGCCGCAGGGACTGGTACCGCTCCGGCGGACCGCCGCGATCGTCGCCGCCGGGAATGCGCCGCCGGTCGGCACCCCGATGGTCGCCGCGGCCGACGGCTCGTTCTACTACCGGCCCGACGCCGAGGGCGTCCTGATCTCGCCGAGTGAGTCCGAACCCGCCGAAGCAGGCGACGCTCAACCCCGTCCCGGTGACGTCGAGCGGCTGATCGACCACCTCGCATCGGTCACGACCCTCGATATCACCTCGGTCCGGAGGTCCTGGACGGGGCTGAGGACCGAGCGGGCGTCCGGACTCCCCGTGGTGGGGTTCGACGTCGGCCACCCCGGTTTCTTCTGGCTCGCCGGGCAGGGCGGGTACGGCTTCCAGACGTCGTCGGGCATCGCCGAACTCGCCACCGTCCTGCTGACGGGCGCTGATCCCGCCGACCTGGGTGCGGACCCCTCGCGCATCCTGGCCGCGGCGAGCGCGCTCCGACCCGCCTGAGCCGTCCGCAACGGCCTGTCACCAGGTGCACTTTCCTGCCCCGTCGTACCAACTCTTCCGTAGAGTAGTGGCCGGACGCAGCCCCGGGGCCCCTGGCGGTGTGCCTGCAAATCATCGGAATACCCGCGGGAACGCGGGCAGGAGGAACGGAAGCGGATCATGTCGGCAAGTGGAGGCAACAAGGCGATCATCGCGGCCCTCGCCGCCAACCTCACCATCGCCGCGCTCAAATTCGTGGCGTTCGCCCTCACGCGTTCCTCATCGATGCTCGCCGAGGGAATCCACTCGGTGGCGGACTCCGGCAACCAGCTCCTGCTCCTCCTCGGCGGAAAGCGCGCAAAGCGCCAGGCCAGTCCCGAACATCCCTTCGGGTACGGCCGCGAGCGTTACATCTACGCCTTCATCGTCTCGATCGTCCTCTTCAGCGTCGGCGGCCTCTTCGCGCTGTACGAGGCGTACCACAAGTACCAGGACCCGCACCCGATCGAAGGCAGCTTCTGGTGGGTGCCCCTCGCGGTCCTCATCGGCGCGATCATCGCCGAGTCCTTCTCGTTCCGGACCGCCATCAGGGAGTCCAACCACACGCGCGGGGACATGGGTTGGATACGCTTCGTCCGCACGGCGAAAGCCCCCGAACTGCCGGTCATCCTGCTCGAGGACTTCGGTGCGCTCATCGGGCTCGTCTTCGCCCTGTTCGGCGTATCGATGACGCTGCTCACCGATAACGGCATGTGGGACGCCGCCGGTACCGCGATGATCGGACTGCTCCTGGTGGGTATCGCCGCCGTACTCGCCGTCGAGACCAAGAGTCTGCTGCTCGGGGAATCGGCCAAGGCGTCGGATGTCGCGAAGATCGAGGCGGCCATCGCGAGCGACGGATCAACCCGCATCATCCACCTCAAGACGCTCCACCTCGGGCCCGAGGAACTGCTCGTCGCAGCCAAGATCACGGTGGAGGGCCAGGAGAACGGCAGGCAGATCGCAGCGGTCATCAACGGCGCCGAGCAGCGCATCCGGACAGCCGTCCCGATCGCCACGGCCATCTATCTCGAGCCGGATCTGTACTCGCCCCGGGCTGCGGCGACGCCCTCAGCGAACGGAAGCTCCACGCGGTCCCTGCCGTCCGAGGAATAGTCCGCGCAGGTCTAGGATGGGCGCATGAACGTCATCGAAACACGCCTTCCCGGCATCGGAGTGCGGCGCGAGATCGTCACAGGCTCCGGTCGGAGGGTAGGGATCGTCGCCCAGCGCGACGGCGATCTGGACCTCATCATCTCCAAGGCCAGCGATCCCGACGCCTGCGTCGCGTCGATCCCACTGACCCCGGATGAGGCAGCAACCATCGGCAACCTCCTCGGCTCACGCCAGCTCGTCGCACAGCTGACGGAGGAGCATCGTGACCTCCCCGGAGTCTCCACGCGGCAGTTCCAGATCGAGCACGGCTCGCCCTTCGAGGGACGCCCCCTCGCGGACACCCGGATGCGCTCGCGCTCCGGTGCGTCCCTGGTGGCGGTGCTTCGCTCCGGTCAGGTGCAGGCTTCGCCCACGCCCGATTTCATCCTCGCCGCCGGCGACCTGCTTGTGGTGGTGGGCACATCCGAGGGCCTCGACACCGCGGCGGATATCCTGCGAAACGGCTGAGCCGCCTGTGCACACGACCGCCCTGACCCTGATCGAACTCGGCGCCATTCTCCTGTTCCTCGGTATCCTCGGGCGGCTCGCGGGCCGGATCGGACTTTCACCCATCCCGCTGTACCTCATCGGCGGGCTGTTCTTCGGGCAGGGCGGCTTCCTCCAACTCGAGGGCGTCATCGAGTTCAGCCATGTGGCCAGCGAGATCGGGGTGGTCCTGCTCCTGCTGATGCTCGGCCTCGAGTACACGGCGAAGGAACTCGTCACGGGACTGCGCCAGTCCTGGCTCGCCGGGGTCGTCGATCTCATCCTCAACTTCACGCCCGGCGTGCTCGTCGCCGTCGTCCTCGGCTGGGGGCCGGTCGCAGCCCTCGTCATGGGCGGCGTCACCTACATCTCCTCGTCCGGCATCGCGGCGAAGGTCATCAGCGACCTCGGCAGGCTGGGTAACAGGGAGACTCCTACCGTCCTCGCGATCCTCGTGTTCGAGGACCTAGCGATGGCCGTCTACCTGCCCATCCTCACCGCTGTCCTGGCTGGGCTCAGCTTCGCGGGCGGACTCGGCACGGTCGGCATCTCGCTGCTCGTGGTGACCCTCGTGCTCGTGGTCGCCCTGCGCTGGGGCAACGTCGTCTCGGCCGTCGTCGACAGCAAGGATCGCGAGGTCTTCCTCCTGACCCTCATCGGCGCGGCGCTGCTCGTGGCGGGACTGGCCTCGGCCCTGCAGGTATCGGCGGCCGTCGGGGCGTTCCTCCTCGGCATCGCCATCTCGGGGGCGACGGCGGAGAACGCGGCCCGGGTCCTAGAACCCCTACGGGACCTCTTCGCAGCAATCTTCTTCGTGGTGTTCGGGCTGAACACCGACCCGGCGTCCATCCCGCCGGTCCTCGGCTTCGCACTGCTCCTCGCGCTCGTCACCTCGGTGACGAAGATCGGGACCGGCTGGTGGGCGGCCCGCAGGCAGGGGATCGGCCGCATGGGCCGGGCGCGCGCCGGGACCGCGCTCGTCGCCCGCGGCGAATTCTCGATCGTCATCGCCGGACTCGCGGTGGCGTCGGGCGCCGTCGTCCCGGACCTCGCGGCCCTGGCGACGACGTACGTCCTGCTCATGGCCGTCCTCGGTCCCGTGATGGCGCGCCTCGCCGAGCCGGCGATGGACCTCCTGCAAAGGGTCCCCAAGCGGCGGCCGGGACCGGTTCCGGTCGTCTGACGCAACCGGAAGGATCAGTCGTCGAGGATCTGGCCGATCGGTTCGCGCTTCTCCGCCTGGAACGTGTCTTCCTCGCGGCCATAGGCCCAATACCCCGACAGGGAGACCTGCGAGCGGGCCAGGCCCTTGTCCCTGAACAGGACGTCCCGCAGGGCTTTCATGGCACCGCGTTCCCCGTGGACGAAGGCATCGACGCGGCCGCCGGGCCAGGGACCGGCGGCGACGGCGTCGGCGAGCAGCGTCGTCGTCCCGGCCACCTGCCCGTCGCGGTGCAGCCAGTGCAGTTCGAGGCCCGGGGGAGCGTCCAGAGGGATGATCCCGGCGGCGCTGTCCACCTCGAGGTAGGCGTGCCCCACGGCGGCGGGGTGCAGGGCTTCGATGCCCGCGGCGATCGCTGGAAGGGCGGATTCGTCCCCGACGAACAGGTGCCAGTCGGCCGTGGGGTCGGGTGACCATTTTCCGGACGGGCCCATGAGGACCAGGGTGTCACCCGGCACCGCTGCCGCCGCCCAGGGACCCGCGATCCCGGCGTCGCCATGCACCACGAAGTCGATGGCGAGCCGCCGGGCAGCACGGTCGAGCCAGCGGATCGTATAGGTGCGCTTCACAGGGCGGTCCCCGGACGGCAGGTCCTGCTTCAGCGCAGCCAGGTCGTACGGAGGCACCAGGCCGAGCTCGGGCTTCGCGAAGAGCAGCTTGGCGTACCGGTCCGTCGCGTCGCATTCCTGCAGGTCCTCGAAGCCCGGTCCGCCCGCCACCACCCGCACGAGGTGCGGACTCAGCCGATGCGTCTCCAGGACGGCGAGGACCGCCTGCGGACGGGGCGGCTTGCGGGACGGTTCGGGCACGGCGGAGGACATGGGGCAGGGCTTCTTTCTCGGGAAGTAGTTAGCCCACCCTAACAAGTCCTACTGGAGAGGAGCTGGGAGCACGCCGAGGGCTGCGGCGAGCAGGGACCCGTCATCCACGAGGAGGCGGGCGGCCTCGATCTCCGGCGCGAGGTAGCGGTCGGTACCCGGCCCTTCGACGTCCTGCCGGAGCCGGGCGCGCACGGCGTTGATGGGGACCGAGCTTCGCATGCCGCCCGAGGGAGCGGGGGCATCGCCCGTCGGAGCAGGCGTGCCGGGCGTGCCGGGCATGTCGGTGGACGCGCCGCCGTCGCGCATGTCCAGTGCCCTGGCCGCGGTCAGGATCTCGATGGCGAGGACGCGCGTGAGCCCGTCGATCGCCTTCCGCAGCTTGAGCCCCGCGGCCCAGCCCATGGAGACGTGGTCCTCCTGCATGGCGGAGGAGGGGATGGAGTCCACCGACGCGGGGTTCGCGAGGCGCTTGAGCTCGGACACGATGCCGGCCTGGGTGTACTGCGCGATCATGTGGCCCGAATCGACCCCGGGATCGTGCGCGAGGAAGGCGTTGAGCCCGTGGTTGCGCGTCTTGTCGAGGAAGCGGTCCGTCCGGCGCTCGCTCATCGAGGCGACATCGGCGACGGCGATCGCCAGGAAATCCAGCACGTATCCCACGGGCGCGCCGTGGAAGTTGCCGTTGGATTCGATTCGGCCGTCGGGCGTGATGACCGGGTTGTCGATGGCGGACCCCAGTTCGACGGCGGCGACGGACTCCGCGTGCGCGAGGGTGGCGCGGGCGGCGCCGTGGACTTGGGGCGCGCACCGCAGCGAGTAGGCGTCCTGCACGCGCGTGAACCGGTGGCGTCCGGTTTCCGAGGTCAGCTGCTCGGCGATGAGCGGTGAGCCCTCGAGGAGCGCCCGGATGGTGGCGGCGGAGGCGATCTGGCCCGGGTGGGGGCGCAGGGCGTGGAGGTCCTCGGCGAAGACGGCATCGGTGCCGAGCAGGCCTTCGACGCTCATCGCAGCGGCGAGGTCGGCCGTCGTCAGCAGCCGGTGCAGGTCCGCGGAAGCGAGGACCAGCATGCCGAGCATTCCGTCCGTGCCGTTGATGAGTGCCAGGCCCTCTTTCTCGCGGAGCTCGACGGGTGCGATCCCTGCGGTGGTGAGGGCCTCCGCGGCAGGCACGAGTTGCCCGTCGCGGGTCCGCACGGTGCCCTCGCCCATGAGCGCCAGCGCGATGTGCGAGAGGGGGGCGAGGTCGCCGGAGCAGCCGAGCGAGCCGTACTCGCCGATGACGGGGGTGATCCCGGCATTGAGCAGTGCGGCGTAGGTGGTTCCCACGAGGGGACGCACGCCGGTCCGGCCCGTCGCGAGGGTCGAGAGGCGATTGAGCATCAGGGCGCGCACCACTTCGCGGTCCACCTCGGCGCCCGAGGAGGCGGCATGGCTGCGGATGAGGCTCCGCTGGAGCTGGCTGCGCTGATCCAGCGGGATGTGCTTGGTCGCCAGCGCGCCGAAGCCGGTGGAGACACCGTAGTGCGGCGTGCCGTCGTCGACGAGGGAGTCGATGACGGAACGGGACACCGCCATAGCCGCCAGTGCGGCCGGGTCCAGGTCGACCTGCACACCGTACCGGGCCACAGCGACCACGTCGGCGGGGGAGAGGGGGCCGGTCCCCACGATCACGGGGTGCTGGTTCACGTATGCCTCGGTTCCTGCGGAAAGTCCGCTATTGCCATCAGATGAAAAGGACGTTTCAATAAGTGAAATGCACGTCGCGGCCGAAAGCAAGGAGGGGACCATGCCGGAACCATCGACCCGCACCGTTGAGCGCGCCCTCGTCCTCCTCGGCGCGGTGTGTGACGCCGGGTCGCTCACCCTCGCCGACGCAGCGCGGGTGACCGAGCTGTCGGCGTCGACGGCCCTCCGGCTCCTGCGCACCCTCGAGGGCACGGGATTCGTCCGCCGCGACGGGCTCGGCTCCTACCGGCCGGGACTCCGCGTGGTACAGCTCGGGGCGCAGGCGCTCGGGCACGAATCGCTCGTCTCCCTCGCCGAGCCCGCCCTGGAGCGGCTCGTGGAGATGACGGGTGAATCGGCCTACCTGAGTGTCCCGTCCCATGACGGTGAGGGCGTCTACCTCGCCATGCGCGAGGGTACTCACTCGGTCCGGCATGCGAGCTGGGTCGGTCGCAGCCTTCCGCTCGGGGGCACCGCCGTCGGCGCTGTGCTCAGGGGTGGACACCCGGCCGAGGGTTTCGTCGTCGTGCGGAACGGCATCGAGGCGGACGTCACCGCGATCGCCTCTCCCGTCTCACCCGGTGGCCGGGCCGTCGCGGCGATCAGCGTCGTGGTGCCCAGCTACCGCATCACCGGAGCGGATGCCCGCCGTATCGGCAAGCTCGTCGCGGCCGAGGCCGCCGCCCTGCTCACGCACACCGGGAGCGCCGGACCCGGCGGAAGCGCCGAGGACCTTCCGGTCGACGCAGACCCCCTTCAGCAGGACCTGACAGGAGAAACAGCATGACCACCCACGACCCCTCACGCTCGATCCGCGCAGCCCGCGGCACGCGCCTCACCGCGAAGAGCTGGCAGACCGAGGCGCCCCTGCGCATGCTCATGAACAACCTCGACCCGGAAGTCGCCGAGCGCCCCGAGGACCTCGTGGTCTACGGCGGCACCGGCCGGGCTGCGCGCAGCTGGGAGGCGTACGACGCGATCGTCCGCACGCTGGAGACCCTCGACGACGACGAGACGCTCCTCGTGCAGTCCGGGAAGCCCGTCGGCGTCTTCCGCACCAACCCCTGGGCGCCGCGCGTGCTCCTGGCCAACTCGAACCTCGTGGGCGACTGGGCCACGTGGCCGGAGTTCCGGCGCCTCGAGGCCGAGGGCCTCATGATGTACGGGCAGATGACGGCCGGCTCGTGGATCTACATCGGGACGCAGGGCATCCTGCAGGGTACGTACGAGACCTTCGCGGCCATTGCCCGCAAGCGCTTCGCCGGCACCCTCGCCGGCACCCTGACCCTCACCGGAGGCTGTGGCGGCATGGGTGGCGCCCAGCCGTTGGCCGTCACCCTCAACGGCGGTGCCGTCCTCATCGTCGACGTCAGCGAGGCGCGCCTCCGCCGCCGGGTCGCCAAGCGGTACCTGGACACGGTCGCCGACACGCTCGACGACGCCGTCGCCCAGGTCCTCGACGCCAAGCGCGGGAAGCGTGCCCTCTCCGTCGGCGTCGTGGGCAACGCCGCCACCGTGTTCCCCGAACTGCTCCGACGAGGGCTCGACGTCGACATCGTCACCGACCAGACGTCCGCGCACGATCCGCTCAGCTACCTCCCCGAGGGTGTGGCGCTCGACGAGTGGGAGCGCGAATCCTCGGCGGACCCGGACGGGTTCACCAAGAAGGCACAGGCCTCCATGGCCCTGCAGGTCGAGGCGATGGTCGGCTTCCTGGACGCGGGAGCCGAGGTCTTCGACTACGGGAACTCCATCCGCGACGAGGCCCGCAAGGGAGGGTTCGGCCGGGCCTTCGACTTCCCCGGGTTCGTCCCCGCCTACATCCGCCCGCTCTTCTGCGAGGGTCTCGGCCCCTTCCGCTGGGTGGCACTATCAGGCGACCCGGCGGACATCGCGGTCACCGACGCCGCGCTCAAGGAGCTGTTCCCCGAAAACGAGCACCTGCACCGCTGGCTCGAGGCAGCCGCCGAGCACGTCGAGTTCGAGGGCCTGCCCGCCCGCATCTGCTGGCTGGGTTACGGGGACCGAGCGAAGGCCGGGCTGCTCTTCAACCGGCTCGTGGCCGAGGGCAAGGTCTCGGCCCCCATCGTCATCGGCCGCGACCACCTCGACTCGGGGTCCGTCGCCTCGCCCTACCGCGAGACGGAGGCCATGGCCGACGGGTCCGACGCCGTCGCCGACTGGCCGCTCCTGAATGCACTGCTGACGACGTCGTCGGGGGCCACCTGGGTATCCATCCACCACGGCGGCGGCGTGGGGATCGGCCGGTCCATCCACGCGGGCCAGGTCTCCGTCGCCGACGGCACCGAACTCGCAGCCCAGAAGCTCGAACGCCTCCTCACGAATGATCCCGGCATGGGCGTCATCCGCCACGTCGACGCCGGGTACGAGCGTGCGCGGGAGGTGGCCGCCGAGCGTGGCGTCCGTATCCCCATGCAATCCTGAGTAGTCAGAGCAGCCCCACCACCGGAAGGTACGTGCCGTGCAGACCGTTTCCTCAGTCCTCGATTCCATCAGCGACGTAGGCCGAGACGCCTCCCGGGGTGGCTACTCCCGCGGCGTCTACACCGGTGCAGAGTCATCCCTCCGCGAGTGGTTCTCCGCCGAGGCCGCCGCACGGGGGCTGTCCGTGGAAACGGACCGCAACGGGATCCTGTGGGCCTGGTGGGACGCCACGGACAGCCGCGACGGCGCCCTCGTCACGGGCAGCCACCTCGACTCCGTCCCCGGGGGCGGAGCCTACGACGGTCCCCTCGGGGTGGCGTCGGCGCTGGTCGCCGTCGACCTCCTGCGGGAACGCGGCGTCCAGCCGAACCGGTCGCTCGCCGTTGCGGTGTTCCCCGAGGAGGAGGGCTCACGGTTCGGTGTGTCCTGCCTCGGCTCACGGCTCCTCACCGGCACCCTCGATCCGGACCAGGTGCGCTCGCTGAAGGACAGCGACGGGATCACGTTCGCCGATGCGGCCCGGTCCGCCGGCATCGACGTCTCCCACCTGGGCCGGGACGAGGACGCCATCCGGCGGATCGGCGACTTCGTGGAACTCCATGTCGAGCAGGGTCGCGGCCTGATCGATCTCGACGCTCCTGTGGCCATCGGCTCCACGATGCTCGGCCATGGCCGCTGGCGCCTGTCGATCACGGGTCAGGGCAACCACGCCGGGACCACCCTCATGACGGACCGCGCCGATCCCATGATCGCCGCCGCGCAGGTGGTCCTCGCCGCCCGCACGGTCGCAGCCGAGCAGGACGGAGCGCGCGCCACCGTGGGACGCATCCAACCCGTGCCGGGCGGGACGAACGTCATCGCGTCGCGCGTGGACCTCTGGCTTGACGTACGCCACGAGGAGGACGCCGTCACGGCGTCGCTCATCGAGAAGATCCACGGCCGGGCGCAGAAGATCTGCGCGTTCGAGGGCTGCCGGGCCACACTCACCGAGGAGTCCCGGAGCGGCACGGTCCACTTCGACGGGGCACTGCAGCGCACGCTCGGCAACGCACTCAAGCGCTCCTTCCCCGGTGCTCCCACCCTTCCCACCGGCGCCGGGCACGACGCCGGGATCCTCGGCACCATCGCCCCGACCGCCATGCTGTTCGTCCGGAATCCGACCGGCATCAGCCACTCACCGGAAGAGTTCGTGGAGCGCGAGGACGCCGATGCCGGGGCCACCGCGCTCGCGGACGTACTCGAAGACCTGCTATGACAGTGCTGGCCGCCGCCCGGTGGGTGTGGTGCGAATACGCCCTGCTGGACGGAAGGGGAGTGTGCGCTGCCGTGCGCGTCGAGGTCGACGCCGCGGGCTACGTCCACTCCGTCGTTGCCGGAGTGCCCGCGCAGGACGGCGACGTGCTCCTCCACGGTGTGGCATTCCCAGCAGCCGCGAACGCCCACTCCCACGCGTTCCATCGCGCGCTGCGGGGCCGCACCCACGACCACGGAGGAACCTTCTGGACCTGGCGCGACACCATGTACCGGGCGGCTGCTGCCCTCACTCCCGGGCTCTACGAGGAGCTCGCCACGGCGGCCTATGCCGAGATGGTCACGGTGGGCTGGACGAGTGTCGCAGAGTTCCACTATGTCCATCACCACCCCGACGGCACACCCTACGGCGAGAGGGACGCGGATGACGCCGGCCCCCACGCCATGGAGCTCGCCCTCGCCCGCGCCGCTGTCCGGGCGGGCATCCGGCTCACCCTGCTCGATACGTGCTACCTCGCCGGCGGGTTCGGGCAGCACCCCGAGGAGGGGCAGCGCCGGTTCTCGGACGGCACCGCAGAGCGCTGGCTCGAACGGCTCGCCTCCCTCCGCGCTTCGGTTTCCGGGCTGTACCCCGAACACCAGGTGTCCGTCGGTGCGGCCATCCATTCCGTGCGTGCCGTGCCCGAGGACCAGCTGGCGGTCATCGCGGAGCACCTGCCCCCCGACCTGCCGTTGCACATCCACCTGTCGGAGCAACCCGCCGAGAACGACGACTGCCTGCGGGCCACCGGCTTGACCCCCACCGGGCTGCTGCGCCGGCACGGGCTGGTCGGGAACCGGCTGTCGGTCGTCCACGCCACCCATGTGCGCGAGGAGGACATCGCCGCGCTCGCCGCCGCCGGGGCCGTCGTCGTCCTCTGCCCGACCACCGAGGCGGACCTGGCGGACGGCATCGGCCCTGCAGGCGACTTCCGCGGGGCAGGGGCCAGGCTCGCCCTCGGCACCGACCAGCACGCCGTGGTCGACCCGTGGCTCGAGATGAGAGCACTCGAACACGGTGAGCGACTGCGGACAGGGAGGCGGGGCCACTTCGGCCCGGAGGCCCTGCACGGGATCGCCGCGCTCGGAGGAGCAGCGGCCCAGGGACGCCGCTGCGCGGGCTTCCGTCCCGGCTTCGCGGCCGACTTCATGGCCGTCGATCCGCACAGCGCACGCACGGCCGGATCGTCCCGGGAGCAGCTGGCCTACTCGGCCACGGGACAGGACGTAACGGGCGTCGTCGTCGGGGGTGTCCTGGCCGCACGCAACGGTGTCCACACCGTCCTCGGCGATCCCGCGGACCTGCTGGTCGCCGCCATCGCCCGCCTCGACGAAGCGACCGAGGCCCAGGACGTGCCCGCACGGGATCACCAGACCGCGGGGGGCTCCTGATGTCCGTGCTCATCACCAACATCGGCGAACTGATGACGCAGGATGCCGAGGCTACCGTCCTGCGGGACGCCGCTCTGGTCCTCGAGGGGGAGCGCGTCAGCTGGATGGGACCGGCCGCCCGGTCTCCGGCGGCGGACGAGGCGTACGACGCCGGTGGCCGTGCCGGCCTGCCCGGGTGGGTCGACAGCCACACCCATCTCGTGTTCGCCGGTGACAGGACGGCGGAGTTCGAGGCACGCATGGCGGGGGAGTCCTACGCCGCAGGAGGTATCGCCGTCACCGTCGATGCCACCCGCGCTGCCGGCGACTACGACCTCACGCGCCTCCTGCTGGCCCGTGTCGCGGAAGCCGCGGCGGGCGGAACGACGTACCTGGAGACGAAGACGGGATACGGGCTCGACGTCGCGCAGGAGGCCCGCAGTGCCCGGATCGCGGCCGGCGTCGTGGACGAGGTCACGTTCCTCGGCGCCCACCTCGTTCCGGCAGGCCGGGACGCCGACGAGTACACGGCGCTCGTCTGCGGACCCATGCTCGACGCCGTCCTGCCCTACGTCCGCTGGGCCGACGTCTTCTGTGAGGAGGGCGCCTTCACCGCCGAGCAGTCCCGCCGCGTCCTCGCAGCCTGCGGCGCCGCGGGTCTCGGCCTGCGTGTGCACGGCAACCAGCTGGGCCCGGGCGCCGGCGTCGCGCTCGCCGTCGAATTCGGCGCAGCCAGCGTGGACCATGTGAACCACCTGTCCGACGACGACGTCGATGCCCTCGCGGGAACCTGGTCGGCGGACGGTGCGACGCCGGGCACCGTCGCCACCTGCCTGCCCGCCTGCGACCTGTCGACGCGCCAGCCCTTCCCGCCCGCCCGGCTCCTGCTCGATGAAGGAGTGCAACTCGCCCTCGCCAGCAACTGCAACCCCGGCACGTCCTACACGACGTCCATGGGCTTCTGCGTCGCCACGGCCGTCCTGCAGATGGGGCTCACCATCCACGAGGCGGTCCGGGCGGCCACCTACGGCGGCGCCGTCGCCCTCCGCCGGCACACGGGCGACGACGTCGAGGGACGCCGTGCTGTCGGATCCCTCGCCGTCGGGCACCGGGCCGACCTGCAACTGCTGAACGCGCCGTCGGCCACTCACCTCGCCTACCGTCCGGGAATGCCGCTCGTGCATGCCGTCTGGAAGGCCGGGAACCGGGTCCGGTAGCATCGCCGGGGCTCCGCTGCCGGACTGGGAATCCCCAGCGACCGCTGGGAGGATAGCGCCATGAGTGCCCAGCCGAAATCCTCCGCCGCAACCTCCGGAATCGCCGCGAGCCGCGACGCCGAATCGTCGTCGAAGCGCCGCATCACGGCGGAACTGCTCATCGTGTTCGGGCTGTCACTGGGACAGTCCGGCATCTACGCCATCGTCAACCTCGCCGAAAAGCTGACGAGGGGGCCGCTCGCCGGGCAGACCACAACCCTCAACCCCGTCCTCAACGAGCGGCAGTACTTCGACCTCACCTATCAGCTCCTGAACATCTTCTTCGCCCTCGTTCCGGTGGCGCTGGTCCTGTTCCTCCTCAGTGGGCACGGGGTGTCCGCCTTCCGCCGCCTCGGCTTCACCTTCGAGAAGCCGCTCCGCACCGTCGGCTTCGGCGTTGGCCTCGCCGCGATCATCGGCGTCGGGACCCTCGGCGTGTACGCGGGCGGCCGCGCCCTGGGGATCACGACGGCGCTCGTGCCCGCTGCGCTCGATGCCTACTGGTGGACCATCCCCGTGCTCATCCTGTCCGCGCTCAGGCACGCGGTGCTCGAGGAGGTGATCGTGGTGGGGTACCTGTTCATCCGCCTGCGGGAACTGGGCTGGTCGACCCCCGCCATCATCATCACCAGCGCCCTCGTGCGGGGAAGCTACCACCTGTACCAGGGCTTCGGTCCGTTCGTCGGCAACGTGCTGATGGGCCTGCTCTTCGGCTGGTTCTATACCCGCACCCGCCGGGTCATGCCGCTCGTCATCGCCCACGCGCTCATCGACATCACCGGCTTCGTCGGATTCGCGCTCATCGGACCGGCTATCGGAATTGGTGGCTGAATTATTTAGACAAGGCTTGCCTTTGTTTATTCCGCACGATAATCATGACTAAATTATCGGTCAATTGCGGTGCTACCGTGGATTTATCCGCATAAGAGCGGCGGCTCCGACCGGGGCTCCACCGGACCAGCCAGGAGGAATCATGAGCGTCGTCACCAGTGTCTCTGAGTGCAGTGTCCACAACTGCTCGTTCAACCACGACGGCTGTACCGCCGTGGCCATCACCGTCTCCGGGAGCGAAGAACACGCCTCCTGCGCCACCTTCATCGACACGTCGATCAGTGGCGGCCTGCCCAAGATGCTCGCGCACGTCGGCGCATGCCAGCGCTCCGAATGCAGCTTCAACCACGACCTCCTGTGCACCGCGCCGGCGGTCAAGGTGGGGCCGGGCGCCGAAGCGGCAGATTGCCTGACGTACACACACGCCTGAACCACCGAACAGAGGAAAGGACCGGACATCAGTCCGGTCCCTTCCTTGTTCGGTGTCCGTAGCCGGACCGTCAGATCTCGATACGGCCCTCGTCGGTCTCGAAGGTCACGGACATGATGCCCGGGGTCCCGTTGGGGGCGATCCACTGGACCTCGACCCCATCGAGCGTCTCCTCGACGTCCGTGCCGAGCCATTCGGTGACGCGCTCGGAAGAGCCGGCGATGGTCAGGCAGTCGAGCTTGACGGATGCGGGCCGGGCCTTGGACGGGTGCAGGGATTCGGTGCCCTCGTCCCAGCGCAGCAGGTACGGGACCTGGGGATCCGCGATGAGGCCCTTGATGCCGATCTGCCGCCAGGTCAGTTCCTGGCCGTCGGGAAACTTGCGGTTGCCGGGAACGGCGCTGCGGCCGAGCCGTTCTTCGAAGGGGCCGAGATCCTCGACCGCGACGCACCAGCCCATCCAGCCTCCACCGGCCTCGGAGCGGGCACGCACGGCCTGGCCGAAGGGAGCCTTGTCCGACGCCGGGTGGTTCAGGGCCTCGACGACCTCGAGGTACTGGTCGTTCGCCAACGGGAAGATCATGTTGCGGGTACCGAAGCGCGGGTGGACACCACCCTTTACGGGGTCCATTCCGAGCTTGGCAGAGATCCGATCGGCCGTCGCAGCAAGTCCGTCGGGTTCGCAGGCATAAGAGACATGGTCCAGTCGCATGCGATTATCTTGGCACTTAGTGATGCACCTCTCGACTTAGGCAACCCTTACCCCCGATCGCTCCCTCATCCGCGCGTCAACCGGACCCTCCAGCGGTGAACCTGCGGTCACTTCATCCAGTGTCATACGGGTTGCCGGATCCGCCCGGATGCGTTTTCATGAATACAGGTCATGAGTGCCAGCACACAGCCCCGGCTTGCTGGCCGGCAACCCTCCAACCGCGGTGGGGTGCCCCGGGTGAAGACCAGGCTCGGCGCTGCATCGGCGCCGTGCAAGCGCGGGCTCCTGCGGGTCCGGTGTCCTGGAGCAGCAGTTACCGGCCGGAGCATCGGACAGGCGGGGCCCCTTCGAACAGGGAGCACCATGTCCAACGATTGGTCCTTTGAGACACGCCAGATCCACGCCGGCCAGGTCCCGGACGCAACCACGGGGGCGCGAGCGCTGCCCATCTACCAGACGTCGTCGTTCGTCTTCCCGAGCGCCGAGAGTGCCGCCAACAGGTTCGCCCTGGCGGAGCTCGCACCCATCTACACGCGTATCGGCAATCCCACCCAGGAGGCGGTGGAGACCAGGATCGCGAGCCTCGAGGGTGGCGTCGGCGCCCTCCTGCTCGCTTCCGGGCAGGCCGCCGAGACCTTCGCGATCCTGAACATCGCCGAGGCGGGCGATCACATCGTCGCCAGCCCCAGCCTGTACGGCGGCACGTACAACCTCTTCAAGCACACGCTGAAGAAGTTCGGGATCGAGACCACGTTCGTGGAGGATCCGGATGACCTCGAGCAGTGGAGGGCGGCCGTGCGGCCGAACACCAAGCTCTTCTTCGGCGAGGTCGTCTCCAACCCCCGGCAGGACGTCCTGGACCTCGAGGGCATCAGTGCCGTCGCCCACGAGCACGGCCTGCCCCTGATCGTGGACAACACACTGTCCACCCCGTACCTGATCCGGCCGATCGAATGGGGCGCGGACATCGTGGTGCACTCCGCCACGAAGTACCTCGGCGGGCACGGCACCGCGATCGCCGGTGTGATCGTCGATTCGGGCAACTTCGACTTCGCGCAGTACCCCGAGCGCTTCCCCGGCCTGAACACGCCGGACGAGAGCTACCACGGGCTCGTCTATGCGCGCGACCTGGGCGTCGGCAGCCCTCTGGGTGCCAACCTCGCCTACATCCTCAAGGCACGCGTGCAGCTGCTGCGCGACCTCGGCGCCTCGGTGTCCCCGTTCAACGCCTTCCTGATCGCGCAGGGACTGGAGACGCTCAGCCTCCGGGTGGAGCGTCACGTGCAGAACGCCCAGGCCGTGGCCGAATGGCTCGAAGGGCACGACGACGTCGAACGCGTCTCCTACGCCGGACTCGCCTCGAGCCCCTGGTACGAGCGGGGGCGCAAGTACGGCCCGAACGGCACGGGCGCGATCGTCAGCTTCGACATCGTCGGTGGAGTAGAGGCGGGCAAGCGGTTCGTGGACGGCCTCGAACTGCACTCCCACGTGGCGAACGTGGGCGATGTCCGCTCGCTCGTCATCCATCCGGCCTCGACGACCCACAGTCAGCTCGGCGCCGAGGCGCAGTTCACGGCCGGTGTGCGTCCGGGCCTCGTCCGGCTGTCGGTGGGACTCGAGAACATCACCGACATCCTCGCCGACCTGGACGCGGGCTTCCGCGCCGCCAAGGGAGCCTAACCTTTCGTGACCACCTACCCTCCTGCTCCGCTGTACCCGGGGAACGACGCCGGCCCCTCGGGGGACGGGCTCCTGCGCGTCGCCCCCATCGGTCCGCTGTTCCTCGAGACCGGGGGTGAGCTGCCGGACGTGCAGCTCGCCTTCGAGACGTGGGGCGAGCTGGACCGGGATGCCTCGAACGCCGTGCTGGTGCAGCATGCCCTCACCGGCAGTTCGCACGTCGCGCGGGGGGCATCGGAGGAGGAGGGCTGGTGGGACTCGCTGGTCGGTCCAGGACGGACCGTGGACACGGACCGCTTCTTCGTGGTGTCCATCAATATGGTGGGAGGCTGCTACGGCTCGACGGGGCCGGCCAGCCTCGCCCCCGACGGCGCTCCCTGGGGATCACGTTTCCCCTTCGTCACCATCCGCGACTCCGTCCGCGCCGAGGCCCTGCTCGCCGACCTGCTCGGTATCGAGCGCTGGCACTCGGTGCTCGGTGGATCGATGGGCGGCGCACGCGCGCTCGAATGGGCCCTGATGTATCCGGACCGCGTGGAGCGGTGCGCCGTCATCGCCTGCACTGCCGCCTCGTCGGCCGAACAGATAGCGTTCGCCCAGGCGCAGCTTCAGGCCATCCGGCTCGATCCCGCCTATCGCGGCGGCGACTACTACGACGGCCCGCTTCCGGAAGCGGGCCTCGGGTTGGCCCGCCGCATCGCGCACATCACCTACCGCTCCGAACGGGAGCTCGAGGCACGCTTCGGTCGGGCGGAGCAGGACGCCGAGCAGCCCTTCGGGGCCGTCCTGCCCTCCCACCGCGGCCGCTACCAGGTGGAGAGCTACCTCGACCACCAGGCCGAGAAACTGGTGGACCGATTCGATGCCAACAGCTATGTCATCCTGACCGAGGCGCTGATGAGCCATGACGCCGCCCGGGACCGGGGGAGCCTGGACGACGCCCTGGGAGCGGCGACGTCGAAGTTCTTCATTGCCGCCGTCGACACGGACCGGCTGTATTTCCCGGTGCAGTCCCGTCGGCTCGCGGAAGGGCTGCCGGGGAACGTCCCCCTCCACCTGATCACCTCGCCCGTGGGTCATGACGCGTTCCTGACCCAGATCCACCAGCTCGACGATCAGCTCAGGACGGCCTTCTTCTCGTCGTAGCAGGTACCGGTTGGGTTTCGTCCTGCGGGCACCTAGTCTGGAGCTAAGCCTGCTTACCGATTTCGCGCGGGCGCGTCCGAGGTCATCGCCTTGGACTCATCGACGGAAGACGAAGAGGAGCTGTTCATGGACCTGAGCACCATCGGCTGGAACCAGGAAGCACGCGACAAGATCCTGCTGGACTCCGACCGCGCCCTGCAGGGCGCCGTGAAGGAAGCCGTGGAGACGATGGACGGGAAGTCCCGCGACGAGGTCTACGAGTTCCTCTTCCAGAAGCTGCAGCCGCAATTCGTCGATTTCAAGCCCGGGCCGGACCTCAGCGCCTGCGCGGATGCCGTGGCCAACGGCGAGGTCTCGCTCGAGAGTTGAGCCGCGCTCGCCGACCGGTTCGACGGCGTTTCGTCAGTCCGCTGCGCCCGGTGGCATGCCCGGCCCGAAGATCGGCGCCGCCTGCAGGCGCTTTGCGGTGATGCCGTCGCCCGATGACTGGTGGCGCAGGCGGCGCAGTACCCACGGGACGAAGTAGTCACGCGCCCACACGAGGTCCTCGGCGCGTGCCGCGCGCCAGGTCCTCGCGGGAAGATCCTTCGGCTGCAGGGGTTCGAGCGTGTGACGGACGGCGAGGGTGTCGAGGACCATCGCCGCGATGGTGTGATGCCCGAGCGGCGAGAAGTGCAGCCGGTCCGAGGACCACATCTGCGGGTTCAGCAGTTGCCGCAGCGCCCACATGTCGGCGATGACCGCCTCCTGGCGTGCAGCGATGGTCCGCAGGTTCTCGTTGTAGATCGCGGTCTTCGAGCGGATGCTGCCGAGGACGGTCTCGCGGACGTCCGGGCCGGTGAACAGGACCACCGTGGCGCCGGATCCTGCCAGCGTCGCGACGACGCCGTCGAGTTTCTCCGCGAGCAGATCCGGGTCGCCGCCGGGACGGAGGAGGTCGTTGCCGCCGGCAGAGATGCTGACGAGGTCGGGGCGCAGGGCGAGGGCAGGCTCGACCTGCTGGTCGATGACCTGCTGCAGCAGCCGCCCGCGTACCGCCAGGTTGGCATAGGCGAAGTCGGCGCGGCCACGCGTCAGTTCCTCCGCCACCCTGTCCGCCCAGCCGCGATTGCCGCCGATGCTCTCCGGATTCGGGTCTCCGATGCCCTCGGTGAAGGAGTCCCCGAGGGCGACGAACCGGTGCCAGGGATGGGGCTCGGGATTGAGGGTCGGGTCGATCATCGGACCGTTCAGGATAGCTTCGGCACCGCTCGGGGAGGGCGTACCGGCATTTCGGGGGCTCACCGCACCATTCTCCCCGCTGTCCTCGCCGGCAGGCCAACTACCCGGGCACGCGTGTGCCGATTCTCCCGTGACAGGATAGGGGGATGACTGATTCTGCCCACGGCACAGCTGTGCCCTCCGCCCTGTCCTGGGACCCGGTGGTCCTCTGGTCGAAGCCCGAGTTCGAGCGCGCAGGCACGCCCCTGCTGGTCCTGTTCCACGGGTACATGGCCAACGAGGAGGACCTCATGGGGCTGACGGACCACCTGCCGTCCGAGTTCACGGTGGTGTCCGTCCGCGCGCCCCTGGCGGTGGGACAGGGGTTCTCCTGGTTTCCCCTGTCACGCGAGGACGACTACTCGGTGGAGCGCGTGGTCGAGAGCGTCAGCGCTGTGTCGGCTTGGCTGGACACGGTGCGGGAGGTGCACTCCAGCGTCAGCATCCTCGGTTTCTCGCAGGGCATGGCAGTGGCGACCTCGCTCCTGCGACATCGTCCCGCGGACTTCGCCTGCGTCGTCGGGCTGTCCGGTTTCGCGGTGCCGTCGGAGGGCCACAGCTTCTTCCGGGACGACGACGCCGCCGCGGCACCCGCCAGGTTCTTCTGGGGGCGGGACCAGGAAGATCAGGTCATCACCCCCGAGATGATCGGGTTCACCCACGCCTGGCTCACGCAGAACACCAGACTCACGAAGATCCTCTATCCGAACATGCTCCACAGCATCAACCTGCAGGAACTCTCGCACGTCCGTGAATTCCTGACCATGACGGTGCTCAACCCACGCTGAGCAGCGCCGACGGGGCGCGTCGGGCGTTCGCATGCCGAATCCAGACCTGTCGGTCGGGCCCGGGAAGCTTCAGCCGCGGGTGATCCGCACAGCCTGGCCGTTGACGCTCACGGTGTCACCCGGATGGAGCTGGCGGCCGCGGCGCTCCTCGATCTCGCCGTTGACCTGCACGAGGCCGTTGTCGATCAGGGTCTTCGCCTCGACGCCGTCCTCGGCGAGGGAGGCGAGCTTCAGCAGCTGCCCCAGGCGGATCATGTCGTCCCGGATGGGTAGTTCTGCGATGGGGGAGTCGTCGGTCATGCGTTCCATCATGCCGGATGGGCCCGAACTAGGCTGTACGGGTGTCTGATGCGCCCGCGTTGTCCCCAGCTGTCGGTTTCCCCCTTGCCCTCGGGGCAGGTCTCGCCATCCCCGTCCAGGGCAGGATCAACGGCGCGCTGGGTACCGTGCTCGAGGACGGCATCGCCGCCGCCCTGATCAGCTTCAGTACGGGCCTGATCGTGATGATCGCCATCACGCTGGCGTTGCCGGGTGCGCGGGCCGGTGCGCTCCAGATCATCCCCTCCGTGCGCGAGCGCCGCTTCCCGCCCTACTACGTGGCGGCCGGCGCGATCGGCGCGTTCTTCGTGTTCGCGCAGTCGCTGACCATCGGTCTCATCGGCGTCGCCCTGTTCACGGTGGCCGCCGTGATGGGCCAGTCCCTCAGCGGGCTCCTCGTGGACCGGGCGGGCATCGGCCCGGGGGGAAAGCGCGCGGTGACCGCCATGCGGGTGATCGGCGTCGTCCTGACGGTCCTGTCCGTCGTCTGGGCCGTCTCGCCCAGGTTCGGTGCCGCGGGGGAGGCATCGGCCTGGCTCCTGCCCGTCCTGCTGCCCGTCGCCGGAGGTGTCCTGCTGAGCTTCCAGCAGGCCATGAACGGCACGGCGTCCCTGCACTACGGCACGCCGCTCGCCGCGACCCTCATGAACTTCATCGCCGGGACCGTGGTCCTGCTGGCGGCCTGGCTGATCAAGCTCGCGATCGCCGGACCCGGCAACCCGCTGCCGTCGGACTGGTGGTACTACCTCGGCGGACCCATGGGCTGCATCTTCATCGCGCTCGGCGCACTCCTCGTGCGGAGCCTCGGAGTGCTGCTCACGGGGCTCTGCATGATCGGCGGCCAACTCGTCGGCTCCCTCCTGCTCGACCTCGTCGTCCCGGCTCCCGGTACAAGCGTGGTCTTCGCGACGGTCGCCGGGACCCTGTTGACCCTCGGCGCCATCATCCTCACCACCCTGCCGTGGCCCCGGCAGATGCGGCCCCGGCAGTAGGTCGCCCCGCAGGACGGCGAGCACCTGCCCCGGTGCCGTTCCAGCCGAACCGGTAGGCTTGCCGGGTACTCGTCGGCCCCTCCGGGGGTCCTGACGGGCCCTGTTCCACGCGACCCCCACCTGCTGACCGCACCCAGCGGCCTGCACAGAACTGGAGAAGAATCCCATGGCAGCAGCCAAGTCAGCACTCGACCCGATCATCTCGCTCGCCAAGCGGCGCGGCTTCGTCTTCCAGTCGGGGGAGATCTACGGCGGTTCCCGCTCGGCCTGGGATTACGGACCCCTCGGGGCCGAATTGAAGGAGAACATCAAGCGGCAGTGGTGGCAGACCATGGTCCGCGGCCGCGAGGACGTCGTCGGGCTCGATTCCGCCGTGATCCTGCCCCGCCAGGTCTGGGAGGCCTCCGGGCACGTCGACGTGTTCAGCGATCCTCTGGTCGAATGCCTCTCCTGCCACAAGCGGTACCGCGCCGACCACCTCGAGGAGGAGTACGAGGAGAAGAAGGGCCGCGCGCCGGAGAACGGCCTGAAGGACGTTACCTGCGCCAACTGCGGCACCAAGGGCCAGTGGACCGAGCCGCAGGAGTTCTCGGGACTGCTCAAGACCTTCCTCGGCCCGGTGGCTTCGGAGGAGGGTATGCACTACCTGCGGCCCGAGACCGCGCAGGGCATCTTCGTGAACTTCAACAACGTCCTGACGACGGCGCGGAAGAAGCCGCCGTTCGGTATCGGCCAGATCGGCAAGAGCTTCCGCAACGAGATCACGCCGGGCAACTTCATCTTCCGCACCCGCGAGTTCGAGCAGATGGAGATGGAATTCTTCGTCGAGCCCGGCACCGACGAGGAATGGCACAAGTACTGGATCGACCAGCGCTTCGCCTGGTACACGGGCCTCGGCATCGACCCGGACAACCTGCGCCTCTTCGAGCACCCCCTCGAGAAGCTGAGCCACTATTCCAAGGGCACCACGGATATCGAGTACCGCTTCGGATTCCAGGGTTCGGAGTGGGGCGAGCTCGAAGGCGTGGCCAACCGCACCGACTTCGACCTCAGCACGCACTCCAAGCACTCGGGCACCGACCTCGGCTACTTCAACCAGGCCACCAACGAGCGCTACACCCCGTACGTGATCGAACCCGCAGCCGGTCTGACCCGTTCCTTCATGGCGTTCCTCGTCGACGCTTACACCGAGGACGAGGCCCCGAACGCCAAGGGCGGCGTGGACAAGCGCACAGTGCTCAAGCTCGACCCGCGGCTCGCCCCCGTCAAGGCGGCGGTGCTGCCGCTGAGCCGCAACGAGGATCTCTCACCGAAGGCGAAGGACCTCGCTGCACAACTTCGCACGGGCTGGAACATCGAGTTCGACGACGCCGGGGCCATCGGCCGGCGCTACCGCCGCCAGGACGAGATCGGTACCCCGTTCTGCATCACGGTGGACTTCGACACGCTCGAGGACCAGGCCGTGACCATCCGCGAGCGGGACAGCATGGCGCAGGAGCGCGTATCCCTGGACCAGGTGCAGGGATACCTCGCCGCGCGCCTGATCGGAGCCTGATGGCCCTCGAATACCGCGCCTGGCAGGAGGGTGACGACCTCGAGCTCATCCAGCTCTGGGGTGGACCGGAGTCGGCTGCGTCGGAGCAGTTCCGTGGATCCTTCCGGATGCCGTCCGACAGTCCCTGGAACCGCTGCATCACGGTGGTGGACCAGGGCATCCCGGTCGCGGCCGGCTGCGTCTACGGCGCTGCGCTCCATCCGGACCGGCTCTGGTGCTACATCGAGGTCGCGGAGGACCATCGGCGCGCGGGCGTCGGTTCGACTCTCCTCACGATGCTCCAGCACGAGGCCGCTGCCTCGCCGTCGGGCATCACCGCCCTGCGGTCGAAAGTGACGCCCGGGTCCACGGGGGCCGCGTTTGCCGAGGCCACCGGTTTCGGGGTGCTTCAGCGCTCGCGGCTCGTCGTCGTGCAGCCGGGTGCCATCGCCGCGCCGGCCTTCGACGACGCGTCGGGTCCGCAGCTCGAGGAGTCCGCCACCGGCTCCGTGGAACTGACGCGCGCGCTCGCAGCGTTCTACGGGTCCGTCCATGCCTGGGACCGTGCGGACATCAGCCTGGGACGTGCCCAGCAGCTGTTCCTCGGTGATGCGAGCGGTGCCGGCGGGGCGATCGTCCTGCGCGACCGGCCGAAGGCCGACGGCGGTGCCATCGCAGCCTTCGCCGTCAGCTACACGCAGGCCCGCACCGATGACCCGGCCGATGTCCTGGTGGGCTATGACACCTCGCTCGCACCACGGGAGCAGCAGGCGGCCGTCGCCACGATGATCGCGATGCTCGTGCACCAGTTCCCGGTCCAGCTCGAGGTGGATGACTCGATGGAGGCGCTCGTCGCCGTCGTCGAGCCCCTGCTGGCGACCGGTGCCGCGTACCTCGCAGGACCGGAGACGCTCGTCGTCGCGACCGACTGACCGTCGCCGGATACCCACAGGGCCGCCCCTTCCGGAAGGAACGGGTGGCCCTGTGCATTCCGGTGGCCTGTCAGCCCCGGCTGTACCGCCCCGCGTTCCTGTCGGCGACGTCCGCGGCGTCGCGCTCGGCGTCGGTCATCGCGCCGCCGCCGAAGTGCGCCGGCATCCACCACGCGCCGGGTTCCGGTGTCACGGGGAAATCGGCGATGCACACCTCGATGCCGTCCTGCAGTTCCCGCCGAAGCTTTTCTGTCTCCTCGGTCACATCGAGGCCGGGGGAGTGGTGGATCGCCGGGTTGATGTGGAGCCGGACCGGTGCCTTCCAGGCGCGCTTGATGGAGAATCCGTGGCCCCGGGTCAGCAGCCGGTGCGCGCCCCAGACGCTGATCGGGATCACCGGTACGCCGGCCTCTGCTGCCAGCCGGACCGCCCCGGTCTTGAGCGTGCGGACGGTGTAGCTGCGGGACACTCCCGCTTCCGGCAGGATCGCGACGTACTCACCGGCGCGCAGCTTCGCCAGGGCGTCGTCGTACGCCGCCGCACCGGCCGAGCGGTCCGTGACGACGTGACCGAGTCCGAAGACGAACGGGCTGACGAACCGGTTGTCCGCCGCCCGCTTCGAGATCATGTACCTGGCCTGGATGCGCGCGTGGTTCCAGAGGACCAGCTCCGCGAACGCGAAGTCGAGGTACCCGAAGTGGGTGATCGCGACCACCGCACCGTGGCCCGGCACCGCGCGTCGTGAGCGGCCGTTCAGCGGGTCCGACGCGGGCAGGTTCTCCGTGCCGGTGACCTCGACCGGCAGGCGGAGAGCTGCGAAGACTGCCTTGCCCGCGTACACCACGAAGCGGTACATGCGGTCGCTCTGCCGCGGCTTCCATCCCATGCTCAACGCTCTCTTCCGGCCTGCGGTGGGAGCGGGAAGAACCCGCTTCTGCTCTCCATATACCCTTTGTACCCCGCGCGGCTCGACCTACGCCTCCCGGTCAGGAGTTTCCCGTCCCGCTGGCACGCGCCTGGCACCTGATGGCGGACCTGGAGGTTGCTGTGCGCGCCCGTCGCGCCGCCCTCCGGTGCACCAGCACCGCGCCGCCGGATCAGGCTGTTACTCCGAGCGGGTCGGCGGCACGGTACAGCGACGCCGAGCGGTCGATCACGCCGGGATCGACGGCCGCACCGGTGTCAGCAGCGAAGTGGCGGAGGAGGAAGGAGGTGCTCATGCCGTGCCAGACGGGCAGGGTGCGCACCATGAAGTGGCCCGCCCCGAGCATGCGCACGTAGTGGACGTCCCGCGCGACGCGCTGTGCACGGCGCGCGAAGGCGAGCGACGCCGTCGGACTGGTCCAGCGGTCCGTGTCCCCGTGCATAATGAGGATGCTGCGCCCCCGGACCGACTCCACCGGACTCGACGGCTCGAGCCACGGTGCGAGGGCCGCGACGGCGCGGACCTGGATGGAACCGGCGGCGGCGAGCGCGGTCCGCCCGCCCATGGAGTGGCCGAGGAGATAGACAGGGAGCCCCGGATGCTCCGCGGCGATGCGCGCGAGGGCCCACCGCGCGTCCTGCAGTGCGGACTGGTCCGCCCCGTTCCACCCACGCACCCTGTTGCGGAGCGTCCAGACCGCGAGGCCGTGCTCCCCGCCGTCCGCGGCGAGGCGTGCGGCGAAGGGTCGCATGCGCAGCGGGCTCAGATGATGGGGCTGCACGGCGTCGAAGCTGGTCGCCCGTCCGCCATGCAGGACGAGGGCGATGCCGTGCACACCGGAGGTCGCCCCGCTGATGCTGATGACGGGTTCCCTGTCCCTCGCGGGGAGTCCTGCAGATGCTGCCACGAATCGTCCCTTTCCGCCCCGACGGGCCTGCTTCATCCTGATGATGCTCCGTCCTGATGATGGTTGCAGTTCGTGCGGTGCCCGCCGAGTCGGCCTGGTCCTGATGGCTCAATACACGGGCCGACCCGGTGTCCTGCGTACAATCCGTGAGGTGCCCGGAGCGCGGTCACGCCGTCCCGGCCCTTGCGCAACCATGACGCATCGACCAGCCGATACCGACCACCCGGAGGAAATCCGTGGGCCACAGCCACCTGCACGTCACGAGCGCTACCGGGAGTTCGGGGCCGTCCGCATCAGCGATTGCCACGCGGCGCCGGGCAACCCTCCTGCTCTCGGCCATCCTCGTGCCCCTCGGCGTGGTGACCCTCATCGCCATGGTGCTGCTCTGGCCGAGCGGGGACCGCAGTTCCCTCGCGGTCGCCAACCCCTACGCGACGGCGGACGGCGTCAGCTTCGATCGCGGCACCGTGCGGGAGGTCGGCGAAGCGGACTGCCCGTCCTCGCAACCCACCGTCGACGCCGGCGGCACGGCGCTGACCTGCACCATCGCCTACACACAGCCTGCGCTCGGTGGTGAGGTGATCGCCGTGGAGGTCACCCCCGAACTCGCGAAGACGAACGCCGTCGAGCCCGGCGACGAGATCCGCTACCTCAACCTCGCCAATGTCATCCAGGGCGGGGCGGCGCCGTACGTCTTCGTGGACTTCGTGAGGTCCGTCCCCATCGTCGCGCTGGCGGTCGTGTACGCCGTCGTCGTCATCGCCGTAGCGCGCTGGCGCGGTCTGCGCGCCATGATCGGCCTCGTGGGTGCACTGGTGATCCTGGCACAGTTCATCCTGCCCGGTCTCGTGGAGGGCGCACCGCCGCTGCTCCTCGGTCTCGTGGGTTCCGTGGTGATCATGTACGGCGTCCTCTACTTCGCGCACGGCTTCTCCGCGCGGACGTCCACGGCGCTGCTCGGAACGGTGTTCGGGCTCGGCGTGACGGCGGTCCTCGCAGCGTGGGCGACCGACACCGCGCACCTGACGGGTGTGGGGGACGAGAATGCCTACGCGCTCGTGAATGCCTCGGACGAGCTGTCCATCTCCTCGATCATCCTGTGCGGCCTCATCATCTCCGGCCTCGGCGTCCTCAACGACGTGACCATCACGCAGTCATCGTCGGTCTGGGAACTGTACGAGCTCGCGCCCAACACATCGGGGAGGCGGCTCTTCGCGTCCGCGATGAGGATCGGCCGCGACCACATCGCGTCGACGGTCTACACCATCGCGTTCGCCTATGCCGGAGCCGCCCTGCCGGTGCTGATCCTCGTCTCCCTCTACGACCGCGCCCTGATCGAGACCCTCACCAGCGGTGAGCTCGCAGAGGAGGTGGTGCGGACACTGGTCGGGTCGATCGGCCTCGTGCTGGCCATACCGCTCACCACGCTGATCGCGGTACTGGTGGTCAAGGCCGTCGGACCGAGGACCACGGGCGGAGGACACGTCGGCACCACGCACGCCCACCAGCCGGACGACGGAGCGACGCCGGCTGTCCTGGCCTCCGAGGGAGCGGGGACCCTCGCACCCGGTCAGCGGCTCGTCGCCCTCGGGGATCGGCGTGCCCGGCGCGCCGAGGGGGAGGACGCGTGACGAGCGCCTGGCGCAAGGCTGCGGCCGCGAAGCGGAAGCTCAGGCCGGCAGCAGGCGATACCCCCGGATTTGCTCGCTCTTGCGACAATGGAGGGGTGACTGCAGTATCGACCCTCCCTGCCCCAATCGGTGCTCCCGGCGACGGAACTGCCGGGGACGCCCATGCCGCCCCGCCCGCACAGGGGGACAGCGCCCTCAGGCTCGACCTCCCGCCGCTGACGCTCGGCAACATCACCGTGAACACGCCCGTGATCCTGGCGCCGATGGCCGGCATCACCAACAAGGCCTTCCGCAGGCTGTGCCGTGAGTACGGCGGCGGGCTGTACGTATCGGAGATGGTCACCTCCCGCGCGCTCGTGGAGCGCAGCCCCGAGTCGATGCGCATCATCTCGCACGACGGCGACGAGAAGGTCCGCTCCGTACAGCTGTACGGCGTCGACCCCAGGACCGTCGGTGCCGCGGTGCGCCTGCTCATCGAGGAGGACCGCGCGGACCACATCGACCTGAACTTCGGCTGCCCGGTGCCCAAGGTCACCCGCAAGGGTGGGGGAGCTGCCCTGCCCTGGAAGCTCGACCTCTTCACGGGCATCGTCCAGACCGCCGTGCGCGAGGCCTCGAGGGGGAACGTTCCCCTGACCATCAAGATGCGCAAGGGCATCGACGAGGACCACCTCACCTTCCGCGAGGCCGGCAAGATCGCCCGGGACAGCGGGGTCGCCGCCGTCGCGCTCCATGGGCGGACCGCGTCACAGTTCTACTCGGGCAAGGCAGACTGGAACGCCATCGCCGAACTCCGGGAGGCCCTCCCGGACATCCCCGTTCTCGGCAACGGAGATATCTGGAGCGCCGAGGACGCCGTGCGCATGGTGCGACAGACGGGGGTCGACGGCGTCGTCATCGGTCGTGGCTGCCAGGGGCGCCCCTGGCTCTTCGGCGACCTCATGAATGCGTTCGAAGGCAGCCCGACGAGGTACCAGCCCGGCCTCGGCCAGGTCGCCGAGACGGTCTACCGGCACGCGGAACTCCTCGTCGAGACGTTCGGCAGCGAGATGATGGGGCTGCGCGACATCCGCAAGCACATGGCCTGGTACTTCAAGGGCTATGTCGTCGGTGGCGAACTGCGCGCCAAGCTGGCCACGGTCCCGACCCTCGAGGTGCTGCGCGGACTCCTCGACGAACTCGACAAGGACTCGCCGTATCCGGGCCAGGACGCCGAGGGTCCGCGTGGCCGCGCGGGCTCGCCGAAGAAGACCGCCCTCCCCGAGCACTGGCTGGACGGTCGTGTCCTCAACGAGGCGCAGCAGGCGGACATCGCCGCTGCCGAGGTGGACGTATCCGGCGGCTGACCACCGCAACGGACCAGGTCCGGGCGCTGCCCAGCCCGCTTCAGCTCTCCTCCACAGGAGCCGGTACCGGCCGGGTTCACCTGCCTCACTCCGCTAGAAAGGCATCATGAGCTTCCCCGAACTGTCCGCCACCACCGGGTACAGCGCCGCGGACACCGAGCGATGGGTCGAGGAACCGCCGAAGAGCTCCCACCGCACCGACTTCGAGCGGGACCGCGCCCGCGTGCTGCACTCCTCCGCGCTTCGCCGTCTCGGTGCGAAAACACAGGTCGTAGCGCCTGACACGGACGACTTCGTCCGCACGCGCCTCACCCACTCGCTCGAGGTGGCGCAGGTGGGCCGGGAGCTCGGCCGGACCCTCGGCTGCGATCCGGACATCGTCGATACGGCCTGCCTGGCGCACGATCTCGGGCACCCGCCTTTCGGCCACAACGGAGAAACCGCGCTCCACGACATCGCGCACGGCATCGGGGGTTTCGAGGGCAATGCCCAGACGCTCCGCCTCCTCACCCGGCTCGAGCCCAAGGTCCTGGCAGCAGACGGTGGTCCGGCCGGCCTCAACCTCACCCGCGCGAGCCTCGATGCCGCGTGCAAGTACCCCTGGACCGCGGCGTCGGCCCCCGTCATCAGCGGCCAGCGCACCACGAAGTTCGGCGCGTACGACGACGATCGCCCCGTCTTCGACTGGCTGCGCGACGGCGCCCCGGAGGGCCGGTCGTGCCTCGAGGCACAGGTCATGGACCTCGCCGATGACATCTCGTACTCGGTGCACGACGTCGAGGACGCGATCGTCGCCGGGCACCTGCAGCTGAAATGGATGGACAGCGCCGACGCCCGCGCCCGCGTGGTGGGCTACACGCAGCAGTGGTACCTCCCGGGGAGCGACCCGGCCGCCGTCGACGCCGCCCTGGTCCGCCTCGAGAAGACACCGGTGTGGGTCCGGGAGGCGGACGGGACGCGGCGGTCCATGGCGGCTCTCAAGAACATGACGAGCCAGCTCATCGGCCGTTTCTGCCTCAGTGCCATGCAGTCGACGCGCTCCATCTACGGACCGGACCCGCTGACGCGCTACAACGCGGAGATGGTGGTGCCCGAGGAGACCATCATGGAGATCGCCGTCATGAAGGGACTCGCCACCACGTACGTGATGACGACGGACCACCGCCAGCCCCTCTACGAGCGGCAGCGTGAAATCCTCGCCTCCCTCGTAGCGCAGATCCAGGCCGACGGCGACCGCTACCTCGAGCCGATGTTCGCTGCCGACTGGCGTGAGGCCCCGGACGACGACGCCCGCCTGCGCGTGGTCGTCGACCAGGTGGCGTCACTCACGGACGTGTCCGCGCTCAGCCTCCACGAGCGGATCGTCGGGCCCGTTCCCGCGCTCTGGTAGGAGCGGGTCCGAGTGTCGGTGGGGCAGGCATAAACTGGGTTCCATGGCCGGACTCATCAAACGCGAAGACATCGATGAGGTTCGCGAGCGAACGGATATCAAGGAAGTCGTCGAGGCGTACGTGACGCTGAAGTCGGCGGGAATCGGTTCGTGGAAGGGACTCTGCCCTTTCCACGACGAACGGTCGCCATCGTTCCATGTGCGCCCGCAGATGGGCTCCTACCACTGCTTTGGGTGCGGTGAAGGCGGCGACGTCATCTCCTTCGTGCAGAAGCAGGACCATACCTCCTTCAGCGAGACCGTGGAGAAGCTCGCGGCGCGTATCGGTTTCGAGCTGCACTACGAGGACGGCGGCACCGGTCCCCGCCGCGAGGACGTGGGGAAGCGGCAGCGCCTCCTGGACGCCCACAAGATCGCGGCCGAGTTCTTCCGCGACCAGCTCCTCACGCAGGGAGCCGCGACGGCCCGTCAGTTCCTGCAGGAGCGTGGCTTCGACCGGGACGCCGCAGCGCACTTCGGGGTCGGCTATGCGCCCCAGGGCTGGGACACGCTGCTGACCCACCTGACGGGTCGGGGGTTCACGCTCGACGAGCTGAGGCTGACGGGCATGTTCAGCGAGTCCTCCAGCACTGCGGGTCGGTTCTACGACCGCTTCCGCGGACGGCTCATCTGGCCGATCCGCGACATCACCGGAGACACTGTGGGTTTCGGGGCGCGGAAGCTCTACGAGGACGACCAGGGGCCGAAATACCTCAACACACCCGAGACCTCCCTCTACAAGAAGTCCCAGGTGCTGTACGGCATCGACCTCGCCAAGCGGGAGATCGCGAAGAACCGCCAGCTCGTCGTCGTCGAGGGGTACACCGATGTCATGGCGTGCCATCTGGCGGGTGTCGGCACCGCCGTCGCGACCTGCGGAACGGCGTTCGGGACCGACCACATCAAGATCGCGCGCAGGCTCCTGTCCGATGACGGTACCGGCGGCGAGGTGATCTTCACGTTCGACGGTGATGCCGCGGGCCAGAAGGCAGCCCTCCGCGCGTTCGAGGAGGACCAGCGCTTCAACGCGCAGACCTATGTCGCCGTGGAGGCGTCCGGTGCCGATCCGTGCGAGCTGCGGCAGACCCGGGGGGACGACGCCGTCCGGTCGCTCATCGCCGACCGCCGTCCGCTGTTCGAGTTCGCCATCAAGGCCTCCTTCGACAACTTCGACCTCTCCTCGGGGGAGGGGCAGGTCAAGGCACTGCGTCACGCGGCGCCGATCGTCGCCCACATCCGGGACGTCTCGCTCCGGTCCACCTACACCCGCGAGCTGTCCCGCTGGCTGGGCATGCAGTACGTCGGGGAGGACCAGGTGGCACGCGCCGTAGCATCGGCGGTCCGCCGGGACATGGGTGCCTCGACCTCCGGGAACCGGCAGCAGGGCCAGCAGGGCCAGCAGGATCGGCAGGGCCGGCAGGGCGGGCAGGCTCCCTCGAGCCAGCAGGGCCAGCAGGCAGGCGCTCCGGTGGGCCAGGGGGAACCCGGCGGCGGTTCACCGGAGGAGCCGTACTACGAGCGCCCGGATCCCCGCGATCCGATCGCGCGCATGGAGCGAGAGGCTCTCGAGGTCGTGCTGCAGCAGCCCACCATCCTCACCGCGATCCAATGGGAGAGCTTCTCGACGTCCCGCTTCAGCATCCCCGTCTACGAGGCGCTGCACTCAGCCGTGATCGCGGCCGGAGCGGCGGGCACCGAGCTGTCGCGGTGGGTGGAGTCGGTGCGAGAGGGCGTCCCGGACGTCCTCCGTCCCCTGGTCAGCGAGCTGGCCGTCCGACCACTGCCGGCGAAGGACACCGACGCGATGGTGGTGTACGGCAGGGACATCCTGAACCGCCTCACCGAGCTGAGGATCACGCAGCAGAAGGCGGAGAAGCTCGGGCAACTCCAGCGCATGGATCCGGCCGCTGATCCGGCGCTCTACAACCAGCTCCAACGCGACCTGATGGAGCTGGAGATGCAGCGTCGGCTGCTCCGCGAGGACTGAGCCACAGCCAATTTCACTTAGCTCCGGAACCTATGTAAAGTTGTGTCTGCGCATTCCTCCGTAGCTCAATTGGCAGAGCATTCGACTGTTAATCGAAGGGTTACTGGTTCAAGTCCAGTCGGAGGAGCAAGCGGAAGCCCCTGACCTGCGGAAACGTAGGCTAGGGGCTTTCTCGTTTCCCGGCCTAAGAGGCTGCTGGGGACATTATGGAGACATGAGTAAAGGGTGCAGACTGTTCCAGTGCTGCGTTACGGGCCAACTCAAGGGCCGTCGATACCTCGTCCAGACGGTCCGGCCACAGGTGTCCGTAGGTGTTCAGTGTCTCCGTGGCGTCCTTGTGCCCCAGCATCTGCTGCACGACTTTCACGTCCGCGCCGGCAGCGATTGCTGCGCTGGCTGCGGTGTGACGGAGCTTGTGCGGAGTCAGGCTCGCCGCTTCGAGGTCGGCATCGTTGACGGCGAGGTTGAAGACCCGACTGCGCCAGTTGTGGTCGTTGAGCGCTCCGCCCTGGCTGCTCCGGAACACGAAGGACTCGCGCGGGTTGCCAGTGGTGAGTTCCATCAGTTCTTGCGTTAGGAATCGGGGCATTGGGACGGTTCGCTTTTCGTGGTTCTTTGGCGGGCCAAGGACTTTTTTGCCCGCTCGATCGAGCGTCCAGGTTTCCACGACTTGAGCCCGAGACGTCAAAAGATTCAGAGACGAGGTTCGGAGCGCCAGTGCCTCATTGATCCGCAGGCCGGTATAAGCAAGAAAGTGGACTAGGACTCGGTCGGTTTCGTTGCCGCTGACGCCGTGTGCGGCGGTTGCGAGGGCTTCTACCTGCTTGTGGGACAGGTAGACGTGTTCCTGCGGTGTAACGCGCGGCAGGCGTACGCCGGCAGCCGGGTTGCGGGTGATTCGGTCTGTCTCCACCGCCCAGCCGAGCACGGCGGAAAGAACCGTGTGAATCTGGTCAACCGTGGCAGGGCTGAGCGGCCCGTTCATCCTTTCCTTGACCTCGTAGGCTGGCGGAATCACACCGCGCACCTTGTAGGCGGCGGGTGCGATGCCGGTACTGAGTGCGGAGACCCATTCGGCGACCTGGGGCTTGGTGATCGTGCCGATCCTCCGGGTGGACCATTGCGGAAGCACATAGGCGTTCAACGTGCGCTCGTACTGCCGTGCGGTGCCCGGCTTGATGTCCAGGCGGGTATTCAGCCATTCCGTAGCGATTTCGGTCAGTAGAATTTCGGCGTGCTCTGGTGGCCGATAGGTACCGGCGCGCAGGTCGTTGTCTAGTTTCGCGGCGAACTGTTCGGCCTCAGGCTTGCGCTTGAACCGTTTGGAACGTCGGCGCTTCGTCCGTCCAATCGCGTCCGCTGCACAGTCCTCCCACCAATAGACGCGCCACCGGGAACCGACTCCGTCCTGTGGTGACGGCTTCTTGTCTGTAGTTCGCCAACCGTCCTCAATCCATGCGCGTGCCACGTCATTCGTCCTCTGCGACGGAGGGCATTTGTGCTAGCTGGGGCTCGTCGTCGTCTTCTGTTAAAAGTGGCTCTAGCGCGCTGAATACAATCGCGCCAGTTCGCTCCAATCGCTCGTGGCTCCACTCGAAAAGCCTCATGTCATCCCGGGCAAGTGCCTCAGGCCACCGCTCCTGCCGGTAGGTGGCGAATTGGTCGAGCCGTAGCTTCGCTTCGATCAACGCCGCGTCGAAGCGGTAGTACTCATCGCGGATGGTGCGGATTGTTCGCAGGGCGGCCTCTTCCGCGGACCGTTGAGCGGCCCTCAGGAGTTCATGCGCGGTATCGTCGTCAACCATTTGAGCTGCCATATCCCACGGGTCTCCGTGCAATATCTGGGCCAGCAGCACCGCCTCATTAAGACTGACCGGACGGGTCAAGTTTTCGATGCGCTGGATTTGCTGTTGAAAGAGCGGCAGGCCGGCTTCAGTTGCACGGCGCGCAAGTTCGCTTTGCGACATCGGTACTAGCATCCGCGCGCGAGCCAGGGATTTTGCGAAGGCAGCTTCCCAAGGGAGGCGTACGTGATCGGCATCTGTGCTCTTTCGTTTACTCATGGCGTCAGGCTACATACTCACGTTGTTACTTGCAACATAGGGTTGTATCTGACCGCATCGATGTAGTTACATCGTGTTGTTGCAGCTTGCAACAGCACGGAGGGATTGCAGATGCAGACAGAACAAGGAGTGGCGGGCATGCTGACGCCTACAGATCTCGCAGATCGGTGGAAGAAGCCCGCGAGGACTCTTGGGCAATGGCGATACGAAGGTAGAGGGCCCGCATACGTCAAAATTGGCGGCGCGGTCCGCTATCGACTTGCAGATGTTGAGGCATACGAAACCGAGCACCTAATGGGTGCCAGATGAGCGGGGAGGCGGATCCGGGAACCGGCTATAGGCGCGTCGCGTGCAAAAGACCGCTCCCCATGCCCGCGCAGCAAGGCCTCCAAGGCCGGCGAGCGGCGGCGGCGGCGGGGGACGTGACCCTGGATGTGAGTGCAGGATTAGCGCACCGCCGGCTGGCGTCGTCTCGTTGCCCGCCGTTGGAAGACGGCCGTCGTGATCCACTGGACCCAGACCCCGGTTGCGTTCGGTTGGCTCACGCCGTATTTGGGCTCAACCGCCGCGAGTTGTCGGCGGAAACCGAGCGGCTTGAAAGGGCGGGCTGGCGGCCGTGGGAGCTCCGGGCACGGCTGGGACTTGCCCGGCGCGTAGGTGGGAGGCTATGAGCTATCGAGCCGAGTCGACAACGGATCCGGGTTGGGTCCCGAGGTGTCCCCCTGTTACCGCTGTTCCTGATGCTGAGACAAGCGGGTGGGCGGCTCGTGCTGAACTGCTGGACGATGTGCAGCAGTTCCTTGAACGGTTCATTGCCTATCCGTCGCCGGAGACCGCGACGGCCCACGCGCTGTGGATCGTCCACGCGCATCTCATCGAGGCGTTCGAGAACTCGCCGCGCCTCGCGTTCCTGTCGCCGGAGCCCGGCAGCGGGAAAAGCCGCTGCCTGGAACTGACCGAGGCCCTCGTGCCGCGCCCGGTCCTTTCCGTGAATGCTTCGGTCGCCTACATCTTCCGGAAAATCAGCGACGAGGCCGGTTTACCCACGCTGCTCATGGACGAAATTGACACTGTGTTCGGTCGCGGAAAGGCCGACAACAACGAAGATTTGCGCGGACTACTCAACTCCGGTTATCGGAAAGGGGCGACAGCCGGGCGTGCAGCGGTAAGGGGCCGCGAAGTCGTCACTGAGGAGTGGCCGTCGTTCTGCGCGGTGGCACTGGCCGGATTGAATCAGCTCCCGGACACACTCATGACGAGGTCCGTCGTCATACCGATGAAGCGCCGCCGGCCGGGGCAGCGAGTGCAACCGTACCGCCGGCGCGTAAATGGCACGGCGGCCGCGGAACTGCGTGACCGGCTGGCTGACTTCGCGGCCGATGTGCGTGTCGGCGTTGCTGAGGCGTGGCCGGACCTTCCGAAGGGTATCGAGGACCGGGACGCCGATATATGGGAGCCCCTGCTCAGTGTTGCGGATGCCGCGGGCGGGCACTGGCCGGTTACCGCACGAGCTGCTGCTGTTTTCATGGTGGCGAAGGCAAAGGAGAAGCCGGCGACTCTGGGTATCCAGTTGCTTGGCGACATTCGGGCCGTGCTGGGCGATCTGGATCGCATGACTACCGCTGACCTCCTGGAAGAGCTACACGGGCTCGAGAACGCGCCGTGGCGAAGTATCAGGGGCGAACCCATCGACCCCCGATTTCTTGCGCGGACCCTCACTAAGTATGAGATTCCGACGAACAACACGATCAGGACCGAGGCGGGGACGGCGAAGGGATATCGGCGGAGGGACTTCGCGGATGCTTTCGAGAGATATCTCCACCCCGAGACCCCTGTTACCCCTGTTACCCCTTCTGGGATAGGTGAGGGGGGACAAAGCGGCCAATGTCACCCACGCGACCAAAGCGAAACATACATAGATACAGAGATTCTCAATAGTGAGGGCTCCATTCTCAGTAAGGGGCTGGTTGGGGGCCCCCCTTCCGTCCCTCCCCGAATCGGTAACAGGGGTAACAGGGGTCTCGGTGCGCGCGTCTCGGCGTCGGGGCCCGCGCCGGCTCTAACCTCTGACTCTGGCCCGGACCGTGATGGCCGGCGCTGAGTTCGGGGCTGTGGACGGGGCGCGCGGTGGAGCTCACCGGGCGTTGCTGGACGTGCTCGCCGGCCTCATACGGGCTGGCGGTGTCGTGCCGTGCATGGGCGGTCCCGGCTGGACACGGGGTGCCGCAGCGGAGCAAAACGCGGCGGCACTGGCCTGCGGTCGATGTCCGGCCCTGGCTGAGTGCTGGCAGTACCAGCACGAGTACCCCGAGAGTGCCGGCGCACATGCCGGGCTCACTGATAGCGAACGGAAGGCAAAACAATGAACATCGAAAACGACGAAAACGCGGAGCGAACCTCGATTCTAGAGGCCGTCGCGATAGTCGAGTTGATCATTCACGACGAGCGGGACGGGGGCGCGGCGGTCATGCTGACCGAATCGGAGGATCCGGTCCGGCTCGCCCGGTCGGCCTGCGGCCTGGCCGCTGCCCTGCTCATGCGCCTTGCTCCGGGGCACGAGGACGAAATCCTGGACAGGTACCGGCGGGCTTTCTTCGATGAGGTCACGGGCAGCTCGTGAGGACGCCGGACGGGGACGACCTCGACGCGGCCGCGGTGGCGGTCATCGCTGATGCGGGGCTGGCGGGCGTGGGGCCCGCCGGCGTCGTCCCGGTCCGCCGTGACCTCTTCGGCAGGTTGGATTGGGGGTCGGCGGTGAGCATTACCCCCGATTCCTCGGCGGGCTGGGATGAGCGGGCGTGGCGGGACTCGCCGTGACGGGCGCGGTAGAATCGTCGGTATCGTCGGCCCGGTCGGGTGCGGCTGGTTAAGGGATTTGAGGCGCGTAGCCGCGTAAGTTTCCTGAGGACTGGTCGACCATTGGGGCGGCGAAGGGTGACGGGTTCGGGTTTTTGCCTGGACTGGTCGCCTGCTGTCGCTCACCGTTCCGCCGACGCTCCGGCCGGCCGGATTGCCTGAGGCCCTTAGCGGGGTAAGGGCGATTCCTGGTTTCCCGCCGTTCCTGTCCGCGTTTTGAACGCGCCACGGTCCTCTCCACTCAACGCGCCCGGCCCCTTCCTGGGGTCCGCGCTTTTATGCCCTTGGAGGGCCAAAATGACGAATCCACGTAGGGAACTTATCCGGGCGGCTGCTGCCGCTGCCGCGAAGACGGCGACGGAGCTCGCGGCGAAAGCCGAACGCGAGAACCGGAACATGACGGCCGACGAACTGGCTGACTACGGCCGGGCGATGACGGCCTCGAAATCCGACCTCGAACGGCTGCGGAAGATGGACACGGATGACGAGGTTACAGCTCAGGCTCGTGCTCTGGTCGCGGAGGTCGGCGGCGGTATGGGCGGGTCCGGGGTCAAGCACCTTGCTTTGACGGGTGCGGGACGGCGTGACGCGGCCCGCGGTATTGCCTCGAAGATGACGGCGACCGGTGGGACGGGCCTGGGTCGGAAGGGTCTGGTCGATGCCGGGAACGTCATCACGGCGACGCCGACAACTGACATTGTGCCGGCGGGGCGGTTCCCGGCGTCGCTCCTGGAGATCTTGCCGGTCATCCAGCATGACGGGGCAACGTTCAAGTTCCTTCGACAGTCCCAACGAGTCAATAACGCGGCCGTCGTCCCTGCCGGTGCGACGAAACCGACGTCGATCTATTCGATTAGCGGGGTGCCGAACGAACTCGCCGTGCTAGCGCATTTGTCGGAACCGGTCGATAAGTACCTTTTGGCGGACGTAGGAAGCCTGGAACGATTCGTCGGGGACGAACTGCTGGCCGGCCTCGGCCTCGCCGTCGAAGCCGCGATCCTCAACGGCAACGGGGTCGGCGATAACCTCACCGGCATCCTGGCGACGAGCGGCATCCAAGTCCAGACGGCCGGGGCCGACGACGTCGTGACCATCCGCGCGGCGATTACCAAGCTCGAAAGTACGGGTCATGAGGCGTCGGTAGTGGTGCTGTCTCCGGCGTCCTGGGGACGGATCGAATCGGCCCGGAATGCTTCGGGCAACTTTGACCTGGCCGGACCTGTGGACCGGGCGGCTCGGACCCTCTGGTCGGTGCCCGTCGTCCTCTCGAACGCGGTCGCCGGCCGTGCTGCTGTCGTCCTGGACGCCGCGGCCGTGGCGTTGGATACGGACCGGGCGGGCATCGAGACCAAATGGAG
The DNA here is from genome assembly GCF_035985055.1 of Arthrobacter sp. PL16. Lineage (NCBI taxonomy): Bacteria > Bacillati > Actinomycetota > Actinomycetes > Micrococcales > Micrococcaceae > Arthrobacter > Arthrobacter sp. PL16. The sequence goes on from NZ_JAXCIC010000005.1 coordinate 323,312, forward strand.
CGACGCGGGTGAGCTCTTCGAGAAGAATCAGGTCAAGGCCCGAGTCGAAGGCCGGTTCTCGGTATCCGTGTATCAGGCGCTGGGCGTCGTCGCGGTAACCCTCCCTGCCTAGCATCGTGACGGCGTCAATGTGCGATAGGTCATGAATTTTTGGACTGGCTTCATCGACTCATAAGTAGCATTGATGGTGGGTTTAGCAGTGGGCCCCCACGGTGGCACCGCTGCAGCGGTGCCACCGCGGCCCTCTGAGCTACTTCCGCCGAAGATGGGCGAGAGCTCCACGCGTGGCGATGAGGACGCGAGGGGATGACTTCGCCTGCAGAACCAGGGCGTCGAGGTCTTCGCCGCCGTCCAACAGCTCCGCCACCCACTTCGCGCGCTGCTTGTTCACGTAGCCGAAAGTCACCGGCGGCCTACCCGTCGTAAGTGCCACCGCGTGCGGGTCGTGCTCGTTGTCCGGCTCTCGAAGTAAGCCGACGCGCTGACCGGTACGGAACCGGGACTCAGGCTCGAGGTCGCTGTAGAAGCTGGTGCCTCTGGCCCTGAAGGCGAAAAGTCCGACGTGACGGAGGGCGGGTGTCTGGTAGTCAAGGAGTCGGCCGTCCTCCGTGGAAATCTCCAGGCCATTCGTCGACGTGACCAAGCGAAGCGGGGGGTGCCCCTCCATGCGGGCGGCGGCAAGGAGAAGCACCTTGGCTTCCTCTGCTGGCATGTAGCCGGCACGGTATCCGCGGATGGTCTGGCCGACCGCGGCCGCTTGCTTCTTCTCCGCCGCATAGTGGGCGGCAACGGCGGGGTTCTGCTCTCGCCGGGTATCGAAGTCCGCGGCGTCTAGGCGCTTGAAAGCTGGCTCCGCCTCATTGGCCTGCTCTAGCGCGTCCGCCTTCGCCTCGCGATACGACGCCTTAACCCTGTTCCATATCCCCATGCCGTGACTATAGCCGCGGGCTTACCCCCACCCCTACCCACGGGGGGCCCCAATAATCGCTAGGGCTTTGAAGTGAAGAACCCGATCACCGTTAGGAGGCCCTCTCTCCCCGGCGGGGTAGGGGGGTGGGGCCGCGAGCGGGAATTGATGCGCCCTTTACTGCTTTAGATGCTCCGCCACATATGGTCATCTAATGCTGACAACTTCACACTGGGCCGTAGGGCTTGCGTTCGCCGGTTCAATGATGATTCTGACGGGGATGGTTCAAGGATTCTTCTCTGTGCGCGCTGAACTGAGGGACGGAGGACGGCGACGCAAGCTACGGCAGACGGTGGTGGAGGTTTGGCGGGCAGACCCGCGTTCCTCCCTGAACTTCAGCGGGTCACGCGATGACGTGCAGCGCATGACGGAGGTGCACGACGCCGCGTGGGCAGACTACCGAAGAATCGGCGATGCAGGGGGAGCCAAACTTGCAACGCTCGGGGATTTCTCAAGTGATCCTCTCAGCGAAGAAAGTCAGCTAGCACAACTTCGCCAACAAATCAGGGCTTTGAAGAACGACCTGCTGTGGATTGGAACCGGGACAATTGTGACCGCCGCTGCGGGACTGATGACGATGATGTAATTCCGGCACGTCGTGGGCAGGTGCCCGGCAGTGTGCCGTAGGCTCTCCTTGCGGGCGACGTACGTGACGCGCCGGTAGGGGGACGAGAAAATGGGCCTATTCAGCAAGCTAACCGACCGAGTAAAAGCCGAGCTTTCCACAGCGGTCCAATCCGGAGGGCAGCAGGCCAGTGTTGGTCTGCTGCATGTAGACGGCACAGACGATACAGCAGTCGTCGGTTCCGAATACGTTCGGAAGGATGCCGAAAGGGTCCCCCTTGGATCCACCTTTAACGTCGAGCTGAGGCGCGAGCCCAAGAATTCCCACGACCGGAACGCCATAGCGGTCATTTTCAAGGACCACAAGATTGGGTACTTCAGCGCGTTCAAGGCTGAAAAGTACGCCCCCCTCGTGGACATAGCGAATACAACGGGCCGGATCGTCACTGCTTCAGCTTCTGCGCAGAAACAGCACGACGGAAAGTTTACAAATGTTCAAATGCCCACGGTGTACGACTTTGCCGTGTCGCTGGGAGATGCCGGCAAAGAAATGGCGGCAGTTAACAAGCCGGCGATTAAGGCGAGCCTGAAGCTACTGAACAAGTATCAGGATCAGCTAGAACGAGTCCTAGCCGGCATGCCCCAGCGGGAGATTCAGGCGTCCATGATTCTGACGGAGACACCGTCCGGGAAGTACAAGGGGCAGCGCTCAATTTCTTTCATGTTTCAAGGCGAGGAAATAGGCGTTTTGCAGGCCCAGTACCGCGAAGCTAACCCGGAGTTTTTCGGGGCTGCTGAATCGGGTGATACCAAGTGCATGATTTTGGTTCGCAGGTATGAAGAGAAGATTTGGGCAGGGGCGACGATTTATTAGCTCGCGCCGGGCTGTGAGGGGTGTCCAGTCCTGGGCGGCGGGCCATGCGGGCGGTTTGGCTCCACCGAAGTCCCGCAACCGCCCGCTCGGAGGGGACATTTTGGGGACATGAAAGCGAGAAGGTGCACGAATCAACAGGATTCAGGGAGCGCGCTCAAACCCCCTGCATCCCTACAATGCCGCGGATAGAGGGGGCATCGAGGCGTACCCCGAGTTGTCGAGAATGTTGGGCATTACTTCGAAGGGTTACTGGTTCAAGTCCAGTCGGAGGAGCAAAGAGGGACGGCCCGGCTTGGCATGATGCTAAGTCGGGTCGTCCTTTTCCGTCCTGAAGCCCATGGTTTCCCGCGGTTACCCCGCGTTTTCGTTCGCACTTCCCTGCTCCGGGAGCGCGCAGGATAAGCCTCATGGACCGGAGCACCGGGCGCGATGTACAACGACCTGCTGGGTAACCGTCGCAGACAAAATTGCGGTTGCTCGACCACTGCTCGGCGGAGTAGCACGTCGGCGGCAAACCGGGGGAGTGACGCAGTCCGATGCCCGGCCGCTGTCTCAGGGTGTCCTGGTGCACCAGTCCGGTCGGCGTGCGCATCACCGTAGCCGAGATCGTGACGGTTATCGGAGACCCCCGAGGTCCACGTCCTGCCACCTAAGCGCCAACAACTCGCCCACACGGGCTCCGGTGCCCAAAGCGACGTCGACGAGATCCGCGAGGTCTTGGGGGCGCCCCAGCCCATACTTCACTGGCTCCGCCAGGTACTCTCGCAAACCCGCCCTTAACCCTTGAGCTGCTACCACGGTGAGAGCTCGAACTGGAACCCGTCTCCGTTCGGGTAACCGGGTGTCTCTCACAGGGTTGACTTGCACGGCATCATGGCACGCAGCGAGCGCAAACATCTGTGTGAGCACCGTCTTAGTCGTCTTGGCCTGGCCCGGAGTACGAGCCGCAACTCCCTTTAGGAACCTGTCCAGTTGGCCCGTAGTAGCTTCACAGAGGGCTAAACCACCGATTCCCGGTTGGATGAAGTTCGCCACGTTGCACCGGTACAGCGCTACGGTCTGTGGGATCCAAGTGGACTGTTCAACTTCGGCCAGCCACACCTCAGCAAGCGCTGACACCTTCATGTCCGAGTTAATGACCGCACCGATCGCAGCCGTCTTGGTTCCACCGGGCCGATGGGTCGGGCCATGCTCACTGTCATGTCCGCTTTCGCGCAACTCGAGCGTGACCAGCTGGCCGAACGGACCAGGGCCGGCCTGGCTGTGGCTGTGAAAAGCGGCAGGAAGGCCGGGAGGCGGGAAATCACCAATGACCATGCAAAGGTCAGGCGCACCCGGGACCTCAAGGCCCAGGGGCTCATGCCTGCCGACATCGGAAGAATCGTTGGAGCCAGCCGCGGCACCGTGTACCGCTACCTGAGCATCGGCACCGACGACATACCCTGTTCGGAACCAGCGCGGACACGTGAACATAGTGTCCGGACCGTCCACCGCCACCAACGGCGGAGTTTCCCTATGTGCCGGTCTTGTGCGCCCAGTTCGGCGACGAGCGGTGGATCAGTGCCGCGATCACCGCAACTGACAGCAGGTTCTCCATCGAATTGTTCTGCATCGTCACGGCTGCTCCCTGAGCCTCGTCAGACACGTGCGTTTCTCTGCTAACAGTGACCGCTGCCGACATGGCCCGCAGAAGTCGCCACTACTTCTTTCCCTTGGCCCACGCAGCAAGTAAGTGCCGGAGCTGGTGAACATGTACATTCAGCCATCCCTGACAACCGCCCGCATGGGCGAATCATTAACGGCACTACCCCCTGAGCATGCCCGAGCCTCCGACCTCCAGCGGCAATTCTTCATGCCTGCTACGTGTCGGCGCGGCTCAGACCGAAAGCCAGCCGTAACCCCCG
>NZ_JAXCIC010000006.1:0-237143 GCF_035985055.1 Arthrobacter sp. PL16
TTTGGTCCTGCCGATGATGACACCGAGTTCGTTGATGTGCGGGTTGCTCGGGGGATTGATTTGGGGTGCATCGCTCATGAGGATCCTCACGTGGTCCTGCAGGGCGTTGGTAGCGCGTCACCGTACCCACCCAGGAGTGGTCCGCCCGGATCCGGTATGGCCTTCGCTTCGGCTCATAACGCTTGGTGCTGCGCAGGATCCACGCCTACACCTCGCCGTTCGCAAGGTCGGTGCGGGCCTTGGCGTAGGCACCGGTGATGTAGTCCTCGAGTTTGGTGCGTTCGATGCGCCACTGGCCTCGGCCGCCGATCTGGATGGCCGGCAGGTCTCCTGAGGCGATGAGTGCCCGGATGGTGTTGTGCTTGGTGTTCAGCTCGTCGGCTACCTGCTGCAAGGTGAGGAACCTCAGCGCCCTGGGCTGCCCCATCGTCCTGAGGTTGGTCTGTCATATACCCACCATTTCAGGGGCAAAGCACGCCGAGGCTCACTGACGCCTTAAGAGGTGGAAGTGGGTCCAGCACCATGAACTGCTCCCCCGGAAGTCACGCCGCTCTGTACAACCCCGAACCCTGCTGAACCCGAAACCACAAGGCCGGAACGAGGGCAAACACTCCCTGACTGATCCAACAGCCAGGGCTCAAGCACTACGGCGATGCTTGCGGTAACAATGGGGCATGATGGCGCACGGTGAGTAAACACAAGGGAGCACCGGGTGGAAGGCAGACGGAGTTCAGTTCGTGGAGCGGACGGCGTGGACATTGGTCTTCTGACCTGCGGATCCGGGCGGCCGTTGCTTCTTATCCATGGCGGGATGGGACGCCTTGAGCGCTGGGAGCCGATGTGGCAACTACTGACCGACCAGTGGCGTGTGACCGCGATGGACCGCCGCGGGAGGGGTACCAGCGGGGACAGCGAACCGTATCTGGGCAGCAAGGAAAGTGCCGATATCGCCCATGTAGCCGCCGCCTTGGCTCACGAGCATGGCGGTGCCATCGACGTGTTCGCACACAGTATTGGCGCAACCTTCGCTTTGGGAGCTGCCGCCTCGGCTGCTTTTCGCCGCCTCGCCCTCTATGAGCCTCCTGGCCCACTGACCGTTGCCGGCGGGTGGGTGAACCGCGTCTCGGCCCTGGTCTCCGAAGGCCAAACTGGCAGGGCTGCATTCAGTTTCCTCACCGAGATCATTGGTCTGAGCGCGGAACAGGTGCAGTCGCTTCGAGATTCACCCCGAGATATGGATGTCCTGCCCATTGTCGCCGCGACGATCGAGCGCGAAGCCCGCGCCCTGACAGAGGTCGATCTCGTCTCCGCGGCCCAAAAGGTGACGTCTCCAGTCATGCTCCTGCTCGGTTCCCGCAGCCCTCACTGGGCACACGAGATCACCGGCTCTCTCGCAGACAACCTTGCTTCAGCCCATGTCGTCACCCTCCCGAACCAGGGACATGAGGCTATCGATCATGCTCCCGGCCTCGTCCTGCACGAGCTGGAAATTTTTTTCAACAACTAGCTGCGAGGCCCACCCGGCATGTCAGCCCGGGGCCGAGAATGATGGTCACCTGAAGCCATTCACTGAGTCTCCCGGGCTTTCACTCGTCCTCCTAATAACTCCCCTACTTGTCGCCGTACGGCTCCTCCGATACCGGTCAGAGAATGCTCAATCAACTTCTGCTGCGAGATCTCCTCGGCCTCAGCCACCCGCCGTGTGCGTCGCTGCGCCGGCAATCGGTTAGTGCTGGCGGCGAACAGTTCCGCGTGGTCCTGGTAGCCATTCCTTTGATGATTCTTGGAGTGAATTACAATCGTCTCTGTTCCCCTCCGGCGACACCACTGCACCGGACCTGTACCGTTCGATGAGTGAAAAAGAGTCGAATGAAGAGGATCGACCGGGCGCTTCGGCAGTCGATGTCCGACGCCACTCCGGTCGCCATACGCCGATCGGTTGAACGGCACGAAACCCAGCAGGGCGTCGTCCTTGCACTGAGCGATGAGTGGGCGCTCTTTGCCAACCTCAACGATGCCGTCATCCTCAACGGCTACGACGTCGTTCGCCGGGCAGAGATCATCCGTGCCTGGCACAAGCCACTCTTCGCCGACTACCTGACCCGCCACAACGTATGGCCGCCGACGGCACCGCAAGGAATCGACCTTACCGATACCCGCACTGTCATCGAGTCGACCTCCGTGTCGACCGTGGCCTCCATTGCCTGCGAGGAGAAGCATGCCCAGAAGCTGCTGATCGGCTTCGTCGCTCAGTGGCGGAAGAAGAGTCTGTGGCTGCGCACGATCGACACCGACTGCCAGTGGGAGGACTTCGATGTGAAGCTCCGTCTGAAGGACATCACCCAGGTCAGTTTCGGCAGCGCGTACGAGAGAGCTGTCCTCGAGGTGGCCGGCCCGTTCCCGTCCCGGAATTCCGAGGGTGCGGTTCCCGCGCGTGCTTGATCAAGCCCGCTGCTCGTTAGTCGATCTGGCTTCTCGACAACCCTGTCCCGCTGGCTGGCTCACGGTTTACGGTTTACGGTTCAGGGTTCACGGCAGAACGTCGTAGACATATCAGGACTGGATGCGACGAGGAACAGCCTGGCCCGAACAGGGCCGGAGCGAAGCGAGAGGACCGCTCAGAGCTTGTGATTGTAACTAGGCTCGGTGGGCGTGTACGGGGCAGTAGTAGCGGCCGACGTCGACGGTAATCGTCCGGTACACCCAGCCCTTGGGTAGGGGCTGCCCTCATCGTCAAGTTTGATAGTGGCGCGGCAGATGCAGCACTGCGCCAGGGCTGGCCTATCCACGCTCTGGTGCGGGCTGATCGAAGCGTGCACGGACTTCGTTCACAGGCAGCTGCAGCACCGTCGCTATCTCAGACCAGGACACGCCCTCATTGCGCGCGAGTCTGACAGCGGCCACCATCTCACGTTCCGCGCGCTCGAATTTCGCCTGCTGGCCTTTCAGGAGATCGCGCCATCCCTCGATGAGCCACCCCCGCCCAAACATGTCCTCGTCGTCGGACAACTCAAAGCAGTCACCGAGGAGCCGATAGGAGTTGAGCATCCTGGCAGCCCCGTGGGGCGTGAGGCTGTCGAAATCATTGGTGCCATTCGGGCCGGTGTAGGGCGTGTTCCTCATCGTGCGACTCCTCATGCTCTGATTGGCCGGAAAACGGTCGCCCGGGGTACAACTATGGGGAAGGTCCAGCCGCCTACGTGTTTCCCCCATTCACGTAGTCCGCTGGGCCTTCACTCATCTGGGAAAGATCCTGCTGGTAGTGCCTTATGGCCTTTACCGTACTTCTCTGCCAGCTCGGCCCGGCTGTAGGTCTGAACAAAGTCCTTCCACTCGGCTGGCGGCTGGAACCTGTTGGATAAGCTCTCCGGCGGACAGCAACAAAAGATTCAACTCGCGGTGACGATCATGAACGAGCCCGAGCTGTTGATCCTGGGGCTTGATCAGGCCGGCGTTTGACCGAGGCGATTGATGATGGCGATCTGCTGCTCGCGGAGAACCTGGTCGGACACAGCCACGGAGGTGACCCCACCGGAAAACATCCCTGATCTGAGGGACCACCGGTTGATGCCTCTTGACGATCAAGAGGTCCATCCTTTCCTCAGCCCAACGTGCGCTCTATGTCTGGTCTGGGTGCGGTCATCCTTGCGCTGGATCGCCCGCCGCACTACCCGCCGGGCAGTGCATCGAAGGGACAGGGCGCACACTAGGGGTACCTAGCTGTTATCGGACGCGGCACGTGAAATCTCACTACGGCACTGCAGCAACCCGACATAGGAGTATCACCATGAACACCAGCAACACCTCACCCAAACCGGTCATTGTCGGATACGACGGCTCCGACGGATCCCAGCGGGCCGTGCGTTGGGCGGCCCGGCATGCCTCAGCAACCAAGGTCCCCCTGCTCGTCGTCCACTGCTCGACATGGCCGCTCTTCACCCACAATCTCGGCCCGGTGGAGGGCATCAAGGACAGCGGTTTGCAGCACGAAGCCGAAAAGACGCTTGCTGAGGGCTGCGAACTCGCCGCACAGGCCGCGCCCCATCTCGAGATCACACAACGCCTCCTCACCGGCTTCCCGGCCGAGGTACTGACCAAACTCTCGGCAGACGCCTCGTTGCTCGTCACGGGAACCCGGGGGCTGGGTGGTTTCGCAGGATTGCTCGTGGGGTCCGTCAGCCTGCACCTGGCAGCTGGTGCATCCTGCCCGATCATGATCGTGCGCGAAGACCAGCCCGACCAGGACAAGGTCCTGGTCGCCGTGGATGGGTCACCCGAGAGCGACCGCGCAGTGCTTCAAGCCGCGGACCTGGCAGAAACCCTGAACCAGCCCCTCCACCTTCTTCACGTACTCCCTCACCGCCGGCACCTGAAGGACGTCGCCGTCGACGCCGAGCGCGACCCCATCATCCAGCAATCCTTCAACCTGCTGCCGACCGACACGAAACTCACCATCACCGAGGAAACCACGACGGCCACCTCGACACCGAAAGCGATCATAGAGCGAGCCCGCACCGCATCCTGCGTCGTGCTCGGAGCCAAAGGCCGCAACACTCTCGGCGCCCGACTGGGATCCACGGTCCACGCCGTCCTGCACCACACCAAGGGCAACGTCATCGTCGTACGCTGATACACCCCTTCTTCAAGGTGGCCGGTCAGTCGAAGGCCGCACTGGTTACTCGCTCCTGGGTGTGAGGGGGCCTGTGCAGCAGGACAAGTCAGCTTCGGTCCTCGGCCCCCTGGTCGGCGATGCAGAAAACCTGCGCGAGAACCTCCTCGCCTCTATCAAGGCGTTTTCCGACAACGTCCGTGACATCTTCACCCAGTACAAAATCGAGGACCGCATCGAAGAACTGGAGGAGAGCAATCTCCTCCTGCTTGTCCTTCAACGGTTTGCTGAGGTCGATCTCCACCCCGCACCGCAGGACCACGTAAGGCACCTAGACTGGCGACGGGCCCGGCCACCAGGACGGGCCGGTGGAGTGAGGACGGACATGCGATGACGGTGCTGATAGCGGGCTGCGGGGACCTGGGCACCGAAGTGGGGCTGCGGCTGGCGGCTCGCGGAGAGCGGGTGATCGGGTGGCGCCGCTCACCCGGACGCATCCCCGAAGGCATCGAGGGAAGAGCCGCCGACCTGACGCAGCCGCTGCCACCGATCCCGCAGGACACCGACGTCGTCGTCATCGCGACCGCCGCCGGTGACCGGAGCGAGGCCGCCTATCGCAGTGCGTACGTCGACGCCACCCGCAATGTACTGGACGCCCTCGAGCGCGACGGCGTGACGCCCCGGCGCATCCTCTTCGTCTCTTCGACGGCGGTCTACGGCGATGCCGACGGCGGTTGGGTCACTGAACAGTCACCCGCGGAGAGTGCCGCGCCGACGGCTCGTCTGATCAGGGAGGCCGAGGAAGTGCTCCTGGGCCGGACGGACCGCGGCACCGTCCTCCGGCTCTCCGGCATCTACGGGCCCGGCCGCACACGCCTGATCGACCAGGTGACAGGGGGAAGCGCCGTCCTCCCGTCCGAACCGCAGTGGACCAACCGCATCCATCGCGACGACGCCGCCGCCGCGATCGTGCACCTCGTCCTGGACGTCCATGCACCCGCTCCGATCTACCTCGGCAGTGACGAATTACCCGTGGACCTCGGCGAGGTGCTGCAGTTCCTGGCCGCCGAGCTCGACCTGTCGGAGCCGCCGCGCGGTGTGACGTCGTCGAGCCGGGGCGGAGCCCGCCGCGTGGACAGCGGCCTGCTGCGGTCCACCAGTTTCGCCTTCTCCTACCCGACCTACCGGGAGGGCTACCGGGCGGTGCTGGCAGGAAAGGGCGTCAGGCACCCGTAGCCGGGCCGGCGGGGCGCAGGACCTTGGCCTGAGCCGTCAACCGACCGAGCCGCAGGAGCGACCAGACGAAGATGCTGACCACGAGCAGGTTGCGCAGTGTGAGCAGGACGGCGACGGCGGGATCGAGGTCGTAGCGCAGGGCGTCGTAGAAGATCGGGTACACGAGGGTGGTCAGGGCGGCGGTCGCCAGCATCGCAACAGCCGGGTAGCGCCACTCGGACGCACGGTCGAGCACGAGGCCCACGGCGATCACCGCCGTGATCCACAGCATGAACTGCGGGGAGCCCACCTTGTTGAACACCACGAGGGTGCTCACGAGCGCCAGCGATCCCGTGGCGAGCAGCGCTCCGGCCGGCGCGCCGCGGTGCAGGGCGATCGCGAGGAAGGCCGCGACCAGCAGCACGGACAGGACGAGCAGCGGGGTCATGAGGTCCCCGACCAGCCCGCTCAACGCGCCCCGGACCTCCATGGTGTTGATGACCTCGTCCTCGAAGAAGTAGGCGCCGGAAGTTCCCGTGATCGCCTGCCAGACTCCCGGCGTGCTGAGCGGCGCCTCGAGCTGCATGCCCCGGGCACCCTGGGCGCTGAGGAAGCCGGTGAGGTTGCGGATGTCGCCGAAGACCGCGACCACGACGGCGATCCCCGCGCTCACCGCGACACCTGCGCCGACGATGCGCAGCCTCCCCTGCCGGACCACGACGAGCGCGGCGAGGACGACGGCGGCCGGCCACACCTTCATCCAGGTGGCGGCGCTCAGCACCAGGGACGCGACGAAGGGACGCGCGGCGACCAGGAGGAGCGCCGTGATGACGAGCGGCGCCGTCAGGCCGTCGATCCTGCCGACCGCGACGGGCCCGAGGAGTGCGGTGGCTGCGAGCCACCAGTATGCCGCGGTGAACGACGACGCGGTGCCCCGCCGGACCAGCGCCGCGGTGCCGAGCGCGTTCAGCCCGGCGAAGAGGACGAACCAGGCCAGCTGGTACAGGTAGGGCCCGAACGCGCTGGCGAGCACCATCGGCACGAGTGCTCCCACGGGGTAGACCCACGCCGTATCGATACCCTCCCAGACGCCGTCGTCCAGGGCACTGTAGGCCCACTCGCGGTAGAATCGGATGTCGCTGAGCACTCCCCCACCGATGATGAACGGGAGCAGCCGTGCGAGGAAGCCCGCGTGGATGATCGCGAAGAACACCCAGACCGAGGACGCGGTGTTCCGGGACTCCGGACGGGGCAGGCGGATGCGCACGGGTTGCTCCTGGTCAGCGGGGTGGCGGCAGCGGCAAGTCTCTCACCCCCCGCGGCGCCCACGCCAATTCCACCGGAGTGCCGGAACCTCAGCCGCCGCCCGCACGAAGACCGAGTTGCTGGGCGATCCGACCGACCGCGTACCCGAAGAGCGCATCAGTATCCGCGAAGGTGCCCGCACCGTATTGCCCGAAGACCTCGAACGAGACGGCTCCGAAGAGCGCAGACCACGCCTGGACCGTCGCCGCGACCAGGGTGTCGGGAGTAGCAAGGAACAGCTGATCCCGGATCGCCTGGAAATCCGCCTCCAGGCCGGCCGGCACGGTTCCACCGACCTCTTCGAGCTCCCCTGACCGCCAGGCGTCGTCCATGATGCGCGCGAGCAGTGTGATGACACGGGTCCCCTGGGCGGTGGTCCGCTCCGCCGGTGCCGCGTACCCCGGCACGGGGCTGCCGTAGAGCAGCGCATAGCGTGATGGCTCGCGTACCGCCCAGGCCCGCACGGTCAGTGCGAGCGCAGTGAAACGGTCACCGGCGCCGGCTCCGGCCGCCTCCACGGCGGCGTCCACCTGGTCCCCGAGTTCCGTGTAGGCGTCGACGACGAGGAGCGTGAGCAGCTCGTCGCGGTTGGCGACGTAGCGGTAGATGGCCGACGACACGACACCCAGCTCGCGGGCGACGGCACGCAGTGAGAGTGCGGCCGCCCCCACCTCGACGAGCTGCTGACGCCCGATGCGGGTGATGTCCTCGAGGGTCTGTTCGCGGGCACGTTCCCGGGGGGTTCCTGGCATGGGGCCACTTTCGCACCTTTTTGAGAGCAGCGTCAACTTATGAGAGCACCGCTCTTGACAGGGGCGCGGACGAGGGTCATCGTTGATCGAGAGAGCGCTGCTCTCGCTTCTCCGTCCCTCCGTCGAAAGGCCCCATCATGACCCTCTACGTCGTCACAGGAGCAGGACCCGTCGGCTGGACCGTCGCCGAGCAGCTTGCGCAGAGCGGCAACACGGTGCGCATCCTCACCCGGTCCGGCACCGGTCCGGATCATCCAGATATCGAGAAGCTGCGCATCGACGCCTCCGACCCCGTGGCCCTTGCCTTCGCCGTGCAGGGAGCAACCGCGATCTTCCACTGCATCCACGGCAGCGCCTACAGTGCGGCCGCCTGGCAGCGCGAACTCCCGGCGGCGGAAGCCGTGGTCCTCGAGGCCGCGCACCGGGAGGGCGCCGTCGTCGTGTTCCCCGAGAGCCTCTACTCCTACAGCCGCCCGGACGCCATCATGACCGAGGACAGCGAACGGTCCGCCGACGGCGGCAAGCGCGGAGTCCGCACGCAACTGCTTGCCGCGCGGGCGGCATCACCCGCCGACACGATCTCCGTGGTCGCATCCGACTTCTACGGCCCCCGGGTCAGGACCGCGCACGCCGGCGACCGTATGGTGCCGGCAGTCCTGAAGGGATCGCCGATCCAGCTCCTCGGCAGCCCCGACGCACCCCACTCCTTCACCTACATCCCCGACCTGGCCGCTGCCATGATCGCCGCCACCCATCTGCCGCGGACGTCGAACCGCGTCCTGCACGCTCCGACGCTTCCGGCCCTGTCCCAGCGCGCCCTCGTGTCGGCCCTTGCCGAGGACGCCGGCGTGGTCGCACCCAGGCTCACCGGCATGCCGGGCTGGCTGGTGCGGGCCCTCGGCCTGGTTCTGCCCTCCATGCGCGAACTCGCGGAACTCGCCTACCAGTTCGAACGCCCGTTCGTCATGGACTCCTCCGCCTCCGAGGCACTCCTGACACTGACTCCGACGCCCTTGGACGAGGCCGTCGCCCGGACGGTCCGGTGGTGGCGGGCCGAGCTGGCCACGGCTCAGGTGAACGCCGTGTCGGATCAGCGGCTGGTGCCGGACGGGACATAGCCCAGCGCCTTGTCGACGACGCCCGGCAGCGGCTCCCCCGCCATCCACAGCAGGAAGTTCCGCTCGAACTGCGCGGCGAGGTCATCGAGCCAGGAGTCGGCGTTGCTCGCCATGTGCGGTGTCACCAGCGCCGATGGCAGGGACCACAGGGGATGTCCGGGAGGCAGCGGCTCGACGGCGAACGTATCGAGCACGGCGCCGGCGAGCGTCCTGTCGGTCAGGCTGCGCACGAGGGCTTCCTCGTCCACGAGCCGGCCGCGACCGGCATTGATGAGGACCGCATCGGATGGAAGGGCGTCGATGACACGTGCGTCCACGAGGTTCTCGGTGGCCGGTGTCAGGGGCGCCACGAGGATCAGCCAGTCGACTTCACCGACCACGCCGGCCAGGTCCGCCGACGCGTGCACCCGCCCGAAGTCGTCGTCGTGCTTTCTGGCGGTGCGTCCGACACCCTCGACGTGCACGCCGACGGCTCGCAGCAACCGGGCCGTGTGGCGGCCGATACTGCCCGTCCCGACGACGAGGGCCCTGGTGCCGGCGATGATCCTGCCCTCGCGCCAGCCCCACAGGCCCTCGTTCTGCTGGTCCCGCAGGGGACCGAAGCCCTTCGCGGCGTGCAGCATCGCCCCGAGCACGTATTCGGCCATCGGCTGGTCGAAGATGCCGTGCGCGTTGGTCACGACGACGTCGGAGGCCACCAGCTCGGGGAACAGGAGCTTGTCGACGCCGGCCGCCGCGACGTGCAGCCAGCGCAGCGACCCGGCCGCGTGCCACGCCGCGGGGAGGGCACCGGAGAAGTAGTCCCACAGGTAGAGCACGTCGGCACCGGCGAGAGCCTGACCGAGGTCGGGCGCACGGGTGATGCGTACCTCGGCGAGTCCGGCGACGCGCTCGAGGCCGCGCACGGCACGGGTTCCCTCCAGCACCGCGACCACGGGACGCCTAGGCACCGGGCTGCTCCGTGCGGTGGCCCACCGGCCCTGCCTCGGGCACCGCGGCGTCGTCGGGCGGAGATCCGCTCGGAGTGCCACCGGCCCGCATACTGGCCGGTACCGCGTCCGGATCACCCGAAGCGACACCGGTCTCCGGTCTGTTCTCGATCGACTGGTCACGCAGGTACCGCAGCACCACGATCGCGACAGCCGTCGTCGGGACCGCGAGGAAAGCGCCGATGATGCCGAACAACGTACCGCCGGCCGTGACGGAGGCCAGTACGACGGCAGGGTGGATCTCGAGGGTCCGTCCCACGAGCAGGGGCTGGATGAAGTTGCTCTCGAGCTGCTGCACCAGGACCACGAGCCCCAGCACGGCTAGCGCACTCACCCAGCCGTAGGCGAGGAAGGCGACGAGCGTCGCGACGAGGCCGGACACGATGGCCCCGACCACCGGGATGAACGCCGAGAAGAAGACGAGTACCGCCAGCGGGAAGGCGAGCGGGATGTCCATCAGTGCCAGGCCCAGTCCGATGAAGACGGCGTCGACGAAGGCCACGGCGGCCTGCGCGAGGATGTAGGAGGAGAGCGCCTTCCAGGTTCCGCCCGCGATCATGGAGGCGTGCCCGTAGGCGGTGGAGTTCGTCCAGCGCGACGCCCACGGCATGAAGCGGTCGCCGTCCTTCAGGCAGAAGAACGTGAAGACGAGGGCCAGCAGCACGACGACGGTGCCCGAGGTCAGTCCGCTCAGGCCCGTGGTGATACCGGTGACGACGTTGCCGACATTGGCCTGGAGCTGCGCGAGGGCCGTGTCCACGATGGTGTCGAGGTTCGCCGCCTCGAAGTTCAGCGGCGGACCGGCCGCGAACTCGGCGAGATCGGCCACGTTGTCCCGGGCAAGGCCCGAAAGCTCCGTGATCCCGCTCCCGATGGCCGGGATGGTCAGTGCACCGATCCCCACGACGACCCCGATGAATCCGAGGAGCGTCACCACGGCGGCAAGGACCTTCGGGAGTGCGCGCCGCAGGAACCGGTTCACCGGCCAGAGCACCGAGGCGAGCAGCAGGGCGAGGAGCGTGGGCAGGACGATGGACCAGAGCGCCTTCGTCAGGTACCAGAGGACCACCAGTCCCGCGAGGACGATGATGCTCCGGCCCGTCCACGCCGCGCTCACCTTCAGGCCGTCGGCGAAGGCGTGCGGCCGGAAGCGCCGCGCGACGGAGGACCCGTGCGACTCTCGAGCATGGACCACGGGCGTCGGCCTCCACCGCCGCCGGGCTGGGCTACGGGAGTCAGGCGTGGTGGCGTCCGTGCTGGTGGAATCTGCGTCTGTCACGTAGCCATCCTGCCCTAGTCCGGAGCGCGCGGGCAGGACGTGGCGGACGACGGCACTCCTTGCGGCGGCCCCTCGCCTCCCTCGTCCGTGCAGGCGGCCCGGACTAGGGTGGGAGGAAACCCCCGACGCCAGCAAAGGTGACCCATGCGATACGTGAAACTCGGATCCACAGGCCTCGACATCTCCCCGCTCGCCCTCGGTTGCATGAGCTACGGCACGCCGGATCGCGGCAACCATGCATGGACCCTGCCCGAGGAGGAGAGCCGGCCGCTCATCAAGGCCGCCGTGGACGCCGGGATCAACTTCTTCGACACGGCGAACGTCTACTCGGACGGCTCGAGCGAGGAGATCGTCGGGCGCGCGCTGGCCGAGTTCACGCGCCGCGAGGACACCGTGATCGCCACGAAGGTCCATGGGCGCATGCACGAGGGACCCAACGGCGCCGGGCTGTCCCGCAAGGCGATCATGGCGGAACTGGACAACAGCCTCCGTCGGCTCGGCACCGACTACGTGGATCTCTACCAGATCCACCGATTCGATCCGGCGACTCCGCTGGAGGAGACCCTCGAGGCCCTGCACGACGTCGTGAAGGCGGGCAAGGTCCGCTACCTCGGTGCGTCCTCGATGTATGCGTGGCAGTTCTCGAAGGCGCTGTACCTGCAGCGCATCAACGGCTGGACCCGCTTCGTGACCATGCAGGACCACTACAACCTGATCAATCGCGAGGAGGAGCGCGAGATGTACGGTCTGTGCGCGGACCAGGGCATCGGCGTCCTGCCCTGGAGTCCCCTCGCGCGCGGCAAGCTCGCGCGTCCGTGGGACGAGACCACGTCGCGCTCCGCGTCGGACCAGTTCGGCAAGACCCTCTACGGCACCTTCGACTCGGACCGCCGCGTCTCGGATGCCGTCGGCGCCGTGGCCGACTCCCGCGGGATGACGCGGGCCCAGGTGGCCCTCGCCTGGGTGTCGCGCAACCCCGTCGTGTCAGCGCCGATCGTCGGCGTGGGCAAACCGCACCACCTCCAGGACGCCCTCGCCTCGCTCGAACTGGACCTGTCCGAGGACGAGGTGCGCGCCCTCGAGGAGCACTACGTGCCCCACGCGATCGTCGGGTTCTGACGGTGGCGCTCACGCGGTTCGCCTTTCACGCCGGTGGCCGGACGGTCTTCGACCGGGCCGGCGCGCCGTGAGCCTCCCCCAGCATCCGGGCTTATAACGCAGCGGCTGCGGCACTTCAACTGCTTCGCTCGGGCTGGAGGTGTGTTGTACGTTGTGACCATCCTCACTCGGAAGGCATCACGATGACCATTTCCAGACGACAGATCCTCGGCGGAGCGGGCTTCCTCGCAGCCGCTGCAGCACTGAACGGCTGCGCCGGATTCTCGGGTGGTGGCAACAGCGACGGAGAGGGCGGCGGCGACGAGAACACCCTGACCTTCACCACCTGGGGCAGCCCGGCCGAGGAGGAGGGCTTCAAGCGCGGGATCGCCGCGTTCGAGGCCGCGAATTCCGGCACCAAGGTGGAGCTCAACCTCGTGCCCTACGAGCAGATCTTCCAGAACATCGACGCGCAACTGCAGTCCGACACCGCTCCCGACCTCTTCCGGGTGGACTACGGAACCATCGGCGCCTACAGCAGCCAGGACCAGCTCCTGGACCTCAGCAGCTACTTCGATACAGCGGCCGGCGAGGAGTTCCTGCCCGCGATGTGGCAGGCCATCCAGTTCGACGGAAAGCCCTTCGGCGTCCCGCACCAGACGGATACCTCCGCCCTCGTCTACCGGACTGATCTTTTCGAGCAGGCGGGGATCAGCAGTGTCCCGGACAGCCTCGACTCCGCGTGGACCTGGGACGAGTTCCGCCAGGTCGCGGAGCAGCTCCGCGGATCCCTTCCCGATGACCTCTACCCCTTCGTGTACAACTGGCAGCTCGGCGGATCCACCCGCTGGCTGAGCTGGCTGTTCCAGGCGGGCGGGCGGCTCTTCAACGACGACCTCACGGGCTCCGCCATCGAGTCCGATGCCGGCACCAAGGCCCTCGCCTTCACCCAGGGCTTCTTTACCGACGGCCTGGTGCCTCCGAGTAGCTCGGTGAAGTCCTCGACGTACGCCGACGGCGCGTTCTCCGCCGGTACAACCGCGATGGCCTTCGTCGGGAACTTCGTCCTTCCGAGCCTGGACGAGGCGATCACGGACTTCGAGTGGAGCGCCACGTACCTGCCCCGCGACGAACGGGGTGCGTGCGATCTCGGCGGCAACGCCCTCGTGGCCACGAAGAACGCCCGCAACCCCGATCTGGCAGCCGAGTTCCTGAAGTTCATGACGCAGCCGGATCAGATGTCGGACTTCTGCGCCCGGGCCATGGAGCTCCCTACCCTGAACAGCCTTGTGACCACCGAGCTCGATTACCAGACGCGGCCGGACATCGCCGGGATCTTCGTGGAGCAGGCCACCACGCTCGAGCCGTCCGATGTCCAACAGCTCACCTCCCCTGCCATGGCCGCGATCAACCCGAAGCTCCGCGACGAGCTCGAGGCAGCGTTCACGCAGGGCCAGCCGGTGGACCGTACCCTGGCGAACATCGCCGCCGCCGTCGATGAGGCAGCCAGCTGATGTCTGCCGACACCTCCGCCCGCGAGGAGTCGACCGACAGTACCGGCCCCCCGCCGTCCCCGGCGGACACGTACGCCGTGAGGTCGGGGAAACCGTCCCACCGCCAGCTCGCCACGCTGACGTCCTACGGCTTCCTCGGGCCGAACCTGATCCTGCTCGGCATCTTCCTCTTCCTGCCGCTGGGCTGGGCTTTCCTGATCAGCTTCCAGGAGTCGAACGGTTTCGGCGCCAGCGGGTGGGTGGGCCTCGAGAACTACCGGCGACTGGCGACCGACCCCACGTTCTGGCAGTCGGCGCTCAACACAGCGGTGTTCACGCTCATCACGGTTCCGCTGAGCCTGGCACTCGGCCTGGGCCTCGCGGTCCTCATGAACTCGGTGCTCCCGGGGCGGAAGCTGTTCCGCACCCTCATCTACCTGCCGATGGTGATCTCGGGAGTCGCCACGGCCCTCATGGGCGTGCTGCTGTTCGACGAGGCGACGGGCATAGTCAACAAGCTCCTGCGCGAAGGCGGCCTCGGCGGAATACCGTGGCAGTCCCAGGGCTCCGCCGCCTTCGCCTCGATCGTCCTGGTGACCCTGTGGATCCGCGTGGGCTTCAACATGGTCATCTACCTCGCCGGACTGCAGGGCATCTCCCCCGAGCTCTACGAAGCCGCCCGCCTCGAGGGAGCGAGCTCCTGGCAGCAGTTCCGCTACCTCACCGTGCCCCTCGTGGGTCCCTCCACGTTCTTCCTGCTGATCATGGACGTCATCTACTCGTTCCAGGTGTTCGACACCATCTTCGTCATGACCGGCGGCGGGCCCGGCCGGTCCACCTCGGTGCTCGTCACCTACGCCTACGAGAACGGCTTCGTCACCCGCGACCAGAGCTACGCGGCGGCGATCGGCATCGTCATCTTCCTGCTCACCCTCATCTTCACGGCCATCCAGTGGCGCGGCAACCGCTCGCGCGACACCGCCGGATAGCCCCCCCGGAGCACCAGGACAGGATCCCCATGGCTCATCCCCTACCCCTCACGGGCGACGGCACCGCAACGGACGCGGCGTCGCGCGGCGCCCGTCCAGGTTCTGTTTCCCGCTCCGGCACCGGGTCGGGCAACGGGACCGGGGGCTTCGTGCCGCGCGTCAAGCGCGTATCACCGGCGCAACGGGCGTCGGCCATCGCCCGCCTCGTGACCGCCGTCGTCGTGGGCCTCGTCATGATGTTCCCGCTCTACTGGATGGTCACGCTGGCCTTCTCGCCGAACGCCGACGTCTTCAGCCGGGAGCTGCGCATCTGGCCGTCCTCGTGGACGCTCGACAATTTCCGCACCGTGTTCGGCAGCTTCCCCACCGCCACGTGGTTCGGCAACTCCGTGGTCATCACGGCGATCGTCACGGTCCTCACGGTCACCGTGAACCTCCTGGCCGGCTACGCATTCGCCAAGCTCGATTTCCGCGGCAAGGGCGCCATCTTCCTGATGGTCCTGAGCACCATGATGATCCCCGTCCAGGTGCTGATGGTCGCGCAGTTCCGCCTGGTGACCCAGCTCGGCATTTACGGCACGTTCTGGGCCGTGATCCTTCCCTCGGCAGCCTCCGCGTTCGGGATCTTCCTGGCCCGCCAGTTCATCATCGCCATTCCGGACGAGCTGATCGAGGCGGCAAAGGTGGATGGGGCCGGTCCCGTCCGGATCTTCCTGCAGATCATCCTGCCGCTGTGCAAACCCCTGATCGCCGTCCTCGTGCTGCTCACCGTCATGTACCAGTGGAATGATTTCGCCTGGCCGCTGATCGCGCTTAAGGACAGCCAGCTGTTCACGCTGCCCATCGGCCTGCTGTACCTGCGGGGCCAGTACGGTGCCGACTACGGCGCCATCATGGCCCTGGCACTGATCTCCATCACGCCGATCATCATCATGTTCCTCGCGTTCCAGAAGTACTTCGTGCAGGGGCTGGCACGCAGCGGTATCCGCTGATCGATGCGGCTGGTGTCACCACCTGCGGAAGCCTCCCTCGGTACTCAGGACCTGGCCCACCATCCAGCGGCCCTCGTCGGTCAGCAGCCAGGCGATGAGGCGCGCGGGGTCGTCCGGTTCGCCGAAGCGGCCGCCGGGGAAGTGAGCCAGGACATCCCGAAGGATCTCGGGTGGTCGGTCTGCGGTGTCGGCATCGAGATAGCCCGTGTTCACCGGTCCTGGGTTGACGGTATTGAGCACGATCCCCCGCTCCACGAGGTGATCGGCAACGGAGGCTGTCAGTCCCGCGAGGGCCGCCTTCGAGGCGACGTAGGCGATCTCCGATGACATCGGACCTGCCACCTGCCCAGAGGTCATCCAGATGACGCGTCCGCCCTCCCGCCCGTCGTGCTGGTGGGCGAAGTGCTTCGTCGCGAGGATGGTCGAGCGCGCGTTGACCTGCCAGTGCGCATCGAGGTCCTCCCAGGAAATGTCGTCCAGCCGTCCGTCCCCTCCGCTCTTGGCGTGGTTGCAGACGAGGCCGTCGAGGTGCCCGAGAGCTGCGCGGGCATCAGCGATCAGCAGTTCGCCACCGTCGGGCTGCCCGAGGTCGATGCTTCCGTGGTCGAGCAAGGCACCCTCGCGGAGGTGGCCGCGGACACCTTCGACGACGTCGTCGATGCTGTCCCCACCCCACGGCTGCTCGGCGTCGTGCGGGGCGAAGTGATGGAGGTACAGGGAGGCGCCCATACCAGCGAGACGGGAGGCGATCGCGTAGCCGATGCCCTTGCGGCGGCTCACCCCGGTGACCACGAAGGCGCGCCCTGTCAGCGGACAGATGGAATCCATGGGCCCAGCCTAGGTCGGTGCGCTTCGCTAGGCTGGAAAGACCGCTCGTCGCTTTCCAGCACCTCCCGACCCCCGAGGAATGTCATGCACTGTCTGGCCGCCCGCTCCCGCATCCTGGCCGCCGGGATGTGCCTGGCCGTCCTCGGGCTGGCCGGCTGTGCCGGCCCGGTACTCGGCGTCCTGGACCGGGACCAGACCGATCAGGACGTCCTGACCATTCAGACGGACCTCGACGGCATAGACCTCGCCTCCACCCGGTTCCTGGCCGAGCGCGACGGCGTCGAATACTTCGCGGCACGGCCGGTGGAAGGGAACGGCACCGCGGACACCGTCTGCCTGCTGATCGAGGAAGGCATCGGGGTGGGGCTCGAGTGCGCCCCACTCATGGCGGGCGAGGCGGGTGCGACCATCCGGGACAGCAGGGTCACGGCCGTGCTCCTGCCGGACGACATCGACCGCAACGACCTGGCGGACGAAGGCTTCCAGTTGCTCCACCCGAATCTCGCGGTGCGGCCTGCGGACGCCGGGTGATCCCCGTGCCGCCGGCCGGGGTCGGGTAGTCCCCGTGCCGCCGGCCGGGGCCGGATAGTCCCCGTGCGACTCGGGCTGCCGCCGGAGCCCCGCACCCGGCCCGGAAATGCTGGACACGGCCATCGCCGCCGTGCCTAGCATGGAAAGGACCGGCGGACGGGATCGAGGAGGAACCATGGCAGTTGCAGAGGACGACGGCGGCGAACTGATCGTCGGCGACGTGACGAGGACAGGCGGCCGTGCACTCGCCGTGGGCTTGTCCCACACGGCGGACGCAGAGGGCAGGCCGATGGTCGGCATCGGCTGGGTGGAACAGGATCAGCGGCTCGAGATCACCGTCGACGAAGCACGCGCCCTGCGGGACGAGCTCACACGCATCATCAGCGACGCCGAGAGCTCCTAGGCCGAGACCTGCGTCTCCCCGACCGTGATGCGGTGGTTCTCCTCGCACTGGAACACGGCGAGCGTTCCCGGCGGCACCGGCCCCTCGGCCGGCCACTGGTCCTCGCCCAGTTCCATCAGGGCGGAACCGCAGCTGGGGCATCGAGCTTCCATCGGGTACGTCCTCTCTTCGCTTCGGGCCCGGCCGGCGGAGGCAGGACCGGGACTGGGCCGGCAGCCGGAGGGCGCTCAGCCCAGTACATACCGCCCGGGCTGCCGGCGCCATCCACAGGCTGGGAACCACACGGAACTGGACGGGCGGCGGGACAGGGTCTAGCCGTTCCGCCTCACCGCTCTCAGGGCTTCGGCTCCGATCAGCCCGGCTGCCGCGATGGCCAGGACCGCCGTTCCCCAGGGAAAGGGCGGCGTGCCGGCGACAGAGCGGGTCGACGGGTCTTCTCCTGTCCGCATGATCGGCAGCAGTTCGACAGCATGCGAGGCCTTCGCGAGCGCCGAGCTGACCCGGTGCAGCACCGGCACCAGGTTCCCGGGAGCCGAGAGGATCGCGAGGTCGACGGCGTCGCGCCCCCTGTCGAGCACCGACAGCGGCAAAGCGGCCACCACGTTGCCGGGAGGCCTCCGCGCCACCACGGGGTGGGCTCGCGTGGGAGCGACTCGCCGCACCAGTTCCCAGAGCACGCCCAGCACCTGGAGCTCACGCCGGGAGACCCTCGCCTGGAGCCGCGGGAACAGGGCGTCCTCCTCGTCCCGGACGTCGTCGTCGAGCACCTCGGTCAACCGACCGAGAACATCGGCGCGCTCGGGAGAGCTGTCATCAAGCCCCTCGAGCTTCTTCACCAGCTCGTTGACCTCCTGGTGTTCGCGCTCCACCTCGAGGGTGAGCTCGCCGCCGTCGGGCAGGACCCTGCGCATGACGGGCCACAGCACGGATTCCTCTGCGAAGGCGTGCGGGAAGACCAGGCGGTAGATGTCGAGCAGCACCCCGGCCTGGTCCTCGCCCGTTGTCCCCCGTAGCCGTTCGATCAGCGCGTTGAGCTTCACGTGGTCGCGCTTCTGCCGTACGAGGACGCTGAGCGGTCCGCCGAGCTGGTCGGTGGTCTGGTCTGCAACCGAGGTGTACACGGGTTCTCCTGGTCTGGATGGTGCTCCGGATGGCGGTTCGCGGCGCCGGGCGTGAGCGGGCGCCTCCTCCATCTGAACCCCTTCATGACCGCCCGATACAGCGACCCTTGCCTCTGGTGGGCCTTCCCACCGGTGCCTATAATCGGGGATGCTCACAGCGGGCTGGACTCGCCGCCGAAGAGAAGGGCAGGCGTACCGGCCGTGGGACGGTTGCAGGACGTCGCCGATGGCAGGGCATCCTGATGTCGAGGAAGGACGTGTGGCCGTGGACCTGACGGACCAGGCAGCAGAGCTCTATGCCCTTCCCCTCGACGAGTTCATCGGGGCGAGGAACGCAGCCGCCAAGGAGGCAGCGCAGCACGGCGACAAGGACCTTGCAGCCGCGGTGCGGAAACTCCCGAAACCGGCGTCGGCCGCCTGGCTCGTCAATATGCTCGTGACCCGCAGGCGCGACGAGGTGGAGCAGGTGCTCGAGCTCGGCGCGTCCCTCAAGGAGGCGCAGGCAAGCCTCGACCGGGCACAACTCCATGCCCTCGGCCAGCAGCGACAGCGGCTTCTCACCGCCGTCGCCCACCAGTCCCTGGACGCGGCAGCCGAGGCGGGGCACGAGGTCGGACCCGCAGCCCTGCCCGGCGTGGAACAGACCCTCAGGGCGGCCCTTGCGGATCCGGCCGCGGCGGCCGCGGTGCTCACGGGCCGGCTCGTGAGGACGCTGGAAGCCACCGGCTGGGAGGCCGTGGACCTCGAGGATGCCGTCGCGGGCCCCTTCACGCCCCCGGCGCCGGATGACGACGGGGACGGCTCCCCGTCCGAGAAGAGACCCTCGGCCCCGCAGTCGGCGGGTAGGAAGCCCTCGGCCGCGGACCGCCAGAAGGCCCAGGCCCGGCTCGACGCCGCGCGGGACGCGCTGACGGACGCACAGGAGGCGGCGGCCACGACAGAGCGGGCCGCGCGGAGACTCAGCGTGCGCCGCGACGGCCTGGTGGCGTCCGTCGAGGACCTCGAGGAGCGGCTCGACGCCCTGCGGCGGGAGCTGGCCGACCTCGAGGCGGAGACGGCGCGTCGCGAAGCGGAGAGGCTTGCCGCCGAGCGGAGCGTCGAGGAGGCGGAGAGGATTGAGCGGGGTGCACGGGCGGCGTTGGAGGAGTTGTCGGCCTAGGTCGGCTCGGCCCGTCGACCAGGGAGGTCCCGGCGGCGCTGCGACAGGGATTTCGCGGCACCGGGGCGGCAACGACGGCGTAGGATGTGTCGGATAGCAGCGGAATCCGCGATGCCAGGGGGAATGGTGACCGAGCAGGAAATACTGAGCGACGTCAACGACGAACTGTTCGCGCTCCTGACCGAGACGGCCGGCATGCAGGAGTTCCTCGACGACTTCGCCGTCATGGCGGCGCGACGCCTGTCGACGCCCGGCCACGTCTCGTGCGCGATCACCCTCGTCCGGCGCAAGAAGGCCGGCACACTGGCCGCCAGCGACGACGTCGCGCGTGCTGCCGACGAGTTTCAGAACCGCTTCCACGAGGGTCCCTGCGTGCAGGCCGCCGAGACGCTCGAAGCCGTGTACTGCCCGGATACGTCGACGGACGTGCGCTGGCCCGCCTATCTCTCGAAACTCGATACCCAGCGCATCCGGTCCATTCTCGGTGTCCCGTTCTCCCTCGAGGACAGTGGCCGCGCCGCCCTGAACATCTACTCCTCGCAGCCCGACGCCTTCGATGCGGCCAGCATCAGTGCGGCCCGGGCGCTCGCGGAAGCAGCCTCGTCGTCTATCAGGTTCACGGTCCGAGCGGCATCGGCGGATGACGAGCGGCTCAATCTCGAGGCGGCGCTGACCTCGCGCCAGACCATCAACACGGCAGTGGGCATCATCATGTTCCAGAACAAGTGCTCGCAGGCCGACGCCCTGGCGATCCTGCAGCGCGCTTCCAGTAGCCGCAACGTGAAACTCAGGCTGGTGGCCGAGCGGGTGGTGGGATCGGCCACGCAGGAATCCTAGACGGACCGTCGGGCAGCCGGTGCGAAACCCTGGGCGTTAAGCCTCAGGCGAATGGCGCGCCGCTCGGATTGCTCCCTCCCGCTCGGATTCAGTATTCTGAAGGGGTCCAGAAGCGGGCGGCTGACTTTCGCCGGGTGAACCGGCACCTGGACATTCGAGGCTTATCTTGGACTCAGAGCCTACCCTCAACGAACTTGCCGTCGTGTTCGGCCGCGTCCGCGGTCTCCTTCTCACAGAAGAGACGGTGCAGCACGCCGTCGACCTCCTCGCCGAAGCCGCGCGTGATCTGATCCCCGGCGCGATCGGGGCCGGCGTCTCGCTCATCCACCACGGACAGCGCACGAGCACCGGGGCGACCGATGCCCTCGTCCGGCGGGCGGATGAATTGCAGTACGAGTTGTCGGAGGGACCATGCCTCAGCGCCTGGTCCACCTCGACTCCGGTCCGGACGGATGACACCACCGCGCTCGACCAGCGGTGGCCCCGCTGGGCGGCGGCTGCCGCCGGGATGTCGGTCCGTTCGTGCCAGAGCGTCCCCCTGATCCAGGGGGACACCACGATCGGAGCCATGAAGGTCTACGCGACCGAAGCGTTCGCCTTCGACGGGACCACCGAGCGGGCGCTCACCCGCTTCGCTGTGCCGGCCGCCGCTCTGCTCAGTCACGTCCAGACCACGGACACACCGCAGCAGATCCGTTCGGACCTTTCCGCGGCCCTGCAGACACGCGACCGCATCGCGATGGCGAAGGGAATCCTCATGGCGCGCCTCGGGATCGACGATCGCGCCGCTTTCGCCGAGCTCGTCACACGTGCTCGGGATGGTCGGTGCTCGGTCGGGGATGTCGCCCTCGAGCTCACCGAAGGGGCGGGACGGCCCGCCACCTAGCACCAGCCGTCCGGAGCGGCAGGTGATATCCCGGGCTTCGAGGTGCTGACCCCGCAGCAGTGTCAGCGCAGGCCGGCCGACGGTCCGACGAGCCGGACGATGTTCCCCAGCAGCGCCGCGTTGAAGTCCACGCCGAGCTGGTTCGGGATGGTGACGAGTAGCGTATCGGCTGCCTGCACGGCGGCATCGGAGGCCAGTTGCTCGGCGATGACGTCGGGCGCCCCGATGTAGCTGCGCCCGAAGCGGGACCGGGCGCCGTCGAGGATGCCCACCTGGTCGTGCGACTCGCGCTGTGCCCGGATACCGAAGTAGTACTCGTCCGCCTCGCTGACGATCGGCAGGATGCTGCGGCTGACCGAGACCCTCGGCGTCCAGGCGTGTCCCGCGTTGGCCCAGGCCTTCCGGAAGATGTCGATCTGCTCGGCCTGCAGCTCGTCGAAGGGCACGCCGGTGTCCTCCGTCAGCAGGGTCGAGCTCATGAGGTTCATGCCCTGCTCCCCCGCCCACTGCGCGGTGGCCCTGGTGCCGGATCCCCACCAGATGCGTTCGGGCAATCCGGGCGAGAGCGGGTCGATCGGCAGTTTTTCCGTGCTGCCCGACATGCGCGGGTTCACATCGGCGATGCCCTGTCCCGCGATAGCCCTGCGGAACAACGCAGCCTTGTCGCGGGCCAGGTCCGCGTCGGTGGCGCCCACGTCCGGCAGGTAGCCGAAGGTGCGGGATCCGTCGAGGGCGGTCTCCGGTGAGCCCCGGCTGATCCCGAGCTGAAGGCGCCGATTGCTGATGAGGTCGGTGACCGCGGCCTCCTCCGCCATATAGAGCGGGTTCTCGTAGCGCATGTCGATCACGCCCGTACCGAGCTCGATGGTCTTCGTCCGGGCAGCCATGGCGGCAAGGAGCGGGAAGGGTGACGAGTACTGCGGCGCGAAGTGGTGCACACGCATGTAGGCGCCGTCGACACCGAGTTCCTCGGCAGCCACGGCCAGTTCGATGGCCTGGACCAGGGCCTCCTGGGCAGTGGGCACCAGCGACCCGCGCACATCCTGGTAGTGGCCGAAGGACAGGAATCCGATCTTCTTCATGCCGGGTGAAGCGCTGGAAGGCGTCGCAGCATTCCCGCAGGAGGCGTCATGCCGACGGCGGGTCCCCTCCTTCTGGAGGAACCCGCCGTCGTGGAAGAAGCGTCAGGTCAGCTTGACCGCTAGGACGTTGCAGCGTGCCGAGAGCAGGATGGTCTGCGCCGTCGATCCCATGATCAGCTTGCCGACCGGGGTCCGGTGCCGCAGCCCGATCACGATCAGGTCCGCATCCACCTCCTCGGCCGTGTCCACGACCTCCTCGGCCGCGGTGGCCTCGGAGATGCTGTGGCGGATGGAGTACGGGACACCCGTGGCCTCGAGCATGCCCTCGAGCTTGGATACGTCCTCGGAGTCGGCGTACGCCGGATTGACGAGGCGATCGGCGCGCGTGGTGTTGATGACTACTAGCTCCGCCCCCCGGCGTCGTGCCTCCTCCACGGCCTCGGTCACGGCCGCCTCGCCCAGGGCGTTGGGTACATAACCCACCACGATGATGCTCATCGGTCGGTGTCCTCTCGTTGATCGGTGGTCTTCGCGGTCGGTGCGACAGCGGCCTCGGAGTTCGAAGCGGAACCGCGCACGACGTCGGACGCGTCGGCATTCGCCGCGACCATCGCCTCGAACTGGCGCTGGCGACGCTTGAGCAGCAGGGACAGCGCGAAGATCACGATCAGGACCACGTAGATGGTCGCGGCAACCGGCGACTGCACGAGGGCCACGGGATCGCCCTGCGAGATCGCCAGCGAACGGCGCAGCTGGCTCTCGAAGATAGGGCCGAGGATCAACCCCACCACCATCGGCGCGATCGGATAGCCGTAGCGCCGCATGAAGAACCCGAGGATGCCGACGATCAGCAGGATGATGACGTCGATCGGGGTGAAGTTCACCGAGAAGGCGCCCAGCACGGCGAACACCAGGATTCCCGAGTACAGGTACGGCCGCGGGATCTGGAGGATCTTCACCCAGATACCCACCAGGGGCAGGTTCAGGACGAGGAGCATCAGGTTGCCGACGTAGAGGCTCGCGATGAGCGCCCACACCAGGGTGCTGTTGGACTCGAAGAGCTGCGGGCCCACAGGGATCTGGTAGCGCTGGAAGGCGACGAGCATCATCGCAGCCGTGGCCGTCGTCGGGATGCCGAGTGTCAGCAGTGGCACGAGGACACCGGCCGCAGCCGCATTGTTGGCGGCCTCCGGACCGGCGACGCCCTCGATGGCGCCCTTGCCGAACTGCTTCTTGTTCTCACCCTTGGCGAGCTTGCGCTCGGAGGCGTAGGACAGGAAGGTCGCGACGTCGGCGCCGCCCGCCGGAATGGTCCCGACGGGGAAACCGATGAACGTGCCACGGAGCCAGGGCTTCCAGGAGCGGCGAAAATCCTCCTTGCGGAGCCAGCTGGTCCAGCCGCCGGTCACGGGGATGATCTTGATGGGCCCGTGCCGCAGGCGGGAGCCCACGTACAGGGCCTCCCCGACGGCGAAGAGGGCAACCGCCACGAGGACGACGTCGATCCCGTCCGCCAGGAAGGGGCTTCCGAACGTGTAGCGCTGCTGCGCGGTGAGCGAGTCGAAGCCGATGAGCGCGATGAACAGGCCCAGGCCCAGCGAGGCAAGGCCGCGCAGCACCGACGAACCGAGGAGCGCGCCGACCGTGAGGAAGGCGACCACCATGAGCGCCACGTACTCGACGGGACCGATCTGCACCGCGAACGCCGCGACATAGGGTGCCACGAAGCTCAGCAGGACGGTGGCGATGGTGCCGGCCACGAAGGAGCCGACCGCCGCCGTCGCCAGCGCTGCCGCTCCCCTGCCGGCCTTGGCCATCTTGTTGCCCTCGAGCGCCGTGACGATCGAGGACGACTCCCCGGGGGTGTTCAGCAGGATCGACGTCGTCGACCCGCCGTACATGCCGCCGTAGTAGATGCCGGCGAAGACGATGATCGCCGCCGTCGGCTCGAGGCTGTAGGTGATGGGCATCAGCAGCGCCACGGTCATGGCGGGGCCGATGCCGGGCAGCACGCCCACTGCGGTTCCGACGAGCACGCCGCCCAGCGCGAACAGGAGGTACATGGGCTGCATCGCCGTGGCGAAGCCCTCCATGAGCAGGAAGAAGTTATCCACCGAAGACACCGAGCCCTTCCAGGAATCCGGGGGGCAGGGAGACGCCGAGGAGCCCCCCGAAGACGAACTGCAGCACCAGCGCGAGGATGATCGCGGTCATGAGGTTGCGCCACCACGGGCGGGCTCCGAGCGACCAGGCGGCGCCGAAGAACAGGATCGCTGCGGCGACGGGCCACCCGAGCGGAACGATCAGGAACGAGTGCAGCAGGACGAAGCCGGCGAGCTTGCCGACGGTCAGCCAGTCGGTCTTCGCGTCGAGGTCCACGTCCTCGCCCTCGTCGGCCGCGCCCCGGTGGCCGCGGAGCACCTGGAACACCAGGCTCGCCCCGACGGCGACGAGCAGGCCCGAGACGGCGAAGGGGAAAGCGCGGGGGCCGATGTCGCTGGCGGACGGAGGGGTCTGGATGCCCGCGCCGGACACGAAGCCGACGACGCCGATGCTGACGATGATGAGGGCGAAGACCAGCTCACCGATCGGCGCGCCGGGAGCGGCGGCCGTGCCGCTCCCGGGGGCGTTCTGGACGGAGGTACTCATCGGCTACAGCAGTCCGATGTCGGTGAGGGTCGTCTTGACGCTGGCGATGTCCTCGTCGAGGAAGGTTCCGAATTCCTCGCCGGTCAGGAAGGCGTCCGCCCAGTTGTTCTCCTCGAGGGTGGCCTTCCAGGTGTCCGTCTCGTGCAGGTCGGTGACGAGCTGGGTCAGCTTCTCCGCCTGGGCGTCGTCGATGTTCCCGGGGGCGACGACGCCACGCCAGTTGGTGAGGACCAGGTCGATGCCCTCTTCGGTGAGTGTCGGGGTGTCGGGCAGCTGCGGTGCGGCTTCCTCGCCGGAGACCGCGAGGGCGCGGAGCTTGCCGGCCTCAACCTGCTCCGCGTACTCGCCGACGCCCGAGATGCCGGCGTTGACCTTGTTGCCGAGCAGTGCCGCGAGGGACTCGCCGCCGCCGGAGTAGGGGATGTAGTTCAGGTTCTCGGGCGCGATACCGGCCTCCTTGAGGACCGAACCGGCGAGGATGTGGTCCGCGCCTCCGGCCGAACCGCCGGTGATGGAAACGCCCTGGCCCTTGGACTCGATGTCATCGAGCAGGTCCTGGACGGACTGGTACGGCGAGTCGGCGGGGACCACGATCACGAGGGGCTCCTCGGTGAGGCGGGCGATCGGCGTCGTGTCCTCGATCCGGTTGGCCGCGTTGTTGGTCTCGACCGCGCCGACCATGACGTAGCCCATGACCATGAGCGTGTTGGGGTCCGTCTCGGTGACGAGCTGGGCGAGGCCGTTGGTACCGCCGGCACCACCGACGTTGACCACGGAGGCATTGCCCACGAGGTCGTTCTCCTTGAGGTCCGCCTCCATGGCACGGCCTGTCTGGTCCCAGCCGCCACCCGGATCTGCGGGAACCACGATGTTGAGCTTCTCGATGGTTCCGTCCGGTTCCTCGGCGGTAGTGCTCTGCGTCATCGAACCGCAGGCCGAAAGGGCCAGGGCGGAGACGAGGGCGAGGGTGGTGAGGGTCGAACGGCGCGCCGTTGTGCGATCGATCGTCATGATCTTCTCTTCCTTGAGATGTGCTGCGAGGTGTGATGGGGGTCACCACTGCTTTCCTCAGGGTAGGAAGCACACCGACCGGGGGTAAAGAATGCGGTCGTAGTGCTCGTAGTGGTCTTTGTGGTCACAGGTCCTCAGGCAGCCGATCGGAACGCAGAAGTGCGTGTCACACTAAGGGGATGATCAAAACGATGTCGCTTCGATCGCAGCTGTTCCTGCTGCAACTGGCCATCGTGCTCGTCATCGTCGCCGTCGCCGGTTCCACTGCCGTCACCATGCAGCGCATGCAGATCCGCGAGCAGTACGAGGACCGCATGGTCGGCGTCGCCCAGTCGGTGGCGCAACTGCCCTCCGTGATCGAGGCCTTCGACGAAGCGGACCCCAGCGCCACGATCCAGCCCATCGCGGACCTCATCCGCCAGTCCACGGGCGTGACGTACGTCGTCGTCACCGATGAGGAGGGCATCCGATACTCGCACCCGAATCCCGACCTGATCGGTCGACTCGTCTCCACGGACCCATCGGTCCCCCTGTCGGGAAAGACCTTCGTAGGCACCCAGACCGGGACCCTCGGTGAGTCGTGGCGGGTGAAGGTACCGATCTACGGCGACGACGGCGGCATCATCGGCACTGCGTCGGTGGGTACCCTCGAATCAGAGCTCGACGCCGACCTCTACGAGGACCTTCCCCGCCTGCTGGCGTGGCTGATCGTCGCCGCACTCGTCGGGTCCGCCGGGGCCATCTGGATCTCCAGGCTCGTCTGGCGGCGGATCTACCGCCTGGAGCCGGAGCAGATCGCCTCCCTCCTCGAGACCCGCGACGCCATGATCCACGGCATCAGCGAAGGCATGGTCGCCGTCGACGAGCACCACCGGATCGCGCTCCTCAACGACGAGGCCAAACGGCTCCTCGATCTCGACGATTCCGCCACCGGCCAGCTGGCGGAGGACGTCATGGAGCCCGCCCTCGCGCTCCTCCTCACCGATCCCGCCGACACCGATGAAACAGTCCTGTCCGGGGAACGTGTGCTCCTTGCCCGCACCTCCGATGCCTCCGTCGACGGGACCCGGGTGGGACGCGTGATGATCCTTCGTGACCGCACGGAGCTCTACCAGCTGCTGACCGACCTCGACGGCGAGCGCGACGCGACCCAGGCCCTCCGCGCCCAGGCCCACGAATTCGCCAACCGGATGCACACCATCTCGGGGTTGCTCGAACTCGGCCGGACGGAGCAGGCCGTGGACTTCATCTCCCGCTCGGGCCACGGCGGGTCGCTGGTCTCCGGGACCATCGCACCCGGGATCCAGGACCCGGACGCGGCGAGCCTGCTCATGACCAAGAGCACCATCGCCGCAGAGAAGGGCATCACCCTGTCCATCAGCGACACCTCGACGCTCGAACCCGACGGCACCACCGACGTCGTCACCATCCTCGGCATCCTGATCGACAACGCGATCGAGGCCGTGACCGGGAGCGGCCGGACGGACGGCCGCATCACCGTCCACCTGGAGATGGATGCCGACGCCCTGCGCATCGAGGTCTCGGACAACGGACCCGGCATCGCGGCCGAGGACATCGACGGCATCTTCTCGTCCGGCTACTCGACCAAGGACGGCGGGCACACCGGGACGCGCGGCTTCGGCCTCGCGCTCGTGGACCGCATCGCCCGACGCCGCTCCGGGCAGGTCGTGGTCGATGACGCCGAGCTCGGGGGCGCGGAGTTCACCGTGTGGCTCGCACCCTCGCTCGTCGCGGCGCCCCGTTCCACGCTGCAGGTGCCATGACCGTGCTTCCCCCGGGTTGTCCGCTGATCCCCACCCTCGTCGTCGACGACGACCACGAGGTGGCGGGGATCCACACCGGGTTCCTGCTCGCCCACGGCGCCTTCGACGTCGTCGGCGCGGCCCACACCGGGGCCCGGGCGCTGGAACTGGCGGACGAACTCCGGCCGCGGCTGGTGCTGCTGGACATCCACCTCCCGGACATGACGGGCATCGACGTGCTGCGCGCGCTGCGGAACCGGCCGGGCGAGCCGCTCGACGTCATCGCCATCACCGCCGCCCGGGAGCTCGACACCGTGCGGGCCGCAGTCGCGGGCGGCGTGCTGCATTACCTCGTGAAGCCCTTCAACGCAGCCGTCCTCAACCAGCGGCTCGACCACTACGTCGCCTACCGCCGCGAGCTCGACACGCATGCGGTCGACGGGTCCGCGGCGCTCGACCAGGGGCGCATCGACCAGCTGCTGCGCACGACGGCGGGAGCAGGCGCGGGCGGGGCGCCGTCGGGCCCTGTCACCGTCGCGACGCCCAAGGGACTGTCGGCTCCGACCCTCGACGCCGTCATGCTGGACCTGCGCGGCCACGGGCGCGGCACCTCGGCCTCGGATGTCGCCGATCGTCTCGGCATGGCCCGTGTCAGTGCCCGTCGGTACCTCGAGTTCCTCGTCTCGCGGGGGCAGGCACGCATCGTGCCGCAGTACGGTTCGGCGGGGCGCCCGGAGAAGTTCTACGTATGGACCGACGGCGGACGGGCCGGCTGAGGAATAACCGCGGTTCCCAGGGGTTGTCCAGGGCATGACTGAGAACACGACACCCTCGACGGACACCACGCGCAGCACCATCGGCTTCATCGGCAGCGGCAACATCGGCTCGCAGCTCGCCCGCCTCGCCGTCGCCCGCGGCTACCACGTGATCATGAGCAACTCACGGGGTCCGGAGACGCTCCGCGGCCTCGTGGACGAACTCGGCGACGCGGCACGGGCCGGGAGCGTCGAGGACGCCGCGAGGCTGGGCGACGTCGTCGTCGTCACCATTCCGCAGAAGGACATCGACTCCGTTCCGGTGGAACCCCTCGCGGGCAAGTTGGTGATCGATACCTGCAACTACTACCCGCAGCGTGACGGCCGGATCGCCGACCTCGAGGACGAGACCTCGACCACGAGCGAGATGCTTCAGCGCCACCTCCCCGACTCGTCCGTGGTCAAGGCCTTCAACACCATCCATTTCGCGCAGCTGACCACCGGCGGCACGCCCGCCGGGACACCGGGCCGGCGGGCGCTTCCGATCGCGGGCGACGCGCCGGATGCCAAACAGGCCGTCGTGGACCTCCTTGACGAGTTCGGCTTCGACGCCGTGGACGCGGGTGCCCTCGCCGAGGGATGGCGATTCCAGCGGGACACCCCGGCCTACGGAACGGTACTGGACGCCGACGGCTTGCGCGGAGCGCTCGGGCAGGCGAAGCGGTACGCGGAGATGTAAGGACACACCGTCTCCAGCCGACCCCCCGCGTGTACGGTCGTCGTCCCACTCTCGGGTATTTTGGATCCAATGCTGCGAAGGTCCCTCAGGGACCCGGTGAGTGTCTCAGTGCGGTCAGCCCGGCGCACATAAGTCACCGAGGCGGTGCCGCCGTGCGCCGTGGCAGCGAGTGGAGAGACCTGGACCATGTCAGCGAGCCATCCTTCCGCCGAGGCACCACGCTCGGATTCCGGCGGCAGGACCTTCCTCATCCGTGCCATCGTGCTGGTGACGGCACTCCTCGGCATCAACTACATCGCGTGGCGCTGGCTGTTCTCCATCAACTGGGATGCGTGGTGGATCGCCATCCCCCTGGTGCTGGCGGAGACGTACTCGCTGATCGATTCGCTCCTGTTCGGCTTCACGGTCTGGAGACTGAAGCGGAGGGAGCCCCCGGAGGCGCCCGAGGGCCTCACGGTCGACGTCTTCATCACCACCTACAACGAGCCCCTCGACCTGGTGCTGACGACGGCCCGGGCCGCGAAGGCCATCCGGTACCCGCACAACACCTGGATCCTCGACGACGGCAACCGGGCCGAGGTGCGCGAAGCGGCAGAGGCGGAGGGCATCGGCTGGATCACGCGGTCGGCTGACTGGAAGGACATGCCGCGCCACGCCAAGGCCGGAAACCTGAACAATGCGCTCATGTCCACGGACGGTGAGTTCCTGGTCATCCTCGATGCCGACCAGATCCCGGATCCGCTCATCCTCGACCGGACGCTGGGGTACTTCACGAACGAGAAGATGGCCCTGGTGCAAACGCCCCAGGTCTTCATCAACGTGCCGGACTCGGACCCCCTGGGCAGTCAGGCACCCCTCTTCTACGGACCCATCCAGCAGGGTAAGGACGGGTGGAACGCCGCCTTCTTCTGCGGATCGAATGCGATCATCCGTCGTGAGGCGCTCATGCAGCTCGGCGTCACCCGCTACGTCACCGAGATCGAGCTCGCCCTGCACAAGGCACTGAAGACGTCGGGGAAGGTCCTTGCGAAGGCCAAGAAGAACCTGGAGCCGGACAACGAGCGCGTGGAGGAAGCCCTCGACCTCGTGGCGAAGGATCTTCGGCGCGTACGGCGCCGCCTCCAGAAGGGCCACGGCATCTCCGAGGTGACCTACGAGTTCCAGCAGCGGGTCGTGGCGGTCACGCGCAACCTCGTCGCCGCGGATATCGCCGCCTTCCACGAGGACCTCGCGTCCCTTGCGGACCTCGGCATCGAGGGTCTCGACGAGGGACTGCAGAACGCCTCGCTGGGCACCCCCGGCCTCGCCGTCGTCGACGACACCGCGCTGGACCAGCTGGCGCAGCGCTCCTGGTCCCCCCTCGCCGCGATCGACGCCGTCCGGCTGCTCCTCGAGTCGGTGAATGCCGACCGCGGCGGCGAGGCGCAGGCCGTCATGCCGATGGCCACCATCTCGGTCACCGAGGACATGGCCACCTGCATGCGCCTCCACTCCCTGGGCTGGGAATCGGCCTACCACCACGAGAAGCTCGCGGACGGCCTCGCCCCCGAGGACTTGAACTCCATGCTGACCCAGCGCCTGCGCTGGGCCCAGGGCACCATCCAGGTGATGTTCCGCGAGAACCCGTTCGCCCAGAAGGGCCTGACTTTCGCCCAGAAACTGATGTACGGGGCAACGATGTGGAGCTATCTCTCCGGCTTCGCCGCCCTCATCTACATCGCGGCACCGATCATCTACCTGACCCTCGGGATCCTTCCGGTCAACTCGATCAGCACCGAGTTCTTCGTCCGCCTCATCCCGTTCCTGCTGGTCAACCAGCTGCTGTTCGCCGTCGTCGGGAAGGGTGTGAAGACCTGGCGCGGCCAGCAGTACTCGCTCGCACTCTTCCCGGTCTGGATCCGTTCGATCACGTCGGCGTTCGGCAACGTGTACATGGGCCGCAGCCTTGACTTCGCCGTGACGCCCAAGACCCTGCAGCAGGACACGACGCTCCGGTGGGACCTCGTGAAGCCCCAGCTGTGGGCTATGGGCCTGCTGGTCGCGGCGGCGGTGGTCGGCGTCATCCGCATGGCGGTCGGCCAGGCCGACATCCTCGGCACATCGGTCAACATCGTCTGGGTCGTCTTCGACCTGGTGATCTTCAGCGTCATCATCGAGGCCGTCAGGTACCGCGGCTATGAGCACTACCAGTCGGACATAGCGGCGGCGAAGGCGAGGCAGGAAGCGAAGGGATGACGGCGATCACTGCGGGGCCGAGGCAGCGGTGGACGGCCACCCTGCTGCTGATGGTGACCCTCGTCGCCGGCATCCTGACCGGCGCCCTGCCTGCGCAGGCGGCTCCGGGTAGCGTGCCTGCTACCACCACGACCACCGACCAGCAGCCGGTCGAGGATCCGGGGGTGTTCGCGGAGGGCCTCTCCTTCGGTCCCGAACTCGACTGGTCGACCGACAATGCCCGCGCCTACGCCGACCGCACGGGCATCACGCCGTCGTTCTTCAGCAGGCCTGTCGCCTACCCGCTCGACGACGAGGCCGAGCGGTCCCTCGAAGACCTCGCCCGCCAGGGATCATCGCTGGGTTCGCTCGCCGTCATCACCCTCGAGCCCACGGTGTCCCTCGATCAGCTCACCGAGGACGACGCCCGACGCCTCGCCGGCACCCTGCACCGCATCAGCGAGGAGTTCCGCACCGCGTTCTTCGTCCGCTTCGCGCCGGAGATGAACGGCACGTGGTTCCGTTGGGGCCAGCAGCCCGAGGACTACATCGATGCCTTCCGCACCGTTGCTGTCGCTGTCCACGCCGAGGTTCCGACCGCGGAGATGGTGTGGTCGCCGTCGTACGCGGCCGGCTATCCCTTCACCGAGGCCTACGGAGCACTGGAAGGGCGCACGGCAGGAGCCGTCACTACCCTCGACACGAACGGCAACAGCCTGATCGACGCGGGCGATGACCCCTACCAGCCCTACTATCCGGGTGATGACGCCGTGGACTGGGTAGGCCTGTCCATGTACCACTTCGGCAGCTACGAGTTCGGCAACTCCGAGCAGGGAACGACGACGGCCGAGGACGGCACGCGCGAGTACTCCGGCGCGATCACGACGTCCGTGCTGCCTGAACCGGACAAGTTCGCCGACCAGCTCGCGGGCACCTACGGAATGGCCCCCGGAGCCCCGCGTATCGATTTCGCCAGAACCTACGCCGCGGAGAAGGGCAAGCGGTTCCTGGTCCAGACCGCGGCGCTGTTCGACCCCGAGGACGCTGACAGTGCGCCCGAATCCGACATCAAGCGGGCGTGGCTCGATCAACTGTTCGACCCCGCACTCGCAGCGCAGTACCCGGAGCTGGGCATGGTGGCCTGGCTCGAGGCATCCCGGCCGGAGCCCGAGGCGGACGGGCACGTCGTGGACTGGGGCCTGTCAGCGGACAGTGCGACGGCGGCCGTCCTGCGCGGCACCCTCGACCGGACGCCCGGCATCATCCGTGGTCCTGTCACCGACGTCGTCGAGCAGGAGGACGCGAACGAGTCGACGAACCAGGTATGGCAGCCTGGTGGAACGGTCAGCGCGGTCATGGGGTGGCTGGTCCTGTGCGTCGTCGGACTCTTCGCCCTGGTCCTGCTGGCAGGAGTCGCCAAGCGTGTCGTACCGCAGTGGCGCTACCCCCATGAGCGGGAGCCCCGGGACGCCCGGATCGACCTCCTCCGCGGCTGGATCATCACCTCGGTCGTGGTCACCCATATCGAGGTGGCCGGGCCGTGGTCCTTCATCTCACGCAACCTCATCGGCACCATCACGGGCGCGGAACTGTTCGTCCTGCTGTCCGGAGTAGTGCTGGGAATGGTCCACCCCATCGCCGTGGAACGGCGGGGAGCCCTGGCTGCCGCGAAGGCCACCTCGCGCCGGGCACTGAAGCTCTACCTGACGGCCCTCGCGGTGGTGATCACCGTCTACCTGCTCTCCCTGGTGCCCTTCATCGATGCCTCCGTGCTGACCACCTTCACGGACCGCGGGACCGGTGGAGCGGGCACGGAAGCCGCAGGCCGCGTGTACGACCTCTACCCGAACGTGCAGCGACTGTTCGACTATCCACCGCCCGGCTACGCCGTGCGGGACCTGCTGCTGCTGAGTATGGGCCCGTGGGCGTTCAACATCATGGGCCTCTACGTGGTGCTGACCCTCACTGTTCCCCTGCTGGTCCTGATGCTCCGGAAGAAGCTGTGGTGGCTTCTCCTGGCCATCAGCTGGGCTCTCTACCTGCTCGATGCGATCTTCTCCCTGCGGGTGCTGAACTCCCAGTTCCAGGATGTCTTCCCGCTGCTGACCTGGCAGGTGATCTTCGTCCACGGCGTAGTCCTCGGCTTCCACCGCCGGGCCATCATCGACGCGCTGAGCACGCGGAAGGGGAAGATCCTGGTCGCTGCCCTCACCGGCAGCTATGCACTCGTGCTCGGGACGCTGTGGCTCAACCATGCGCTGGGGGTCGGGCTTCCGTTCGTTCCCCCCGGCTTCTACGAGACGCTGTACGAGTCCGCGTACGTACGGGTGTCCCTCCAACCCGGCAGGCTCGTCAACCTGGCCTTCTTCATCCTTGCCGCACACGTGATCCTGACCTCGTTCTGGCGACCGATCAGCAGGTTGACGGGCTGGTTGTACGTTCCGCTGGGGCGCGCGAGCCTGTACGTGTTCATCGTCCACGTCTACTTCGTGCTCATGGTCGGCAACCTGCCGGGCCTGGACCGATCGAGCTTCTGGCAGGGCTTCGTCATCCACGCCGTGGTGACCCTGGTCATCTGGGTCATGGTGAGAAAGAAGTTCCTCTTCTCCGTCATTCCCAACTAGGAACCGGCCCGCAGGAGAGGCCGGAACGAAGCGTCATACCCGCGACCCGCACTCAGCTGGAGCCGCGCCAGACCCGGCGCCAGAAGGTCGCTTTCACAGGCTCGGGCGGAGCGGCGGCCTCGGCTGCCCGGCGGGACGCCTCCCGGCGCTCGCGCCAGCGCTGCACTTCGGCGTCGACGTCGCGGAGCTTCGTGATGACGGGTGGGCCGCCGAGGAGCTGTCGTCGCGCATCGATGACGCGGTAGTTGAAGTCCTCGAGGACCTCCCGCACCTGTTTCTCGGTGTACTGGCGGTCGAGGCGGTCGTCCAGCTCGGCGTCCTCCGTCCGCAGCAGGATGGCCCGCGGTCCCAGACCCGTGATGTTCTCGCGCTGGATCAGGCCCTTGACCCACCAGTCGGGGTCGTGGGCCTCCCCCAGCCCCGGGATCGGCTTGCCGGCCAGCGCGAGGTTGTCGAATTCGCCGCGCGCCATGGCACGGTCGACGATCAGCCGCGCCCGCTTGACCTCGTCCTCGCCCTCGCGCAGCGGCGCGAGCTCGCCGTTCGGTGCGTCGCCGTCGTCGTTCTGGCGTGCCAGTTCGGCCATCACGTCCGATGGATCGCCGCCGTCACGCGCCGCACGATACTGGCTTGCCTTCCGCAACCGCTCCTCGTGCTCCCTGGACCCGCTGATGCTGCTGCCCTCCCGCGTCGTTTCCACTTCGACTCCAGTATTCCGAGGCCGCGACAGGGCGTGCAACCCATTTCCCTGGGCCGGACGAGCTGGCGGTGCGGTGCCGCTGCGTGTGGGTTCGGGTGCGGAGTGCGGGCTGTGCCGCGTGCGGGCTGTGCCGCTGCGTGTGGGTGCGGGTGCGGCGGGTTCGGGTGCGGGCGCGACGCTCGTTCACGGCTTCAGCGGACAGATCGGCCGGACGACGGCGTGTCCTGGTGCGACACACGTTTCCCGCGCAGAAGACGTGAACGACGGCCGTTCGAGCACGCTGCGGAACTACCCCGGACGACGGCGTGTCGTGGCACGACACTCGCTTCCCGTGCAGAAGACGTGAACCACGGCCGTTCGAGCACGCTGCGGAACCACCCCGGACGACGGCGTGTCCTGGCGCGACGCTCGTCCGGTTGCGGGTGCGCTGGCGTGCGGGCGCGACGCTCGTTCACGGCTTCAGCGGACAGATCGGCCGGCCGACGGCGTGTCCTGGCGCGACACACGGTTCCCGCGCAGAAGACGTGAACGACGGCCGTTCGAGCACGCTGCGGAACCACCCCGGACGACGGCGGCGGGCCGCCCTCGAAGGGTGACCCGCCGCCGGCCGGGAAAGCGAGGAGCTAGACCAGCCAGGCCGTCGTGCCGGCGGGCAGCCTGCCGTCCTCCAGGGGTGAGCTGCTCAGCAGCACCGTCCCTGAGGGCAGGTCCACCGGGGCCGAGCCGAAGTTGGTGATGCTGTGCCAGCCGCTCGGACGCGTGAAATGCAGGACGTCGGCGGAGGGCTCGTCGATCCACTCGAACTCCTCCTCCCCCTGCAGCTCGCGCCGCAACTCGAGCGCGCGGCGGTAGAAGCTGAGGGTGGAAGCGGCGTCGCCCTCCTGCACCTCGACGGCGTACTCGCCGAACCAGGAAGGCTGCGGCAGGTGCGCCCCTGCGAAGCCGAAGCCGAAGGACTCCCCGTCGGCCGTCCATGGGAGTGGCACCCGGCACCCGTCGCGGCCCACGTCCACGCCCCGGTTACGGAAGAACGTGGGGTCCTGGCGATCCTCGTCGGCGATGTCGGCGACCTCGTGCAGGCCGAGCTCCTCCCCCTGGTAGAGGTAGGCGGAGCCGGGCAGGGCGAGCATGAGCTGCGAGACTGCGCGCGCCCGTCGCTCACCGAGCTCCCGGTCCAGTTCCGGCTCCGTGCCGCCGCTCATCAGCCACGCGGCGCCGTCCTGACCGCCCTGACCACCCTGGCCGGCCTTGCCGTCGTTGCTATCGGGGCCTGCCGGCGGCAGGCCGTAGCGCGTGGCATGGCGGACGACGTCGTGGTTGGAGAAGACCCAGGTCGACGACGCGCCGGAGGACGTCGCCTCGACGAGGTTCTTCGTGATGATGTCGCGGAACTGGCGGGCATCCCAGTCGGCCTTCAGCAGGTCGAAGTTGAAGGCCTGGCCGAGTCCCTCCGGGCTGGCATAGCGGGCGCGGCGGTCGGCGTGCACCCAGGCCTCGGCGACGGCTGTACGCGGTGGGGTGTACTCGTTGAAGACCTCCCGCCACTCGGCGAACACCTCGTGGACCTCGTCGCGGTCCCAGAAGGGGTGCAACCCATTGTTGTTCCCGCCCTCTGGGCCGAGCTCGGCCTTGGACGGAAGCGGCTCGGTCATATCCTTGGTGAGGGCATGAGCCACATCGACGCGGAACCCGTCCACGCCGCGGTCGGACCAGAAGCGGAGGGTCGTCAGGAAGTCGTCGCGGACCTCCCGGTTGTCCCAGTTCAGGTCCGGCTGCTCCCGGGCGAAGATGTGCATGTACCACTGGCCATCCTCGGTGCGCTCCCACGCCGGGCCGCCGAAGACGGACTCCCAGTCCGAGGGAGCCTCGTCCCCGTTCGGTCCCCTGCCGTCGCGGAAGATGTACCGGTTGCGGGCGGCGGAATCCCTCGGAGACGCCAGCGCCTCCCGGAACCAGGCGTGCCGGTTGGAGGTGTGGTTGGGAACGATGTCCGCGACGAGCTTGATACCCGCCTCGTGCAGGGCGGAGATCATCTCGTCGAAGTCCTCGAGCGTGCCCAGCTTGGGATCGACGTCGCGGTAGTCGTCGACGTCGTACCCGCCGTCCGCGAGCGCGGAGGGGTAGAAGGGGCTGAGCCACACGGCGTCCACTCCGAGTGCCTTCAAGTACGGGATGCGGGACGTGATGCCCTTCAGGTCGCCGATGCCGTCGCCGTTGGAATCGGCGAAGCTCCGCGGGTAGATCTGGTACACGGCGGCCTGGCGCCACCAGTCCGGATCCTGCATGCGCTCCGCGAGTGCCTCGGGAGCGAGCTGCGCAGTGGCGTCAACGGCTGATTCGACGCCGGGGTTGACGGTTGAAGTCACGGGTTTGGTCCCTCTTACTGCGTGGGGGGATGAATGTATCGGCGGAACAGGGCCGGAGAGGGGGCGCCGTTCCACGCACAGCATTCTTCTTACGGGAGGGATCAGAGGCGTGTCAATCGAGCGACGAAGGCCTGCGGGGCCTTGCGGCGGGCGCCCTGCTTGCCCTGGCGCCGCAGAGCCCGGCGCATGCGATCGCACCGATTCGCCGCAGGGCCCGGCCTGTGCGCTTGCTCGGATTCAGTGCACAGCCCGGCCCTGCGCTGCTGCACCGAAGCAGCAGCCGTGGCCGCTCGCCCGGAATTATTCAGAGGCCTGATCAATTGCACCAAGCATGACAACTATTGCGATCATCGGAGCAGGACGCGGCCTCGGGGCCGCGGTGGCACGGCGTTTCGGGGCAGAAGGGTTCTCCGTCGCCCTCATCTCCCGCAGCCAGGGAAAGCTGGACGCCCTCGCTGAGGACCTCGGCAAGGAAGGCATCCAGGCCCGCGGATTCGCCGCCGACGTCCGTGATCCGGAGTCCATCGCCGCGGCACTCGAGGCAGCCACCGAGACTCTCGGGCCCATCGAGGTGCTGCAGTACAGCCCCCTTCCGCAGAAGGACTTCATGCGGCCCGTCCTGGAGACGACTCCGGCCGACCTCAAGGGTCCGGTGGAGTTCTCCATCTACGGCCCGGTGGCAGCCGTCCACCAGGTTCTTCCGGGCATGCGGTTCCTCGGCGAGAACCGCGGCACCATCCTGTTCATCAACGGTGGTTCGGCCGTGAAGCCGGGCCGTGCCGTCACGGGTACGTCGGTCGCCTTCGCCGGCCAGGCCGCCTACGCCCAGCTGCTGCACGAGGTGCTCGGCGAGGAGGGGATCCACGTGTCGCAGCTCATCATCGGCGGCCGGATCATCGAGGGCGACCCCGAGAAGGACCCCGCTGTCCTGGCCGGGGTGATCTGGGATCTCCACGCGCAGCGGAGCACTTTCCGCCACCAGATCAGCGCCGACTGATTCCCTCCCGCCGGCGAAGGAGAACACCATGAGCAAGATCTGGTTCATCACCGGGACATCCCGCGGCTTCGGCCGTGAGTGGGCGGAAGCCGCCCTCGAACGGGGAGATTCCGTCGCTGCCACCGCGCGCAGCACCGACAGCCTCACGGCCCTGGTCGATACGTACGGCGATCGGGTCCTGCCGCTGGCGCTCGACGTGACTGACCGCGCCGCCGTCTTCGCCGCCGTCCGGCAGGCGCAGGAGCGCTTCGGCAGGCTCGACGTCGTCATCAACAACGCGGGCTACGGGCAATTCGGCATGGTCGAGGAACTGTCGGAGGCCGAGGTGCGCGATCAGCTCGAGACGAACCTCTTCGGCGCCGTCTGGGTCACCCAGGCGGCACTTCCGTACCTCCGCGCTCAGGGCAGTGGCCACATCATCCAGGTGTCCTCGATCGGCGGTATCTCGGCCTTTCCGACCGTCGGCGCCTACCACGCGTCGAAGTGGGCCCTCGAAGGGCTGAGCCAGGCGTTGTCCCAGGAGGTTGCCGGGTTCGGCGTCAAGGTGACGCTGATCGAGCCGGGCGGGTTCTCGACCGACTGGGGCGGCAGCTCTGCGAAGCATGCCACCGCGATCCCCGCCTACGACGGCGTCCGGGAGCAGGCCGCGAACCGACCGAGCCGTGCCGGGACGCCCGGCGACCCCAAGTCGACACGCGGACCCATTCTCACGATCGTCGACAGCGACGATCCGCCGCTGCGCGCGTTCTTCGGCGAGGCACCGCTCGGCATCGCGAAGGCGGACTACGAGTCGCGGCTGGCGTCGTGGGAGAAATGGCAGCCGGTGGCCGTCGAGGCCCACGGCGGCAAGGACTGAACCACGCCCGACGCAATACTGTCGTGGGGACATCAACCAGCACCCGGAGGACTTCATGAAGATCGCACTGCTCGGCGTCGGACGTATGGGACACGAACT
Organism: Arthrobacter sp. PL16; assembly: GCF_035985055.1. NCBI lineage: Bacteria > Bacillati > Actinomycetota > Actinomycetes > Micrococcales > Micrococcaceae > Arthrobacter > Arthrobacter sp. PL16. The sequence continues at coordinate 39,460 of NZ_JAXCIC010000006.1, forward strand.
CGGTGTGCACCTGCTGCAGGCCGGCCATGAGGTGACCGTTTGGAACCGTACGGCCGCCGCTGCGGAAGGCCTGCGTGACGCGGGAGCCACGCAGGCGACCTCCCCCGAAGACGCGGTTCGGAAGGCGGACGTCGTGATGACCGTGCTCTTCGGGCCGGACACCGTCCGGGAGGTGGTGCTCTCCGGCCTGGAGATCCCGGCGGAGGCCGTCTGGTTCGACGTCACCACGGTCTCGCCCGAGGACGCCCGCGAGTTCGCCAACTACGCCTCGGCGGCCGGCATCCGCTATGTGCACGGCCCCGTCATCGGAAGCCTCGCCCCGGCGCGGGCCGGTCAGCTGGGCGTTCTGCTCGGCGGCGCGAAGGAGGACGTCGACGTCGTCGAGCCCCTCGCGATGCTCTGGGGCGACGCCGAGCGCCTGCGCCGCGTCGCGACGCCGTCGGACGCCGCCACCGGGAAGCTGCTCGCGAACCTCGCCCTCGGCGTCACCCTGCAGGGACTCGTCGAGGCCCTGCGCCTCGGCAAGGCGAACGGACTCGATGCCGCTACCGTGCTGGATCTGCTGAAGGGCACCGGTCTCGGCGTCATCGCCGGCATGAAGGGACCCGTGATCACCGCAGGGACCTTCGGGGACACACAGTTCTCCGCCGACCTCCTCGCGAAGGATGCACGCCTGATGCTGCGCTCCACGCCCGATCCCCTGCCGGCCGTGACCGCCGTCCTGCAGTCACTGACCGAAGCGCAGCGCGCGGGAGCCGGCGACGACGACATCGCCGTGATCGCGAAGCCCGAGCTGGGCTAGTGCCTTCACCGGCCGGCGGACTCCCGGTCCTGGTAGGGAGTCCGCCGCCGGTCAGGGGTCAGTCGACCTGGGGGAAGCCGAGGTCGATCTTCGACGTCGACGGGTCCGGCCAGCGCGTCGTGACGACCTTGCCGCGCGTGTAGAAGCGGATGCTCTCCGGCCCGTACATGTGGGTGTCGCCGAACAGCGAATCCTTCCAGCCGCCGAACGAGTAGGTGCCCACGGGCACGGGAATCGGCACGTTGACGCCCACCATCCCTGCCTCGGCCTCGACCTCGAACTGGCGCGCAGCCCCGCCGTCGCGCGTGAAGATGGCGACGCCGTTGCCGTACTGGTTCTCGTTCACGAGCCGCACCGCGTCCGCGTACGACCCGACGCGGACCACGGACAGGACGGGCCCGAAGATCTCGTCGTCGTACACCTTCATGCCCGGCTTCACATGGTCCACGAGGGAAACACCGAGGAAAAAGCCGTTGGAATCGAACTGCTGCTGCGTACCGTCGACGACGACGGTGGCGCCCTCGGCGGGCGCGTTGGTGACGTAGGACGCCACACGGTCCCGGTGCTCGGCCGTGATGAGCGGACCCATCTCGGAGCTCGGGTCCGTGCCTGGTCCGATGGTCAGGCCCGTCATCCGGGACCGGACGGCTTCCACGAGGTCGTCCGCGATCTCCCCCACGGCGACGATGACGCTGATCGCCATGCAGCGCTCGCCGGCCGAGCCGTATGCGGCCGAGATGGCGGCGTCGGCTGCCATGTCGAGATCGGCGTCCGGCAGGACCACCATGTGGTTCTTCGCGCCGCCCAGGGCCTGGACGCGCTTGCCATTGGCTGCCGCACGGGAGTAGATGGTCTTCGCGATGGGCGTGGACCCGACGAAGCTGACGGCCTTCACACCGGGGTGGTCGAGGATGGTCTCCACGGCCTCGCGGTCGCCGTGCACCACGTTCAGGACGCCGTCGGGCAGGCCTGCCTCCGAGAAGAGTTCGGCGATGAACACCGAGGAGGAGGGGTCCTTCTCGCTGGGCTTCAGCAGCACGGTGTTGCCGCAGGCGATGGCGCTGCCGATCATCCACAGCGGCACCATGGCCGGGAAATTGAACGGCGTGATGCAGGCGACGACGCCGACGGGCTGGCGGATGGAGTGGACGTCGACGCCGGTGGACACCTGCTCGGACCGCTCGCCCTTCAGCATGTGGCCGAGGCCGGTGGCGAACTCTATGTTTTCGAGTCCGCGGGAGATCTCTCCCTCGGCGTCCGAGAGCACCTTGCCGTGCTCGCTCGTCAGGATGGCCGCGAGCTCCGACTTCCGCTCGGTGAGCAGTTGCCGGACCTTGTAGAAGACGGCGGCCCGCTTGGCGAGGCTCGCTGAGCGCCAGCCGGGCAGGGCTGCCTCGGCTGCCGAGACGGCCTCGTCCACGCGCGACGGCGACGCCAGGGCCACCTCCTTCTCCTGCTCGCCCGTGGCGGGATTGAACACCGGTCCGAAGCGCTCGGCGTCGGACACGCGTGTTCCGTTGATGTAGTGCGGGATCTGCTGCATGGGAGTCCTTCGGGGATGTGGGGAAGCGGAGACTAGAGGGTGCCGTCGACGAGCTTGATGATCATGGAGCAGTCCTTGCCGCCCTCACCCTGATCGATGAGGCGTTGGAACAGCTGCTGGACGTGCTCGCCGATCTCCAGTGGGGTATCGGTGCTGCGGGCGGCCGCGATGGCGAGCCCGATGTCCTTGTTGGCGAGTTCCGTGGTGAAGGTCGGCGTGAAGTCGTTGTTCGATGCGGCGGTGTCGACCACCCCCGGCACGGGATACCAGGTGCGCAGGGCCCAGCTGTCGCCGGAGGACACCGAAGCGATGTCCCAGAACACCTGCTTGTCGAGCCCCAGCCGGTCCGCGAGCACCGCGCCCTCCGCGGTGGACGCGAGATTGATGAAGAGCATCAGGTTGTTGCAGATCTTCGCGGCCTGTCCGGTGGTCGCACCGCCGGTGGGGATGATGTTCCTCGCCATGGGTTCGATGAACGCGGTGGCGTCCTTCACGGCGCCCTCCTCGCCCCCGATCATGAAGGTCAGCGTGCCGGCCTTCGCTCCGCTGATGCCGCCCGAGACCGGAGCATCGACGAATCGGAAGCCCTTGTCCGCTGCTGCTTCATGCAGTGCCGCCGCGGACTCGATGTCGATGGTGGAGGAGTCGACGAGGAGCGTGGAGGTCTCCACGTGGGCGAGGACGCCGTCGTCGCCGAGGTACACCGCCCGCGCGTGGTCTCCTTTGGGGAGCATCGTGAAGACCACATCGGCGCCCCTGACGGCCTCAGCGATGCCCGGCACCGCCGTGACACCCTCTGCCTCCGCTGCGGCGACCGCATCAGCGCTGAGGTCGAAGCCCCGCACCGTGTGGCCCGCCTTGACCAGGTTGGCGGTCATGGGACCGCCCATGTTTCCAAGTCCTATCCAGCCGATCGTTGCCATGTCCAAGCTCCTTTGCTCGTGGGTACCTTCTGCCACCCTCTCCCACTGCTACAGTGCGATCAAGGGGAAAAATCACAGACTGTGTGAACATTTGTGCACAGGCGGACGCGGATGGAGATGTGTGGTCGACTTCCGACGCCTGCCGAGTCCCGATGACCTCCTCATCCTGCTGACCGTGGCCCGCCTGGGCCGCTTCAACGCCGTCGCGGAGGCCCTCGGTTCCACGCACACGACCATCTCCCGCCGCATCCTCGCCCTGGACAGGCAGCTCGGCGGCCGGACCCTCGAACGCACCCCTCAGGGGTGGGAGCTGACCGCGCTGGGGGCCGACGCCGTCTCGGCGGCGGAGGCGATCGAGCTGAGCCTCGGCGAGCTCGACGCACGCCTCTCGAACACGGACACGCTGACCGGCATGCTGAGGATCAGGGCACCGGACGGCTTCGGTGCCCGCTTCATCACGCCGGCCCTCGTCCGCGTGCAGCGGGACAACCCGAGGCTCGACGTCGAGCTGCTCAGCGCCACGCGGAAAGCCAGCCAGAACCGCTCGGGCGTCGACCTCGAGGTGGTGGTGGGGCGCACCGAGACGGTGACCGCGGAGCCCCTCTTCCTCACCAACTACTTCCTGCGCCTTTACGCCGGCACGGCCTACGCGGACCGTCGCGGACTCCCGGAGCGGCTGGAGGACATCCGGCACCACAGCTTCGTCTCCTATGTCGAGTCCGCGCTGCAGGTCTGGGAACTCGGCCACCGCTCCTCGCAGCTGCCCATGCCGGTCACGTCCTTCCAGTCCACCAGCATTTTCGCGCAGCTGGAGGCCGTCCACGCGGGGGCGGGCATCGGTCTGCTCCCGAACTTCATGGTGCCGAACGGCTCGGGGCTGCTGCCCGTCCTCCACGACGGTTTCCACCGGCAGCTGCCCATCTGGGCCGTCGCACGGCCGGAGTCGCTCCGATCGGCAGCCGTCCAGGCCGTGGTGGCCGCGATCCAGCGGGAGATCAGCGAGCGCGACGGCGAATTGACCGCCTGACCAGCCCGATCTGCACCGCCTCGGCGCAGGCGCATCCCTACGCTCCGCACGGACAGGAACGACGACGGCGTGTGTCCGCCGCCGTCGTCGTTCCTGTTTTATCACCGTGTCCGACCGGGCGTCGCTACTTCTTGGAGGCGGCCAGCAGGTCCGCGGTGCCGCGGGCATCCGCCTCGTCGACGTCGAGCAGGCTGATGCCTCGGGTCTCCTTGAGCAGCAGCACTGCGACCACCGTGACGCAGCAGGCCAGCAGCAGGTAGATCGCGACGGGGGTCGAGGACCCGTAGTCCCGCAGGAGCGTGGTCGCGATGATCGGGGCCAGCGATCCTGCGACGATCGAGGTGACCTGGTAACCGAGGGAGACACCCGAATACCGCATGCGGGTGGGGAACATCTCGGCCATGATCGCGGGCTGGCCGGCGTACATCAGGGCGTGGAAGAACAGGCCGATGGTGACCGCCGCGAGGATGATGAGATCGTTGCCCGTATCCATCATGGGGAAGGCGAAGAAGCCCCAGGTTGCGCCGAGCACGGCACCGGCGAGGTACACCGGCTTGCGTCCCAGCTTGTCCGAGTAGCGCCCGACGATCGGCACCGCGCAGAAGTGCAGGAAGTGCGCCACGAGGAGGAGCAGCAGGATCCGCGTACGATCCTCGCCCACCACCGTGCTCAGGTACGTGATGCTGAACGTGACCACGAGGTAGTACAGGATGTTCTCGGCGAAGCGCAGGCCCATCGCGGTGAAGACGCCACGCGGGTAGCGCTTGAAGACCTCGATGACGCCGTAGCCCTTGGACTCCTCGACGACCTCCTTGCGGGCTTCGAGGAAGATCGGGGCGTCGTTGACCTTCGTGCGGATGTAGTAGCCGACGATCACGATCACGGCCGAGAGCCAGAACGCCACGCGCCAGCCCCAGCCGAGGAAGGACGCCTCGTCGAGCACGGCGGAGAGGCCGAACAGCACGCCCGTCGCGAGCAGGTTGCCCATGGGAACGGCGGACTGAGGCCAGCTGGACCAGAAACCACGGCTCTTGCTGGGGCTGTGCTCGGCTACCAGGAGGACGGCGCCGCCCCACTCACCGCCGACGGCGAAGCCCTGGATGAAGCGCAGCACCACGAGGAGTCCGGGAGCCCAGTAGCCCACCTGGTCGAACGTGGGCAGGCAGCCCATGAGGAAGGTCGAGACCCCCACGAGGATGATGCTGACCTGCAGCAGCTGCTTGCGCCCGTACTTGTCGCCGAAGTGCCCGAAGACGATTCCTCCGATGGGCCGCGCGACGAAGCCGACGGCGTAGGTCAGGAAGCCGGCGATGATCGCGTCGAGCTCCGAGTCCGCAGTGGGGAAGAACACCGAAGCGAACACCAGGGTGGCGGCGGCCGCGTAGAGGAAGAACTCGTACCACTCGACCACGGTGCCGGCCATCGACGCGACGACGACTTTCTTCAGGCCCGACGCATCGACGTCGGGCTCCTCCCGCTGGGGCGGTGTGTGCTGCGCTGAACTCATGCGGACTACTCCTTCAGTGTCTTCGTTGACACGGCCGGCCGGGAACGGCCTCCGCTGGCCGGCGCGCACTGTGACTGGAGGCACACCGGGGCGTTATGAGTATTGCGTCGGACAGCAGGCCGATCAACGTCGAATAGTGCAGACTGCTTCTGCATTTCCGCACAGCCGCGACGGCCTTCTGGTCCTGGCGCCGGCCGATGCGCTCGGCCGCAACGACCGGGCGAGGGCTCGAAAGAGGTGTGTGAGGATCGGACTCTGTGGGTACGGTACGAAGTATGGCTACTCCTGATACTCCCGGTCCCGATTCGAACCACCAGCGTCCCGACGGCGTCTCCGACATCACGGTCGAGGCCCTCGGGAAACTCTCCGAAGCCCTTGAGGTCGTAGAGCACGCCCGCGGCTACCTCTACGGCTTCCACCGCCTCACCGGCAAGGCGGACCTCAACCTCTCCGAAGCCGAGGAGCTGTTTCGGAAAGCCGGCCACACCGAGATCGCGGACAGGCTCGTCACCGAGATCATCGGGCGCAACGTGATCGAGGGTCGCTGGACGTTCCAGATCATGGAGGACTACGACGACCACTACTACTCGGAGTTCAAGTCCTTCGAGAAGGAGGCCAGGGATTCCCTCGTCGAGGGCAAGCGCCACCTGTTCGAGGCGGAGATGAAAGAGGACCGACGCACCAAGGGCGAGGCACACCACGAGGCACTGCCGCCGGAGGCCTGAATCGGCGTCGTTCCGCACGCTGCCCGCATATCTGCATCGCCGGTTCCTTGAACCGCTGTCGAGCCTGCCTTCGTGTGTACATCCGTACCCATCATGGGTACGGTTGTACGCATGACCTCAGGCGATGACGACGGGAAGTGGATGACGCACGGTCTTCAGGTAGGCGACGACGGGCGGACCAGGACTCCTGTCCTGCCGGCTGGTTCGGATGACGCCACCGGGGATTCCGCTCCCACAGCAGGCGGCCGGTCCGGTCCCGACGGCGCCCGTTCACGGCGGCACGATCCGCGCCGCCGTGAACGGCTCATCGATACCGCGCTCGGCGTCATCGCCGAACACGGCGTCGCCGGGACCACGCATCGCCGGGTCGCCGCCGCCGCGGATGTGCCCCTCGGTTCCATGACGTACCACTTCGACGGCATGGACGACCTCCTTCATGCGGCCTTCACCGCGCTCGCCGGCCGGACCGCGGACACCTTCGACGCGGCGCTCTCCGGCGCCGCCACGCGCGACGAGGCGGGTGAGGCAGTCGTCGGCCTCATCACGGGGACGGCGCTCAACGCGCCGGACACCATGCTTGCCAGCCTCGAGCTGTACGCACTGGCTGCGAGGCGTCCCGAGTTCCGGACCATCACCGATGCCTGGATGGCGCGTAGCCGCGACGCCCTGCACAATCACTTCGATCCGGAGACCGCACTCATGCTCGATGCGCTGATCGAGGGAACCACGCTGCATCGGGCCCTCTCTCTCAACCCCATGAAGATCGGCACGATCCGCACTGCCGTCGAGAGGATCATCCGACCGTGAGCGCCCCCGCTTCCGTACAGCGGGCCGAGCACACGCCGCAGCAGCTCGGCCGGGCACGCTTCGCTGTCAGCGCCCTGTTCCTTTCCAACGGCGCGCTCTTCGCGAACATCCTTCCGCACTACCCGGCGATCAAGGATGGACTGGACCTCAGCAACGCTGCGTTCGGCATCTCCGTAGCGGCGTTCCCCCTCGGCGCCATCACGGCAGGACTCGCGTCGGGTGCGCTGGTCCGGCGCTACCGGTCCTCCCGCGTCGCGACCGCCGGCACCCTCCTCATCGGCCTGTCGATCCTCCTCGCCGGCGTCGCTCCGTCGTGGGCGGTCCTCACCGCCACCCTGTTCCTGGCCGGCACCATGGACGCGATCACCGACGTCGCGCAGAACTCGCACGGGCTGCGCGTGCAGAAGCTCTACCGGCGGTCCATCCTCAACTCCTTCCATGCCGTATGGAGCATCGGAGCCGTGCTCGGCGGCCTGATGGGGGCGGCAGCGGCAGGCCTCGCCGTTCCCCGGGGACTCCACCTGACGGTGTCCTTCCTGCTCTTCACCGCGCTCACCCTCGTGTGCTACCGCTTCCTCCTGCCCGGGGCAGAGCCATCGGAGCCGGCAGAAGCACCACCGGTAGCGGCGCCCGGCGGTGCCGCCCGGCGGAGGTCGATGATGACCTTCGGCATCCTTGCCGCGCTGATCGTCATCGGCATCGCCGGAGCGCTCGTCGAGGACGCCGGAAGCACGTGGGCGGCGGTCTACCTCAGTACCTCCCTCGATGCCACGCCCACCATCGCCGGCCTCGGCTTCGTTGCGCTCGTCGGCCTCCAGTTCGTGGGACGCCTCTTCGGCGACCGACTGGTGGACAGGTTCGGTCAGCGCTCGGTGGCACAGGCAGGTGGCATCCTGACCGCTGTCGGCATGGGCACCGCCCTTCTGTCCCCGTCGATCCCGCTCACCATCGTCGGCTTCGGACTGGCCGGCCTCGGCGTCGCCACCCTCGTCCCGGCGGTGATGCACTCGGCGGACGAGCTTCCCGGCCTCAAATCAGGCACGGGATTGACGGTCATCAGCTGGCTGATGCGACTCGGATTCCTGTTCTCACCTCCGATCGTCGGTGCTGTCGCGGATGCGTCATCGCTCCGGGTCGGCCTGGTCGTCGTGCCTATTGCCGGCATCCTCACGCTGCTCGCTTCTCCTGTGCTGCCGAAACGGGTTAGACCGCACCACTGATACACATCGGGCCGGCCCCACTGTGTCCTGTTAAGCGTTTTCCACAATGTCCGAAGCATCTGTTACACAGGAGTTGTCACTGGTTGAAGCTTCATGCGAGGTGGATCACGGGGACTTCTCAGGGGGACAGAACTACATGCGTTTCGGAGATATCCTGCGCCAGGCACGCAGCGCCAAGGAACTGACACAAGCAGAGCTCGGGGCGGGAGTGTATTCGGCCCGCTACATCTCGCTCCTCGAGCGGGGACAACGCCAACCGACGACCGATATGGTGCAGCATTTCGCGTCCCGGCTCGGCATGGATGTGCAGACCCTGAACTGGTGGGTCGAACCTCCGTCTGTCGACGATCAGCCCGCTCTCACCTCCGCGATGTTCGCCGCCCATCACGCACGGGACCTGCGGGACGATACGCTCGCGGCCTCCGAGGCCGAGTACGCCGCCAGCATCGCCTTCGAGCAGCGGAACGGGCCCGCCTGGTGGGACATGTCCATGCTGCAGGCGCAGTCCCTGATCAATCTTCGCCGGCTGGAGGAGGCCGAGACGGTGCTCCTGCGCGTCCAGTCCTCCTCCCTGTTGGCCCAGACGCCAGAATTGCGCTCTGTGGTACAGATGCGGCTCTCTTTGATCGCCCGGGGCACAGGCCGACTGCTGGAGGCAGTCGATCTCGCACACCGCGCAGTGGAACTAGCGGCGGAGCTACCTGGCAGTTCGCCCGCCCGTCTGCAGGCAGCATTCATCCTCATTGCGGCTTTGGCGGTGAAAGGTGATCTCGATGAAGCGTGGGACATCGCCATGAGCCTCGACGTCACGGAGAACGTTCCCGCAGTGCCGTCCCGCATCATCGCTCACGGGGCTTGGGCCATCGGCAATGTGGCCTTCCGCAGGGGTGAGGTGGCAGTGGGCTACGAACAGCACGCTCTCGCGGCGAAACTTCTGCTCCCCCAGGCCGATCTGGAGATGTGGACCAATTTCCATAAGTCGAGTGCGAATCTGAAACTCGAGGCCGGCCTTGTCGATGAGAGCGTTCGTGAGTCTATTCGGAATGCCGAGGTGGGACTCGAATTGGTCGGAACGAAAGGTCAACAACTCGAGCTTCTTCTTGCGAAGGCCCGCTTTGCGCTCCTGACCGCTGATCTCCCGGCGGCGGCGGAATTGCTCGGGGAAGTGAATGGCCAACGCGAGAACCTGGACTTCGAGTCCGGAATCGAGCTGGAGTCCTGCCTGGGTCACTACTATGTTGCGCTGAAGTCCCGCAAGCAGGCAGCGCACCACCTGTCCGAAGCAGCACGGCTCTACACGGAAGCCGGAGCGGACGAGAAGGCCCACGAGTTGCTCGACCAGGTACGGGCGCTCGGGGCCTGATCTCCTGGAAAATCACGCGTCCACCTGCGGCCGGAAGCGCCGGATGCTGTAGACGATGAAGGCCGCGGCCAGGAGTCCGGACAGGATCAGGCTCGTACCGACGCTCCACCCGCCGGGAAGCCACCATCGCCCATCGAGCGGCCACCAGCCCGGCACCGGAGGATTCACCCCCCACAGCAGGCCGAGCAGCACCAGGACAAGGGCACCTGTGAAGCTGAGGGCAATGGCACTCCTGGTCCTCACCCCGTGCGCGGCCGCAGCGAAAGCCTTCTGCTTCACGGGCTGCAGCCAGCGCCTCGCCCACTCGTATTGCTGCGCGAGCACGGCGAGTCCGGCCACGAGGGCCAGCAGCCCGGGACCTGGAAGCACGAGGGCGGCGAGGCCGATCAGCACCAAGAGCCATCCGACGACCAGGCCAATGACACGGCGGGCCCCACGGGGCCTGGTCCGCCCGGCGAATACTGAACCATGGGGGCGGCGCTGTCGAGGGGACCGCGCCATCAGAAATTCCTCAGTAAGCTTCGCATTCCTCTATCGTTGGACTGATCGACGTTGGTGGCAACCCGGCCATGCGTGAGCCGTGCCCTTGCCGCAGGGCGATCCGCAAGGCCGACGCGGCGCCGGCACCAGCATTACCAAGGGACTTCCCGCAACCGCGGGCTTAGAGAAGGACATTGACCATGATCGGATTCATCCTCGCCGGCCTCATCATCGGCGCACTGGCGCGGCTCATCAAACCGGGCAAGCAGAACCTCGGCCTGGTCGCCACGCTGTTATTGGGCCTCGTCGGCTCGATCATCGGCGGCACCATCGCGAGCCTCCTCGGCACCGGCCAGATCTTCGAACTGAATGTGCTCGGGTTCATCGTGTCGGTCATCGCGGCGGTGCTGCTGATCGGCGTCGCCGAGTCCGTCGCCGGCCGCCGTCGCGTCACCCGCTGAGCCACCAGCAGGCAGGAAGGGGCGGCTTCGGCCGCCCCTTTCCGCGTGTCGGGCGCAATCAGCCGACGTGTCGTTCCAAAGCAGCCATACCGCGGCACGCCTCAGCTGTCCCGCACGTTCATCCAGTGCACGTACCCCGGGAAAAAGTCGGTCTGCAGGTGTAGCGTCGGCATCAGATGGGGCACAGATACGTTCGGAAGGTTCAACCATGAACAAGAACTGGCGCTGGCTACCCGCCGGCATCGTCCCAGTCGTCATCGTCGCTGCTGCCGTGAGCGGTTCCGCCGTCGCCGAAGCTCAACCGCAACTCCCCGCGAAGACCGCGCAGGAGCTGCTCGAGTTCGTAGCCACCGGTGCCGACGACGCCTATTCCGGCACCGTGGAGCAGTCGTCCAACCTCGGACTTCCGGACATGGCTGGCGTTGCCACTCCGCCGGGAGGCACCTCGAGCTCGGATCCGACGTCCGCAGCACTCGAACTCCTGACAGGCGAGCACACCGCCCAGATCTACGTCGACGGGACGGACAGGGCGCGTGTCCAGGTCCTCGATCAGCTGGCGGAGCGCGACGTCGTCATCAACGAGAACGACGCCTGGTACTACGACTCCCGGTCCAACGAGGCCACTCACGCCGTCCTGCCGGACAAGGACGCCACCAGGGCGCAGCTCGAGGCGAAGCTCCAGCAGAAGGCCGCCGAGTACCCCGAACTGCAGAACGTCCCCCGCACCCCGGCCGAACTCGCGCAGACCTTCCTCGCGACGATCGATCCCAGCACCGAGGTCACGGTGGACGGCACCAGCCGCGTTGCCGGCCGCAGCGCCTACCAACTCCTGCTCACCCCGGAAGACTCCGCCACCCTCATCGGATCCATCGCCGTGAGCGTGGATTCGGAAACGGGCGTCCCCCTCAGCGTCAGCGTTGAGGCCAAGGGCCAGGAGGAGGCCGCCTTCACGGCAGGCTTCAGCGCAGTGGACTTCACCACCCCTGACGCGGCGATCTTCCAGTTCACCCCGCCCGTCGGCGCCACCGTCACGGAAGCACCCACGGCCGATGAGGCGAGGGCGAAGCTCGAGGCCACACCGGAGGCGATGCCGGCAGAGGCTCCGGAGAAGCCCGACATCATCGGCGAGGGTTGGAGCACCATCGTGGAACTGCCCGCCGGAAGCGCAGCCGGGCTCGGACTGAACCTCGGCAGCGGTGAGGCAGCCGGCATGGGCGAGATCATGGAGATCAAGCCGGGCATGGATCCTGAGGATGTGGCCGGCGCAGGGGCCCTCCTGGAGCAGGCACTCACCGAGGTCGACGGTGGACGCGCGCTGCAGACCTCGCTCGTCTCGGTGCTGGTGACCGATGATGGACGCATCCTCGCAGGCGCCGTCGGCGTGGACCAGCTCGTCGCAGCTTCACAGCAGTGACCGCAGGATTACCGGCGCGGTCCGCACCCTTCGTGCGGGCCCGCGGGTGAGCGCCGGCGACTTCGCGATCGAGACGCACGGCCTGACGAAGGCCTTCGGCAGACAGAAAGCCGTCGACGACGTCGATCTGGCCGTACCCCGCGGCACGGTGTTCGGGTTCCTCGGCCCCAACGGGTCGGGGAAGACAACCACCATCCGCATGCTCCTCGGCCTGGCCGCGGCGTCAAGCGGTGAGATCCGCCTGCTGGACGGCGGAATGCCGAAGGATGCCCGAACGGTGTTGCCGAGGGTAGGCGCACTCGTCGAAGGCCCCGCCATCTACCCGTTCCTCTCCGGGCGGGCGAACCTCCAGCGTTTCGATGCCGCGGACCGCCACACGTCCCCCGCCACCAGGAATGCCCGCGTCGACGCCGCCCTCGAGCGCGTGGGCCTCAGCCACGCAGCCACGAAGCGCGCCCATGCCTACTCCCTCGGCATGAAGCAGCGCCTCGGGATCGCCAACGCGCTCCTCGCACCGAGGGACCTGCTGATCCTCGACGAGCCCACCAACGGCCTCGATCCACAGGGCACGCGCGAGGTCCGTCATCTCATCAAATCCCTGTCCGACGACGGCACCACCATCTTCGTCTCCAGTCACCTCCTCGCCGAGGTGGAGCAGATGTGCAGCATGATCGCGGTCATGAGCGCCGGACGCCTCGTGGCACAGGGCACCCTCGATGAGCTCCGGTCCGGCGGCACCGCCCGCGTCCGCGTCACCACCCCCGACTTCGCCGATGCCCATCGCGTCCTCAGCGGCCTCGGGCTCACACCGGAACTGCACGGGCGCGACGACGTCATCACGGCCGAGCTCTCGGTACAGGGTTTACTGCCGGAGTCCGTCAACGCCGCCCTCGTCCGAGCCGACGTCCGGGTCCGGGGTTTCGAAGCAAGCGGCGCATCACTCGAGGACCGTTTTGTCGCACTGACCGGAGAGGGGTTCGACGTTGCCGGCTGAATCCGCAGTAGCCAGTCCATCGCGAGCCGGAGGCGGCCTCGGGCTCACGCTCCTGGTCTCGGAGATCACGGTCCTGTTCCGGCGCCTGCGCACCTGGGCGATGATCGGGGCCCTGGCGCTGATCCCCATCCTGATCGCCGTCGTCGTCCGTGTCTCCTCCGACGGCTCAGCCAGCGGACGTGGCCCGGCGTTCCTCAACAGCATCACGCAGAACGGCCTGTTCGTGTCGCTGACGGCGCTGACCGTTGCCATTCCACTGTTCCTGCCACTGACCATCGGCGTCGTCGCGGGTGACACGATCGCGGGCGAGGCGAATCTCGGCACGCTCCGCTACCTCCTCGTCGCCCCGGCCGGACGGGTCAGGTTGCTCCTCGTGAAGTACGCGGGCGCTGCACTGTTCTGCTTCGTGGCAACCCTGACCGTCGTGGTCACGGGTGCCATCATCGGTGCCCTCCTGTTCCCGGTAGGGCCGGTGACACTCCTGTCCGGGGACACCGTCGGGATACCCGGCTACTTCGTGCGGTTGCTGCTGCTCGCGCTCTACGTGACGGTCTCGCTCATGGGACTCAGCGCCATCGGACTCTTCATCTCGACCCTGACGACCATCCCCGTCGGCGCCATGGCGGCGACGGCTGCGCTGGCCGCCGTCGCCCAGATCCTGGGCGCCCTCCCCCAGCTCGAGTGGCTGCACCCGTGGCTGTTCACCAACTACTGGCTGGGCTTCGCGGACCTGCTGCGGGAGCCGATCGTCTGGAACTCGTTCGCGGACAACGCCCTGCTGCAGCTCGGCTACATCGCCGTCTTCGGCACCCTGGCATACGGCCGCTTCAGCACGAAGGACATCCTGAGCTAGCCCCCGGACCTACCAGCGGTGCGTGGTGCCGTCCTCCGGTCGGTCGAAGGGTAGAACTGCTGCGGAAATACTGCCCCAATCCTGCCGCGCCGTCCGCCCGAGGCAGGCGCTTTCCTGCAGTCCTGGCGATAGATTCGTGGTACCCGGGGCGGGGCTCAGCCTGCCAGGGTACTTCTGCACAGGGAGCTGCTGGATGGGGACCAATATGCCTTCGAGGACTGCAGCGTGAGCGCTGCCGCGCCGATCGATGCCTCTAGCTCCTACGCGGAGCCGGCAACACTCGGCCTGCTGAGGCGGCGCGCCCCCGGCCAGGCGGTCATGGAGGAACTCCTCGAGGCGCACAGCACCCGCCGTCCCCGGGGTCGGCTGGCACGAGTCCTCGGCGTCCACCCGCTCAGCAATGACAGCAAGCCCTGGTACTGGGGCGCCCTCGGCGAGCGCGCAGTGGGTCGGGTCCTCGCGACGCTCGGGCCGGAGTGGGCCGTCCTCCACGCCGTTCCGGTCGGCGAGAAGTCGTCCGACATCGACCACGTTGTCATCGGACCCACGGGCATCTTCACGCTCAATACCAAGCGGCATGTCGACCAGAGGATCTGGACGGCCAAGGGCACGTTCATGGTCGCGGGAACGAGATACCCCTACGTCCGCAACTCCGAGCATGAAGCCGCACGAGCGGGGAAACTGCTGTCCGCCGCGGTCCGGCATCAGGTCGTCGCTGAGGCGGCCATCGTCGTCGTGGGCGCCCGGCAGGTGACGGTCAAGGAGAAGCACCGCGCCGTGACCGTCCTCACGTCACCACAGCTCCTGCGCTGGATCACGCGCCGGCCGGTGATCTACACGGGTGAGCAGGTCGCCCTCCTGTCGGCGGCCGCCGCACAGCCCTCGACCTGGCGGCGCACGCCCCCGGTGCTTCGTGACGCGGCCGACGTCATCGAACCGTTCGAGGCCCTGCACAAGCTGGTGGAACAGGCCCGACGACGGCGGATCGGCTGGCTGCTCGCGGTACCCGTGAGCGTCATCGCTTCGGTGGTCGGCGTCCTGCCGCCCTTCTGAGCACCACCTCCAGAAAGCACGGATCACTTGCTTCACTTCCCGTCGAAGAACACGGCCGCGCACACAGCAGACCCTACCGACGTAACGCGCCTCCACCAGCTGCTCGGCCACCACATCTGGGCCTTCAGCAACTGCCGGGTCGATGCGCCGCCCGTTCGCGTGCAGGAGGTCGACTGGCTGTTCTACAACTCCCTGAACGGCACCTTCATCCTCAGCGAGTGGAAGCGGTTCCCCGCGCAGGTGAGCCAGGTGAGGGACGTCGGGGAGCCATGGGGCCTCGCCAACGGTGCGAGCGTCGCGAACCCGCTGGAACAGGTAGCGCGGCAGCTCGATGCCGTCCGTCGTGCGCTGAGGCTCAGCGTCGTCGGGAAGCATCTCCCCGCGGTGGACCAGCATGCCATCAACGTCTACCAGAGCGTCTACTGTCCGCAGGTCACGGAGGCGACACGGCAGGAGCGGCTCCGCTACGGGACCGTGCACGCGACCCTCGACGAACTGGCGCGGACGGTCGAACGCCGAGCCGTCACTGCTCCGCTGGTGGTGGTCAGCGGCATCGCCCAGGTCGCCCTGGCTGATGCACTGGCCGAACTGTTCCGGTGCTCGGTCGGCACCGCGGTGCGGAGGAAGCTCGATCCTCCGGTAGCCGTAGGACCCCCGGCACTCCCCGAACCCGCGGCAGCCGCCCCGCGTACCCGAGTCGCTGCCATCCATCGCGAACTGGCGGCGCTCCACCTGGAACTGGCGTCCCTCGTCGATGCTCCGGCTCCGGCTCCGGTTCCGGCTCCGGTTCCGGCTCCGGCTCAGGTTCCGGTTCCGGTTCCGGTTCCGGGCACACCCGCCAAGAAAGCGCTGGCCGCACAAGCCAAGAAATCGCCGCCCGTCGCCGGCCACCTCCAGCACCACGTGATGAAACATGTACCGTCGGCGAGAGCAGGCTCAGATCACGTCCGCGTCGCCTTCCTCGCCGCGCTGCAGGACGGCCAGTTGCGAAAGAGCGGGGTGCATGTCGGCGAGTTCGGCGCACTCGTGGGACAGCGCCTCGAGGGGAGCGTGAAACTCGCGAGCCTCACTCCCGGCGGCCTCAAGAAGTGGTGCCTGACGCAGGCCGAGGCTGCTGGAATCCCTGCCGAGCCCGACGCGACCCATCCCTCCGTCGTGAGGCTGGTCAGGACGGCCGGCCAGCGGTAGCAGCTGCAGGGACCGACTCTGCCAGGACGGCCGGAGGGACTTTTCGATGTCCGGCTGCGACAGGTCTTAAGTTAGGCTTACCTTGCCTTTCTTTCGACTACCGCGCTTTCGCGGGACTGCCCGCCACCGCCTGAGAAGAGTTTCGGATGCACCCTCGCCCACTCATGACCACCCTCGTCGGCCTGACCGCTCTGACGTCGATACTCACGGGCTGCAGTGCCATCGGTGGCCAGTCCGCGGATCTCCAGATCTATTCGGCCCGACACTACGATCTCGAGGGCGCTTTCGGGCAGTTCACCGACGAGACAGGCATTACCGTCGAGTTCATCAGCGGCGACGACGCCGAACTTCTCGAGCGGCTGAAAGCCGAGGGCGAGGACACTCCGGCGGACGTTTTCATGACCGTGGACGCGGGGAACCTCTGGAACGGCGCACGCCAGGACGAACTGGCCGCGACCAGCTCGGCCGTGCTCGATGAGGCCGTGCCCGACGACCTTCGCGACACGGAGGGCCGCTGGTACGGACTCGCCCTGCGTGCCCGCACCATCACCTATAACCCCGAAGCCGTGGACCCGGCCGAGTTCAACGCCACCGACACCTATGCAGGACTCGCGGACCCGCAGTGGAAGGGCCGTCTGTGCATGCGCGACGCGACGTCCGCCTACACGCAGTCGCTCGTGGCGAGTCTGATCGAACTCCACGGCCGGGACCGTGCCCTGGAGATCGTCCAGGGGTGGGTGGCCAATGATGTGGCCATCATGAGCAACGACGTCCTGCTGCTGGAAGCCATCGATGCCGGGACGTGCGACGTCGGCATCAACAACCACTACTACCTCGCCCGCACCCTCGCGGAGAAGCCCGAGCTCAACGTCGACCTGTTCTGGGCAAGCCAGGAGGGCGCGGGAACGCACGTGAACATCTCGGGCGCCGGCGTCGTGCAGGGGGCGGACAACCCGGAGGACGCACTGGAGCTCATCGAGTGGCTGGCCACCGACGGGCAGAACGCGTTCGTCGACGCCAACCACGAGTACCCGGTCAACCCCGCAGTCGAGCCGGAACCGGTCATCGCCGCCTTCGGCGACTTCAAGCGCATGCCGCTCAACGCCGAGGCCTACGGGACGCTCAACGCCGACGCCGTCGACCTGCTCGCCGAGGCCGGATACAAGTGACGGACACGGCGACACTCGCCGAGCCGCGACCTCCCCGCCGGCGCTACCGGACGTACGGCGTCGGCCGCCCCGCCTGGTCCACGCTGGTCGTCGCCGTCGCCGTCGTCGTCGCCACCCCCGTCCTCGCGGTCATCGTCGACGGGCTGGGCAGCCTCGGCAGCACCACCCCGCCACGGGACCTGGTGCCCATGATCCTCACCACCCTCGCCCTGATGTTGGGAGTCGGCGCCGGGTCACTCCTCGTCGGCGGAGGCCTGGCCTGGCTCGTGACCGCCTACCGGTTCCCGCTGCGGAACCTGCTGGTGTGGCTACTCGTCCTGCCACTGGCAATGCCGGCATACGTCCTCGGGTTCATCTTCCTGTCCGTCTTCGACGTCGCCGGGCCCGTCCAGTCCCTCCTGCGGACCGTCCTCGGCACGGACGTGTGGGTGCCAGAGGTCCGGTCGCTGCCCGCCGCGATCCTCGTGATGACGTTGTCCCTGTACCCGTACGTCTACCTCATGGCGCGCTCGGCGCTGATCGAGCAGTCCTCCGGGACGTACGACGCCGCCCGCACCCTGGGCGCCAACCGCGGACAGGCCCTCCGTCGCGTGGTGCTGCCGCTCGCCCGGCCGTCCCTCGCCGCAGGACTGGCCCTCGTCATGATGGAGACGCTCACCGACTTCGCCACCGTCCAGTACTTCAACGTGCAGACCGTCTCGGTAGGCGTCTACCTCGTCTGGAAGGGCACCTTCGACTTCCACGCCGCGACCCAGCTCGCCGTCCTCGTCCTGCTGTTCGCCGTGGCCGTGCTGGCCGCCGAGCGGGCCCTGCGCGGCCGGGCGCGCTACCACCAACAGGGCGGGAACCGCCAGGGGTTCCAGCCGGAACAGCTGCGGGGGGCACGCGCCTGGTCCGCGACGGCCCTCTGCGTGGCGGCGCTGTCCGCCGGGTTCCTCATCCCCGTCGCGCAACTGCTGATCTGGGCGGTCGGACAGATCGTAACGGATTCCTCCTTCCTCGCAGATCCCCGCTTCGCCGAGTACCTGGCCAACAGCCTGCTGGTGGCGGCGATCACCGCCGTCGCGTGCGTCGCCGTCTCGCTGGGCGTCGGCCACGCCATCCGCATGGGCGGGGGCCGTGTCGTCTCCTTCGCAGCCCAGCTGACGACGTTCGGGTACGCAGTGCCCGGCGCCGTGATCGGCATCGGGGTCCTGCTGTCCTTCGCATCACTCGACACGGCACTGGAGAGCGTCGGGGTCCGTGGGGGTACCGGGCTGATCATTACCGGGTCCGTGGCAGGCATCCTCTACGCCTACGTGATCCGGTTCCTCGCCCCGGCCTACCAGTCGGTCAGCGCGAGCCTCGAGAAGATCGCCCCGACCGTCACGTCCTCCGCGCTCAGCCTCGGAGCCGGACCCCGGCGCATCCTCGGCCGGGTCCATCTCCCGCTCGCGCGCCCCGGCGTCGCCGTCGCCCTCATGCTGGTCGTGATCGACGCCGTGAAGGAACTGCCGATCGTGCTGCTCCTGCGGCCCTTCGGCTTCACCACGGCGTCGGTCTGGGTGTACGAACTCGCGCGGGAGAACTTCTGGGAGAAGGCGTCCCTCCCGGCCCTGGTCATCGTGGCAGTCGCCATCATCCCCGTCTTCGTACTCGTCCGCCAGACCCGGCGGCGCGAAGTACACAGGAGCTCTTCCGGAAAGGCAGGACAGTGACGGCACAGATGGAGGGCGCGCCGCCCACCGGCTCCGCCACGGCCTGCGCCCCGCCCGCGCTCACCCTCGAGGGGGTGACGAAGGGCTACGGCTCCGCCCGCGGCGTCGAGTCGCTCGAGCTCGCCATCCCCGCCGGTGAGCTCGTGACGCTGATCGGCCCCTCCGGGTGCGGCAAGTCGACGACCCTGCGGCTCGTCGCGGGCCTGGAACGGCCCGACGCCGGGCGGATCACCGTCGCCGGGGACGTCGTCGCGGACCGGACACGCTTCGTGAACCCGGAGAACCGCCGCGTGGGGCTCGTGTTCCAGGACCACGCGCTCTTCCCCCACCTGAACGTCGCCCGGAACGTGGAGTTCGGGCTCGACCGGCTGCCACGCAGCGAACGCCGGAAGCGCGTCGGTGACCTCCTGGACCTCGTCCAGCTGGCCCACCTCGCGGAGCGCTACCCGCACGAGCTCTCCGGCGGCGAGCAGCAGCGCGTGGCCCTCGCCCGCGCGCTGGCGCCGCGCCCCGCCGTCGTCCTCCTCGACGAGCCGTTCTCCAGCCTCGACGAGTCCCTGCGCGGCCAGGTGCGCCGCGACACCGTGGCGACCCTGCGCGAGACCGGCACCACCGGCGTTCTCGTCACGCATGACCAGACCGAGGCGCTGTCGGTCGGGACCCGCGTGGTCGTCATGCACGACGGCGTGATCGAACAGGCCGATATCCCCGAAAAGGTCTTCGAGCAGCCCGCCACGCGCTTCGTCGCCTCGTTCATGGGCGACGCCGACTTCCTGCCCGCGCATGTGCACCGCGCACTGCTGACGTGCGAGATCGGCGTCGTCTCCACGGTCCCGGGCTGGGCGGACAGCGATGTGGACGTCGACGTCGTCCTCCGTCCCCACGAGGTGGCGCTGACCCCGGCCACCCACGCCACGGCCCGCGTCTCGGCCCTGGAGTACCACGGCGCGTTCGTCCTGCACCACGTGACGCTCGCCTCGGGGCGGACGCTGCGGTCCTGGCAGCCCCACGACGTGCGCTACCCCGTCGGCACGCCGGTCACGGTGACCGTCGCCGCCGGCACCCACCCCACGCTCCTCGTCGGCGACCGGGCCGTCACCACGCCGCCCCGCAATGCTCCGAGGCCGGTGACCCCGTGAGCCTGGACCCCGATCTCTCCGAGGCGACGTTCACCGACCTTATCCGCTACGGGGACCGGCCCGCGATCCTCACCGCCGGCGGCGTGCTCTCGTACCGCGAGCTCGCGGCGCGGGTCGATGACGTCGTGGTGCGCCTCGGCGCGGAGCGGCGTCTCGTGCTGCTCGCCGCACGCAATGACGTCGAGACCCTCGTGGCCTACCTCGCCGCGATCTCGGCCGGGCATCCGCTGCTGCTGGTGCCGGCGGACAAGCCCGCCGCAGTGGACTCCCTCGTCGCCGCCTACGAGCCCGACGTGGTGATGGAGACCGTCGACGGCTCCCTCCACCTCGACGAGCGGTGGCCCGGCACACGCCACGAGCTCCATCCCGACCTCGCACTGCTGCTGAGCACGTCCGGCTCCACCGGCTCACCGAAACTGGTGCGGCTGTCCCGAAGGAACCTCGAGGAGAACGCCCGGTCCATCGCGCAGTACCTGGGCATCGGCCCCGATGACCGAGCCGCCACCACGCTGCCCTTCAGCTACTGCTACGGCCTCTCGGTCATCAACAGTCACCTGATGCAGGGAGCCGGCCTCGTGCTCACGGACCTGTCCGTCGTCGACCCCTGTTTTTGGGAGGTATTCCGCGAGCGCAGCGCCACCTCCTTCGCCGCCGTCCCCTACAGCTTCGACCTGCTCGACCGCGTGGGGTTCGCGGAGATGGACCTGCCGAACCTGCGCTACGTCACCCAGGCTGGTGGGCGGCTCGCGCCCGAGAAGGTCAGGTCCTGGGCGGAGACGGGGCAGCGCCGCGGTTGGGACCTGTTCGTCATGTACGGGGCCACGGAAGCCACCGCGCGCATGGCCTATCTGCCGCCGGACCTGGCGGCCGAGTATCCGGGCACCATCGGCGTCCCGGTACCCTGCGGCTCGTTCCGGATCGACCCCGTGGACGGCCTTCCCCACGGGGAGCTGGTCTACACCGGACCGAACGTGATGCTGGGCTACGCCGAGAGCCTCGAGGACCTCGCGCTCGGGCGCACGATCGACGAGCTCCGCACCGGCGACCTCGCCCGCCGGAACGCGAACGGCCTCTACGAGGTCGTGGGCCGCAAGAGCCGTTTCGTCAAGATCGCCGGACTGCGGGTAGACCTCGGGCAGGTCGAACAAATCCTCTCCGGCATGGGTGTCGCCGCTGCCGCCACCGGGTCCGACGACGACGGTCTGGTCATCGCGGTCGAGGGCGAGCACGACACCGCTCTCCTGACGAAGGTCCTCGTTTCCGATCTCGGCCTGCCCCGGGCCTCCGTCCGGCTGCACGCTGTCGAGCGCCTGCCCCGGTTGTCCACGGGCAAGATCGACTACCCGGCCGTCCGCGGCCTGGCTGCCCCGAGGCCCGCCGACCCCGCCGATCACGGTCCCGCTCGGGAAGGTCCCGCCGACGTGCCGCGCATCTTCGCCGAGTGCCTGGATCGCCCCGACGTGAAAGCCTCGGACACGTTCGTCACGCTCGACGGCGATTCGCTCTCCTACGTGGCCCTGTCCGTCAGGCTGGAGGCGGCCCTGGGCCGGCTTCCCAGCGGCTGGCATCTCCGAACGGTAGGTGAACTGTCGCGCCGTGGGAAGCCACGGCATCGACGGCTCGTGTCCTTCCTCGAGCCGTCGATCGTGCTGCGGGCGGTAGCGACCATCTGCATCGTGGCGGCCCACGTCGAGCTCTTCACCTTCCACACCGCGCACCTGCTGTTCGTCGTCGCCGGCTTCAACTTCGCGCGGTTCCAACTCACCGGGACCCGGTCCGAGCGGCTGCGGCGGCATGCGAGGAGCCTCACGAAGATCGTTGTTCCGTCGGTCGCTTTCATCGCCGTGGCCTATCTCCTCACCGACGACTACAGCATTGCCAACATCTTCCTGCTCAACGGCATGGTGGGCCCCCAGGAGGTCACGAGTGAGTGGCATTTCTGGTTCGTGGAAATGCTCGTCTACGTTCTCATTGCCGTCACTGCGCTACTGGCCGTTCCCTGGCTGGACCGCCTCGAGCGTCGCGCACCCTTCGCCTTCGCCCTGGGCCTCGTGGCCATCACACTGCTCAGCCGGTACGACATCGTCGATCCCGGTCTGCCGAAACCACTCCCCGTATTCTGGCTCTTCGCCCTGGGATGGGCCGTGGCGAGGGCGGACGGCACCGTTGGGCGCCTGCTGGTATCGGCCCTCGCCGTACTGACCGTGCCGGGCTTCTTCGACCATACGCTCCGCGAGGCGACCATCGTGGTGGGACTCCTGCTGATCACCTGGGTGCCGGCGCTCCCCGTTCCCTCGGTCCTGCGCCGCGTCACGGGGTGGCTGGCGGCAGCGTCCCTGTATATCTACCTCACCCATTGGCTCGTCTACCCCGTCCTGCTTCCCATCAGTCCGGTTCTCGCGGTGGTCGGGTGCCTGCCCGTCGGGGTGGGTTACTGGGCCCTGTGCCGGTGGCTCCCCATCGCGTTCGCGCGCTGGAGGCGGCGTAGGGAAGCGGTCGTACCGGAGCCCGTCGACGCCTGAGATAGCCCGTCAGGGCGAAACTGCGCGAGTTGGAGCGGACTCACCCCGACGCAAGGAAGGCCCCCGACGACGTGTCGGGGGCCTTCCTCGTCCTGCTAGCGGGCTAGCTGACCTCTACCGTGAGCTCCTGGAAGTCGTCCTCCGCGTGGCGTCCGACGAGCACCTGGAACTGCCCGGCCTCGTACTGCCAGCCGTCCTCGTAGTGCGCGAAGGCGCGGGCGGGGACACTGATGTCGACGGTGCCGGTTGCACCCGGCTCGAGTGTCACCGAGCCGAAACCGGCCAGCCACCGCACGGGCCGTTCCACGGCGGAGTCTGTGCGGGCAACGTACACCTGCACCACCTCGCGGCCGGACCGGGAGCCGGCATTCGTCACGGGGACGCGCACGGTGAGGCCCTCCCCCGCGGCAACGGATGCGTCCGCCAAAGCCGTGCCCAGCTCGAAGGTGGTGTACCCGAGGCCGAAGCCGAAGGGGTAGGCCGGGGTCGCGCCCCCGGCTGCCGCCTGCCTCAGCCACGCGCGGTAGCCGATGTGGATGCCCTCCTCGTAGTGCACCTTCCCGTCCACCGGGGTCGTGTTCAGCACGGGGACGTCCTCGAGTGCTGCCGGCCATGAGGTCGGCAGGCGTCCACCCGGCTCCTCTGCTCCCAGCAGTACGTCGGCGATCGCCGCTCCGAATTCCTGGCCGCCGAACCATCCCAGCAGGATGGCGTCGACGTCATCGCGCCACGGCATCAGGACGGGTGAACCGGAGTTCACGACGACGACGGTGCGCGGGTTCACGGCCGCGACCGCGGCGACGAGGCGGTCCTGGTGCCCGGGCAGGTTCAGGTCCTTCCGGTCGAAGCCCTCGGACTCGATTGCGGCACTGGTACCCACGACGACGACAGCGACGTCGGCTTCCCGCGCGGCCTCGACGGCTGCGGCGATCTCGGCGTCCGCGTCCTCCACGACGGCTTCCTCGCCGAGGAGGATGGCGGAGAACGGGATGACCTGGCTCGCGGGGAGCGTGAAGATCGCTTCCACGGGGATGCGCTGACCCGCGGTCGCGGAAACGGGGAACGTCTTCTGCGGCGGGGAGAACAGCGCTGCACCGAGGACGTCGTGCTCGTCGACGAGCTCCCCGTCGAACACGAGATTCCCGTCGAGCACCAGGCTGACCTGTCCCACGGTGCCGACGCCGAGGTGGTGCACGCCGTCGTCGGGAGCGGTCCACTCGGTCTGGATGCGGATGCGCGAGGTGCCCTCCGGGATGCCCACACCGAACCAGATGAGGTGCGAGGCGAGGCGGTCCTCGCCGGAGAGCTCGGCGCCGGTGGCGTCGAAGAAGGAGACGCGGAGTCCGGGTACGCCGGATACCGGGTTGGAGAGCGAGGCGCGGGGGAATTCCTGCAGCCCGTCCGCTACCTTCGCACCGCGCGAGTAGGTGACGTCGACGTCGTCGGGCAGTGCCTCCCGCAGGCCCTCGAGCGGCGAGACGATCCGCAGCGGCATGACTGTGGCGCTGCCGCCGCCCTGCGTGCGGGCTTCGGAGGCGTTGTGCCCGATGACGGCGACGCGCTCGAGGGACGATGCGTCGAGGGGAAGCACGTTACCTTCATTCCGCACGAGCACGGAGCCGCAAATGGCGGCCTCGCGGGCGAAAGCGCGTCCGTCGATGTCGGCGGGCCTGTCCGTGACTGCCGGCTCGAAGCCGTCGAGGACGCCCACTCTCGCGGCGAGGCGGAGGATGCGGGTGACCTTCTCGAGGATGGCTTCACGGGAGACGTCGCCCGCTTCGACGGCGGCGGCGAGCTTCGGTCCCCAGGCGCCTACGGGACCCGGCATCTCGAGGTCCTGGTGGGCCTTCGCCGCCTCGACGGAGCGGACGCCCGTCCAGTCGGAGACGACGACGCCGTCGAAGCCCCACTCGGTGGACAGCGGCGTCTCGAGGAGTTCGTTCTCGCTCGCCGTCGTGCCGTTGATCGAGTTGTAGGAGCTCATGACGAGCCAGGCCTTCGCCTCGGTGACGGCCTGCTCGAACGCCGCGAGGTACAGCTCGCGCAGGGGGCGCTCGGCGACCACGGAGTCGGCCGTGAAGCGGTCCGTCTCGGCGTCGTTGGCGATGAAGTGCTTCGGGGTGGCACCGATGCCCATGGACTGCACGCCGGTGACGTACCCCGCGGCGAGCTGCGCGGTGAGGACCGGATCCTCGCTCATGCATTCGAAGTGGCGGCCGCCGAGCGGTGAGCGGTGCAGGTTGATGGTGGGGCCGAGCACCACGTGGACGCCCTTCCGATGCGCTTCCTGCCCGAGCACCTGGCCGTAGCGGCGCGCGAGGTCGACGGACCAGGCGGCGGACAGGGAGGACGACGACGGCAGGCTGATGGAGTCGTGGCGTTCGTCGAAATCCTCGCCGCGCACACCGGCAGGACCGTCGCTCAGGACGATGCGGCGGAGGCCGATCTCGGGGATCTCGACGGTGCTCCACACATCGGCGCCGGTCAGCAGGCTCACCTGCTGCTCGAGAGTCAGGCTTTCGGCGAGCTCGCGGATGCGGGGGTCGACGGCGACGGCGGAGGGAGAGCTTGCTGTGATGGTCATTTACTGAACTCCTTTGATGCGGGTGACGAGCGCGGCGCCGATGAGGCCGACCACCGCTCCTCCGAGGAACAGGCCGGGGTAGCCCGCGAGGGCGATGACCGGCGCGGCGATGGCGGGCACGAGGGATTGCGGCAAAGCCTGGGCGATGTTGAAGACGCCGAAGGTCTTGGCGTTCTCGGACTGGTCGGCGGGCAGCAGGTCGGTGATGAGCGCGACGTCGACCGCTGTGAAGCAGCCGAGGCCGATGCCGGCGATGGCCTGGCCGAGGAGGACCTGGCTGAAGTCGCTGCTGGTGGCGATGATGATGAGCCCGGCCATGATGACGACGGCGGAGAGGATCACGAGATTTTTGCGGCGCCCGATGCGGTCGCTGATCCAGCCACCGAGGAAGCTGGTTGCCACGGTGCCGGCCGCGCTGACGAGGGTCAGCTGGAAGACCAGGGTGGCGATGTTCTCCTGCGCGACGCCGAGGTGGTCACCGAGGAAGTAGGGCATGTACAACAGCCCACAGCAGTACGCCACGTACACCAGGAACTTGGTGAACCAGGCCCAACCGAGACCGGGGTGCTCGACCGGGTTGAAGTAGAACGATCCGAGGAAGTCCTTGATCGTGTAGCGATCCTTCGGCTTCTCGGCCAGCACGCGGTCCTTGAAGGTGAAGGCGAAGGCCAGGGCGATCGCGACGCCGACGGCGCCGGGGACGACGGCCATCAGGAAGGCGGTGTCGAACAGCTGGGCGAAGAAGGCCGCTGCGACGAGGCCGATGGGTAGCGTCATGCCAACCAGTCCGGAGAGCTTGCCGCGCTGGTCGGGCGCAGCCTGGTCCGGGAGAGCGGCGACGAGGGCAGCGAGAGCGGCGTTGAAGGAGAGCTGGGCGATGATCCAGCCGATCAGGACGCCCGGGACACCGGTCGCCGAACCGAGGATGAACAGGCCTACGAGTCCGAGGAGGGACCCGCCGATGATCCAGGGCTTCCGCATGCCGAACCGTGAGGTGGTGCGGTCGCTGAGGCGGCCGAAGACCGGGTTGGCCAGCAGTGCGATGAGGGCGCCGACGCCGGCCACCAGGCTGTAGGCGGCGGCCCGGGTGTCAGGGGTGGTGAGTTCTGCGATCTTGATGGCCAGGACCACGAGTGCGGGGGCGAGGACCGCCATCCATAGGCCGGCGCTGGCGATCGGGAGTCCGATCATGAATGCCCGGCTCGCGCGTTGCGTGGACTGTTCGTCCTGGACAAAGGTTGGAAGGTTGGCCACGTTGCCTCCTTGTAAGGGCCCATCGTTGGGATTGCATCGAGAGTACACGCTAAAACTGAGTCGTACTAGGTTTTAGCCATGAATGGACCTGGGCTCCTCCTAGACTGGGCATGTGACTACCGGAAAATTACGGGGGCCCTACGCCAAAGGGGAAGAACGACGTCGGACGATCGTTCAGACGGCCACCGATGTGTTCGCGACGGAAGGCTTCGAGGGCGCGGCCCTCAAGCATGTGGCGGAGCTCGTCGGAGTACGGGAGGCGACGCTGTTCCACTACTTCAGCAGCAAGCAGGAACTGCTGCAGGCCGTCCTGGCCGAGCGTGACGAGCGGGCGCGGGAGCTCATGGGTGAGAGCCTGTTCAGCGTGGATGACCTCCCCGCGGTGGCGGAGCGTAACGAGGGGCAGCCGGGGCTGACGTCGCTCTACGCGGTGGCATCAGCGACGGCGCACGACGCGTCGCACGCTTCGCATCAGTACTTCCGTGAGCGTTACGAGATGCTCGTGCGGGAGATGGCGCGGGATGTCGTCGAACGGCAGCGGTCGGGTGAATACCGCGCCGACATCGACCCGGAGTGGGCGGGACGCCTGCTCATCGGTATTTTCGACGGGATCCAGATCCAGTGGCTGTACGACAAGGGCGTGAGCATGCAGGAGGGGCTCCGGCAGATCATCGCGCTGCTGAAGGCGCCGAGGTCCTGAGGCCTTTTCTCACCGACCGGCGAGGCCGTCAATGACTTCGGTCCTGATGTCCTGCGCCTCAGGTCCTGGCATGTCCTGACCGGCCTCGCATCATGTCGGCCCGGGCACCAGGATTCACACGACTCCGAGGGCGAGCATCGCGTCCGCGACCTTCACGAAGCCGCTGATATTCGCGCCGGCGACATAATTGCCCGGCACTCCGTATTCATCCGCCGTCGCCGCACACCGGTCATGGATGCCCACCATGATTTCCGTGAGGCGCTGTTCGGTGTGCTCGAAGGACCAGGAGTCACGACTGGCGTTCTGCTGCATCTCCAGGGCCGAGGTTGCAACTCCACCGGCGTTGGCGGCCTTACCCGGCCCGAAGAGAACACCGGCCTGCTGGAGTACTTCCACCGCTTCCGGGGTGCAGGGCATGTTTGCCCCTTCCGCGACCGCAAGCACACCGGATCGGACGAGGGATCCGGCGGCGGCTTCGTCGAGTTCATTCTGCGTGGCACAGGGCAGTGCAACCGTTGCCCCCACATCCCAGATCGACCCACCGGCTACGAAATGGGCTCCTGCACCCCGTCGATCCGCGTACTCGGAGATCCGTCCGCGCTCATGCTCCTTCACCTCGCGCAGCAGTTCCACATCGATGCCTGCCTCGTCCACGACATAACCGGAGGAGTCAGAACAGGCCACGACTGTCGCTCCGAAATGCTGTGCCTTGGCGATGGCATGAACAGCGACATTGCCCGCACCGGACACGATCACCCGTTGTCCCTCGAACCCGAGCCCTCGTGTTCGGAGCATCTCGCGGGCGAACAGCACCGCACCGTACCCTGTCGCTTCCGGGCGAACCAGGGACCCGCCCCAGCTGATGCCCTTGCCGGTCAGGACGCCGGATTCATACCTGTTCGTGATTCTCTTGTACTGCCCGAACAGGTACCCGATCTCCCTACCTCCGACACCGATATCCCCGGCGGGGACGTCGGTGTATTCACCGATGTGGCGGTACAGCTCCGTCATGAAGGCCTGGCAGAACCGCATGACCTCGGCGTCGGACTTACCCTTGGGATCGAAATCCGAGCCGCCCTTGCCGCCGCCAATGGGCATTCCGGTGAGCGCGTTCTTGAAGACCTGTTCGAAGCCGAGGAACTTCACGATTCCCAGATACACGGACGGATGGAACCGCAGACCGCCCTTGAAGGGCCCCAACGCGGAATTGAACTCCACCCGGAAACCCCGGTTGATCTGCACGGTCCCGGCATCATCGACCCAGGGAACCCGGAAGATAATCTGCCGCTCGGGTTCGCACAGGCGCTCCAACACCGCGGCGTCGACGAACTCGGGATGTTTCAACAGCACCGGACCCAGTGAATCGAACACTTCGACGACGGCCTGGTGAAACTCCGTCTCACCCGGATTGCGCCGAAACACCTCATCGCGTACAGAGAACAAAGCCGAATCCATCAGAATCTCCGATCTTGGAAATAAAGCCTTTTGCCGCACGAGGAACGGCCGGTCCGCAGGTCTGCCTATCGTGGCGGTAACGCAGTTGGAGAATCAACCCTGGACACGCTCCACTCAGGGTGTGCCTTTTCAGCACCAGCAGGGTAATGCTCTGCATCAGGGATCGTTCGTTCATCGGAGACGGACAGCAGCCTTCACGCGGGTGTCCGGGTCACCCTTGCCCGCGCCGTCGGCATTGACCCCTGAGCTATGGCGTGCCAAGCTCCGCTCGTGACGGAGAAAGTGGCAACGGCGAGTCCGAGGCTCGTCCGTCGTGCATCGATGGCGATCGGCGCGCTGGTCACCGTCGTGCTGGTCTTCGTGGCGATCCGCGTGACGCTCGACTGGCCCAACATCCTTGCGGGCACCAGCCCTGACGACGACTTCGCCGTGCGGTACGTCGCCCACCCGTGGCTGGCCTACCTTCATATTGCGCCCGGTGTGATCTACCTCCTCGGGGCGCCATTGCAACTGTCGCGGCGGTTCCGCACCCGTCATTACGACGTGCATAAAAGGCTCGGGCGGATACTCCTGACCTGTGCGCTCGTCGCCGGGCTGTTCGCGCTCCTCTTCGGCGTGCCGCACGCCTGGGGAGGCGCACCGGAGGCCGCCGCTACGGTGGTCTTCGGCTGCTGGTTCCTGACCTCCCTCGTGCTCGCCTTCCGGGCGATCCGGCGTGATGACGTACCGAAGCACCGCCGCTGGATGATCCGCGCGTTCGCCGTCGGCATCGGCATCGGCACCATCAGGATCTGGGTGGGAATCTTCGAGGGAATCGAACAGGCACTCTCCGGTGGAATGACGCCGGCCACGCCGGATACGGCTTTGTTCGGCGTCGCGTTCTGGCTGGCGTTCACGATGCACGTCGCCCTCGGCGAGTGGTGGTTGCGCCGGACTCCGGTCCTGACCGGATGACAACCTCGAAGCTGTGACCGTCGGCAGGCTGCCTTCAGACGGTGGCGATAGAGGTGTCTCTTGTAGCGAGCGTGACGGTGCGGTCGGCCAGGTCGGAGATCCTGAAGTTGTCGTAGCCGAAGACTGCTGACCGGGTCCGGTTCTGCAGGGGCTTGATGAAGTGTTCCGGCAGTGCTGCGGCGCCCAGCACGGTGCCGACGACGGCGCCTGCTGTAGCTCCGTTCGAGTCGGTGTCCCACCCGCCCTGGACGGTGAGGCCCACCGTGGCGGAATAGTCGCCGTCACCCCAGAGGAGTCCGGCGGCGATGATCGCCGCATTGTTCACCGTGTGGACCCAGCTGTAGTGCCCATAGTGTTGCTGGATCGAGCGGAGCCCTTCCTCCCACGTGACCCCGCCGCGATGCAGGTCCTGCACCCGATGCAGGGCTTCGGCGAGTCGTGAACGCACCGGCACGTAGTGCAGTGATCGCTCGAAGGCTTCGGAGACGGTCGTGGCCGTTGCAGCAGAGGACATCAGGGCCGCCGACCACATCTCGCCGTAGAGCCCGTTCGCCCGGTGGGAAAGGGTCGCATCCATGTACGCAGTCAGGATCGCCCGCTGCGGACGCCCGGGCTGCGTCCAGCCGTGGACGTCACCACGGATCAGGGCACCGATCCACTCGCGGTAGGGGTTGCGGGTGTTCCCGACCGCCCCGATGGGCACGTTGGTGAGGAGGTTGACGTACGCGGCGCGCTCGGCCGTGAAGACGCGCAGGTAGGGCACGTGAGCCAGCCACGTCGCGGCGACGTCGGCCGCCGTCAGGTCCATCCCGTGGTGTTCGAGCATGTGCAGGGCGAGGATGGAGTAGTCGATGTCGTCGTCCCGGTCCGATCCTGCGACCCGCCCGCGCGTGGTGTTCACCCAGTTCTCCACCAGGCGGTAGCCGTCAGGCATCGGGTCCATCGCCGGGACGTAGTCCCGCAAGGGGTAGGAACCGGTCAGTTCGAGGTAGGAGCGGATCCTGTCGCTCGTCCAGTAGTCCCCGTTCTCGATGGGCTTGCCCAGGTTGCAGCCGGCGATCCTCCCCAGCCAGCCCCCCAGGATCCGGTCGTGCAGTCCGGAGCCGGGGGTGAGGGTGCTGGGTGTCTGTTGCCCGGCCGGCATGCTGTCCAGGATGTCGGGCAGCGCGTCGGGTTCCTCATAGTCCCATCGGCCGCTCCGGGGAAGGTTCGCAAGCTCCGCCAGGAGGTTCTCCAGTCCCTGCCGGTCATGCGCGTCGGTATCGGTCAGGCGTGCGGACAGCGATGTGACGTCGTAGCCGGTCTCGCTGAGTTGTCGCAATTCGTCCGTGACCAGGTCGTGGACGTTGAGCGGGTCATACATGGGAAGCCTTTCGCCGCATTTCCTACATCAGGGAAAGGACGAAGGAGAGGACGAAGCCGGCGGCGGTGCTCATGGCTACGGCGGGCCCCCCGTGTTCGTAGGCTTCAGGCATGAGGGTGTCTGCCAGGGATGCGATCACAGCGCCCGCGGCGAAGGCCAATGGTAGCGAGATTGCTTCCGGGTCCGCTCCCGACAGGGGACCCGCGCCGATCACGACGGCGAGGACCAGCAACACCGCACAGACTCCCCAGAGACCGAGGATGCTGCCGGTGCTTCTCCCCTGGGCCCGCATCGACGATGCTCCGACCAGCGCTTCGGGCAGGTTGGAGACGAAAATCGCGGCGAGGAGAGCCAATCCTCCGGTCCCGCCGCCGAGCGCGACGCCCAACGCCAGGTTCTCCGGGACGCCATCGAGAGTTACTGCGGCAAGGAGGGCCAAGCCTGCCGCGCCTCGAGTCGATGCCTTGGACGATGAACGCTCCGTGGCGGCGGCATCTGTGTCGAGCTTGGCACTACCTTCATGTTCATCAGCCGGCGTTGGATCTGATCCAGCTTGGGCCCAACGGTCCAGTAACGCACTGAGGACGGTGAAGACAAGGGCGCCGGCGAGTAGGCCCAGAGCTGCGCGCCAGATACCGCCGCGCTCGAAAGCGTCTTCGAAGAGTTCGAACGCCAGAGCAGTGATGAGGGATCCTGCTGCAAACGACAGGAGAATCGCCAGCACCCGTTTGGGCAGATTGAACCGGACGCCGATCATCGCGCCCAGAACCAGAGCGCTGGAAGCCACCACACCAAAGAGCAGCGACATCGTCATGGAGTCAGTATAGGAACAGGAGGTCCGGTCAAAAAGGGTTTGAGAGGGTCGATCCAAGCAGGAGCACCGACGGCTGCGCCTGACCGAGGAACTCTTGCTCGTGCGGTGTCAGTTCTCCCCCCTGCGGTGGGCGACTGATCAGGCGTCCTGCACGGGCGGAGGCGCGCCCATCTCGAGAGGAGGGGTCAGATCGAAGCGTTCGATCAGGTGCGGTAGGGATTCGAAATCCATCTGGAGCCCGTACCTGGCATTGGCCCCGGCCATCGCCTCGAGGTCTGGTGGGGCTCCTTCCGGGAAGAAGGGCTCGATTTCCTCGAAATACTTCTCGAACCCTGCCGGGGAGATGATCTCGAGGACCCGTGCCTGCTCGTCGCCGGCGTTCCAGAAGGTATGCCACTGGTCCCGGGGCTTGAGGACCAGCTCCCCCGGGCCTGCGTAGGACACCTCATCCCCGAGCAGGAAACCGACCCGGCCCCTGGTGATGATCGTGAATTCGTCCTCCCGGCTGTGCATATGAAGGGGCGCTCCAAGTTCGCGTCCAGCCAACAGGTGCTCCACGACGGACAACCGCTCTCCTGTTGCCGCTGCCTCCAGGAGGGTCCGGGCCGTGAAGGCCTCACCGAATCGAACCATGATGCCGACGTCATCGCCGACCGGTCCGGATCTCGTGCTCATGGAGCGACCCTACGCGCGCTTATTTCCGCAATCAATGGTGGTCCCTGCCCGGCCCGCTCAAGCGGACGAGGTGCATCGCGTTACGTGCTGGCCCCCAATTATTGGTTCATGTTTAGGCGGTGATCACTCCGTCGGCGGAAGCTCAGGTCCGAGTCTTCGTGTAGCGGTGGGCACCGGCCGACGACGTCGGCTGCTTCGACGGCCACAGCAGATCGAGCGAGTGGAGGGCGTGCCTGTGCGCCATGGCGACGACGGCGGACGCACAGATCGCGGCGTCACTCCCGGCGTCGTGGTGGCTGAACGTGCCGAGCCCGAGAGCCCTGGCGACCTGTGGAAGCTTGTTCCCATCGAGGTCGAGGAGGCGACGCGACAGGGCGACCGAGCAGTGGAAGGTGCTGTCAGGAGCTGCGAGCCCTGATTCTGCGCAGGCACCCCGCAGGACGGAGCGGTCGAACGAGGCGTTGTGGGCGACGAACGAATCGCCGCCCGCAAAGTCCATGATGCGGTGCAGGCTCTCGGACCATGAGGACGCTCTGTGGACATCGGCCGGGCGGATGCCGTGGACCGCGACATTGATGGGGCTGAAGGCACCGACGGACGGCGGGGGTTTGATCAGCCAGGACGACGTCTCGGTGACGACCCCGTTCCGCACCTTCGCCAGCCCGACGGCACAGACCGAGCCGCGCTTGCTGTTCGCCGTCTCGAAGTCGATGGCGGTGAAGTTGAGACCGTGCACGCATTCCCCCTGGGGCTTCGGCCGCTCGCTCGACCGGCCTCGGACAGCCTAGCGATGATCGCGCCCGTCCCCGTACGTGGCACGCTTGTCCGCTCTCCTGATTGAGCGGACACTATTGGTGTGCAGGACATCGAGCTCTCCGTGTCCACCGTCGAACTGGTAGCAGCGTCAGCGTTGCACGCTGACCGACCGGTCCGGGTGCTGCAGTATGTGCTCGAACCTTTCGGGGTCCCCTTGTCCAGCATGACCACGGGAGGATTGTGGCGCCTGGCGGGCACAGCCATCGATGACATCGGAACACGACAATTCCACGCTGTGCTGAAAGTGATCCACACCCCGCTGCGATGGGCGGGTATCGACGCTGTTCCGGTGGAGATGAGGGGCTTCGTCGTAGCGCACGTCCCGTGGCGCACGGAGGCCGATGTATATCGGAGTGATCTGGCGAAGTACCTGCCGGCAGGATTGCGCCTCCCTGACATCTACCTGATCGAGGACCTCGATCAGGACAGCGCAGCCATCTGGATGGAGGATGTCCAGCCGGAATCGGCCGGGGGCTGGGACAACGACTGCTACACACGGGTGGCGTACCTGCTGGGTTGCCTGGCAGGAGCCCCGGAAGCTCCGATGGGAGCGGAACGGGATATCGCGGATTTCGTCGTCGGCCCCGGTGAACACGTCTTCATCCCCATGCTCCGCTCAGGAATCCTGCATTCCCATCCCGCGTTCGATCACGCGATCGACCATCATCTCGAGCAGGACATGCTCCTCTTCCTCGATCACATCCCTCTCCTGTTGACCGAGGCGGCGGCACTTCCCAGGACAAGGGCCCATGGCGACGCCTGCCCACAGAACATGCTGCGGGCCGGAGGCGGAACAGTCGCGATCGACTGGGGCAGCTTCGGTACGACCACCGTGGGCTTCGACCTGGGTCAATTACTGGCAGGACGAGCCAATGATGGGCTTCTGGACGGTCCCACCCTGGACATGCTCGCTCCCGCCTGCCTGAGTGCATACCTCGACGGACTGCAGGATGTAGGGAGGCCCATCTCCCCCGCCCTGGTCCGACGGGGGTTCGCGATCTCCATGGCTTTCCAGAGCGGCCTGTCCGCCCTGTTTCCCCGCGAGCTGGACGAACCCGTCACCAGCAACCTGCGTGCCTTGATCCGCGCGCGGGCGTGCATGGCGCGCTTCATCGTCGATGAACTCGCCGCGACCTCACTCCACGCCTAGGGAAAGCGTGAACGGCAGCCGCGTGCCGCCGCGAAGAGGGCGACCAAGCCGACGCCCTACAGCTCCGGAGCCCGCTTCGCCCAGCCCGTCGCCTGCTCGAACGCGAACGCCACCTGCAGTAGCTCGACGTCCTTGCCGTGCGGCATCGCCAGCTGCAACCCGACCGGCAGGCCGTCGTCGCTGAAGCCCGCCGGCACCGACACCGCAGGCAGGCCGGTGGCCGAGATCAGGCAGGCCGAGCGCATCCAGTCCAGGTACGTCTCGAACTCGACGCCGTTGACCGAGGTCGGATACCGCTCCGTGGCGTCGAACGGCAGCACCTGCGCCGTCGGGCTCACAAAGACGTCGTACCTGCCGAAGTAGCGCCGCATGCCCGCATCGAGCCGCGTCCGGGCGAGAGCGGCGTCGACCATGTCCTGCGCCGTGAGCTGAACCCCCTGCTCCACGTTCCACCGGATCTCGGGCTTGATCGCGTCGCCGTGCTTCTCGACGAGTTCACCAAGCCCGAGCACGAAGTCGAAGGCGCGCGTCGTCCCGAAGACCTGGTCCGCGTCGCGGAGATCGGGCGCGGCCTCCTCGACGATCGCGCCGAGGTCCGTGAAGACCTGCAGTTGCCCCTCGAGGACCCGCAGGACCTCGAGGTCCACGGGCACGCCGAGCCCGAAGTCCGGGGACCAGCCGATCCGCAGACCGGCCAGGTCCCGCTGCAGCGAGGCGCCGAACGAGCCCGCTATCGGATAGGCGTACGGCATGGCGGAGTCCGGTCCGGCAATGGCCGTCATACCCAGGGCGATGTCCTCGACGTCGCGCGCCATCAACCCGTTGCGCGCCAGCCACGCCCAGGCGTTGCGCGTGGGGAGGGACGGGACGACGCCGATGGACGGCCGGTAGCCGACCACGTTGCAGAACGACGCGGGGACGCGGAGTGATCCGCCCATGTCGCTGCCGTCACCGAGCGGCTGGATACGAGCGGCGATCGACGCTGCCACTCCCCCGCTGCTGCCGCCGGCACTCCGGCTGGTGTCGTACGGGTTCACCGTCGTCCCGAAGACCTCGTTGAACGTGTGGGATCCGGCAGCGAACTCGGGCACGTTCGTCTTGCCCGTCGTCACGACGCCGGCACTCTTGAGCCGGCTGATGATCAGGTCGTCGAACGTCGGCACGAAGTCCCTGAAGATCGGTGAGCCCTGCGTGGTGCGGAGCCCCTTGGTGTTGTGCGTGTCCTTGTGCGTCATGGGCAGGCCGTGCAGCGGCGGGACGTCCGCGCCGGACATGATCAATTCGTCGGCGGCCTCCGCGAGCGCGGTGGCGCCCTGCCGGTCCTCCGTGATGACGGCATTGATCGGACCGTTGACGGCGTCGATGCGGTCGAAATGCGCTTCGAGTGCTTCGCGCGCGGACACCTCCCGACGGCGGATGGCCCCGGTCAGCTCGACGGCGGAGAGCTCGTGGAGGGCACCGCTCACGCCGTCGTTCCTACCTTCGACAGCAGCGCCGTCATCGCGGCCCTGACGCCGGTGGTGAGGGTGGGCTCGATGGCCGGTGCGAAGTACGGCGAGTGGTTTCCGGCGACGGGACCGTCGCCGTCGAGCAGTTCCTGCGGGTGCCCGCCGAAGAACCAGTAGACGCTCGGAACGCCGATCGCCTCGGCCAGGAGGCCGAAGTCCTCGCTGCCCATGACGGGCGGCGACTCGATGACGGCGTCCTCACCCAGCACGTCGCCGAGCACGGTCATCAGATCCTCTGTGGAGGAGGGGTCGTTGTAGCACTGCGGGAAGCTGGTGATCTCCTCGATGGTCGGCTCCGGGGCACCCGATGCCGCGGCCTCGGCGCTGATGATCCTGCGCAGCGAGCCGAGGACCAGGTCACGGACCTCGGGGTCGAAGGTGCGGACGTTCACCGTGAACTCCGCCGACGCCGGGATGATGTTCTCCTTCAGGCCACCGTGGAAGGTGCCGATGGTGACGACCGCCGACTTCATCGGGTGCACCTGGCGGGACACGATCGTCTGGATGCGGACCACCATGTGGGCACCGAGGACGATGGGGTCGATCGACAGCTCCGGCTGCGATCCGTGTGCCTGCTTGCCGAGCACGGTGACCTTCCAGGAGTCCGCCATCGCCATGGCCGTGCCCTTGCTGATGTTCACGGTGCCGGCAAGGCCGGGCCAGACGTGCTGCCCGTAGATGATCGACGGCTTCGGTGCCTTGTCCCACAGGCCGTCCTCCACCATGGCTTCGGCACCCTCTCCGGTCTCCTCCCCTGGCTGGAAGATGAACACCACGGTCCCGGACCACGCGTCGCGGTTCTCGGTCAGCAGCTGCGCGGCGGTCAGTCCCACGGTCATATGGGTGTCGTGTCCGCAGCCGTGCATCACCGGTACGGCCGTCCCGTCGGCGAGCGCGCCCGTC
Organism: Arthrobacter sp. PL16; assembly: GCF_035985055.1. Classification (NCBI taxonomy): domain Bacteria; kingdom Bacillati; phylum Actinomycetota; class Actinomycetes; order Micrococcales; family Micrococcaceae; genus Arthrobacter; species Arthrobacter sp. PL16. Next base: position 76,523 of record NZ_JAXCIC010000006.1, read on the forward strand.
GTCGTGCTCGCGTAGTCCACCCCCGTGTCCTCGGCGATCGGCAGGCCATCCGTGTCGGCGCGGTAGCCGACCACCGGACCGTCGCCGTTGCGGAGGATGCCGACGACGCCGGTCCCGCCGCACATGAACGTCTCGAGCCCGAGGTGGTTCAGCTTGTCGAGGATGAACGCAGCCGTGTGGGTCTCCTGCATGGAGAGCTCGGGGTGGGCGTGGAGGTGCCGGTACAGCTCGTGCATCGCGGTGGTGTGCGCGTCGGAGAGGTCGAGGACGGCGGTGTCGATGGTCATGGTGTCCTTTCGAACGGTTCGGTATCGGAGCTTAGTTCACGAGGGTGGTGGCGGTCGCGGACGTCTTGCGCGAGCGCAGGAACCAGGCGAGCACCGCGGTGATCAGGACGACGACGCCGGTGGCCGGCTTCGCGAGGGCGGGAACGGCCGGCACCAGCACGAAGAGCACGAGGGCGGCGACGACGACGGCGATCACGGTGACGCGCGGCTGCTTCATGGTGACGACGAGCTGCACCAGGACGGCTCCGATGATCGCGGGGAAGATGTAGAGCCGGGCCACGTCCACGATGTCGGTGGGGATGATGCTGACGAGCCATGTGCCGAGGATCCCGACGAACAGGAGCATCGAGATGACGTGCACCATGGCCGCACCGCAGATGGCCATGAGGGCCGCGAACTCGCCGCGCTTGGTGCCGGCCTTCGCGCCGATGGCGGCCTGTGCCACGAGGGCCGAGGGCAGGAGCTTGTTGGCGATGTTGCCGATCATGAACGCCTGGTACATCGCTGCGGGACCGAGGACCGGGTAGTAGGTGATGGGCTCGACGAACCAAAGGACGAAGAAGGCGGCCGCGACGGCGAGGTAGGCGGTCCAGATCATGCCTGCCGTGATGCCCAGGTCCGTGAAGAAAACCAGGTACAGGGGTGCGGCGAGGGAGAGGATGAGCGCAACTCCCATGGTGAGCTGGCCCCAGCGGGAGGTGGTGCGGTCGAACTCGGCGAGTGATGCGTTGGGTGTGACGGCAGTATCTGCAGCAGACATGGTGGATCCTTTCGGGTGAGGTACTGCCTAGGCGACGGGGGCCATGCCGGAGGTGTGGGCGATGTAGGCGGCGAACAGTCCCACGATGATCGAGATGCCGAGGCCCCACTCCCTCAGCCAGGTGGCCCTGGTCCTGCCCGCGAGGAAGATGCAGACGGCCATGGTCACGGCTGAGACGATGACGGACAGGATGTGGATGGGCGTCTTCCCGAGCTCTGCGATGCCGAGGCTCGCGAAGGCACCGATCAGGGCGGCGGCGGGCACGATCGCCATGAGGGCGGGATTGACCCGTCGCAGCTTGGTGTCTCCCCTTCGCAGGATCGGCGTGAGGATCAGGGTTGCGAGCATCCATCCGGCGCCGGACATGCTCATGGCCATGAAGGCCACGACGAAGACGGCCTGGGTGTAGTCGGCCCCACCGAGGGTGGCGCCCATGGTGCCGGCGGCGAGGCTGGCCGACGCCGATTCCGTGGCGGCGGATCCGACGAGGCCGATGCGCACGAGCACGGCCGGTGTCCCGAAGAGGGTGAGGAGGGCGATGCTCACCAGCACCACCGCCAGCGAGGGGCCGATGGCGGCGATCGCACCGGCCCTGAAGGAGGTCTTGAGTTCCGCCTCGGAGATGTCAGCCGCCGGGCCGGCCTTCCTCGCGGCCTTCATGTAGACGAGGGACTGCACGATGATGGCGGCGAAGACGCCGAGGGCGAGGACCCAGAGGACGGGCATGTTGGCGATCACAAGGATGTCCGCGGACAGTCCTTCGGGAGTCAGTGCTGTTTCCATGGGAACTCCGGTCGGCGGGGTGGGATGGTGCTCGGGTCAGGAGGACGGCCGGGTATCGGTGGCGTCGAGGTTGCGGAGGGTCCCCACGAGCGCGTTCACGCCGGTGGCGATGTCCTCCGTGCTGCTCCATTCCTCGGGGCAGTGGCTCTTGCCGCCCTGGGAGGGGATGAAGATCATGCCCATCGGCGCGAGTGCGGCCATGTGCACGGCGTCATGCGTGGCGCCGCTCGGGATCGGCATCCATGGCAGGCCGAGGGCATCCGCCGCGGCCCCGGCGATGTCCTGGACACCGGAATCCGCACGCACCACCGAGTTGTCGGTGGACCACTCGAATCCGACGTCGACACCGAGCCCACCGGCCTTCGCCGCGATCTCCGCGGTCAGGCGGCCTTTCACGCCCGACAGCCATGCCGGGTCGACACTGCGGACCTCGCTGTACATCCGGACCAGCGACGGCACAACGTTCGGTGACCGCGACTCGGACTCGACCCGTGTGGAGGTGGCCACCCCGTGCGTCGGCGCGCCGCAGCCCTCCGCGCGCACTGCGAGGACCGCCTCCGCCGCGGCGACCATGGCGTCGCGCCGGTCGTCCATCGACGTCGTGCCCGCATGGTCGGCGGCACCCGTGAAGGTGGCGATGAAGCGCTCGATACCGGTGATGGCGGTGACGATGCCGAGGGGCAGTCCCTGCTTCTCCAGCGTCGGACCCTGCTCGATGTGCAGCTCGACGAATGCGTGCAGCGGCTCCTTCGCCCAGGGGACGTCGAGCAGCCTGGCGGGATCCAGCCCGTAGTCGGTGTAGGCCTGGCCGAGGCTGAGGCCGCGGTAGTCGCGCCGGTCGAGGTCTTCCTTCAGCAGCTCCTGTGCGGCGCATCGGCTGCCCAGGCAACTGAGTCCGAAGACGTTCGATTCCTCACCGAGGAAGTCGACGACGAGCAGGTCCCGGCGGAGAGACGTCCCGGACTCCTGAAGCAGCCGGGCAGCTTCGATCGAGCCGAGGACGCCGACGATCCCGTCGAAGCGTCCTCCGCCGTCGACGGTGTCCGTGTGCGATCCCGTGACGAGGGCGGGCGCCGAGGGCTCGCTCCCTTCGAGGCGCCCGATGATGTTTCCGGCGGCGTCGACGTGGACGTCCAGCCCTGCTTCGCGCATCCGGGCAGCCGTCCAGTCCCGCGACGCGCGGTACGGCTCGCTGAACACCTCGCGGGTCCAGCCGAGGCGGTCGCCGTCGTGGAAGGCGGACAGTTGGTCCACTCCCGTGCCGAGCCGGTCGAGGGTCTCCTGCGAGGTGCTTGGTGGCATGGCGTGAGCGTCCTTGTGCAATCGATTGCGCAATCCAGCAGGAGCGGATCCTGCTCCGAAGTATGGTGTACATCACACTACGGTCACCCGGTTTCGTCAATGTTTCAGGACGGTGAACCTTCTGTGAGGCGGAGTCCCAGTGCAAACCTTTGCGCCACCGCCACCGAGAAGCCACAGAATCCCCTTCGGCGGCCCTAGACTCGGGGCCATGAAGGACGAGTCCATCGCGCAGCGGGCACGGGTACGCCCCGTCACCCTGGCCACCGTCGCGCGTCACGCACAGGTGCACGTCTCCACGGCGTCCCGTGCACTGAGTGACAACCCTGCCGGAATCGGTGCCGATACCGTGCGGCGCGTCCGCGAGCTCGCAGCCGTCCTCGGCTACAGGCGCGACGTCGGCGCGGCAGGTCTCCGGACCGGGAGCTCGCGCCTCATCGGGGTCCTGGTCCCCCGTCTCACCGACCTCGTGCTTGCAAACATCTACGAGAGTATCGACGCGGCGGCCGGCGCTGCCGGGTATGGCACCGTGGTGGCCAACACCCTCGATGACCCGGACCACCGACGCGTACGCCTCGATGCGATGCTCTCGCGCAGGATCGACGGCGTCGTCATCGGTGACTCGCACATCGGTGACACGGCCGCCCATGAACTCCGGGCCCGTGGTGTCCCCTACGTGCTCGTGATGCGGAAGCTCGAGGGACACCTCTCTGTCACCACGGACGACTACCGGGGCGGCCAGCTGGCAGCCGAGCACCTGCTGGAACTGGGTCACCACCGCGTCGGCGTCATCGCCGGCGATCAGCTCGCCAGTACGGGCCGCGAGCGCACCCTCGGTTTCCGCAGGGCCTTCGAGTCTGCGGGCTATCCGCTCCCGGACTCCTACGTGGTGGAGTCCGCCTTCAGCACGCCGTCGGGATTGCTTGCCGGCAGCGAGCTGATGCGGCTGCCGGACCCGCCCACGGCCATCTTCGCTGTCCATGACCTCCTCGCCCTGGGCGCCATGGGAGCCATCCGGGACGCCGGGAAGCGGGTCGGGGAGGACGTCGGCCTCATCGGCTACAACGACCTCGACCTCGCGGCCACCCTTCCGGTTCCCCTGACCTCGGTCCGGAGCGACCTCGGGGCCATGGGAAGCCTGAGCGTCGAGGCCCTGCTGGGCCAGTTCAGGGGCGAGACGCCGTCGAGCGTGCTGCTGCCGCCGGAACTCGTCGTGCGCGCGACGACGCAGCACCGGTAGGCGCCATCGGTGCGGCGCACCACAGCCTTCGCGGGCTGTTCACCGTCCGGTCCCGCGGACGCCACCCCCTCGTGACTCCGGCTCGACAGCGTGGAACCGACACCACCGCTGCCCGACCAGGAGCTCCCCGTGAAGACACTCGTCCGCGCCATGTCCGTCGTCCTGTCCGCCGTCCTCATCACCGGGGCTGCGAAACCCGCCGTCGAGGACTTCCCTGCCACGATCGACGGCGGCGCCTGGCCGGCCGGACACGTGCAGGGCATCGCCGTCGACACCGAGAACGAAGTCATCTACTACTCCTTCACCTCGATGCTCGTGAAGACCGACCTCGACGGGACCGTCCTCGGTACCGTCACCGGCTTCACCGGGCACCTCGGTGACCTCGACTTCAACGAGAAGGACGGCCGCGTCTACGGCTCGCTGGAGTACAAGGTTGCCGAGTCCTTCTACATCGCCATCTTCGACGTGGAGCGCATCACCGAAATGGACATGGACGCCGAGACGGACGGCATCGTCACGGCGGTGTACCTCGACGAGGTGGTGCAGGACTTCACCGCGGACATGGACGGCAACGGAGTGTTCGACGGCAACATCGCCGACACCCCGGACCACCGGTACGGCAGCAGCGGGATCGACGGCGTCACCTTCGGCCCCGCATTCGGCCGGAAAAACGGCAAGCAGCTGCTGACGGTCGCCTACGGCGTCTACTCGAACACCGGTCGTGATGACAACGACCATCAGGTCCTCCTGCAGTACGACGTAACGCGCTGGAAGAAGTACGAGCAGCCACTCACCCAGGCCGCAGCGCACACGAGCGGACCCGCCACCACCGACGGCAAGTACTTCGTCTACACCGGCAACACCACCTACGGCGTGCAGAACCTCAACTACGACGCCTTCACCCACACGTGGCTCCTCGGCGTCTACCGGGGTATGAAACAGCAGTTCCCCAACTATTCGCTCTTCGCCATCGACGGCTCGTCCCGTCCCACGCGCGGCCTCCTCGAGGGCCAGCCGAACGGCGAGGAAGGCTTGCTCCTCCCCCTCCTGCAGCAGGGTCTCCACCACGAAACGACCGGCATCCGCGGCTGGAACTTCACCGCCGACGTCGGCCTCGAATCCCTTGGCGGCGGCTATTTCTACATCGCTACGCAGGGGCGGGTCGTCGAGGACGGCGTCACGAAGCAGACCTCTGTGCTGGACCTGTACCGCTGGACCGGTGCGCCGTCGTCGCCCTTCGAGCTTGTCGGCAGATAGGACGGCGGCGGCAGGTAGGACGGCGGGAACGACGACGGCGGGTTCAGTCGAGGGTGAAGTGCGTCCAGCGACCACCGAGCATCGTTGCCGACACGTCGAGGCACCGCAGTTGCTGGTCGCTGGCAACGAGGGGATCCAGCTCGGTGATCACGAGGTCGGCAACGGATCCCGCGCCAAGGGTCGACCGACCGTCGGTAGATGCTGCGAGGGCGATCGACGACAGAACGCGTTGCTCGGCGTGCCATGGTTCCCGCCCGTCGCGAGCCCGGGACACGGCGGCGGCCATCGAGACCCATGGGTCGAGTGGCGCGACCGGCGCATCCGAGCCGAGCGTGATGGTGGCACCTGCGGTCGCCAGACTCGCGAAGGCGAAAGCCCTGTGTGTACGGCCTGGCCAGTAACGGTCCGCGACGTCGCGGTCGTCCATCGCATGCTCCGGTTGAACGCTAGCCGTGATGCCGAGCTGCTTGAAGCGGTCGAAATCGTCTTCATGGACAAGCTGGGCGTGCTCGATGCTGCCGCCGCAACCGACTTCCTCGAACGCGTCGAGCGCGAGCGAGTTCGCCGCATCCCCGATCGCGTGCACCGCGGGCACCAGGCCTGCCGACGACGCGCGGCGGAGGTAGTCGACGAGCTCGTTCCGATCAACAGTCAGAATTCCCTGCCCCTCGTGTTTTCCATCGAGTCCGGGGTACGGGTCATGGCAGAACGCGGTCCGGGTGTTCAGTGAGCCATCGGTGATGATCTTGAAGGGGCCCATCGTGACCAGGCCATCGGTGCCGTCGATGACGTCCCCCGTGCGCAGGCCGCGCGCGATGACGGCGTCGAGATCCTGTGGGTACACGCCGGCCCGCACCCTCAGGCCGCGCGTGCCGCTGGCGACACGGTGCGCCCATCGGTCGATGGAGAGCGTCATCTCGAGGTCGACGATGCCGACGACTCCCCTGGCAGCTGCGGCCTCGACTGCATCTGCCACCCAGCCGTCGAGGGTCCCGTTCGGGACCGCGCTGATCCGGGTGTTGACGTCGAATGCCGCCTGTTCTCGCAGCAGCCCAGTGGGATGGTCTCCGTGACCGTGGTGGGCAAGAGCCCTGGAATTGAGCCACAGCGTGTGGAGGTCCTTGCCGACGAGGACGACGGACACGTCGGCGTCGGCGTCGGCGTCGGCCGCATCGAGCAGTTCCCGCGTCGGCAGGTCGGGCCACAATGCGTCCTGGAAGCCGTAGCCGATCAAGGGCTGCCCGACGGGAGGCGGTGCCAACCGCAGACGCTCACCCACGAGGAATGCCGCACCGGCCGCGGACGTCACCAACGACAGGTCGAGGCGCTGTCGCATGAGAGCCCACTGGCCCATGTGCACATGCGAGTCCCACAGACCTGGTGATACCCACCGTCCACCGACATCCACTACCTCGACCGCGCCCGAACCGCTGGTCTCGCCGAGAGCCGAGATCATTCCGCGCTCGATGAGGATGTCGACCGGATCCCCCGCCGTACCGACCAGTCGGGCGGAGTGGAGCAGGACGTCACTCGTTCCACTCCTCATTTGGGGATACGCCGCATCTCACGGGCGAGGGCAGGATTCGAGTAGTGCTCGCCCTGCTCGAGCTCATCGACGATGCGCTCGATCACTGCGGGAGCCTTGTCCTGGCTGAGCTTCAGCCTCGCGTCGAAGCGCGTCACCGTCAGGCGGATCCCCACGGTTCCCCGGGCGACGCGGCGCGATGACTCGGGGTCCAGGGTCAGTGAACTGGGCTCCGGCATAACGCGTTCGAAGTGGTCGACCAGCTGCCCCAGCACCAGGAAGTTCTCCTCGTCGGACAGGATCTCCGGCGTCGCATACAGGTGGGCCGTGACGTGGTTCCATGTCGGGATGATCTGGTCACTGGGATACCAGCCGGGCGAAATGTAGCCGTGCGGCCCCTGCACGATCAGCAGCACCTCGTGCTCGCCGAGTTCATGCAACTGCTCATCGGGGCGACCGACATGACTGACGATGCTGATGGTGTCATCAGCGGTCTCTTCGAGTATCACCGGGTAGTGGGACGCCACGAGACCGCCGGTGGGTGAGGACACGATGGTTGCCCACGGATTCTCGCGGATGAGTCGCTTGACCTCACCGACGTCGGACAGGACGAAAGAGGGCGTGTGGCGCATGCTCGTCACTCTGCCATGAATGCCAGATCAGCGGCGGCATCTGTCCGAGAACGACGGCGGGGCAGTCACCTATCGTGACTGCCCCGCCGTCGTTCGTTGTGGTGCGTGCGGCTAGCTATCGCAACCGATGCCGTCGCCGTCCCGGTCGAACTTCGGTTGGAAGCCCGGGGACCCTGCGGCGATCGGAGCAGCGCCGGCCGCGCGGACCGCGTCGCAGTTCGCGTAGTAGGGAGCCGGTGCCGGGGCTGGCGCGACGGGTGCCGGTGCCACCGGTGCTGGCGCTACGGGCTCGGGCACGGCCACGGGAGGTGCCACTGGTTCCGGCACAACCGGAGGGGCGACGGGCACGACGACGGGCGCCTCGGTCTCCACGGGTGCCGGCGGCTGGGTGACGGACGGTCCCGTCTGGTTGGTTGGGGCAAGGATGCCGTTGCAGTCCGACAGGATGAGCGCAATGGCATCGTGCTCGGCCTGCGTGACCCACAGGGCGTAGGTCGCCTTGACGGACACCTGCCGCGCCACGTACTCGCAGCGGTAGCCCTTGTTCGGTGGCAGCCAGGTAGCGGCGTCGCCGTCGCCCTTCTGCTGGTTGGTAGGTCCATCGGTGGACTGAAGGTTCAGCGGATCATTCGCGAACGCGACGCGCTGGTCCGGGGTGAGCTGCTGGGCGCCCTTCTGCCAGGCATCGGAGAGGGCGACGACGTGGTCGATCTGCACCGCGGTGCTCGTCGTCTGCCCGCGCAGGAACGCGATGGTCGACGCCGTGTAGGGATCATTCAGCACACCGGACTGGACCTTGCAGGGCACCGAGTTCGTGTACACGATGTCCGTCAGGTCCCGGTTGAGCATGTCATTGCGGGTGTCGCAGCCATTGCGGTCGACGTCGGCCCAGGCCTGGCCGAACAGGTCGCGGTCATAACCGGTCTTCGGCGCCCGGCCCTTGATGGGCAGGGTCTCCAGCAGGGCGAGCGCGGTCGTGTTGGCGGCCGGCTGGTCAGAGGGGGCCCGGGGCGTGCCGGTCACGTCGGCAACAGCGTCGGAATCGAGCGGTGCAACGTCCGACGGCGCTGCGCTGGCGGTGGCGCTGGCAGTGGGTGACGGCGTCGGCTTGGCGGACGGCGTCGCACTGGCGGTGGGCGACGGCGCACTCGTGGTCGGCTCGCTGGTCGGTTCGGCTTGCTCGGTCGCCTCGGCGACGGCTGTGGGGACGGAGTCGTCCACCGGCGCGATCGCACCTCCGACCAAGAGGGCGACGACGGCCGCTCCTGCCGTGATGGCGCCGGCCTTGCGGCCGGCCAGCCGCGCCCAGGAAGGGCGGTTGGTCAGGACCGTGTATAGGCCCGTGAAGAGGGCGAAGAGCGCCGCCATGGCGAGGGCCCCGCTGAGGCCGTTGGTGATGAGACCGATGACGACGAGGAACAGGGCGAGACCGGCGACGATGGCGGTGGTTGTGCGCACCTTCGACTTGGCCGCAGATGAGTTTCGGGCAGGCGGACGGAGTGACGAATTGATTGAGAGCCCCCAGTATTGATGCAATGTCTCGGCGAAGCGTACCCGCGCAGATCACCCATTGCCGAACCGGCGGCGATCACCGTCAATCACCTGCTTTATGACTCCGGGCAACCTCAGCTTTCGCTCAGGATTGGCAGCATCTCTCACCCCTCCCGATACTCCTCATCGGGCCTGGCTAACGAAGTGACTCCATTACCGATGCGACTTGGCGGCATTCTCCAACCTCTGGGCGGGCGATACGCGTCTTGAGGATGACATGTGACCAGCTGTCACCCTTCACTATTGGGCAGGCCTATGTATCGAATCGTGCTAAACCTTTGATGTCATTCGCTTTTGCGTTGACCCTGCTTTAGGCATCGAACATCGGCGTGGTTGATGGCTCGCATCGAGTGTCACTCCGGCTCCGCGGTATCCGTGAAGCTCCGCCATCCGCCATCGCCAGAGCACTCGTATTCGTACCCGTAGAAGAAGACCAATGAATCCTGCTCGTTTCCGCCGCCTTGCACCGGCGACCCTCCTGACCACGGCGATACTCGCCTCGACCCTGACGGCCTGCACAAGTCCGAGCCCGGCGGGCGACCCCGCGCTTGATTACCAGCCGGGCACCGTGGTGCGCGTGATCGACGGCGACACCCTCGTCATCAACTTCGACGGCGAGGACCAAACCGTCCGGCTACTGAATGTGGACACACCTGAAATGAAGCACCCCGACAAACCTGTCGAGTGCCTCGGCCTGGAGGCTACTCAGAAGCTCGAATCATTGACTCCACCCGGGACGAAGGTTGCCCTCGACTTCGACATCGAGCGCACGGACAAGTTCGACCGCGTGTTGGCCGCCGTCTTCATCGAAGACCGGACCCTGGTCAATGCAGAACTCGCACGAGTGGGCCTGGGCGTTCCAATGCTCATCGAGCCGAACAGGAAGTACTACGACGACGTGCAAGCGGCGTACAACGAGGCCACCGCACAGGGAGTGGGACTGCTGGACCCTGCAGCGGGCTGCACCCTCCCTGCGGAGGTGACCGAGGCTGTGGAGACCCTCGCCGCGGCAACCGAGGCTCCCGTCGGTGAGACAGGAGCAGCAGTCGCTGGGACCGCGGCGGGCATCCTCGCAGCCCTGACGACGGCGAAGGCCGCGCGCGAGGCGCTCGAAGCAGGCAAGGACACCGTCCGCGTTCTCGCCGTCGGAATTGATCGAACCGCGGCCATGGTCCGTGACCTCGACGCTCACATCGCGAAAGGTGAGCGGGCACTGGCAGCCGCCAACGCCAAAGCCGCATCTTTGAAGGAAGCCGAAGCCACGGCCCAACGTGAACGGTTGGAAGCAGAAAAGGCAGCCCAGGCTGCAGCGGCTGAAGCAGAAGCAGCCAGGGCGGCAGAAGCCGCACGGGTTGAGGCCGAACGGGTCCGGGCAGAATCCGCGGAGGCAGCTCGTATCGAGACTGAGCGACTGCAGGCAGAAGCCAACGCCCGCGTCGAGGCCGACCGACTGGCCGCCGAGGCTGCGGCAGCCGCAGAGCAGGAACGGATCCGGAACCTCCCACCCGTCCCGGCGCCCTACATACCGCCTGCGGCGCCCTACATACCGCCTGCGGCGCCCTATGTACCGCCCGCTCCCCCGGCGGCGCAGGACCCGTACCCGGGCTACACCGGTCCCCGTTGTTACGCCCCCGGCGGGAAGACCTACCGACCCTGCTGACTTCCAACACTCACACCGTGGGAACTACAGACGCCCGCCGTCGATTAACTTCCTGAACGGCATCGCGCAATCCCTAGGAGGGATGTGCTGCGCCACCACGGGAGGATCAGTCATTGTGAGCGGGATCGCGGTAGTTGCAGGCAGATGTGCGTCCACCCATCGCACTCCGCACCTCGTACCCTTGAGCTCCTGCGACGAGGACTTTTCATGACCGGCCGCATTGCAGTGGACCGTCGCCGCCGTTCGGCTCGTGTGCTTGTGAGCGTAGTTGTCCTCGGCGTGCTCGGTCTGGTGCTGGTGTTCCTGGGTCCGGGTTTCCTCGGAGGTCTGCGCGCCGAGGGCAGCTCACTCCTCGCAGGTCCGGAATGCATTGTTCAGACGTCGGACGGAGAAATTCGCCTGACGCGCGACGAGGCGAAGCTGGCCACGACGGCGGTGGCGCTTCGAGCCCGCGGGGCGGAGGCAAACACCTCCGATATCGATGAAGGCGCACTTCGGGCCCTGGCCGAGGGGCCGCTCGGGGATGCAGGCCCCGTGCTGAGTTGCAGGGGTACAGCGGCAGACGACCTGCAGGAGGAGCAGCTTACGGCGACCGGACTGACACCCCGCGCCGAACAGGTGCGAACGGCGATGACTGCGGTGTTCGGCGACCAGAGCCTCGGTGGCTTCGAGCCCGGCGGAGTCGGCTCAGGACACGGCGGTGACTCGACGCACTACGACGGCCGGGCCATCGACATCTTCTTCCGCCCCGTCACCGAGGAGAACCGGCGCGAGGGCTGGATACTGGCACACTGGCTGGTTGCACATGCCGAGGATCTGGACGTCCAGTACGTTATCTTCGACGATCAGTTTTGGAGCGCGCATATCGCGCGGGGCGGGTGGCACGACTACGAGGCGCCGCCGCCCGCGAACGAGATCCTCCGTCACCTCGATCATGTGCACGTGGACGTGCTTGGAGGAAAAACCGCTAGGTGATGTGACTGAAGTGCAGCAGTAGTAAAACATCTAACTACCGATGTGCCCCTGCACGCAGGCGGCATTCGTCACCGGAAGGCCATCAATGGATGGGTCTACAGACTCCGCGTGACCCGCGATGCAATCAGTCACCGATTGGCTGGGCGGGGTTGGGGGCACATACCCCTCCCCTCACCCACCCTGCGCGTCACCTGCGCGTCACTTCGGGCAGCGTATCCGTACCGGCATCCCCTATAGGGAGCGCCGTAGCACCGATACTCCCTGATGAGATCTGCCGCTTGATCTGCTCCAGCTCCTCCTTGAGCGAATCGACAGTCGCGCGGTACTTTCTGAAGTCCGCCTTCCGGCGCTGCGCGGTATGAAAGCTAAGACCAGCGGCAAGAATGACCAGCGGGAATGACACCAGCAATGCCCATCCAGAAGTAGCAAGGAAGTCCAGCGCGATGGGAAGCGCCTGTTGGAATGAGCGGAAATCATTCACCCCTCCTACTACTCCTTCCAGAGCGGAGTCGAGTGGCACCAGGAACTCCCCCACTAGGGGTGTTTCGGAAAGCGACGGAGCGCTCAGCGGTGCCTCTCCATCCGGGGACCACCGCGAATCGCTGAAGTTACTCAAAACGTAGATCCCGGCCGCTGCGTTGAACGCGGCGAAGAGCAGAACCGCGCCAAGCACGATCCAGTGCAGACTGCGCGGACGCCACAACCCGAGCACCAACGCGATGAGGGCGGCTGCAATCCATGGGAAGGCGCGAAGCACGTCGGGGCTCATGCTGCCTAATAGATCCAAGGAGTACCCCCATAGAGATGGATTGAATGCATGCCAGCAGCCCGAGCTTCGACACACCGCCGTAAGGCTATATCTCCTCATCGGTCGGGCTGGTCAGCGACACCGTGGCCCAGTGGTTCGTCATGGCATGCACGGGCTCGACACCCGCTCAGATACCCGCCACAAGGGATCGACGTGATTCGTCAGAGGAGCCGTGCAGCAGAAGTGGGCCGACCACCCGAAGGCCACCGGCCCCCCGTCGTGCACTGTGCTTCTAAAACGTACGGATCGAAATTTTCGCGGGATCCATGAGCAGCGAGTGCTGCCCAACCATTGTAAGGAGTGGGGGCGAAGCCTAGGCTTCAGCCGGGGAGGAGCTTGGTCTCGACCAATTCCATGAGGGGCAATCCCATGACTGACTTCTTCACCATGAGACCCGGCGAGACTGCAGCTCCAGTGCCATCAGGGCCGATACTCTGCAGCGGGTCGGCAAGCATGCGGCGCGTCCATCGCTTCTTCCTGTGGGCGTACGACGAGGCGCCCGGTCTGGTGATATCCGTCGAGCCAGGCGACGCCGCCCGCGCCGCCTACGTCGGCGAGGTACTGGGGAACTTCGACAAGGTGCTCCATGCGCATCATGAGGGCGAGGATCTCCTCATGTACCCGCTGCTGGCGAAAAGAGCGCCCGCGTGCGCACTGCATGTGGAGCAGATGCTCGAGCACCACAGGCAGGTCACACAACGGCTCGAGAGCATCGGGCCGGTTCGCCTGCGCTGGATGGAGACAGCCGATGCAAGCGTGAGAGCGGACCTTGCTGATCGGTACGAGGACCTCTCGACCGTCCTTGAGGTACATCTGCGCCGTGAGGTCACCGAGGTGATGCCCGTTGTCGACAGGGTCCTCAACCAGAAGGAAGGGAAGGCAATTGGAGAGCACGGCGTGAAGACATTCGACAAGAAGTTCCTGGTCGGATACCTCGGGATGGTGCTGGCCACGAATCCGCCCGGCGAGCGCGAGGAGTTCTTCAAAGAAGTTCCACCGCCGGTTCGCCTCGCCTACCGTCTCGTAGGGCGCAGGCTCTATCGAAAGCAATACGCCACGCTCTTCCCAGGACGCGTCATTCCCGACACGCTGTGAACCACTTTGACGGGGACTCCCGTACTGCGGGAAGCGGAGCAGCGACTTTCCGGCTGCCTGGACCAAGCTCCACCATAGACAGCCGGCCCTTCGGACACACGGGGGACGAAAGCCTCTGAACAGCAGCGTCGGGCCCGGCTGGCAATCGAACCCTTCGCAGGAGCGATCGAGCCGTCATCACCCAGGACAAGGCAGCCGCTCTCCATGTGCAGACGCCGGATAAAAGCACCAACCACCCGAGGAGAACAGCGTGCCGAGCAAAGAGTCCAGAACCTTCGTGGACAGGACCGACGCCGGACGGCAGTTGGGGCAAAGGCTGGCAGGGCTACGGGGTCAGGACGTCGTAGTGCTCGGTCTGCCCCGTGGCGGTGTTCCGGTTGCCTTCGAGGTGGCGAATGCCCTTGATGCGCCACTGGATGTGATCGTGGTGCGGAAGCTGGGGGTTCCGTTCCGGCCAGAGGTTGCCATGGGCGCCATTGGGGAGGGCGGCACTCGGGTCCTCGATGCGCACGTCCTCTCGCAGGCTCATGTCACGGAGGAGGACCTGCAAACTCTCGAGACGAAAGAACGCCAACTCCTGGAGGAGCGCCGGATCCGGTACCGGCAGGGAAGGATCCGGACAGATATCCACGGGCAAATCGTCGTCGTCGTCGACGACGGCATGGCCACGGGCTCCACTGCGCGGGTGGCGTGCCAGGTGGCCAAGCAACTCGGCGCGGCACGGGTGATCGTGGCGGTACCAGTCGCGCCGGCATCGACTGTGGCCTCGTTCACGGAGGCGGACGAAATCGTGAGCCTGATTTCACCGCGGAGATTCGAGGCCGTGGGCTGCTACTACAACGACTTCTCAGCCACCGACGACGACGAAGTGGTCACGCTGCTCGACGCCGCGGCCCGCTCACGGAGTGGTCCCGACGGTGGTTGACTTGGTCCGCGCCAAGGGCCGTAGCAGGCCGAAGCCACCGGCATCCGGGCCGGCCTAAACACACAATCAGGCTTAGGGCTCCGGGCCCGTCAGACGGTAAGCCTCTGCATCTGCGGAATGTGCAGAATGGGCGGGGTACCCGGCCGCGACCTGACGCTTGACCTGCTCCAGCTCATCCTTGAGCGCATCGACAGTGGCACGATACTTCGTGAATTCAGCCTTCCGGCGTCGAGCATTAGCGAAGCTGACACACGCGGCGAGAATGACCAGCGGGAATGACACCAGCAGCGCCCAGCCGGACGTGGCAAGGAAGTCCAGCGCGATGGGGAGTGCCTGTTGGAATGAGCGGAAGTCGTTCACCCCGCCGACTACTCCTTCCAGTGCGGAGTCCAGTGGCACCAGGAACTCCCCCACCATCGGTGTCTCGGAGAGCGACGGAGCACTTAGGGGCGCACTTCCTTCCGGGGACCACCGCGGCTCACTGAAGTGGTTCAACGCGTAGATCCCAGCAGCCGCGTTGAGTGCGGCGAAGAGCAGAACGGCACCGAGCGCGATCCAGTGGAACCTGCGCCGAAGCAGGAAACCCGCCACCAGCGCGACGACGGCAGGTGTTATCCAGGTCAGGATGTGAAGTGCGTCGAGGCTCATGCCGCCGAATGGATCCAAGGAGTGCCCCCATAGAGATGATTCGATGTCCGCTCCAATCGTCAGGCCCTGAGAGCTCGCCGTCAGGGTACATCTCCTCATCGGTCGTGATGGTCAGCGACACCTTGGATGCCTGCTGAAGAACGGCGGACCGCCCACCGAGAGGTGAGCGGCCCGCCGTCGTACGCCGTGAATCTAGAAAACCCGAATAGGGATCTCCGCCGGATCCATGAGCAGCGACTCGATCTCGTCGTCGAGCTTCACCAGCGTGATGGATGCGCCCGCCATGTCCAGGGACGTGCAGTACTCCCCCACGTAGCTGCGGCCCACGCTGATGCCCTGCTCCGCGAGGCGCTTGTGCGCCTGCCCGTACAGCAGGTACAGCTCGCTGATCGGGGTGCCGCCGAGGCCGTTGACCATGAGGGCCACGCGGTCACCGTCGCCGAACGGCAAATCCTTCACCACCGGGGCCAGAAGCTCCTCGACGATCTCGTTGGCCGGCATCATCTTCGCCCGACGACGCCCCGGCTCGCCATGAATACCGACGCCCATCTCGATCTCGTCCGCGCCGAGCTCGAACAGCGGGCTGCCCTTCGCCGGCGGAGTACAGGCCGTCAACGCGACGCCCATCGTGCGCGTCACCGAGTTCACCTTCTCGCCGACGCGGATGACCTCGTCGAGGTCCGCCCCGCGCTCGGCGGCAGCGGCTACGGCCTTGATGACGAAGAAGTTGCCGGCCACACCGCGGCGGCCGATCGTGTAGGTCGAGTCCTCCACGGAGACGTCGTCGTTGATGAAGAGCGTCTTGACTTCGATGCCCTCGGCGGAGGACATCTCCTGCGCCATCTCGAACACCATCTTGTCGCCCGTGTAGTTGTTCACCAGCAGCAGCACGCCCTTCGGCGAGGCCATCAGCTTGGTGGTCTCGTACACGTAGTCGAACGGCGGTGCTGCGAACACGTCACCCGGGCAGGCGGCATCGAGCATGCCCTTGCCCACGATCATCACGTGCGCCGGCTCATGCCCTGACCCGGAGCCCTGCACGATCGAGACCTTGTTCTGGTCCGGGCCGTCGGCGCGCATGATCAGGTTGTACTCGGGCACGTACTTCAGGGTGTCCGGGTTCGCGAGCGCCAGGCCCTCGAGCATCTCCGGGACGAACTGCTGCGGATCGTTGACGAACTTCTTCATGGGGTCTCCACGTCATTGTGAGTAGGGGTGGATGGGGATGGGTGGGTAAGTGCTCAGGGCCAGTCGGCCACGATGCCTTCGACGATGAAGGCCACGGCCACCGCCCCGGCGTCAGGTGAACCGATGCTGCGTTCCCCGCTGTAGCTGGCGCGGCCGCGCTTGGCCTCGAGGGACGACGTCGCGTCCGCGCACTCCCGGGTCTTCGCGGCGAACGCTGCTCGGCATTCCTCCGGCGACGCACCCGCCTGCAACTGCCGTTCCAGTTCGTCGGTCGCCGGGATCAGGGCGTCGAGCAGGGTCTTGTCGCCGAGGTCCGCGTTGCCGCGGGCCTTGATCCCGTCGGTGGCTCCGCGCAGCATGGCGACGACGGCGGCCCCGTCAATCGTGTCCACGGTCTTTGCGGCTGCGGAGGCCCGGAGGAACGCCGTTCCCCACAGCGGACCCGAGGTTCCGCCGATCCTGCTGGAGATGGCGAGCGCGATCTGCTGCAGGAAGGTGGCGACGTCGTCGCGCTTGAACGAGTCCCAGTCCGCGAGGACCTTCTCGAAGCCGCGGGCGAGGGAGTAGCCGAGGTCGCCGTCGCCCACCACGGCGTCGAGGTCGCCGAACTCCTTCTCTCTGTCAACGGCGGTCTGGGCCAGGGAGTGGACGACGTATTCGACGTCGGCGAGGTCGGTTGCGCTCATGGGGTCTCCGTTTCGTGGGTCGCGGCGTTGGGGGCAGGTGCGGACAGCAGCTTCTGCAGGGTCACGAGGGTGACGATGCCGGATGGGTCGGCTCCGTACGGGTCGTCAAGAACCTCCGCCTGCTCGCCGTCGGGATCCCCGAGGGAGCTGACCACCAGGGACGCGCCCGTAAAGTCTTCCTCGCGGGTGAAGCCGCTGACCGTGACCACGGTGCGAAGCCCGGCTCCGACGGCGGCGCGCAGCCCGTTGCCGCTGTCCTCGACGACTATCGCGTCATTCGCCGACACTCCGAGCTCCTGCAGCGCCAGCAGGTAGATGTCCGGTGCAGGCTTCTTGGCGGGCACCACGTCCCCGGCGAACACCGAGAAGTGAGCCGCGAGCGACTCCCCGACAGCGTGCGTCAGGACGGCTCGGACCGCAGGTTCCGCGGAGGTGGAGGCGACGGCGAGCGTCCATCCGGCGTCGTGCGCTTCCTGCACGATGCGCGCGATGCCCGGCCGTGCCGGCATGACGCCACTCTCGACGAGCCCCTTGTAGACCTCGGTCTTCCGCTTGTGCCAGGAGAGGATCGCGGCGTCGACGGCGTCGTCGTCGTGCAGGTCGAGTGAGGCGGTCAGCGAGGGGTTCAGGATGCTGCGCATGCGCTCCTTGCCGCCGCCGATCTTCACTTTCTCGGCGTACTCCTCGACGCTCCACTGCACGGGCACGCCGAAGTCGGTGAAGGTCTGGTTGAAGGCGGGGAGGTGGCCGAATTGTTCGGTGTCGGCGAGCACGCCGTCGCAGTCGAAGATCAGGGCCGGCATGGTCAGCGGCCGCCCTTGCCCGCACTGCCGAACTGGGTGCAGAGGTCGGTGACCATCGCGACGACGTCGGCCCGCGTGTGTTTGAACAGCGACGGCGGGTCCCACTTGTTGTTTTGCTCGGCCTGCTTGAGGAACGCCAGGCTGGACTGCATGTACATCTCCTTGAGCGCCGTGGAGATGTTGACCTTCGCGCAGCCCCGGGCGATGAGGTCCGCGAACTGGTCATTACTCAGGCCGCTGCCGCCATGCAGGGCGATGGGGACGTTCCGTGCCTCGACAATCTGGGTGACACGTTCGACGTCGAGCACGGGTGCGGCCTTGTAGCTGCCGTGGGCGTTGCCGATCGAGGGGGCGAAGACGTCGATCCCGGTGGCGTCGATGAACGCGAGGGCTACCTCGAGGCTCTGCTGCTTGGAGACGTCGTCGGACCCGTGGTCGTCCTCGACGCCGGTGATGGCCTCGATCTCGCCCTCCACCTGGGCGCCGTAGCTGCGGGCTTCGGCGACGACCTCGACGGTCTGGCGCTGGTTCTCCTCGACCGGGAGGTTGGACGCGTCGAAGAGAACGGAGTTCCAGCCGGCCTTCAGGCATTCGGTGACGACGGCGCGGTCCGGGCAGTGGTCAAGGTGCAGGGTGACGGGCACCTCGATTCCGCGCGTCATCGACTGCCACATGTCAAAGAGCACGCGGGAGCCGATGCTGCGCACGGTCTTGACCGAGGTCTGCAGGATCACCGGGGAGTTCGCCTCCACGGCGCCGGCGAGCACGCCCTCCATGGTCAGGTCATTGAAGACGTTGATCGCGGGCACCCCGTAGCGCGCCTGGAATGCCGGATCAACGATGTCCTTCAGGGGTACAACACCCACAACAATTCCTCCTGGCTAGGCTCCTCCCCACGCTAGGCGGGCGGCGTGCAGGCCGGTATGGGTGGTACCCCTCCCTCCCCTCTGGGGGTAAACCCCACCTCGCTAGGCGGGCGCTCGTGGTTGCGTGGGGCGCGGCTGCATCCCGCTGGTGCGCGACGGCAGCATCATGGGTTTATCGGTGTCTCCACCGGCTCCATCAAGCAGGACCAAGAAGTCCCCTCAGCGGGCGCGGCAGCCTACTGAGGCCGGCGCGGCAGGGTCAGCGCGCTATAACCGGTCATCCTCGCCTGACGTGCCGGACTCGGCGATCCGCTTGATGGCAGCGAGCGTCTTCGGGATGCCGTCGAGCGCCTGCTGGGTCCGATCGATGATCTGCGCGGGGGCGTCATCCCCGAACTTCTCCTCGAACATGGCGATGCCGCCCGGCAGGAAGTCCCAGGATTCGGTCAGAGTGGTCCCGGTGCCGGCCGGCGCCAGTGTGTAACCCCAGCGCACCCTATCGCCGCCGACCACCCAAGCGAACTCACGGCTGCGCTCTGCGGCCACGACCTGCGACCGGGTCTCCCAGGTGCGGTGCGGAAGCTCATTGCGCCCTGTGAACCACGCACCGACCTGGCCTGCACTGACGTCGTCCTCCCACCAGCACTTCGTACACACCGGACTCCATTCGCCGGTGCGGGTGATGTCGGAGACCAGGTCGTAGATGCTGTCCGCCGAAGCCTGGATCGTGACGGACTCCTGGTGGTGGCGGATCTCTGTCTGGCTCATGCGCCCATTCTCACAGAGGAATCCCCTCGTCCTGCAGGGATCGGCTGCAGCGATCTGCGCCCGCATAGACTGAGGCCTCGCGCTGGCTACGGAAGGCCCTCACATGTTGAACACCGAACGAACCGGCACCGGAATGCCACTCGTCCTCGTGCATGGGCTCGGCTCGAGCGTCCGCACCTGGGACCCCGTCCTCCCCCTGCTGCAGGAAGAGCGCGAGGTCATCGCCGTGGACCTCCCCGGGTTCGGCAGCAGCGAGCCGCTCGCGGGCGAAGTGACCGTTGCGACCCTGACGGACGCCGTGGAGCAGTTCCTCGAGCAGCAGAACCTGCGCGACGCGGACATCGTCGGAAGCTCGATGGGTGCGCGGATCGTGGTCGAGTTGGCGCGGCGGGGTCACGCCGGCAACGTCGTCGCCCTCGATCCCGGAGGATTCTGGAACGACACCCAGGTGCGCATTTTCAACGGCAGCATCACCGCGTCCATTGCGCTGGTACGGCGCCTCCAGCCCGTCCTGCCGTCACTTGTCCAGCAGGCTGCGGGCCGGACGGCGCTGCTCGCCCAGTTCTCCGTAGCCCCGTGGAAGCTCGACCCAGAGCTCGTCCTGACGGAGCTCCGCGGATTCGCCACCTCGCCCAGTCTCGACGAAGCGCGTAGGTCGCTCGCGCACGGTCCGCGCCAGGCAGGCGCGCCCAAGGGGACGATCAAGGGCACGCTGGCGTTCGGCTGGGGCCGGTCGGACAGGGTTACCCCGCTCAGTGAGGCCGCTGTCGCCATGTCTCTCTATCCGGACGCCACCCTGCATGTCTTCGAGGATTGCGGGCACTTCCCGCACTGGGACCAGCCGCAAGAGACAGCCCGGTTCATCCTCGACGCCACCGCCGCTGGCTCGTCGTAGCTAAGCTCGGAGCCGCACACCTGGCAGCGTGCGTGTGGCGCCTCAGGACTTAGGCTGAGGCCGGGCGCCGGGGCCTACGTGGAGTTCGCAGTCGCCTAATGCTGGTGCCGCAGCCCCACTAGCATGGTGCGGTTCCGGGCTCCGGTCTTCCGGAGCATCGCGCCCACGTGCTTCTCCACCGTCTTGACGGAGATCCCGAGACGCGTGGCGATCTGCTTGTCCGCCAGCCCCTCGGCCAGCAGATCGCGCACCTCGAGTTCGCGGACCGTCAGGTGGGCGGCTGTCGACGTCGGCTCGGCGGTCTGCCTCGTCTCGGCGAGTCGGGTGAAGATCGCCCCGTCCAGCAGGGCGTCACCCCGGGCGGCGGCGACGACGACGCGCGCCACCTCCGCGGGCGTCGAGGACAGCGAGAGGAAACCACGCACTCCCGACGACGCCGCGGCCGCCAGTTGCTCGTCGGTCGGATGGTCGACGACGGCGACCACGGGCCGCTCGATGCTATCCCCATTGGTCGCGCGGGCCTCGGCGTACTGGTCGAGCAGATGCTCGTCGAGGACGATCATGTCCGGCTGCAGCAGGGACACCGCGTCGGTGAGGTCCTCGACGGTGGCGAGTTCACCGAGCACCTGGACAGATGGCTCGGAAGTTTCCAGCAGCCGGACGAGCCCGGCCCGGACGAGCGGCTGGGCGCAGGCGACGAGGACCTTCCAGCGGTCTCGGGAGGCATCGCCGTTGGAGTAGGGCGCCTGCGCGCGGATGCTGGTCCCCCAGCCCGGGGTCGAATCGATATAAAGCTCGCCCCGTAGGTAGTGTGCCCGGGCCACCATGCCGTGGAGGCCGAGTCGGCTGCCCTGCACGCTTCCTATGTCGCTCTCGATGTCCGGTCGCTCGAAGCCGCGCCCGTTGTCCTCGACTACGACGGTCAAACCTGCTTCCTCGTAGAAGATGCCTACTCGGCACGAGGTGGCTCGGGCATGGGCGACGACGTTGGCTACAGCTTCCTGGATGACCATGAAGAGCTGGTGCGCGACGACGGGTGCCAGTTCGTGTGGTTCGCCGGTCACGAGGAGCGTCAGATCGATGGGGTAGCTACTGTCGACGCGGTCCAGTTCCTGGCGCACGGCTTCTTTGAGGGTGCTGCCGGCGAGGCTCGACGGCGCGAGGCCCAGCACGGAGCGTCGGGTCTCGAAAAGGGCTTCATGGGCGAGGACACGGGCCGAGTCGATGTGCTGGATGGAGGGCGATCCGCCCGGCGTGGCCCTATCGGCCCGGTCGAGATGCAGCAGGAGCGAGCCAAGGGACCGGCTGATAGTCTCGTGGACGCCCTGAACGGCCCGTTCGCGTTCACCCGCGACGGCCGCCTCACGCGCCTTCGCCGCAGCGGCCTGGTGGAGCCTGGAGTTCATGATGGCAATCGCGGCATGATTGGCGAAGAGCTCCACGAGGGAGGCGTCTGCTGCCGTGAAGATGCGGCCCGGGCCATCACTGAAGATGGCGAAGGTGCCGATGATGGCGCCGTCCCACGCAATGGGCACCCCGATGACGGCGCTCCCCCACCGAGGATCCGTTGGGTCTATGTGGCCCCTGGGCACGGAGGCGTAGCGGTCGAGGATGACCGTTCCGTGGGTGGCGACGATCTGGCCGGTCAAACCCTCGGTCAGTGGAAAGGTCTGACCCTGGTGGCAACCGACGCCCTGATCCACTTCCTTGCGGTAGTACCCCTCAGCTTCGTGGACTATCGAGATGGAGCCACTCTCGCAGTCGAGGAGTGCGACGGCGTGTCCGAGCACGCGCTCGAGGAGCGGTACCAGTTCGAACTGACCGGCGAGGTCGCCGGCGAGTTCGGTGATGCGGTCGAGCTCGGAGAGTGGGGTCTCACTTGGGCGGGTCTGAATCTGGATCTGGTTCGGCGTGGGAACCTGCGGCATGTACGGCACCTGTCTCCTGCAACCCGGCGCGACGCTGCACACGGGCCTTCAGGATAGCGGGCCGTGCACTAGCTTCGACTGCCTTCGGCTGCGTCCTCTACCGATCGGGACCGTTCATGGGCCCGTAATGCGTTATCGAGCTCCGTCGGGTTTCTGAGGCTGCTGCATTTGCGGCACCTGTCTCCTTTGGCCGGCGCGACGCTGGGCTCGGGGTGGAGGATACCGGGCCGCCAACGGAAAACCAGTAGAGAACCCAAGTTGTCCTTACAGCCAGGGCGCTCCAGCCCCGCTTTGGTTGAAGCCATCCAAAATTGAAGAATGTCCTGAGACATTGAAACGGAGCTCCACTACGTTCCGTAACCGAATAACCCTTGCGCACTAGTGGAGTAACAGCTTCGCTCCGATGCAATCTCATGCCCGCGCCGCCGGCCGTAGATCCCACTTTCCGGGCCAAGTAGTTTGGACAGGTCCCAGCGCGACAACGTGTCATTGATGCGGCATCGACGGCTATCGCGGACGAAAGCAATCAGTCGGAATGACGATTCATGTTCTGGAACTGGGCGCGGACGTCACGGAGGCGTCGCCCGTCTTCCACAGCCCAGAAGTACCAGCCGTTCGTCGCCTTCTTCCGTAAGGCGTGCCCGGCCGCAGACGGCGACGTGTATCGCTTTCCATCAAGCTCAATCGCCCCATCGGCCGTCAGCACCGCTTCTCTACCCTTGAAGTCCCTGTGGGTCGCCAATAACGTGTCGCCTCTTCCCAGAAGCCCGGCCGCGATCAGGTGTTTGAGCTCGACCCAATCCCCAGCTTTCGTCTGAGGATCTATGACTTTGCCGAGATGACCCTCAGGCACGGGCCAGATATCGAGAATGGCGTTAATCAGTTCTGCGGCGCGATTGTCGATGAGCGACTCGTCCCAGTCGTGGTGCTCCGTCTTGCTTACGATCCGGCCGGTGAGCGTAATAGTGTTGTGCTGCAGGAGGGCTGCGCGCTTGGCTGACCAGGGCCCGTTAGATATCTTAGAGTTTAATGACTTCGTCAGAAGGGTAAGGTTCCCCAGCTGGTGCACCCTTGCCTGGCGTGCCTCGTCAGCCTCCGGGGTCTCTACCGGCCAGGTGTCCTTCCAGTTACGCGGCAGGATGTGCTCGATTGGGTACCCCTTACGCTCAACCCGCGGCTGACCGGTTTCGGCTCGAAAGTGGTCCTCGATGGCCTCGAGAAACATACGCAGCCTGCCTCGCGGGAAACGTAAGTACACCGCCTCTGTGCCTAGGGTTAGCCGGACTTCTTCGTCCCCGGGCCAATAGGTGCTGGTGACATTAAGGCGAGCTAAATGACCGATCACTCGCTCCGGGACCTCGCTAGCGGAGGCGCCTATGCTGGCCGCAATAACGTCGGCGACGATACGTCCCAAATCGCTGCCCGACAAGCGGAGCATCTGGCGACGGTATACCCAACTTTCGGCAGCCCGAACAATTCTGTCAATGGCCTCCTGTGGAAGGTTCCGCCCCGGTTCGTACAGCCAAATCAACAACGGCTTCAAGACCTCGACGCCGCTAGCTCGCATCCGATAAAAGGCCATAACCACCGAATCGAAAGACCCGCCAGGTTGCGTTGCGTTCTCCGTCCATGCCTGATACTGCTGGGCTTGATGCTTGATCGTCGGCAGCAAGGCGGCCATCTTCTGACCCGATTCCAGTTCTACCCATGACTTGAACCGGTTGAAGGTAGCCTGCGGACTGACTTCTTCCCCAGTCCTCGCCACCAACCACTGGTTGAGAAAGAGAGAACTGCGGCTGACTAGATTTCGACCAACGCTCACCTCTCGCATCCAAAACTTCGTATCGAAGGGCCAGTCCTCGCGGTACGCCTTTTTCGTGTCTCCGCCCTCACC
Organism: Arthrobacter sp. PL16; assembly: GCF_035985055.1. Taxonomy (NCBI): domain Bacteria; kingdom Bacillati; phylum Actinomycetota; class Actinomycetes; order Micrococcales; family Micrococcaceae; genus Arthrobacter; species Arthrobacter sp. PL16. The sequence continues at coordinate 100,996 of NZ_JAXCIC010000006.1, forward strand.
GTCGAGGCGCTGAAACACAAAGTTGCGCACCAAATCGGCAGCGGTCAAGGGCGTCCCTCGCGCGTTGAGGGTCTCGAAGATTTCCTGTGAGTTCTCTGCTGCCTCCAGCTCGATCGACACAAGCTGCAGACCGTCCAGGAGTACGTTGGTCAGCTCTTTGGCTCTGGCCGTGAAACCATCAACGTCCTGCGTCCCGAGCCATTGCTCAACAACAGTAGAGAAGTACTGGTGCGCGGCCACGATCTGTGAATCCGAGTGTGAGAGATCCTCGTAGTCGATAGGCGAGTCTGCCGCCATAAGTTCGTCGAAAGGCTCCCGGTCCTTGTTCAGGTGGCGGAGCTTGAGAGGACTGTCACCGTCTTCTACATACTTGTCGGAGTTGTGGGTCAGGTCTTCGAGCTGACCGGCGAGCTTCGATAGGTCAGCCTGCGCGAGAAAGGAGCGGGTTGCATCGGCGAGCACTTGCAGGGTAGTTAGCCGCTGCTGGCCGTCGATCACGTTCCAAGTTGTCAGGCGCCTGCTCTGAGCCTCGTGGGACTGGATCACGACGGCCCCGAGAAAGTGTGTGGCGTTAAGATGCGGCTCAGCCATCCGGAGTTCCGCGACGCGCCGTATGTCCTTCCACAGTGGTTCCCACTGCTCAGCCTCTTTCCAAACGTAGGGACGCTGGAATAGGGGGATTACAAAATTCTGCGGCAGATTGAACAGCTGCAGCGGTGTCCGCTTGAAAGTCTCCACGAATATAAACCTACCGGAAACGTCCAGCAAGCTTTCTGCGCACGAAGAGGGTCGGTTCTCACAAGACCTTCACCAAAGGCCTAGATCCGGATCCTGGAGAGCCGCTCATGATCATGCGCGATGAGTGCCGCCCGCGGCACTAAAACTTACTGAGTGAAGGAAACTAGCACCGACGGAATACTAAATAAGCGCGCGGCTAAACGACACCGAGAACCGTTTGCGGATCAGTACCGGATCGGCTGTACTCAGGTCCCACCCCGAGTCGATGCCCAGGATGTTCAGGCGCGCAGAGTTTTAGCACCGACCCCTCAGATGTCGGTGACTTTCAGTTTGCGCAGGAGCGCTTCACGCTGCTCGGCCGGTATGAGCTCCAGTGGCAGACGCCATCGAACCGGGTGTTGCCCTTGGCCCACCGGTTGGCGAGCTTTGCGAGGGTTTTGGTGGGCGATGCCACGCAGACGGGAAGCCCGGTGTTGCGTTGCACGGTCATCTTGATGGTCCTGCCGGTGGTGTGTTGCTCCGGGTGATCGCCGCCGAGGGTCAGGAACGCTTCGTCGATGCTGTAGATCTCGAGGTTGGTGGTGTGCCGGCCGAGGACTTCCATCACGCGCGCACTCATATCCCCGTACAGCTCGTAGTTACTGGAGCGGACCTGCAATCCCCATGCCTTCGCCTGTTCGGCGATCTGGAACCACGGCGCACCCATCGGGATGCCCAAAGCCTTCGCTTCAGCGCTGCGGGTGATCACGCACCCGTCGTTGTTGGACAACACGACCAGGGGCTTGCCCTCCAGAGACGGGTCGAAGGCCCGCTCGGAGGAGACATAGAAATTGTTGACGTCGACCAGGGCGACACTCGAGCTCATGGAAGCAGGAGATCGGATCGATGAATCCGGCTCAGACATGATGCAGGCACCTGGTCGCCACACCCCAGATGACCAAGCTCTCCGGATCCGGAACAGGAATGACCGGGTAGGCGTCGCTGGCTGCGATGAGCGTGATTGTGCTCGAGGCACGTGAGCTGGCATCAGGGTTCGTGACTCGTAACCGCCGGATGATGAGTTCGCCATCGAAAACAGCGATGACCACGGATCCGTCCTTGGGCTGCAGGGCACGGTCGACAATCAGCTCGTCGCCATCGGAGATGCCTGCACCGTCCATCGCGTGACCTGCGACCCGCACGATGTAGGTGCTGGTGACGTCTGGGATGAGATGCCTGTTGAGGTCGATCCGGTCCTCGAACCAGTCCTGGGCGGGAGACGCGAAGCCTGACGGCATCAGCTCCGTACGAGCAGCAGCCGGAGTCGGGCGGCCTAGTGCCGTGCCCGAGGCGCCGAACTCGTCCATGTAGCCGCGCACCTCCCCCTTGCTATGTCTGCCTGCTCTGTAGAGCTGCCCCAGCCCAAGCACCTGATCCTAGACGTCCCCGCTGACACCTGATGCCCGCTCATATACGAAGTGTTTATGCTGAGGCGGCTTGATGTTCGACACTTTCAGCCCCAGTCCCGTGCTTTCCTGAATTTGCCTCGGGTAATCCCGCGGCTGAATGTGAACGGTGTCACTCACAGTCGATACTCTCTTCCTAGGAACGACGGGCAATGGAGTTGGGAAAACAGATGGCTGCACATTTCGACGTCAGCAACGCCAAAGAGGGCATCGGTAGGGCCCTGCGAGGCGCTTCCACTCACATCGTCGAGCAGGCTGGAAGCGTCAAGCAGACTGCCAAAGACGCTACAGAAGCCGCCAAAGACAAAGTCGAGAAACTGGCCGCGAAGGCAGCAGACCCCTACGAAGAGGTCATAGCGCAGTACAACGCAGCCTTCACCGAGATGAGCGACAAGGGAGATACACTCCTGCGCCAGCGCGAACGGTCGGCGGACCTGATCGAGCTCGTCGAATTGCTGGTAAACAGCATCGCGAACACGCCGAAGTCGTTCGAGGCCTCACTAGGTGAGATCGACGGCCAAAGAGCCCAGTTCCTGGATGCGGAGGAGTTCGCCCGGAAGGATCTCGAAGCTGCGAAGCGTTCTGCTGCCGGCGCCGGCGCCGGCTTCGCAACGGGAGCTGCAGTCGTGAGCGTGGCCCCTACGGCTGCCATGTGGGTTGCCACTACTTTCGGTGCCGCGTCCACTGGTACCGCGATTTCCACTCTCTCCGGGGCGGCCGCGAGCAACGCCGCTCTCGCATGGCTGGGCGGCGGCGCCCTGGCCGCTGGAGGTGGAGGCACTGCTGCAGGCGGCGCCCTGCTGGCACTAGCAGGCCCTGTTGGATGGACCGTCGCAGGAGCTTCCCTCCTTGCGTCAATCGCATTGCTCTCGAAGAAGAAGTTAGAAACTCGAGAGGCAAAGCAGGAAGCGCTGGCTGCGCTGAAGCGGAACATCGCGTCGGTCAAGGGCGGCGACGCTCAGATTGATGATCTCCTTCAAAAGACAACGGTGCTTCGCGTCGAGCTGATGGGCTCTTACGTCGGAGCGCTAGCGTGCTTTGGCGCTGACTTCAGGTCGCTTTCGACGTCCCAGCAGGACAGCCTGGCGGTCCTGGTGAACAACACGAAGTCGTGCGCGGCCCTGCTGTCGAAGCGTGTCGAGTGGGTCGTCGTTGATGAATGACTTTACGAAATTCATCAAGAGCAACCAGGAGCAGGCAGTTGCCTCCTGGGTCAACTATCTCAACCAGGTACGCATTGACCAGCTACTGAACTCGTTCAGACAGCAGGACGAGAACCTCCTGAACGCACTGAGCAGCGTCGATGAAGCTACCAAGAGGATCAGTCTCGAGGTGGTCACCTCCAATCGCGGAGGCCAGCACGGCATGCACGGCTTCATCGCGGAGCTTGCGGAAGTGGGCATCGGCAATGCCCGCAAGCAGATCCTCGGCCAAGATTCTGTCTACCAGTGGGTCAACGACAACGGACCCGTAGACCTCGTTCGCAGCGGTGTGGACATCCAGCAGAAATTCGTCGCATCCGGAGGTCGCTTCTCACTGGGAGCAATCGCCGAGCACCTTGAGAAGTACCCCGACTACGTGAAAAACGGCGGGAAGTACCAGATTCCCCGTGATCACTTCGAGGTGGTCGAACGGCTGCGCGCCATGTCACCGGAGGAAGCAGGAAAGCTGTCGCGCAGCGGCGACGGGCCGTCCTTCACGGACTGGCGACGGATCGACGCGTTCTTCCGGCAGGGCTCGATCGACCTGGAATCGCTCGAGCCCTCGACGCTTGAGTACCGTCAAGTTCAAAAGGGCGTCTACGAGTCCACCATGGAGGCCGAGGAAAACTCGCTCCGTTCCACCGATCAGTCCCAGCGCGACAACGCATATCAGAAGAGCCTGCCGACTTTGCGACAAGGAGCGTCAGCGACCCTTACAGCCGCCGCAGTCGAGGGCGGGACGGCTTTCGTGCTGGCCGTGGTCGCCAAGAAGCGGGAAGGGAAGCAGCTTCGAGAGTTCAGTCAGCAGGACTGGCTCGACATCGCAGGCGAAACCGGTCTGAGCTTTGGTAGAGGTGGGATCCGGGGCTCCAGCATCTATGCGTTGACGAACTTCACGGCCACGTCAGCCGCGGCCGCCAGCTCAGTCGTCACCGCGTCCTTTAGCATTGCGGATCAGGCGAACAAGCTCCGCCGCGGTGAGATCGACGAGCTCGAGTTCATCGAAAACGCTGAGCTCCTGTCCTTGGAGGCCGCTGTGAGTGCGCTGTCCTCCTTCGTCGGTCAGGCGGTCATCCCTGTTCCCGTACTAGGTGCCGTCATCGGCAACACAGTGGGAACCATCATGAACAGGACGGTCGCCTCGTCCCTCACCAAGCGAGAGTCTGAGCTTATTGAGCGCTACCTGGACGAGCAACGTGTCCTCGACGAGCAACTCACCACCGAGCACCAGGAACTCGTACAGAAGCTGGACGAGAGCATGTCCAACTATCTCGGACTGCTCGAACGGGCCTTCTCACCTGACATGCAGATAGCACTTCTCGGATCAGCCGAGCTCGCACGACAACTCGGCGTCCCAACAGACGAAATCCTGAACTCCGAGGCAAAAGTCTCTGCCTACTTCCTCGACTAGTGTCGCTAAGTTCCTCTCAAGCGGTTAGTACCGTACACAACCAGGCCCAAACACGCCGCATGCTTCGCGCCCGCTGTTAGGAGACTTGGTGCCCGTGCACGACTCCCTATCGGGCAAACATGCGGTGGGCCCGCATAACGATGGCTTATGAGGTTCGTCAGGTTCGCATGGAAGATTCGTCCTTCACCAGTCTGCGGCCAGATTGAGGCGGGTGATCTTCACTGACGGCTGCCCTCGTCGTGCTAAGCGGCTACTGCGCCACCGCGGCCGCCTCCACATAGACGTCGGCCGGCATGGGCCGGTGCAGCTTCCAAGTGATGGCAATCGGCTTCTCCCCCGAATGCTGCACATAATCCACCGCACCCAAGCAGGTGTACGGCACAGCAAGCCCGGTCTCGTCCTCTGCAGTGGGCCGCGTGAAGATCAGAACGTGAGAACCATGTCCCTTCCGGTCGAGGTACCGCTGCCCGGTCGGGCTTGAGTGCGACGTTGCGTTCTGAGATTCCCAGTGGAACAACTCCGGACTGATTGCATAGTCCTTGTACATCGTCGACGCTGAATGATTTTTGTCGTCCTTGTTGAGCGTTACGAAGAAGGCGTCCGTCGAGGTTTGGGGACACCAGGCAACGCCCTCGCGGTGCTGCACGTTCTTGCCTGATTCCAGCGAGCCATAACCGAGAGCTGCAAGTACCTCCGCTCGGCGGTAGGTCGCATGTGACAGCAGTGGAACGTGCTGCAACCCGAAGCCGAGGCCCTTGCCCGCGTGCCGCGATGTCGCCACCCCAAGCTCAATCAACTGCCGAATCTCGCTGCACACGAAACGGTATTGGCGAAGGTGATTGAGGCCGGCGTCGTACGTGCTGAATCCGCCGCCATCGTTCCACAGCGTGTAGAACAGCATCCGCGCGAAGGTCTGCTCGCGCAGACCGAGCTCAGCGTAGGGCGGGCACTCCGGATCAACGAGCTCCGCATACGCCTTTCCGCGCTCGGGATCATCGACGTGCAGGAAGCGCACCATCCGATCGAGGAGCTTTCGCTCGTTCTGATTAGTGAGTTCGAGGATTTGCTGACCCGTACCAGCTTCCGCGAGAGAGCCGATCAAGCCTGCCTGGCGTAGGTGGCCGGTCCAGGAGTCCTTTGTGTTCCGATACAGCTGCTTCAGGTCATTGCCGGACTTCTCGAGATAGGAAGCCAAGTTCGTCCCGCCGTAGGAGGCGATGTCCTGAACGAGTTGCGACCGATTGAACCGCAGCTGAGACCTGATGTTGTCGAGGACGACCTTCTGAGCAACACGATCGAGGATGATCTGCGATCCAGACGGAAGGTATGGGAACTCGTCCTCCACAGCTTTCTCAAGTTGCTTCCGCCCGTAACCGGTGAGGGCTCTGTACCGGAGGTCGAACCGGAACTCACGGCGTTGTTGGCCAATGAAGTCCAACACAGTGAGTACGGACTTCCCTTCGGCTCTCCTAAGTCCACGGCCGAGTTGCTGGAGGAAAACTGTCGAGCTCTGGGTGGGACGCAGGAGGAGCACCGTGTCCACCTGCGGTAGGTCGAGGCCCTCGTTGAAAAGATCAACGGTGAAGAGACAGTTGATCGTGGAGTCTCGCAACAGCGCGAGGGCGAGCGCTCGCGCTGCCTCGTCGGTACCACCATCGACAGCAAGCGAGCGAATCCCCGCCCGGTTGAAGACCTCCGCCATGTAGTGCGCGTGCTGAACTGATACGCAGAACCCAAGCGCGCGCATGTCATCGGTATTGGTGACCTTGTCGCGCAATTCTCGAATCACCTTCGCCGCGCGGGCGTCGTTACCGGTGTAGAGGCGGTTGAGTTGCCCAACGTCGTAGTTGCCGCGCTTCCATTCCAGCTGACTGAGGTCGACGTCGTCTGACACTCCGAAGTAGTGAAACGGCACCAGGAGGTCAGCGTCCAAAGCATCCCAGAGGCGAAGCTCGCTTGCAGTCCGACCATTGAAGAACTGTTGAGCCACGTCCACGCCGTCGCCCCGTTCAGGAGTGGCCGTCAAACCGAGCAACTGCTGCGGGCGGAGATGGTTGATGAGACGGCGATAGCTTGGCGCCATGGCATGGTGGAATTCGTCAATAACGACGACGTCGAAGGAATCTGATTCCAGCGTTTCGATTCCGCGTGAGGCGAGCGATTGCACCGACGCGAAGACGTGGTTCCATTGCGTTGGCTTGTTGTCTCCCACGTAGAGCTCGCCAAACGCGCCGTCCTGCATCACGGTGCGATAGGTACTTAGCGCTTGCTTTAGAATCTCCCGTCGGTGCGCCACGAAGAGCAGCTTGAGGCGCCGGCCCGCTGCTTCGCAGAGGCGCTGATAATCAAGAGCGGCGATCACGGTCTTGCCGGTGCCGGTTGCCGCAACCATGAGGTTTCGCGCGTGACCTTTAAGTCGTTCAGACTCGAGATCCTCGAGCATCTCGATCTGGTGCAGGTACGGCTCTAGCTCAAGTCCAGTTTCGGTCTTTGATGCACCGGTGCGTCGACCACCGTTGCGTTCGAGCGCCGCATCAAGTTTGTCGCCGTCCCGCACAGGGTCGTAGGGCTGGAAGGCGCGCTGTGCCCAGTAGCTATCGAAGGTCACCTCGAACTTCTTGAGTAGGTCGGGCGTGGCGACGGAGCTGAGGCGCACGTTCCATTCCAGCCCGTCGACCAAAGCTGCCTTGCTCAAATTCGAGCTGCCCACGTAAGCCGTGTCAAAACCGGTGTTGCGACGGAACAACCACGCTTTTGCATGCAACCGCGTCGCTTGCGATTCGTAGCTGATCTTGACCTCGGCGCCGTATCGATTCACCAACTCGTCAATCGCTCGGCGTTCAGTAGCGCCCATATAGGTGGTCGTTATGACGCGAAGCTTTACCCCACGCTCGGTCAATCGCTCGAGAGCCGGGTGGAGAAGCCTGAGCCCGGTCCATCGAACGAAGGCACAGAGAAGGTCGACGGTGTTGGCGGACTCCATCTCAGCCCGCAGCTCCGCCGCCAAGTTCGGTTCATCTCTGCCATTCGTCAGGAGCGCTGAGTCGGAGAGCGCCGTCGCGGGCCGACGGAGGTCGCGCTGCTTCACTGACTCGGGCTTGTGTAACGATAGGAGTTGCGACGGGCCCTGATCAATTACATCGCTGGATGAAAGTACCTCTAAAAGTTGATTGGCTAGCGCAAGTCGGGTTTCGGGCTCTGCTCTCGACATCGCAACACTCAACGCCCTGGCCACGTACTGGGATACGGCTACAAGCGCATCGCTTTCGCTAAGCGGCTCAACTGTTGCTTCGAGTTCAGGCACACCAACTAAGCGCTCTGATAGCGAGCGAGTAACGAGCGTCTCGTAGAGCCCTTCGGCCAATTCCTGCTGCGATACTCTCCCATCGATTTTCTCCACCGTTACAGAGTAAGTCGGTGCTGCGACAAATACCGGCAGCTAGGTATGGCGAAGCACACGCGGCGCTCGCATCAGGGCAATACACGCGCTTCACAATTCAACGTTGTCACAGCCAATCCATCGACGTAGGTTGCGCCCAGGTGACTGACACCCGGCATTCGCGCTGGCTGACCTGACACTTATTGCTACCCGGCACGCTGCACTCGAAATCGGTCACTTACCCCTGCCAACTCAGCCTCAACCTGCGCAATGGCTTGAGCTGGCACCGCAGCGGAGCGGAAAGACACCGGCGATCCACCCCCCCCTAGGACCATAAGAGCCTTAACTGCCGCGCCACGCCGTGTCCCGTCGAAGTGCGAACTCTCGCCTACTTGACACTCTTCGCCTCAATGTCCCATCGATCTCATCAAAGGCTGTATCTTGCTCTGTTGAAAGGAACCGAGGTGAGACACATTGCTGAGACCACGGTCCGAGGCCGTAGCCCCCGCAGATGCTGACCCAGCGTGGTCCTCACCGAGGCATCCGGCCCATCCTAGGAAGGGATCCTTCGGCTGGACTGAACTGACTGCTCGGCGACCGAACTGGGGAGTCCCCCAGTCACAACGGTTCCCGGTCTCGCAGTCTGTACTATGTCAGCGTTCCCCTGCACGTCGTCTCGAAACCAACCGACCTGTCGGGAAGTTTCGCCCATGACGCGAAGACACGGTAGCAAGACAGCGAAGAAACAATGACGGCGGGCGACGGGCAGTGTCTCATCCCCTCGTGCCGCAACTTATGGGATACAAGACACTTGTATGTCGTTTCTCGTGCAGGTGCTCATTGCAGCACTACGAGCGAGTTACTTGAGCTTTATGCTCGCTGCTACCCTCTCCTGTCGGGGCGGAGATTGACACTGTGACATGAGACGTAATATTCTCAGTCCATGATTACTGATGCCGTCGCTGAGATGCTCGAGCGGGTCGCGGTCGAGATTCGAGAAGTTTACGAGGAGCGCGGCCACAACGTTGACTCGGCACTTGCTCAAGATCCGGCGTTTGACGCGTCTGGTCGCAGCCGTTCCTCGCTAAGCCGTGACCTTATTGCAGAAGCATTTATGGCTGGTGCATCGCGGGTGGGCTTCGATCTCGACTCAGGAGCGGGCGGCGCAAAGCAGTTCCGCGTCGACTTGGGTCGAACCTTTGGTCTCGTCCGCCTAAGGAAGGCGGAAGTAACAGCAGACGGTTCTTACAAAGTTGTCGCGAACAGCTCTTCTACATGGGGAGATGTCGATGAGGACACGTTGTTCGCAGAAGAACCTTATGTCCTCGGGTACACCCTCGTTTCTGGCCAGGTAGGGGACATTTTCCTCGCAAAAGTCAACGGGGTAATAGAGGGCAACCCTGGCGAACTCGTTCTTGGACCTGCCGTGCTCCTCGGAGGACGTAGCCCCATTACGGACGGTTCCTTCGAGCCCGAGATCGACGACAAGCTTCCCGGATTCGACGAGGGCGAATCTGACGAGACTGCTTCTGGCGCCGCATGATCGGGTGCTCGAACGGACGTAGCACATGGATAAGGTGATGGATATTCAAAGCGTTGGACATCGAGTTCGGCGATTGCGCCTAGCGTCTGGACTCGGTCAGGTCGAACTGGCTGATCGCATCGGGATCGCTTCCGGTACCGTGTCGATGATTGAGACTGGGGCGCTTCCGCTTCCCCAAGCTCACATCGGACCACTCGCGCAAACTCTCGGCGTCACGGAGGCCTACCTTCTTAGGAGTCGAGCTGAACCCGTCACGACCCGACCGTTGCTACGCGCCTATGCAGACGCGCCGAAGAAGCTTGTGGACACGCTGTCCTCAGACATCGTTACCGCTATTGAGGCGATAGAGGACTTGTCGCTTAAACGCGTGCCAGACTCACTCCTCTATTACGACGAAGATCTGAACGACGACGATGCCATCGAACGGTTCGCTGCCGAGGTCAGAACCCGCGCACGGCTATCTGGGCATGAGATCATCGACAGCGCAATCCGAACTGCAGAGCGACTTGGTTGCCTCGTACTTCCCATGGACAGTGAACTTGGCCGCCACCTTGGCATGTCAATGCGGGTGGATGACGTACCCGTCCTTCGCGTGAGTAGGTCGTCTTTAAACCAAGAACACGCTGTTCCAGGTGACCGCCAACGATTCACTGTCGCTCATGAGCTCGGTCATCTTGTTCTGCACCATGCTTCTCCTCAGCCAGCTAACCCAGCGGCAGCGACAAAAATGGAACGTGAAGCCCACCGATTTGCGTCGGCTTTTCTTGCCCCAGGCGACGCTGTAGTTGATGATCTCGCTGCCTTAGGGGGGAGGGTCACTCTCTCCAACCTCGCAAGCCTCAAGCAGAAATGGGGTCTTTCGATCAAGGCGTTCGTGGTCCGATTCCAACAGCTCGGAGTAATTGATGACGACCAAGCGCGAAGCCTCTACAAACAGATCTCGGCGCGCAAATGGAACAAACAAGAGCCCATCGCCGTGGCGAACGAATCCGCAGTCTGGGTACAGCGCGCTATCGCCAAACAGTTCCCTGGTTCAGCCGACCTAGTCGGTGATGCCGCTCAGCGTAGCGGTTTGGATAGAAGGTACTTTCACACCTGGATGGACTGGAGCCCCGAGGCCTCTAGTTCCGCAGACCTCGTTAGCTTGGCCGCCGTTCGCGAACGCAAGCGCGCCGGGTCGGCTAAATCAAGAACGGTGGGGAGGTGAAAAGTATGGCAAAAGGTGACATCAGCACGTACAACGAAGACGGCGCCTGGAAGTCGAAGGTAGAGGGCAGCTCTCGTGCCGCCCACTCAGGTGGTTCGAAGGCAGAACAGCAGTCCGTCGGGCGTGACATGGCCCGTGATCGTGGGGTCGAGCACACAATCCGGAATATCAACGGACAGATTGGCGCAAAGAACTCCTATGGAAGCGATCCCAACCCGCCGAAGGGGTAGTTGCAAACCGACAGACAAGCGACCCGAGCCGAGTTAAAGTGGATGAGGCACGACGTTCCTCTCCGCTGCACAGGTAGTGCCCGCGTGTTCGTTGGCCGATCCTTCTGCAGGACGACTGTCGTGTAAGAGGACGAGGTAGCCGCCAACCCACAGGTGGGACGGCTTTGAGCTCCACCCGCCCACAGGTGGATGTCACCAACATCGCGGCCACTTTCTCCCGCTCCGCTCAATAGTCCCGTCGCATCGTAAGTAGGGGCAAAGCAGGGAGGAGAGGAGGCGGCCGGCCCCGTTCCGAAGGGGGTCAAAGACAAGCCGGCTGCCTCTCCGCGATGCTACCGGCATCCCCAGCTATGTATATGAGTCGGCGCAAGCTCAGTCGAGGTGGTGCACCTGTTTTCGATCGAGACGGAGCAATGACGCCTCAACGAGGCCTGTGGCTTCTCCCCCTGAGGTCATGGCTACGGTGGTTCATCGGGAGTAGCTCTGGCGCCGTCGTGTGTGCTGATGCGAGGCGCGACGCATAGCTGTGTCGCGGGCTCTAAGGCCGTTGCCCATGCGCAAGCTAGTGCTGCGGTGAAATGAGCTCAATCTATGCGTAATGCCGAGGGATACGACCCAGTCGTCGTCGTCCGGAGTGAAGAGAGTGTAGGCGATATGGAGCGGCTCACTGCTGACAAGGTTGACGTTGTCGTCGAAATAGATTGCGATCGCGCCTTCTGGAACGTTAATATGACTTGAAAAAGATTCAACTTTCTCTGCGTCGACCTCAACACGAATATCAGCTGGAGCCGATAATTCTCGCACAATGGTGAAGTTCTTCAGCTCCGCAACTAAAACCTCTGGCTTCGTTGATTTGATATCAATAAACTCAGTTAGGTGGGAAAACCGCTCAGTAAAAATGGCTAGCACTTCCGTCAAAGACGCATCTTTAATGAAGCTGAAGTTGTTCGCAGTCTTCTCGCTGTACCCAGCATTCAAGAAGTCCTGCAGTTTTTTGGAAGCCACTTCGCTGGGTTTCATGAAAAGAGAACAGGAGGTTGTGCCCAGCATGAAGCATCCGACTATCGCCGATGAGACAAAACCCTTCAAGACGGAGCGACGATCCATGGTGTTTTCCTACCTCTACGATCAGCCACCCACCCTCGCTGCATGATGTCGAACGCGAGACCAGACCCCAGAACTCACTGGTGCCGCAAGCCTCAACCTAATAAGGCATCTTTAGCCTCCTTCTCATACTTGGCGGAACCTTCCCTAATCCTTCGACTCAGCGGGCCCTTGCGCAGGATAACTCGGGCAAGAGGCTAGAGGAATGATCGGCTGGCTAGGTCTGCGACAGCATCACCTGGTTCTTCGAGAGGGCAGTATCGGTTTGCCCCGTTCAGTGAATCTCTTCATCATGGCCGTGCCCGCTTCTTCAGCAATGATTCCACTCGCGATACGGTGATGGACGCCGTCTGACCAATGCCGAGAAGTGGGGTCTACGTTCGACTTAGCTCTGAGCCGACGCCAGAGGCACTCGTGCTCGGGGTGCATTTCCTTCTCGCACCAATCGCAGGAAGCGGTCACGGCTTCCTTTGGCGTCGCTTTCTTCCGGGTCGAGGACCACATACCAGATGTTGATTCCTCATGTTCCGTGTACTGGTGGCCGACCATAATTGCCACGGCGTCTCGCGCTGAGATGTCCGTTCCTACTAACGAGACCTCTGCTGCAGTCTCATATGTTGGCTGAGTTCGTCGGTGTTGGCCCGTGATGTACCCCTCGAACAGTGGCTGGCGAAGATCAGGCCGGTCCTGACTACACGTTCCGAAGCCCTTGTCCGCGCACAGGTGTACCTGAGTGAGAAGTTCATCCCCGAGCGGAATGGAAGCTGTCACCGGTACTGTCACTGACTGCCAGCGGTCCTCCAGCTCGAGAAAGCCGTCGCCAAAGAACCCTGCCCGGCAATGAACACAGCCGTAGGCCAGGTAGGTCTTTCCAGCTTGCTTCGACTTGTGCATCCGTAGTGGCGCCAGCTGTGGAAGGCCTCCCTTGCCTAGAACCGCTGCAATGTCCCCAGCAATCAGGGTCTCGATACGCTCAGCCGCCCACAATGGGGCGCCAGTGCGGATGGCTCCACCCGTCTCCTGGCACCGGGATAAAAGCGACGCCGCGGTGATCCTCCAAATCGTCGATGGTCGCTTACATGCGAAACAGCGGTCGCTCAGATATTGAACTATCACCGAGGTGGTCTGTGCCTGGATCCGGTCAAGGTGCAGTCCCTGGAGGAGAGCAATGACATGAGCGTGGAGGCTGGTCGCTTCGGGTTGCTGGAACGCCTTCGCTGCCGTGACGTCGAAGGGATCTCTATCGCCCTCGAACACGACGTGCGGTACACCGGACCGCCTGGCCTCGTCAGCATTCCGGCGGTGGACGTACCAGAAGCACTCGACGCCGTCGGCAACATATCGCTCCTGGCGGTGCCGGAACTCTTCAGCGTCCTGGCGTGACCACTGCACCTCCAGAGCTATTCGCCGGCCGTCGAGCTCTGCTAGGACATCGGCTGTCCAGGCTCCTCCTTCAGGGCTCCATTCGACGCTAACCTGCCAGCCGGCGTCTCTGGCGGCCTGGGCGGTGAGGGTCTTGGCTGCGCGATGCTCTGGAGTTTCAGCCCAGCATTCGACGAGACCACACAGATCTCCGGCCTTATGAGCGAAGTGCTTGAGGCCTCGCTTGGATTTGCGCGGTATCCCAGGTAGGCCACATTTCATGGTAAGCACCCGGTTCTTGTACTCGCCTTTCAGCTGATCCCAGTCCTCATCTGTGGATAAGTACGACTCGATTCGATGTCCATCAAAAAACGCCACCAGTGGCATTGGCTCCCCCTTATTACCTGCGCAAAGTGTTGCCTCACCCTAACCACGGGCACCGACGAAATGACGATTGCTTAGTGGGTAGCCCGGTTAGTTGTTGGTTATCCAAAGCGCGGAGCAGTAATCGAGCGTGGGCGCGGCGGAGCCTGTTGATGTGTGCTGTTTCAACCAAACTGTTGTGGGGACAGAACAGTCCTGGGACCAAGTACACGGCGGCGGTGTCTTCACTGAAGGGTGGGTGGAGGCGACAGCCAACGGTTGGGGTGCGCTTGTGTCCTGGGTCGCTGGGCCGGCTAACCCCTGTCGAAGGCCCGCTGCTGCGCATGACCGGCATACCGAGGTGCTCGTGATGACCAACGGTGCCAACGTCCGACAGCCGAGCATGCTCAGGGACGCCGACCTTGCGTCCATCGACGATGACATCGACGCCTACCTCGCCGTTGCGGGTGTTCCCCCGGTACCGCGGGGCTAAACCTGGTTCATTCGGCGACTCACAACGTGCACGTCACACGAAGCGCTCTGGGCCGCCATCAATCGCGGCGTAGCTGAAGCAGAGCCGGAATCGCGCGAACCGCTAGATCACCGGGCGGCGCTGAACAGCGTTCTGCAGGACCTGTTCTGCCGCTAAGCGCCGTCGAGCTTATTACCGTCGGTATGGCACCTCAGATGAGGGCCCCTCAGTCACGCTCCACGAGCCGTTGGGCCGAGGCGTCGTAGACGTAGTCGATGATCTCGCCGGACATGATCATCTTGATGGCCTGGTTGATAACCTTCAGCGGCACAACGAACCACTCCGACGGATCGTACTCGCGGCCCTTCGTGTCGATCTGGGTGATGTCGAGTCGCACCTCGGCAAAGACGCGGTGCAGGAGATGTTCCAGCGCGGAGGGCTTGAGGTTGTACGTGCGGTAGGTCTCGACGATGGTCACAGGAGCCATGAGGTAGGTCGGCGACTTCTCTGCGTTTGCGATTCGCTTCTCGACGCTGTTGCGGGAGAACCCGATCTTGTGCAGATCCTTGAGTCCGGCAAGCTGCGGGTGGGTGCTCAGGGACCGGAGCACGTAGATGTGCCCGCTCTCTTTGTCTGCGTCGTCGAGTTCGCCTACGTCGTGACCGGTGCGCGCGAGAGCCTGCCCCTCTTGCTCATGTAGACGGATCGAAAGAGACTGTCGGTACATGGACGACTCAGTGCCGTTCTCGAAGATCACCCGCAGTCGCTGCTTCTGCTCCTGCTTCCCGCCGATCGACTTGTAGGTCGTGTCTCCTACGTCGGCGATGAGCAGCATGATCCCGTTGAGCACGAAGAAGTTACCTTCCTCGATTGTTTGAACGCCCGGGAACGGGATTAGCCGGAAGAGACCAGCAGCCAACTCAGCATGCTTGGCCTTAAACAGTGGCTCGAACGCTTCGAATCCGGTTGCCTTCATGCGCTTCGCGACCGAGTCGGGTGTGTCGGGTGTCTTCCGCGGGGGTAGCGCTGAGAGATCCAGGAGTCCTGACTCGTCTCCTAGTAGGTCGAGTTCATCGCCGTCGAGTAGCTCATCGATCGTCGCCGGCGGTTCAGCTGTCCGGAGTAGCTTAAGCTCATCGAGGTGTTCCAACGCCGCGATCTTCTCGTCATTGGCGAGGATTCCGTCGAGTCGAGCCCCGAGCTTACGTTCAGCAATTTGCCGAGTCGTTGAACTAGGGACCCTGTCGTGTGTGCGACGAAACTCCACGATCTCGAGGAAGGCTCGCTCCAGCCGATCGGCAGCGGTCACCTTCTTCGACTTCTCCGGAAGATCCAGCAAACCACCGGAATCAGAGTCAATCAGCGATTGCATATCGGCCTGCGGATCCGGGAGGTCAGCTACATC
Organism: Arthrobacter sp. PL16; assembly: GCF_035985055.1. Taxonomy (NCBI): domain Bacteria; kingdom Bacillati; phylum Actinomycetota; class Actinomycetes; order Micrococcales; family Micrococcaceae; genus Arthrobacter; species Arthrobacter sp. PL16. Next base: position 116,857 of record NZ_JAXCIC010000006.1, read on the forward strand.
CGCTTCGTCCTCAAAGGTGCTCATGACTCTTCAGCCATCTGGGTTGCTCGTTGCTCCGCGAGGTGTTGCTGCTTTTTCTTCTGAAGAAATAGCAGCGCTTCGGCGTAGCGTTTTTCGGTTGGGTCGTCCGACCGGGTGTCTGGCTTGCGTCCGTTGACCTTCGCCCAGTTCTGGATCTTCGGGAACAGCGCGAATGCTTCCTCGGCCGTGATCTCAACTCGAGTGGCGGTGATTGCATCAGAGATGATTTTGAGCACGGTTGGGGTCACCGACTTGGACATGACCTCGAACGCTCGTTGGAAAGGGTTTACGGAGTCGATGAGGTTGATGCTGATGTCATCGATGTTGACGAACTTCTCTGCCATCCTGATGAAGCGCTTGTCGCCGACGTCGCGAACCTGACTGTTCTTGATGACCGAGTCCACGACGACCTGTTGGCGCACCTCCTCGACCTGGGAGTCGTCGAGGTCTGGGTACCGTTCGCGGATGATCTTCGGTATCAGGACCTTGTTCGTGACCTCGGGGTCGACGCTTCCCGCTGCAGCTTTGGCGAACGTATCATCCTGCAGGATGGTGGCCTTCAGGTCGTTGAGGTCGGTTTCCACGATCTGCTTCACCCGAACAGTTGATGGCTCCTTGAAGCCTTTGATCTTGATCGTTCCAGGCTCAGTCGCATCATCATCGTTTCGCTTGGTCTTAAAGGTGAAGTTTTGGGCCAGCACTTGCTCCATGAGCAGCGACGCGGTGATTGCCTTCAGCATGTTGTTGACCGATACCTTCACTTCGCCCTGAGATGCATCGGGCTCGGCAATGAGGTTGGTGAACTGGGCGTGTTCCTTGCCCGGGCTGTCACGGGTGACTCGACCGATGATTTGAATCACCTCGGTGAGAGACGCCCGATAGCCCACAGTCAGGGCATGCTCGGCGAAGGGCCAGTCGAACCCTTCCTTCGCCATTCCCAGCGCGACGATGATGTCGACGCCGCCGGGGTCTTTGGAGGCGACCGTCGAGAGGTAGTGAAGGGTCTGAGCTCGCTTCACCTGGTCCGCATCGTCGACCAGGTCCGCAACCCGCAGGACCTTGTCTGTGTCGGTCCGTCGGATCAGGATGATGCCGGTGTCTTCGGTCCCGACGACTTCGCCGATCGAATCGATGATGAAGCCGACCTCTTCGATCTTGTCCTTCGTTGACTCGCCCGAGTTCACGTTCGGGATGTGGACGATCGTCTTCTTGTCGAGGTCCAGGACTTCGCCGATCGCGTCGGTGTAGCGCCCCTGGTAGAAGTGATGGCCGATGCCGAGTGATTTAAGGTGTTCGTACCCATTCAGCTGGTCGTAGTAGTTGAACGTGACCGGAGTGAACTTCGCTTCGTCCTCTGTGGAGAGCACAGGGACGGAGTCGCCGCGGAAGTAGGAGCCGGTCATCGCGACGATGTGCACATTGGAGCCATTCATCACATCACGCAGCAACGCCCCAAGCCGATTAGCTTCCGTGTCCGCTGAGACGTGGTGGAACTCATCGATCGCCAAAACAGTACCGTTGAACGACTCGGGCGCAATCTTCTCGAACGCGAACCGCAACGTGGCGTGTGTGCATACCAGAGTTGCATCCGTGCCCTCAAGGAACTCGATGAATGCGTCAACCTTGCCCTGCGACGAACCAGGGTTGCAGAGGTTGTGTTCGTCTTTGATTTCCCAGTCAGCGAAGAACCCGTGGGCAGTGAGCTTCGTGGGGGAGAACGACGCTCCGATCGATCGTTCCGGAACCGCGACGATGACCTTCTTGCGGCCCTGGTTGTACAGCTTGTCCAGCGCCACGAACATCAGCGCCCGCGATTTACCGGAAGCGGGCGGCGCCTTGACCAGCAGGTGCTGCGCGTCTCGCTTAGCGAAGACGCGTTGCTGCATCTCCCGCATCCCCATCGCGTCAGTGTTCACCGACGCGCTTGTCCGGGCATAGGTCAGGTCAACAACGTTGAGCGACCTGTTCATCTCTTCCTGCTCCCCTTCTCGGCTTCTGCTTCCGTCATCGCCTCATACATTGCAAAGAGGTCAGACAATCTTTGCTCATCCAACTCATAGCGACGCTTGGAGTAGATCGAATCGACCAACGCGTCTATGTCGGCATGAGCAGCGAGCAGGTCGGGTGGCATGACATCAGGGTCATATAGCTCGGCCAGATTTTTCTCGCAGTGGTACTGGCGCACGTCGAGCACCCGCAGCGCTGCAGCGGTGAGATCCTCCTTTGTGACATCAGTCAACGGTGGGACCGGAAAATTGTTGTAGACGATTGTGTTCGAGTAGCGGAAGTCCGTCTTCATCCGCCCGGCAACAGCCCCCGTCCATGCCATATGCATTCGCGACGTCAATAACGCGAAGAGCCAGGGCTCCGCATCGTAAACAGCAAACGCGGCATCCGAGATGACCGTGTCTGGGCCCAGATATTCGATCGGGATGTACACGCGACGCGCGGATGAGACACGCGGCATGATGATTGAGTCTGTCGGCTTATAACTGATCTGTACGAATCTATGTGGTTGGGCTGCATACGAGGCAGTACTGCCCGCCTTGCTATGACTTCGCTCAGTCGCAACACGGGCAAGGCGTGACTCGATTGCGGCGATTGATCGGGCGGCGGCGGCCGATCCATCTGGGATCCACAAGCAGTATCGTTCGCCGTCGTTGATCGCTTCCGATGAGCCCATGTAGCGCTTGATGAACTGCTGACTTCCCGGATCGTCAGCAATCATTTGTTCCCGTTCTTCTGGCGACAGGATAAGACCACCACCATCGCGCGGCATCGACCCAAAAGCCATGGTGGGAAGGGGGACACCAAGCGGCTTCTTGCGCCGCTCTATGACGACATCGGTCCCTTCAGCGAGGTAGCCATTAATGTTCTTCGCCGCGATTTGAATGTCATCCGTATACACATACTTAGGACGAGAGTTTCTATTACGCATTCCAATGACAGCAACAGTAACACCTGCATTGCGCTTAGCGTTGTTCTCCCATTTGAAGGAGGTGTATGCAAATCCGATCTCTATCCCTTTAGCGAATATTATAGGAAACATGAGACCGACATGCTCACCTTGAGCAACTGAGTTCGTCGTCACAAAAGCAAGTTCGGCGCGGGTGCCTTCAATGTAGTCAGCACCCTTGACAAACCAAAGGGCGATGTAGTCTAAATTCCTCGAGAACGGGCGCCGGCCGAAAACAAAGTTATAATCCGCCTTCTGCTCATTTGTTTGTGTCTTTGCACCCGCATAGGGTGGGTTTCCAATGAGGTAGATTTCTTTGTCGCCGTAATTCGGACAGACTGCCTGCCAGTCGACTCGGGCGGCATTGCCGTGCTGAATCTGACCTGTCTCTTTGAGTGGGATCAGCGGGATAGAGATGTTGAATTTTTCTTTGAACTCAGAGTTCATCTGATGCTTTGCGATCCATAACGAAAGGATTGCAACCTCGACGGCGAAGTCGTCAATCTCGATGCCGTAAAATTGCTCGATGTGGATCTTCGACTCGGCATACAGCGTCTGGTGCTTCGGATCGATGTCGAACAGGCGTTCTAAGATCGCGTGCTCCAGGCGGCGCAACTCCTTGTAGGCAATGACGAGGAAGTTGCCGGACCCGCAAGCAGGGTCGAAAACTCTAATTGCGCTAATGCGCTCCAACAACGCTGCAAGCCTCTTTGGCAAGTCGTAGGCAGCATCAAACTCCCCCTTCAACGCATCAAGGAAAAGCGGCTCGATTGTCTTGAGGATGTTCGGTACTGACGTGTAGTGCTGACCCAGATCGGAGCGCTTGCCCGGCGTAACGATCGCTTGAAACATCGACCCAAAAATGTCGGGGTTAATCTCTCTCCAAATTAGAGTGCCGGACTCGATGAGCAGGTCTCGAGCCCTTTTCGTGAACGTCGGGATCACCTGACCCGGTGCCCCAGTAAACAGGCGTCCGTTGACGTACGGGAAGCCGGACAGGTGGTTTGGTCTTTCGCTCGCGTGCTCAGTGTCGAGGGCATTGAAAACTGCAGTGAGGAACTCGGCGACGTCGGAGCCGTCCGGCTGGGTGTGGGAGCCGACGGCGTTGGTGAACTGACCCTCACCGAAGATACCCGTGTCTTCAGCAAAGAAGCAGAACAACAGCCGGGTGAAGAAAACGTTGAGTGCATGGCGCCCAGTCGGCGCGTCGAGCAGATGTGGGTTCGCCGCTAGCAGCTCATCGAAGAGCCTCCCCATCCGCTCGGCAGCTTTCACGTCTGCGTGAGCTTCGGCAACGTACTGTGCCTTCTCCATGCCTGCCCAGGGAAGGAAGAACGTGAAGTGCCTGTCTATGTCCCGGATCGGAACGATGAGGTTTTCGCCGGTCTTCGTATCGACCGCGGCCAATTCGGTGTAGTCAGTGACGATGACGAAGCGGGTGTTATAGCGCACCACGGCCGGCGCGGTCCGCAACTCCTCAATCACCGCGAGAGGGTCGCCAGCTGTCTCGTGGAAGTAGAGGACGTTCTTCTGAGCAACCTCACAAGACTTGTCATCGGCGATGTTCAAAGAACCGTTACGAAGGCGAGTGATGTTCCCTTGAGAACGGCCGTAAGCAAGCAGCAGCTCAAAGATGATCTCGCGATCGTATGACGCGCGCCCGCCTAGCGGGGTGACGCGCTCCTGAATAGCCTTGAGGTTGAGCTTCACCATGCCGTTCCTTCTTCTGTTTCATCCGTCGCACAAGTGGCTACCGCCGAGCTGCGGTTGCTGGCAGCCAGTTGCAATCGGGCATTGCCGTGCAACTGCTGCGCACATCGTCGTCGTAACTCAGAGACCGCGATTTCGTCAGCTGACGGTTCTGCTTCCGCATCTGGAACTCGACGCACTCTCGATCGTAACGGTCCGAATTCAGTACACCCTGTTCAGGCCGCCAGACACGGCGGTAGATGAGATCCTCAAGGAGGACCAGCTCGGCGAGAGACGAGTCCCCAGGGGCGATCTCAAGGAGCCTCGCCATCCCGCCCTCGCGCAACCGCTCTGAGACGAAAGGTATCCCCTACAGTAGAGCCTCGTTTCACGACGGCTTCACCTCTTCCTGGAACGCCTCGTCTCCACTGAAAGCGTCCCAGATAGCGGCCTTCAAAATTGTAATAACAAAGCACCCACACGTGCCCGCCATAGGCCCTCGGGGGCGCACGTGAGCGGGACACTTGAGGTCGAGGGCGCTACGCATCCTGCTCGCACGTACCGTGCATGACCTATCCTTGCAGCGAGATGAAAGTACCGGGCGGTGTACTAATCAAGAATTACCTTCTCACTCAAGTGCTCTCTCCGTTGGAGAGCCCGGGCAGCTAAGATTCGCAACTTCAAAGACTGCTGCCGTGGTTTGACGTTGAAGAGCATTGTCAGCGTGGATTCTCGCCATACCCCCACTAAGTAGTGGGGAACTATGGTGTACGAACCTTGAAGCGGTGCGGCCGGTTCTTTCATCACTGCTGTCATGGGCGGCGTGGTGACCTTGCTCGTGGTGCGTCTAACAAATGAACAGCATGAACGGGAGTCCCTAGAAACTCGCCCGATTGCAGCGACCGTTGACCTCGTAGGAGCGCTCGATGAGACGGTGCGAATGCCATCTGGGCTTAGCACGCGGAACCTGGAAGACAGCGTGAGCACCCTATAGGGGCTGCCGCTTTCGCTCAATGCAATGCATCTAGTACCCATCTACAGCAGCGCTGGTACGGTACAACCGAGAATCTTCGAGGCAACGACGTCGGCGCGAAAACGGGTCGCGACTGCACCGAAGATAACCACCGTTTGCGCAAGCTCAAGAGAAGGAACCACCAGTGACCTACGAAGTGTCCGTTCATGCGCAAGATCCGAGCGTTGGCAGAGTCAGTGTAGTTCTTGAGGCCCTCGCGGACGCCTCCGAACGAGCAAGCTATGAGTACGTCGACGTCGCCGTCGCATATGCTTCAGGTGAAGGTGTTCGTTTGCTGGACAACAGGTTGTCCGGCGAGGCCTGGAATGCGGCACGCAAACGGTTCCTCGTCAGCATTGATTTTGGCTTCACTCAACCCAAGGCGCTCGTCCGGCTTAGCGAACTCAATAATGCAGAAGTCCGAGTTCCGAATGGACAGGCGGTGCTGGCATCACCCACCTTGCAGCCTCCATCCGCATTCCACGCAAAGGCGTTCGCCTTTCGCGGAGAGGAGTGGCTCAATTTGAGCGGTTTGATCGTGGGATCAGCGAACCTCACCGTCAGCGCATTATCGACTGGGGCCGAAGTCGTTACTAAGCAGGTTTGGACTGATGCTCCATCGACTGCAGGATATTGGCACCTGAAGCGAGCGAAGCCAGTTTTGGACTGGTTCGAAGACACATGGAAAACCGCAGACCTATTATCAGACGTGCTCGATGATTATCGCTTACGTCATCGCAGCTTGCCTAAGCCCCGGCAATTACGAGAAGAGAAGACACGGGCAACTCGGCGCTACCTTGCCTCTACCGCCACACACGAGATTGACGGCGACCTTCCTGTGCAGCTCGCTGCCGCCAAAGCTTTGTGGGTAAACGCATCTTCGATCATTAGAAACCGTGGTCAGGGAAGCCCAGGAAGCCAACTGAACACACCCCGCGGAACGAGAGTCTTCTTCGGCCTCGACTCTAAAAAGTTTGCTAAGAATACTACATTGGGTGCCGTCTACATTCGAATCGAGGGTTATCCGTTCGTCGAACGTACTATTCGTTTTAGCGATAACAGCATGGACATAATAAATCTGCCAATCGCTGAACAGCACGGTTTAGAAACCTACCAGGGCACATTCCTCTTGTTTACGCGCGATCCGTGCGCAACGGACGGACGAGGACAGTTCACCCTAACAGTTACCGACGCGGCAGGAGTCGAAAGTCAAAAGGCATCCGCCACGAACAGCGTCTCGCTGTCCATGAACTCCGGTAGACAATACGGACTGCTCTTTTAGGCGACGACTACAGGTGTGCGACCCTAAGTTAGAACACCTAATTTTTCTATGTGCGGCACCTAAGTGATATGCGATAGAGTCAGTGGCTGAGGTTTACTGATCCATATCGATATTCTAGGAGTAGAAATTGGCGCAGCGTGTACAAGTCCAACTGGTAGACGATCTCAACGGTGAGGAAGCACAGGAGACGGTTCGCTTTGGCCTAGATGGTACTGAGTATGAGATTGATCTGATCGCAGACAATGCCTCCGAACTGCGCTTCACGCTCTCGCAGTACGTTGATGTGGCCCGTAAGGCGTCTGGTGGCCGTAGGGGTCAGGGTGGGCAGCGTGGGACCTCCACGAGTCGCGTGAAGCGCGACGAGGTGCAGAAGATTCGTCTGTGGGCGCAGGACAACGGCCGCAACCCGAACTCTCGCGGCCGGGTTTCGCAGTCGATCGTGGATGCCTACAACCAGGCCAATAAGTAGCTGAGTCTGTAAGGATGGATGTAGCTGGTTATGAGTCGAGCACTTCTATCGTGAGCACATGATCGAATTGAAGCACGTGCGAGACGTGAAGCGACTCCTTGAGCCCATTTTCGAGTCGATGCTCAGCCCCAGAGAGCTGCAATCGTTGACGTTTTCGCTGGAGAGGGTCGCCGACCGCGCGAATGGCAGAGAGCTTCCCGCCGACACCGTTATCAAGACGAACGACACTTGGGTCAGGGGGCAGATACTTGGCGAAGAGGGCGGATCTGGCAGTCTCCGTCTTGACGGTGGCGTAGACGCGCTCGTTCGTTCCGTGCAAAGCGAGCTTCAAGACTTAATCGCCGAAAGTCATTTCGGGTGGGGAGAACTTCGTAACCCCCGCGACCTGCCCTAGCCAGCAACGTTCTGGCCGCAAGCCGACTTCAAACAGTCATCAACCGTCTCAGACAATCGAGTTCACGGGTGGGGCCAGAGATAACCGTCCTGCCGGGGCCACATTGGCTTGACACACTCAATTTGCGTCGAACACATTCGCATCAAGTATGATAACGCGCTTAAACTAATCGAACCTCTCGTGATGCTTCCGCTGGATGGTCCTGCGAAGTTCCTGTGTAGACATCTCGATACCCTACTTGCCACTTCCTACGGTATTAAAGATGCCGGCGCGTATCAACGCCTCCTGTACACATGGGCACGGCACAAGCTCCCCACGCTCCGCTGCTTGTCCCGCACCCATGTGCACAGCAGGAACCAAGGGCTCGCCTGCACAAAACCACCACGTCACCGACACGGAGAAAGCTCACCTCAAGCGAGCGGTGGCCATGCACAGCCTCCATTCATGCGGGCTGGGACGAGAGCAGGAAAAACGATCAAGGGCTGATTGTCGGCACTACCTCGTACTGTCCGTGCGTGGGCCAGAACAAAATTTACGCGGCCAACCACAAAGAGTTCGTAGCAGAAGAACTGCTGGTTCTTTCACGCGCAGGATCGACCGCCGTGTGAGTTCACTCTCGTGTCTTCGATCCCATGGGATACAAGCCCGTGCCGGCTTGCTACCGCTCGTCCCTCAGCTTCATTGCTCCCTCATACTAAGGAGCTCACGGTACCGCCAAGAACTGTCATATGCGCTGTTATCGGCGACAACACGAGGAGGACCGGATGCCGCGATGCGGACGCATTTCCTGGCGGCGCGGAATGCAGCAGGGTTGAACCCCTCGACGCGGTAGTCGGTCCCGGACGAAGCACCTTCGCCTGCGAGATCAGGAGCCGACGGGTGCGCTTAGAGTGTCGGCCATCTCCCACCAGAGCCGGTTCACCTCGACGTACCGGTCGGCGGGGTCGAGCGGCTTCGCCCATGGCTTGTCGATGATGTAGTGGATGTTCTTTACCGACGCCGGATCCCAGACCGACGGGTGCTGGTGCGGCAGGGTCTTCAGCGCGTTGTAGACGTAGGGCAGCGGCTGCCAGCGGTCGCGGTAGTACTCGTTGAGGAAGTCCTGCTCGGCGAACGGGTAGTGCGAGAGGTCCTCGACGGCCGCCAGCCGGGCCACCATATCGGCGAGGACGGCCTCGTCGGGCGACAGCACGAGGAAGCCGCCGTTCAGGTAGTTGTCCGTTGCGTCCGGTTCGGTGACGTGGTCCCCGCCCCGGCAGTGCGTGTAGAAGCAGGTTTCTGGTGTCCAGCTCGGCGGATAGCTCGCGATTCGGTTGGGGTTGCACCGGCAGGCGTGGCAGGCGGCGATGGCGCCGTCGGCCAGGTCCAGCGAGAACAGCTCGTCCATGTTCCGGGTCACCAGCATGTCGGCGTCCAGGAAGACGACGCGCTCGAACTCCGTGAGGCCCCAGACAGCCAGCTTGGTCCACACCTCCGCGAACCGGGAGTTCGCGTAGCTGTCCGCCGATCCCCCGGCCGGACGCAACGGTGCCACGTCGCGCAGGAGGCACCCGTCGTCCTGCAGGAGGCGCCGGGCCTGCTCGTCGATCCCCTCGGTCACCATGACCACGAGAGGGCTGGTGCTGCCGGAGGCCGCGAGCGACGCCCGCAGCGTCCGGACCCCGATCAGGTAGTCGGGTTGAGTCAGCAAGGTCACCCAGGCATTCATCGGTGGTGCTCCTGTTCAGGAAATCGAAGGTGGCGGGGTCGGGTCAGTCGAGTAGAGCAACGGTGAATGCATTCGCGAACCTGTGCTCCGGGTCCAGCGCCTCGCGCACCTGGCGGAAGGCTTCCCACTGGGGGTAGAGCGCCGGCCAGTCGTAGAGGGACTCGTCGAAGTACTTGCCCCAGTGGGGCCTGCCACCCTCCTCGGCCAGGGCCCGTTCCACTGCCCGAAGGAAGCTGTTCCCCTCCTCGGACAGCGAACCGTCCGCCGCGTAGTAGACCACGAAGCCGAAGTAGCAGGTGTCCTGGCCATTGGACGGGCTCAGCCATCCCTCGGACGCGCCGGTACAGCGCAGGATCACCGGGTAGTGCATCCGCGGGCGCGTCTCCGCGTGCCAGTCCTTGATCTTCCTGATCACCGCTCCGGCCTGCGCGAGCGGGATGCCGATCTCCACGTTGATCTGGGGGGTCGCGATCCCCTTGCAGAACACCTGGTAAATGTCACCCGTGACGTCGGTGAAGTCCCGGAAGCGCGACACCGTGCGGAGCGACTTGCCGTTGTCGGCGACGCCCTTGCTGTCATCGCGGAGGTGCTGCAGCGTTGACTCCACGGTGCTGTTCATGGACGTATCGGTCGTCGCGTACTCCACGAGCTGGCTGCCGCCGGCCCGGTAGCGGGAGACCTCGTCGTCGGACGCCTCATTGGCGGTCCACACCTGGACCTGGTTCTCCTGGGGGAACCACCACGCCTTGACCAGGATGTTCTCTCGGTTCCAGGTCTCCAGGTCCGTTTCCAGGGTGCCGGCGTCGACGGCCTTCTTGACGCAGGTGTAGATCATCGACTCCCGTGCACGCAACGTCACGGCGGTGATCACGCCCAGTGAGCCGAGGCCGAGCTGAACGGCGGGGAAGTCCGGGTGGTCATGGTCGAACTCCGCGACCGTGCCGTCGGCCAAAACCATCCGGATGGCCAGCGCGGCGCCGGCGATCGAGCTCTGCTGCAGGCCCTGCCCGTGGGTTCCGGTGGACAGGGCGCCGGCCAACGTCTGCTCGGCGATCACCCCGGGTGAGGCGTCCAGCATCTGCCCTCGCGCGGTGAGGAACGCGTACACCTCGGCCAAGGAGGTCGAGCCACCGAAGGTCGCGGTGTCATCGGTGCTGGAGATCAAGCCGCTCAGCCTGCTCAGGTCCAGGAGCGTGCCGGCTCCGTCCGCGACCTCGATCATCCTGCCGGGCGACATCCGGCTCCCGATCATCCGGACCCGGCCGTCACTGGTGTACAGGAAGTCGCACAGTTCTGCCTCGGTGGCCGGCGCGACGACCGAGCCGGGCAGGCCCAGCCGGGAGTTCCTGGCCCAGTTGCGGAGCCGGGTGTCCTCGCCGGTGAGCTCCGGCTCCTGGTGAGGGTAGGTGAGCTGGGTGATGGTCATGACGCGTCTCCTGTAGAAGTTCGGTTTTGCCTTCGAAGCCGCACTGACGTGCACGGCTGATCACCGGCACGGGTGTCTTCCGCCGCCGTGAACGAATTTCTCAGTGCTGTAGAAGTCCTGCCGACACCGGAGCGCTGCCTCGTCTGGGGGATGTTTACACTGACGAAATGACTGTCGTATGTGTACCCGATTCGAATGCCCATGATCTCCTCGGCGCCCTTCCCGACGAGGTCGAGGTGATCGTCTGGAACGGCGAGGACGAGAAGCCCGAGCGCCTGGCGGAGACCGTCTTCTGGGTGCCGCAGGTCGAGGACTCCACCAACCTCGCCGAGAAGTTCGCCGCCATGCCGAAGCTCGAGGTCACCCAGTTGACGAGTGCCGGCGTCGAGGACATCCTCGAGCACGTCCCGGACGGGGTGACCCTGTGCAGCGCACGTGGCGTGCACGGCCCGGCTGTCGCCGAACTGGTCCTGGCCGTAGTCCTGGCCACGCTGCGTCGGCTGCCCCACTTCGGTGAGGCGCAGCGACAGGGCCGGTGGAACCCGATGGAGGCCGACGACCTGCGCGACAAGCGCGTCCTGATCATCGGCGCCGGTGACCTCGGAGAGCAGACCGCGCGCCGCCTGCGGAGCTTCGACGCCGTTCCCGTGCTCGTGGCGCACACGGCACGGGACGGCATCCACGCCACCTCGGAGCTGCCGGGCCTGCTGCCCGAGGCCGACGTGGTGGTGCTGACCGTTCCGCTCACGGCGTCCACGACAGGTCTCGTGGACGCCGAGTTCCTGTCCCGGATGCCCGACGGCGCCCTGCTGGTCAACGTGGCGCGCGGCAAGGTCGTCGACACCTCGGCACTGCTCGCAGAACTGACGTCTGGGCGGCTGCGCGCCGCCCTGGACGTGATGGAGCCGGAGCCCCTGCCTGCTGACCACCCGCTGTGGAACGCGCCGAACCTGATCATCACCCCGCACGCCGCCGGCTCGATTGCGCAGTCCGGCCCACGAGCCTTCGCGCTGGTCAACGCGCAGGTGCGCCGCTACGTGGCCGGCGAGGACCTCGTCAACGTCGTGAAGGCCGCCGGCTGAGTTCTCAGGCATAGGCCGTGAAGTGCGGGCCGAGGGTGTCGAGCCAGGCGACCGGATGCACGGCCACGGCGTCGGAGCCGGGCCGGGCCCACGCGGCCGCGACCGCCTCCTGCAGCGCCGTGCCGGTCCGGGCGAACGGATAGCGGTCGAGCACCCAGCGGCGGTTCGCCGCGCGGACCGACGCCAGGGCGTCGAGGTCCTGAATCAGGGACGCCACCTGGTCGCGGATCAGCAGCGGTCGCTGGTCCGGGACCCGCCATGCGCCGGGTGCCTCGAACAGCTCGTGCCCGCCGCCGCCGTCGTAGCCCACCACGAGGCAGCCCGAGGCCAGCGCCTCGGCGACCGGCAGACCGAAGCTCTCGGTGTGCCCGAGGGCGATGAAGACCGCCGAGCTCCCCAGGGTGGCGGCCACCTCCGCCCGCGGGGCCTGGATCAGTTCCACCAGCTCCACCCCCGCGAGCCGTGGCTCGTCGGCCAGCAGCCGCTTCAGCAGCGAGCCCTCCCGCGGCCGCTTCTTGGGGAACCAGCTCACCCGGAGCTGCTCGGCGGTGCCGGGGGCGAACAGCTCGCCGTCGATCGGGTTGGGCACCACGCTCACCTGCAGGCCGGGCAGCGCGGCGGACAGCACGTCGCGGCTCTCCGCGGACACCACCCAGATGGCGGGCGCCGGCGTCCACCCGGGGAAGTCGTCGCCGGGTGCGCCGGCGGCAAAGGTGTAGAAGTGGTTCTGGTTGAAGATGACCTTGCGAGCTCCGGGTGCCGGATCGCTGCCGTGGACGGTCGGTGTCTCCGGCAGCACCAGGAGGTCGTCGGCGCCGATCGGAGTGCTGGCGCCGAACACCATCGGCACGTCGTCGGCGATCCAGTCGGTGCGGTCGTCCGGGTCGGGCAGCCACAACCAGGCCTCGTGGCCGCGCTCACGCAGCAGCCGGACGTGCTGGGTCATCACGTGCACGCCGCCGCTGTGGTGGCGCGTGGCGAAACCCGCGTAGACGATCCGCCCCGGAGACCGTCCGTGAGTGCTCACCATGCCGGAGCCGTCAGGTACCAGGACGCGCCGCTCCCGGTGTTGTGGGCGGGGAACGAGTCCGGGCCGAGCCCGACGTCCGCCCGCCACTCGTCGCCCCACTTGGCGTCCAGTCCGTTGAGGATCTCCGCCCGGTTGCCCTCGGAGGACTGACCGGTCCGGTTCATCGTCTGCCGCCGAAGGTGCGAGACGTAGGCACCTTCCGTGACCACGCACCGCAGGCCGGCCGCCCGCACGCGGATCGCCAGGTCGATGTCCGCGCCGTAACCGTGCCGGGGGAAGGTGACCTCGTCCAGACCCCCCAGCTCGACGACGGGAAGCACCGCGAACGCGATCGCGGTGCCGTCACAGAAGTCGACGTCGCGCAGCACATCGCGCGGGACGTACTCCGCGGCGGTGCCCGGAACCGCGTGGGCCCGCTGGTGGAGCCAGAAATCGTCGTAGCAGGCCGCCGCGAGCGCGATGTCGTCCGCTGTCGAGAAGGGCGCGAGCAATCCGTCGAGGAACCCCGGCGAGAGGCGGATGTCGTTGTTCAGCACCACGCAGACCGCAAGTCCATCGCTCGACGCCGTCTGCAGGGCCCAGTTGGCGGCGCCGATCCACCGCAGGTTGCGCCCCGGGCGGTGGACCGAGATGTTCCCCTCGGGGAGGACGTAATCACCGGCGTTGTCGACCACCACGATGCGCAGGGCCGGGTCGAGGTCGCTCCCGTCGCGGCACAGGTCGCGCACGACCGCATCGGTCAGCTCCGGCGATCCGAACGCGGGGATGACCACCAGTGCCGACGAAGCGGTCCTCGAGGGAGTCACTGCTCGGCACGGGCGGCGCGGACCCCGCGGTCGCCGTTCAAGGTGATGACGAACATCGGTTCCCGTCAGGTCAGGTGGACGTGTGCCACGGCAGTGACACAAGGTCTTCTGCCACGCCCAGCGAAAGGATGGGTCCTCGCAACCGTTTCTTGTGTGACGTGCCCCACGCGGCCTGGGGTTGCTGCTCGGCCAACCGGACCGGTTCGCGCTATGGGCCGCAGGAACTCGAGCTCCCGGAATCCCAGCAGCGCGTAGTCGTCAGCGCATTCACTAAGGCGCTCGGCAACCCGGACGAGCCGACCGGCCTCGCTGGGCTCAACCCGCTCGCGGGAGAGAACCGCCTGTTCAGGAACGATGACGCTGACATCCTCGCCCCCGCCGTCGCCGCCGCCCGCGAGAACGTCATCAACGTCCACGGGCCCATCTCCCGCAGACGCGCTCATCCCCGCTGCGGTCAAGGGCAAGTGGAACATGGTCATCGCCTGCTACCACGATCAGGGCACGCACCCTTCGAGGCGGTTTACGGCGACGACGGCGTGAACATCACCGTCGGTCTGCCTGTCGTCCGCGTCTCGGTGGACCATGGCACGGCGTTCGACATCGCGGGGCAGGGTATTGCCCGGGAGACGAGCCTCGTGCTGTCAATGCGTCGAGCCGCTGCGCTGGCTCCGGGCTGGGACCACGTCTGGCGGACCGCGCAGAAGAAGTAGGGAGGCGAACGAGTAGCTGGGCGTGGCTGCGAAAAGGGAGGCCTCTATTCCTGATGATCGGCACCTAGGATCGAGATTATGACAAGCGATGAAGACCTCGACCCTCCCGTGCCCAGCTACCTCGAGGGCATCGAGCTCAAGCGCGTCCACGACGGGAAGGTCATCGAGGAGCACGACGACGACGCGGCATCAGCGGACGACCCAGGCGAGTAAATCATTGCTGCGTGGAGGTTTCTCTACCTGGCACCACCCGGATCACGTGGTGTTCGATATCGACATCCAGCGCGAACCGGCCGTGCCTGCCCCGGCCAGCAGCCCGGCGTCGCCTGCTGCCGACGCCCCGGACGCGGTGGCGGGTCGGGCCCGCCGGCTCGGCGCAGACCTGCTCAGCTTCGCTGACCGGATCTCGCAACCAGGTCATTGATTCAGGCGGGATACAACACCAGCCGTGCCTGCACCGAGCGATGAGGAGTAGTCTCAGCCCACCACTGCACGTCGAAATTTTGATGGAGGAGTTCCCCATGGCAGACAAATCGCCTAAGAAGAGCGGCGCTAAAACGGCCGCTGCAAAGTCTCTCAAGGAGAAGCGCGCCGACAAGAAGGCCAAGTCATCGCCGAAGAACACGAGCGCCTGAGCCAGTTCGCCGCGTCTTGAGGAGCCGGACCTACGGGCCCGGCTCCTCTCGTCGATCCGGCTGATGTACTTTCGCACCCTCCACCAGCTCACCCATGTGGTTCGAGGCGTACAACACCGTCGTCGCGTCATGTCCGGCGGACAAGTGTCCTACGAGGGGCGGCGATCGCCGCCCCTCGTCGACGTTGAGGTCGGGTCGCGGCCGGCACAACGAAGCACCGCGAACGCTCGGCGCGGGTTGGGTATTGGCTGCTCCCGGTCCGACCGGTATGCCGACCCGCCGCCGTCATCCCTAGAACACGATGACGCTACGGGCCCGCTCACCCCGACGCATCGCGTCGAAGGCCTCGTTGACCTCACCGAGGCCGATGCGGTGCGAGATGAGCCGGTCTACCGGCAATCGGCCCGCGAGATACAGCTCGGCCAGTCGCGGGAAGTCCCGCCCGGGCACGGTCGACCCGTAGTTCGAGCCGATGAGCGACTTGCCGCTCTCCGCGAGCGCCAGCGCGTCGATGGACACGGGACTGTTCTCCGGCGGCAACCCGACGATGACGGCCTTGCCACCCGGCGCGATAAGCGATGGCAGGGACTCGATCGTCTGGACGCGCCCGATGGCCTCGAAGGCGTAGGCCGCCCCTCCCCCTGTGAGCTCCCGAATCTCTTCCACAAGCCCCGCTGACGGCACGAGCGTGTGGGTAGCCCCGAAGTCCCTGGCCACTGCGAGCTTGTCCTCGCTGAGGTCGACGGCGATGATCGGATGCGCTCCCACCAGCCGCAGCGCCAGGATGATGGAGAGCCCCACGCCACCGGTCCCGACGACGACGGCGGACGTGCCCGCTTCCACGCCGGCGTCGTTCACCACGGCCCCGAAGCCCGTCGCGACGGAGCACCCGATGAGGCTCGCGACGTCGAACGGGACCTCCTTCGGAATGCGGATGGCACCAGCCTCGGGCACGACGGCGTACTCGCTCATGGATCCGACGGTCAGGTAGGGGAACACGCGGTCGCCGTCGAGCGTGAGCGGGGTGCTGCCGTCGGGCAGGAGGCACTCCTCCGACCGGCTGCCCGTGCACACGTAGGACTTCCCCGAGAGGCACGCGGTGCAGCGCCGGCACGGGTAGAACCAGGAGAGGATGACGTGGTCGCCGACCTCCACGTCGATGACGCCGTCGCCGATCGCCTCGACCGTGCCCGCGCCCTCATGCCCCATCACCGTGGGCGAGGGCAGCGTCCAGTCGCCGTCGAGCACGTGGCGGTCCGACCCGCACACGCCGGACGCACCCATACGGACGAGGACGGTTCCCGGCCCGGGATCGGCCACCTCAACGGTCGTCAGCTCGAGGCTTCGCGAACCGATCCGGTGGATGGCAGCCCGCGAGGGGCGGCTCATGCGCGCCGCTCGACCTTCTCGGCGGGACCGTAGCCGCCGACACCGCGACGGACGTAGAGCACGCGCGCGAGGACGTAGTAGACCACCGCGCCGACGATCGCCGAGGGGAAGGACGCCGTGATGTAGCCGAAGATCGGCTGCGCCGTGAGGGTGACCGGGTTGTAGATCACCAGGTAGAAGATGGCTCCGGCGGCGACGGCACCGAGCCCGGCCAGGTTGACGCCGCCGTGGAAGTGGTACGCGCTCTCGGTGCGGTGGCGATACAGGTCCTCGAGGGCGACCCGCTGACGGCGGAGCACGAAGTAGTCGGCGATGATCGCTCCGCACATCGGAGCCAGGAAGGCGCCGCTGAGGGTCACGAAGGTCATGAACCGCGTGTACATGAAGCCGGGGAAGAACGCGAGGATGGAGGGCAGGACGAAGAACGCCGCGCACAGCCACGCCCACCGGACCCGCGAGAGCAGGTTGCCGCTCGCCTGCCGGATAGCGAGCACCGTGGAGTAGACGATCGAGGACGTGCTGGTGATGTTCGCGAACGCGATGAACAGCAGGATGAAGGCGCCGAGGATCGGCCCGCCGAAGGGCAGCATCCAGACGGTCGGGTCCGAATCGCCCAACGTCAGGGCGGCGGCCATCCCGACGATCTGCGCGATCAGCGTGGCTCCGAGCAGCCCGCCGTAGGAGGGCCACAGCGCGGCCCTGGGTGTCTTGGTCAGCCGGGCGAGGGACCCCATGACCGGATACCAGGACACACCGACGCCGACATTGAACTCGACGGCGAGGGCGAAGTTGAGGCGGTCGTCCTCGAAGGGGGCGAGCGGTGCGGCGGTGAGCAGGGTGTTCCAGGACGTGTTGAGGACGAGGAAGACCATGAGGAAGACGGTCACCACGATCAGGCCCGGCGCGATGAACTTGTTGAACCGGCCGATGGTCACGGGCCCGCGGGAGAGGATCCACCAGGAGACGGCGATCGCGACGAGGGCGAAGAACGTCACCATGAGGCTTTCCGGGCCGAAGTCGGTGCCGACGGCGGAGTTCGAGACCTGCGTGACGGCCCTGCCCACCATGATGGCCAGCAGGGAGGACCAGCCCATCTCGGTGATCAGGATGACGGTGAAGACCAGGATGCCCACGCCGACCAGCCCGAACACCGGTCGGAGGATGGTGTACTGCTCGACGCCGTAGCGCTGGCTGGCGACGACGCTGGCCAGGATCATGAACCCGAGGCCGATCGCGTTGCCGATGACCATCGCGGCGACGCCCTGCTGGAATCCGACGAGCAGCGCCGTGGACCCGCCCACGAGGAACGCCCAGGTGGCGATGGCGAGGCTGATGTTGACGCCGGTGAAGTCGGATCCGTTCCAGATCCGTTCGCCACGGAGCAGGGGCAGCGAACCGAGCGCTCCGACGCTCTCGCCATCGGCCTTCGCGTCGGCCCTGTCACCGGCCTTCGCGCTGTTCCGACGCTTCCCCTCCGTGCTCATAGCACAAGCACCAGGAACCCGAGCAGGGTGATCCCCAGGGTCACAAGGGTGAACAGCGTGAGGTCCCGGGCCGAGAGCGGAGCCCGGGACGGATCGCCGTGCTCGTGAGCGGAAATCTCCTCCAGCCTCCGGTGCAGATCGGAGGCCGTTGTTGCGTCAGCTGAATCCATGGTGCGTTCTCCGATTCTCGAATTCCGCTCGGCTTGGATACATGGTTGTGTCTATCATGTGGGCTGTCGATGCATTGGCGCACATGGAAACTGCGCCGGAAATTGAGCGTTCACGACCGCGCTGATGGGAGTAGAAGTGCCCGGTTTGGCTGTATTGCAGGCCCTCGGCGTGGTCGACGACGTGGACGGGAACCTGCGCCGCCTCGACGCCTATGCCGCGCGCGTGGCGGACCACGGTGCGGAGATCCTCGTGACGCCCGAACTCTTCGCCATGGGCTATGCTCCTGCGCTGGTAGCCGGGTCCGACGGGCCCGGAATCCGAACCGAACTCTCGGACATCGCGCGACGGCACGGTATCGCGCTGGTCGGATCGACGGTCGACGACGCCGCGGACGGCCGGTACATCAGCGCCTCGCTGTTCGATCGGCAGGGAACGGAACTGACCCGATACCGGAAGGCGCACCTCTTCGGGGCGGAGGAACAGGCAGCCTTCTCCCCGGGGAACGACCTCCCGGAACTTGTTCCCCTCCTGGGCCTGACCGTCGCGCTCGCCATCTGCTACGACATCGAGTTCCCGGAATTCGCGCGGAGCGCGGCGCAGCGTGGCGCGGACGTACTCCTCATTCCGACGGCTGTACCTGCAACGGGCGACGTCGGGGGGCGGGCACCCGAGCACACCTACAACGCTGAGCGCATCTCGACGATCCTGGTGCCGGCCCGGGCCCTCGAGAACGGCGTCTACATCGCGTACGCGAACCACACGGCCCCGGACTTCACGGGGATGAGCACCATCACCAGCCCCTACGGGACGTTCCTCGGGCTGGCGGGTCACGGCGAGGAACTCCTGTTCGCCGACGTGGACCAGGCGGAGGTCGTGCGCGCCCGGGAGCTCAACACCTATCTGACCTGCCGTCGCCCGGGCCTTTTCGCCTAGCCTTCCAGCCCCGCTCCCCTTGCGGAATTCATGCGCGTCCCCTCAGTGCCCTCCTGCCTGGAGTCGCTCCTCCTATGCTTGGCGTGACCACTACAGCCCTCCGACCACACGGGAGCCCTTCATGACCTACGAACTCCGCACCTACACCGCCACCCCCGGCAAGATGGACGCGCTCATGGCACGGTTCCGCGACCACACCATCAACCTGTTCATCGAGCACAACATGAAGAGCCTCGGCTACTGGACGCCGGTCGGCAGCCCCGAGGTCCTCATCTACCTCCTCGAGCACGACGGCGACCCGAAGGCGAACTGGAAGGCCTTCGGTACCGATCAGCGCTGGATCGATACGAAGGCGGCGTCCGAGACGGAGGGCTCCCTGACGGCGAAGATCGAGGCCGTGCTGCTCGAGGCAACCGACCTCTATCCGCTCGCCGAGGCGAAGTAGCGCCCGCGCGATAGGGCACATAGTTGCGCAACGCAACTTATTCTTTCATCCGCGACTGTTGCTCCACAGGCTCCTGCCACGCCATACGGTCGGCAGACCAGCACCTACAGAGTCTCAGGAGTATTCAATGAAGAAGTCCTCGATCGCCCTAGCCACCGCAGCCGTAGCCGGCATGTCCATCCTGTCCGCATCACCCGCACTCGCCGTCGGACTCCCGTTCAACAACTGCACGGAGGCAGCCAACGTCGGCGTCTTCAACATCCCGATCGGTACCCCCGGTTACCAGCCGGGTCTCGACGCCGACAAGGACGGCTTCGGGTGCGACGCAGCGGGGACACCCGCGTACGACGCGAGCATCGTCGATCGCATCGTTGCCGAGAACATGCCGCCCGTCGCGCCCCAGCCCCCGGTCGCGCCCCAGCCCCCGCAGATGGGCCAGATGCCTGTTGGTGGCGCCGACACCGGTGTCGCGCAGACTCCTCAGGGAGACGACTCCGGTGCCCTCGCACTCGGTGGCGGCCTGGTCCTCGCGGTACTCGGCGGAGCGTACGTCGTGCGGCGTCGGGTAGCGACCACCAGCTGATCCCGATGAACAGCAGGAGGGCCCGGCATCTGGGATGCCGGGCCCTCCTGCTGTTCGACGGTGGTAGCGCTGCGGAGTCCTGTCGGAACCTCCGGCAGTTTTGATCAACCCGCGTTGGGCAGCGAGACCTCGACCGTGCCTGCCACGACGCGCGTGATGAAGGAGTGCTGCGGCGACGTCGCCGGCCCCTGCACCACCTCACCGGTCTTCAGCGAGAAGCCGCTCTGGTGCCAGGGGCACACAACGCACGGATTGCCGTCCTTGTAGGTGATCTCGCCTTCATTCAGCGGACCGGACAGGTGGCTGCAGGTATTCGATAGCACGGAGACCTCGCTGCCCTGCCGGAAGACGACGAGCGGCACCTCACCCAGCACCCTCTTCTCGAGCTTGCCGTCGGGCAGATCGGCGAGCGCACCGATCGAGTGCCAGCCCGCCGCCACCCGGTGCGGGACGTCCTCGTTGTGGTTCGCGCCGAGCGCCTGCCTGTAGGACATGTGGCCACCGAGGAAACCACCAGCGGAGACGACGACGAGTCCCGTATAGGAGAGCAGTTTGCCGGACTTGCCGCGCAGGCGCTGAATGAGCGACAGCGAGTACAGGACGACGGCGATGACGTTCGCGGAGGCGTGGACGATCCCGACGCGCAACTGCTGCTGCTGACCCTCGGACCAGTCGGTCCAGCCGGCCAGGGCCGTGGGGGCGGCACTCGCCACACCGGTGCCGATGAGGATCGCCGACGCCTTCTTCGAGCCGGGAATCGCGTCGAGGATCGCCGCGGAGAACCAGGTGCCCGTCGGGACGAGGATCATCAGGGGATGCAGCGGGTGTCCGATGGGTACGCCGTGCAGGATGTCCCGGAGGGCTCCAGGCCTGATGACGGCCTGGACGATATCACGGGCCTTGTTGGCGATCGGGTCGAGCGCGGCAGCATTCTCGAGCTTCTCGATGGTCTGCAGTGGACGCAAGGTCTTCATGGGTTCTCCCGAAGTCGCAGATGAGGCGGCAGGCGCCACCGGCTGTTGTCCGAAGCATACTGACGAATTCGTGCTGGTGGTCGGTCTCCTGCGCGGAACTCAGCCCTCTTGCTCTAGCTCCGCAGCGCCGTCCGATCCCGCAGCGCCGTCCGGTCCCGCCATGCGCCTGTCGACCACAGCGCCCACACGACCAGGACCGGCTGGAAGAAGAGACGGGTGAGGCGGGCGCCGTCGGTATCGAGTCCGAAGGCGCTGACGCCGTCGACGTACTGGGCGATGTTGCCCGGGAAGATCGCGACGAAGAACGCGGCGACCACCCAGCCCACCATCACGCGGTGCTGGCCGAGGAAGACCAGCGCTGCGCCGAGCACCAGCTCGACGACGCCGGAGGCCACCACAACGCCGTCGCTGTCCAGTGGCAGCCAGCCAGGAACCTGCGCGGCGAATTCGGCTCGCGCAACCGTCAGGTGGGCGGTGCCGGCGAAGAGGAGGAAGGCTCCGAGCACCACGCGCGCGACGCTGCGGGGCAGGGAGGTGCGCGCAGGAGACGTCATCCGGCGGAGCCTAGCACCGTGTCCGTGGTGTCCTGCCATGCACGAACAGGTGGCACGATCAGGTAGTCCCCCCGAAAACTCGGGTATTCGATCGGGGGGACAGAACTCCAGTGTTCTCCTACTGTTGCACCAGCTGACTGGACTGCGGTCAGCTGGTACGCGGCGCCACCGGGGCCGTCGTTCCAGGGGGAATGCACCATGCCACGATCGACCACTGCTGCCACCGCACCGTTCCGCGTCCATCTTTTTAGGCGCCAGGTTGCGTCATGCGGGGAAGTCTGGCGGTATCGGGCCGAACCCTTCGATAAAATCAGAATGCCGCCGTTCCAGCCTGTGCACCCGTAGCCCTACGAGGGTAGGACCCGCCCCGGGGAGTGATCCACCAGGCGTACGCCCGCTCGAGCATGCTGGACGGCGGAGCGCCGTATGAAGCCCACGAAGGAGACCGTTATCACCGCCCGCAACCGCACCAATGTCCGCCTCCGCACCACCCTCGCACTGCTCGCCGATCACCAGGAGTCCGGCACCGCCGTCGCACCCGGTGAACTGATGTCCCAGGCCGTGGCGGAAGTTCCCTTCGACGACAAGGAAGCCGAGCTCCTCGCCGGCGGTGTTCCCCGCGGGTACAAGGCCCTCACCACTGCGACGTCGAAACTCGTCAAGGCAGGCTGGCTCCTGAAGAGCCGCAACGGCTGGGCAGCCACGGAAGAGGGAGTGCGCGCCGTCCGCGCCTTCACCGATCCCGACCAGTTCGTCAACGCCATGATCAGCGGCGCACCCGTGCCCGACCAGCCGGTCGAGGCCCCCGCACACGCACCGCTGGCACCCGAGCAGCTCGGCGAGGAGGCCCAGGCCATCCCGGCGGAGGACCCGACTCCCCCGGATGTCACGCCGACCCTCGAGGTCACGTCCGAAACGGATGCGGCGTCGGACGAAACATCCGACGAGATGTCCTTCGGCACGACCGACGGACCATCCGAAGCTTCATCCGATGAGACGACTGATGTTGCCGCGAGCGCCGACGCGTGGCACGACCAGCCGCAGTCGGTCGCCCTGTCCGGCGACTTCGATCCGCTGTTCGGTGAGGCCGGGCACTGGTCCACCGACCTCCGCGAACTCCAGCTCTCCTACGACGCCGGTGACAACAGCTGGAAGCAGACCCTGCAGATGCCTGCGGGGACCTACCAGTTCAAGATCCTGGTCAACAACTCCTGGGACGAGAACTACGGCCGCTACGGCGTGCGCGACGGCGCCAACCACGAGCTGCAACTGCTCCTGGACACGGCCGTCACCGTCCGGTTCGACTTCGCAACGAAGGACATCACGACCTCCTAGGTCCCGATCCCCGGCCCCGCCCCCTGTCCTGACCGGCAGCCGGCGGGGCCGTCGTCGCTCCCTGCCACCTGCCGGCGTCGAATCGCGGGCTCGACGACGGTCGGTCCCACTATCAACTGCGACTGAGTGGGCATGTTCGAACATGCCCACTCAGTCGCACTCCAAAGTGGGCTGGTCCAGATCACCGGGCTTCGGCCGCACGCGGACCGCCGACAGGTGCGGCCATCAAAGCCGGCGCGACAGCTCCGGGGTCCACAGGCCCGCGAACGAGTCCTCGAACAAGGCCCGCCTCACAGGGCCGGCGAAGCCTGCGAGCGCAGGATCTGCAGCGCCATGAGGCAGGTCGCCTGCCCCTCGAGGGATGTGAGCGAGAGCTGCAGGAGCCCCTCCAGCTTCGCCAGCCGTTGGGCCAGCGTGTTGCGGTGGATGAAGAGGGATGCGGCGGTCCGGCCCGGCTGGGCATCGTTGCCGAGGAAGGCCTCCAGCGTCCGGACCAGGTCGATGGAGTGCACCTCGTCGTAGGCGATGACCGGCGCCAGCAGCTTGTGCGCGGCGACCCGGGCGCCCGACGACGCGGTAGAGGCGATCAGGGCGCGTATCCCCAGGTCGGGGGCCCGCTGGGGCTTCCGGACGGTGCCGACCATGGTGCCCGCCTGGTGGATGCCGAGCCGCAGCTCGTCGATGGTGTGGCAGGGTCCCTTGACCACGAGGGCCTGATCCGGAAGGTCCCGCACGCACGCCGTGAGGAACCGCTCCGCCGCGCGGTCCGGGCCGACGCCGTCGAGCGGCCCCTGGGCGAAGGCATAGAGGATTCCGGAGCGCAGCTGGACCCGGACATCCCCGAACCGGGCCTGCAGCAGCAGGCGGATGCGCCACGCGTTGGCGAGGTTCCTGCGGCCCGTGGTGGCGGCGAGCACGAGCGTGGGCCCGTGTACGTCAAGCCCCGTCGCCCGGAAGGATGCGGTGAATTCCTCGAGGGCCACCCCCGCCCAATCGGGGACCTGGTCCAGCAGCACCTCGAGTTCGCGTTCCTTGTGCGTGGTGGTGTGCAGGGCCGTCTGGAGCTGCACCGCGATGATGGATGCCGCTGGAGCGAGCAGGGTCGACGCCGGGTGGTCGGATACCGCGTTCCGCACGATCAGCTGGAACGAATCACCCGTTCCCATCGGCAAGGGGATGCTGCCGTGACCGGCTTCCACGGGTACGTCGGCGAGGTCTGATTCCGACCAGGTCGCTGCAGCCGGCGATCGTGCGATGACCGATCCTGCCGCGTCGACGATCGCGAGGTCGCCCTCGACCGCCTGGGAGGCGGCGTCGAGGATGACCTGCAGGTGGGACCCTGATGCGGCGAGCTGGGCGCACTCCTGGGCCAGCTCCCAGGAGCGGTTGACCGCCGTATAGCGCTCCACCTGCAGGACGTTGGTCACGTGCCTGTGGACCTGCAGGAACGGCACCGACCGCGGTATCTCGAGCAGCGGCACGTCGAGGGCCGAGGCAGCCTGCACCAGTCCGGGCGGGATGAGCCGGTGCGCCGTCCCGGTTCCGAAGGCGATGGCGGCCACCCGCACCCGGACGAGCCGCTCGACGTACGCGGTCCACGTCCTCTGGTCCTCGATGTTCAGCCCGATCCCGTTGGTCAGGAGCAGGACGTTGTCGCTGAGGAAGGGGGTCGGATCGATGGTCTCGGCAGGCGCGCACCAGCTGATGTCCCAGCCGAGCCGGTCGGCCGACGACGGCGTGTGGAGGCGCAGCTGCAGGGTGTCGGCTGCCAGCAGATCGGCGACGATCATGGGATTCTCCTATGTGCGGATGCCCTGTCGAGGCCAGGAAGCAAGGGCAGGGGCCCACTATATAGGTCACGGATCGCTCATTATTGTTGACGCATGACGCACGTCACAGAGCGGCGCGGGACGCCGACCATCAACTCGGACATGGGCGAGTCCCTCGGGCTCCACTCCTTCGGCAACGACCTCGCGCTCCTGGACACCGTGGATGCCATCAACGTGGCCTGCGGCTTCCACTCGGGCGACCCTGACACGATGGCCGACACCGTCGCTGCCGCCCACGAGAAGGGCGTGCTGATCGGCGCCCACCCCGGACTCCCCGACCTCGTGGGCTTCGGACGACGCGAGATGAAGCTGACGCCGCAGGAGGTCGAGCACCTGATCCTCTACCAGGTCGGAGCACTGACCGCCTTCCTGAAGTGGGCCGGAGCCGACCTCAATCACATCAAGCCCCATGGATCCCTGTACGGGATGCTGGCCCGTGATGCCGAGCTGATGAGGAGTGCGGCCAGGGTGGCGCTGCTGTTCGGCGTCCCCGTCTACGGCATCGCCGGTACGGCGCACCAGACCGTGTGCGAGGAGCTGGGCGTGCCCTTCGTCGCCGAACTCTACGTGGACCTCAACTACGGTCCGGCGGGGGAACTCCTCATCCAGCGCCGCCCCGAACCGACCGATCCGGCAGCAGCAGGACGGCGGGTGGCCCGTGCCCTGGCGGACGGACACGTCGAAGCCTCCGACGGAACGCTCCTCGCCATCCCGTTCGACAGCGTCTGCGTCCACTCGGACGCCCCCAACTCACCCGAGGTGGCGGCAGCAGTACGCTCCGCCCTCGGTGCACCCTGATCCACGCCCATCCTCCTCACCGCCCTCCCGAAAGGACCCCCGTGGCCGACATCGTCTCCCCACTGCCAGGCATCTTCTACCGCAAGCCCGGTCCGGACAAGGACCCGTACGCCAACGAGGGTGATCCCATCGAGGCCGGCCAGACCATCGGCGTCGTGGAGATCATGAAGCAGTTCTCCGAGATCCGCAGCGACGTCTCCGGCACGCTGGCGAGCTTCGCCGTCGAGGACTCCGGAACGGTGAATCCTGGCGACGTGATCGCCACGGTCACGGAGGGCTGACCATGGAACGGTTGCTGATCGCCAACCGCGGCGAGATCGCGGTGCGGATCATTCGCGCGGCACGGGAACTGGGAATGGAGACGGTCCTTGTCGCGAGTGAGCCCGACGCCGGATCCTACGCGGCCTCACTCGCCGACGAGGTACGCGTCGTGGGCCCGGCCCCGGCCGCGAAGAGCTATCTCGATGGGGCCGCGGTGCTCGCAGCCGCAGACGCGTCCGGATGCGACGCGCTCCATCCCGGCTACGGCTTCCTCTCGGAGAATGCCCGCTTCGCCCGCTCGGTCGTCGACGCGGGCATCACCTGGGTGGGCCCCTCCCCCGACGCCATCGAGCTGATGGGCAACAAGTCCAGGGCCCGGCAGGCTGCGCAGGATGCAGGCGTCCCCACGCTCCCGGGAAGCGACGGCGCGCTGGACCCGGAGGCCGACGCCCTTCCGCTGGCCCGAGCCATCGGGTACCCGTTGGTGGTCAAGGCTTCTGCAGGCGGTGGAGGGCGGGGCATCCGCCTGGTGACCGATGAGTCGGACCTCCTCCAGACCATCGACGTCGCCCGGGCGGAAGCCCAGGCCGCCTTCGGCGATCCCGCCGTCTACCTCGAGCAGTTCGTGCACCGCGCGCGGCACGTGGAGGTACAGATCCTCGGGGACGGCGAACGGGTGATCCACCTCGGCGACCGGGACTGCTCGCTCCAGCGCCGCCAGCAGAAGATCATTGAGGAAGCTCCCGCTCCGCAGCTGCCCGATGCGGTCCGGCAGACGATCTGGGCCTCCTCCATGGAGCTCGGGCGTCAGTGCAGCTACTCCGGACTCGGCACCATCGAGTTCCTCTACGACCCGGAGCGGGAACAGGCCGCGTTCATCGAGATGAATACCCGGCTCCAGGTGGAGCATCCCGTGACGGAGATGGTCACGGGCCTCGACCTGGTGCGCGAGCAACTGCTCGTGGCCGCCACCGGGAAGCTCCGGCTGCAGCAGGAGGACATCGGGTTCCGCGGCCATGCCTTCGAATTCCGCATCAACGCCGAGGACCCGTCGCAGGGCTTCATGCCCAGCCCCGGCACCCTGGCACGCCTCGACTGGCCCGGAGGCCCCGGCATCCGGGTCGATTCCGGCGTGGTCGCAGGATCCGCCGTCGCCCCGTTCTACGACTCGCTGCTCGCCAAGCTGGTGGTGTGGGACCAAAGCCGTCCGGAGGCTATCGAGCGCTCGGCACGTGCACTGGACGAGGTAAGGATCGAGGGTGTGAAGACCACCCTCGCGCTGCTCTCGACAGTCCTCCGCCGGCCGGAGGTGCGGGACGTGACGCACCACTCCAAGTTCATCGAATCCACCCCCGATCTCCTCGGAGCTGACGCATGAGCCAGTCGACCCATACACCAGCCCCCGCCCGCTATACCTGGGGCGGCGACGAATTCCTCTTCGTCGAGATCGCCGAGAGCATGAGCCTCACCGCCAACTTCACCGCGAACGCCATGGCCACCAGGCTCTCGGCGCAGGCCATCGACGGCGTCACCGACATCTGCCCCGCGAACGCATCCCTCCTGGTGCGCTTCGATCCCGATGTCGTTCCGCCGGATCAGCTGGAGGCCCTCGTGCGGAAAGCCGAGGAGGAGGTGGCCCGGCTGAGCGAGCAGACACTGGAAACCCGCATCATCGAGATCCCCGTCTGGTACGACGACCCCTACACCCGCGAGACCGGTGCCCGCTTCCGCAAGGGCCACCAGCGCCCGGAGGGGACCGACCTGGATTTCGCGGCCCAGGAGAACGGGCTGGCATCGCCCCAGGAGTTCATCCGCCGGCATCACGAATCCCCCTGGCTGGTGTCCATGGTCGGCTTCGTCGCAGGGCTGCCCTTCATGTTCCAGATCGTTCCGCAGGAGGAGCAGCTCGAGGTGCCGAAGTACCTGAGCCCGCGGACGGACACACCACCGCTGACCGTCGGGCACGGAGGATGCTTCGCCTGCATCTACTCCGTCCGGGGCGCCGGCGGGTACCAGATGTTCGGCATCGCCGCCGCGCCGATCTTCGATCCGGCCCAGAAACTCGCCGACTTCTCGGACTTCATGATCTTCTTCAAACCCGGGGACATCGTGAAGTTCAAGCCCATCGACGAGGACGAGTACAAGGCCATCCAGGCCGAGGTCGACGCCGGTACGTTCACCTATCGCCAGGCTCCGGTCACCTTCGATCTGCAGAAGGCCCTGGCCGACCCGACCGCCCACAACCGGGACATCATGGAGACGCTCAATGGCCTTTAGCATCCTCGAACCCGGCCTCGCCACCTCGGTCCAGGACCAGGGACGGCTCGGCTACTACAACGTAGGCATCCCGCAGGGCGGTGCGATGGACCAGCTCTCCGCCTCCATGGCGAACGCCCTCACCGGCAACGCGGCCACGGACGCGGTGCTGGAGTGCGCGTACCTCGGGCCGAAGTTCACGACCGACGCCGACGCCGTCATCGCCGTCACCGGCGCGCCCGTGGAGGTGCGTGTCAACGGCACGACGGCGGACCAGTGGACGCGGCTGTCCCTCGCGGCCGGGGACGAGGTGTCCTTCGGCATGCTGTCCGGCGGGACGCGCTACTACATCGCGGTCCAGGGCGGCATCGACGTGCCGCTCGTCCTGGGAAGCCGCAGCACCTATGCACTCGGCGCACTCGGGGGATTCCAGGGCCGGACGCTCAAGGCCGGCGACGTCGTCCCCGTGGGTCCAGCGCCGACGTCGGCCTCCCGCAGGCTGGACTCGATCCCGGACGAGCTGCGACCCGCCTATGCGCGGGAGGTGTCGGTGCGCATCATGCCGGGGTTGTACGACCATCGCCTCACGGCGGAGGGCATGGAGACGCTGGTGACCGCCTCGTGGAAACTGACCCCCGTGGCCGACCGGACCGGCCTGCGCTACTCCGGACCCGACATCGAGTGGAAGCCGCGCACGCAGCCCTTCGGCGCCGGGTCCGATCCGTCGAACATCGTGGACGCCGGGTACGCGATCGGGTCCATCCAGGTTCCCGGCGGCAAGGAGCCCATCGTGCTGCACCGCGACGCGGTCTCCGGCGGCGGGTACGCCATGGTCGCGACGGTCATCAGCGCGGACATGGACGTCGTCGCCCGCAGCGCACCGGGTACCGTGACCCATTTCGAGCCGGTGACCATGGACCAGGCGCTCACCGCACGCGCCGACGCGGCGAGAATCCGGCGGTCGGTATGGGAATGAGGTCGGCGCTCAGCCGGCGTGGGCAGTGCGGGCCGCCGTGACACCGACGCCCTCACTGCTCTCGCGCACGATCAACTCGGGCGGATGACGCACCGACTCCACGTCCTCGCCGTTCATCACGCGCCGGAGCATCGCGACCGCTGTGCGCCCGATCTCGACCATGGGCGAGCGCACCGACGTCAGGGGGATGGGGAGTTGCGCGGCCAGCGACGTGTCGTTGAAGCCGACGACGGCGACGTCCTGTCCGACCACGAGGCCGGCTGCCCGGAAGGCACCCATGGCTCCGATGGCCGCGAAGTCGTTGACGGCGAACACGGCGGTCGGGACGCCGCCTATGCCGCGAACGAGTTCCTCGCCTGCCTGCCGACCACCCTCGGTGTCGAAGCGCGACGGCAGGATGCGGTGCGCCGGAACCTCTCCCCCAAGCGCACGCCAGCGCTCGATGAAGCCTGCCGTCCGGTCCACTCCCGTGCTCGCGTAGAGCTCACCCGCGATGATGGCGACGGACCGGTGTCCCGCGGCCCACAGGTGGTCGGCCACCAGGCGCCCCCCGGCCGTGTCATCGCACGTGGAGGAGGGGAATCCGGAGTAGCGGCGGTTCATGAGGACGAAGGGCACATGGCGGGCCGTCAGGTCGTCGACGAGGCTGCTGCCCGCGTGCACGTCCCCGAGGATCAGGCCGTCGACCCGGCGGGCGAGCATGATCTCGGCCTTGCGCCGCTGCTCGTCGAGGTCATCGTGGGAGTTCATCACGAAGGTGGAGTGGTTGCTCTCCGCGGCAGCCTCCTCCACACCCTCGTACATGGTAGCCAAAACGATGTCGGAGAGCCTGGGCACGATGACGCCGATGGCCCGCGTACGGCGTGTCCGGAGACTCGTCGCGTGGGGATCAGGAGAGTAGCCGCGGAATTCCGCCAGTTCGCGCACACGGCGTGCGGTCTCCTTCGACGCGGCTCCCCGTGCCACGTCCGTGTCGGAATGCAGCACCCGGGAGACGGTGGAGACATGGATTCCCAACTCCGCGGCGAGGTCCTTCAGCGTGACTGCCGGGCGCCTTTTGCCAGGTGCTTTCATGCTGTCCCCTCCCCCTGTCCGCAGCGAAATTGTTTCAGCCGCATGAAATCTCGCAGGATCCATTGACGAGACCCAAGTCACATCCTATGGTTTTTCTCACGCAACCCAAACGATTGGGTTGCGTAAGGCACTCTCTTGGTTCGCCTTGCAGAAACCCGGTTACCTTCCCTTCGCGGGATGGGGTCCCCACGGCAACCCAAACGATTGGGTAGGAGGCAACGCGCATGGGGACGACGACAACCGGACAGGTCACACTGCTCGCCACCGGCGGCACGATCGCCTCCCGCACGGACTCCACGGCGGGTGCCACCGTAGCCGCCGACGCGGGAAGTGCCGTGCTCGCATCGGCAGGGCTGAGCGACATCGCCGTGGAGGTCGTGGACCTGATGCAGAAGGGCTCGTACCTGCTCACCTTCGACGACATGCTGACCGTACGCCGGGCCATCCAGGCGGCCCTTGCATCGACAACCACGCTCGGCGTCGTCGTCACGCACGGGACGGACACGATGGAGGAGACGGCCTACCTCGTGGATCTCCTCCACGACGACCCACGACCGGTCGTGTTCACCGGAGCGCAGAACGCAGCCGACAGCACCGACCCGGACGGCCCCTCGAACCTTCGTGCCGCGATCGCGCTCGCGGTGTCACCCGATGCCAGGGGCAGGGGTGCGCTCATCGTGTTCGACGGAGAGGTGCATACCGTCCCCGGCACCAGGAAGACCCAGACGACCAGGTTGCGCGCGTTCGGTAATCCTGATCGTGGAGCGGTCGGATCGGTGTCGACCGCCGGCGTCACAGCACTGGAGCCGGCCCCCGCACGCCTGGCCCCGCTCGGGACGCCTCCGAGCGGAGCATCCACCCGCGTGGACATCGTCGCCTGCTACCCCGGTGCTGATGCAGCCCTCTTCTCGGCGGCGCTGGCCGCCGGAGCCCGGGGCATCGTCCTCGAAGCCACCGGGCTGGGCAACGCGAACGCCGAACTGTGCGAGGCAGTACGCGGGGCGGTGCGCGACGGCGTCGTCGTCATCACGAGCACCCGCGTCCACGCTGGACCCGTGCGTGGCGTGTACGGAGCGGGCGGCGGCAGGACGCTCGAGGACGCCGGCGCGATCCCGTCCGGACTGCTCCGCCCGTCCCAGGCGCGGACCCTGCTCCACGCGCTGCTCGCCCTCGAACTCCCACCGGAAGACATAGCCCACCACGTGCTGCGACGTGGTCGCCTCACCGGTGACCCGTCCGGGCCACCATGACCTGCCCCGAACCCTCCCCACCCCACTATGGAAAGGCTGACCCATGACGAAGGACATCCAGATCGCCTTCGGCGTCGACGTCGACGCAGTTGCCGGAATGCTCGGCTCGTACGGCGGAGAGGATTCCCCGTGTGACATCTCCCGAGGGCTTTTCAGCGGGGACGTGGGAGGTCCACGGATCCTGCGCCTGTTCGAGAAGTACTCACTGCCGTCGACCTGGTTCGTCCCGGGGCACTCGCTCGAGACCTTCCCCGATCTCACGAGGATGATCGTCGACGCCGGTCATGAGATCGGCGTCCATGGCTATTCCCACGAGAACCCGATCGCCATGACCCGCGAGCAGGAGACGGCGATCCTCGACAGGTCGATCGAGCTCATCGAGAAGGTGTCCGGCCGCCGGCCCACGGGCTATGTGGCCCCGTGGTGGGAGTTCTCGCCCATCACCAACGAGATCCTCCTCGAGCGAGGCATCAAGTACGACCACTCACTCATGCACAACGACTTCGAGCCCTACTACGTGAGGGTCGGGGACAGCTGGACGAAGATCGACTACACCAAGCCCGCCGAGGCCTGGATGAAGCCCCTCGTACGCGGCCAGGAGACGGATCTCGTGGAGATCCCCGCGAACTGGTACCTCGACGACCTGCCTCCCATGATGTTCATCAAGGCCTCCCCGAACTCGCACGGTTTCGTCAATCCGCGGGACATCGAGCAGATGTGGCGGGACCAGTTCGACTGGGTCTACGCCGAGATGGACTCCGCCGTCTTCACCATGACCATCCACCCGGACGTCTCGGGCAGACCACAGGTACTGCTCATGCTCGAGCGCCTGATCCAGCACTTCAACTCACACGAAGGTGTCACCTGGCACACCTTCGACCAGATCGCCGACTCGTTCCTGGCGCGTAGTCCCCGAAAGGAAACCAACTGATGTCCATCAAAGAGGCGGGTGTCGACCTGTCGACACCGACGAGTAACGAGCAACGCAACTTCCCGGTGTTCTCGAAGAAGAAGACCAGCACGGCGACCGTCCTCGCCCTGCTCGCCTGGACCGTGGCGGTCTTCGACTACGGACTGTTCGGCACCCTGCTGCCGGCCATGCAGGAGGAATTCGGCTGGACCGCCCCGGAGGCCTACGCGGTCAACACCTGGATCGCCGTCGGTACCGCAATCGTCTGCTTCGGTATCGGACCGGTGATCGACCGCCTCGGCCGCAAGAAGGGGATGATGCTCACCGTCGGCGGCACCGCCGTCGTCTCGGGCGTCACCGCCTTCATTCCCGCCGGGCTCGGCGTCATCAGCAACTCGCTTCTCGTCTTCGTGCGGTCCTTCGGCGGGCTGGGCTTCTCCGAGCAGGCCGTCAACGCGACCTACATGAACGAGGTCTACCAGGTCACGGAGGACGAACGGAAGCGCAAGCGCCCGGGCTTCCACTACTCCTTCATCCAGGGCGGCTGGCCGCTGGGCTTCCTCCTGGCGAGCGCCCTCGCCCTCGTGTTCCTGCCGCTCCTCGGCTGGCGCGCCCTGTACCTCATGGCCACCATCCCGGCCATCATCATCGTGCTGCTCATCAGCAAGAAGCTGAAGGAGACCCCGCAGTTCGAGCTGCACCAGCGCCTCACCCAACTGGAGAAGGGCGGCAAGAGCGACGAAGCCCACGCGCTCGCAGCCGCCTACGGCGTCGAGCACTCCTCGACGTCGCCGCTCAAGCGCATCTGGGAAGGCGAGTTCCGCCGCAACACGATCGTCTTCTCCCTCGCCTGGATCCTCAACTTCTTCGGCATCGCGATCTTCAGCGTCCTCGGCACCTCGGTCCTCGCGAACGCCAAGGGCGTCCAGCTGTCCGATGCGTTCTGGATGCTGATCGTCATCAACCTCCTCGCCTACTTCGGCTACGTCTTCCACGGGTGGATCGGCGACAAGGTGGGACGCAAGAGGACCATTATCGTCGGGTGGATCATCTCGGGCCTGTCCTTCGCCGTGATGCTGAGCCCCCTCGTCTCGAGCCCGTTCCTGATCATCCTCACCTACGGCACCGGCCTGTTCTTCCTGGTCGGCCCGTACGCGGCCATCCAGTACTTCATGGCCGAGTGCTACCCGGTGAGCTGCCGGGCCACGGGCCTCGCCTTCATCGGAGCCATGAGCCAGCCGGGCACCATCATCGGCGGCGCGCTGTTCACGATCATCGCCGCTGCCGCTGGTACCGGTGCAGCCGCACTGTGGGTGGGCGCCCTGGGCACCCTGCTCTCGGGAGTCCTGATGATCGCCGCACGCCCCGTCGCGGCGGTGGCTCTCGAGGAACCCCATGCCGCAGTCTGAGGTCGCGATCGTGACAGGAGCGGCCAGCGGAATCGGCCGCGCGCTCGCCGTCCACTATGCCGGCAGGAACGTGAAGACCGTCATCGGGACCTTCCCCGGCGACCCGCACGATCCGGAGGAGACTCTGTCCGGCGTGCGGGCCGCGGGAGGCGAGGCAGTCATCCAGGAAGTCGACGTCCGCTCCTCGTCCTCCGTCGATGCCTTCGCGCAGCGCGCACTGGATGAGTACGGCCGGCTCGACTACGCGATCGCCAATGCGGGAATCCTCCGCAACGCGCCGCTGAACGAGCTGACGGACGACCTCTGGACGGCAATGCTCGACGTCGACCTGACGGGAGTCCTGCGCACGCTCCGCTCCGCCTCGCAACGGATGGACGGTCCCGGCGCTCTGGTAGCCGTCTCCTCGATAGCCGGCGGCGTCTACGGCTGGGAGGAGCACGCGCACTATGCGGCGGCGAAGTCCGGTGTCCTCGGACTCGTCCGCAGCGTTGCCTCCGAACTCGGGCCGCGACAGATCCGGGCCAACGCGGTAATTCCCGGCCTCATCGAGACACCGCAGTCGCTGGACCCCGTCAACTCGCTGGGGCCCGAGGGGCTCGAGCGGGCGGGGAAGGACATCCCGTGGGGGCGAGTGGGCCGGCCGGAGGAGGTCGCCGACGTGATCGGGTTCCTGACCTCGGATGCCTCCCGGTACGTCACGGGGCAGTCCCTCATCGTGGACGGCGGCCTGACCATCAAGATGCGCGCATGACTCCGGGCGGCGCGCGCGGCGTCGGTGGCCCTCGCACCGTCGTCGTCACGGGGGGCGCCAGCGGAATCGGTGCGGCCATCGCCGAGGGGTTCTCCGCCCAGGGTGACACCGTGGTGGTGCTGGACCGGACGCCCGGGTCCGGCATCATCGAGGTCGACGTCGCCAGCGAGGAAAGCGTCCGGGCCGCCTTCGCAGCGGTCCGGGAGCGCACCGGAACCATCGACGTCCTGGTCAACAGCGCCGGCCTGCTCACGGAATCGCGGCTCGAGGACATGTCCCTCGCGCTGTGGAGCGAGACCATCGCCGTCGACCTCACGGGAATCTTCCTCTGCTGCAGGGAGGTGATCGGCCCGATGCGGGACCAGCGCTGGGGGCGGATCATCAACATCTCCTCCCAGCTGGGCATCAAGGGCGGCGTGGGCCTCGCCCACTACACCGCCGCGAAGGCCGGTGTGATCGGGATGACCAAGGCGCTTGCGCTCGAAGTCTCGGCCGACAACGTGCTGGCCAACTGCATCGCACCCGGTCCCATCGAGACGCCGCTCGTCGACGGCATCTCCGAGGACTGGAAGGTCGCGAAGCGTGCGGAGTTGCCGCTGCGTCGTTTCGGCGTGCCCGCGGAGGTTGCGCCCACGGCGCTCCTCCTGGCGAGCGATCCCGGGGGCAACCTGTTCGTGGGGCAGACCCTCGGGCCCAACTCGGGCGATGTGATGCAGTGACGGGCGCCTCCGGGAACGGACGGCGCTGATGTGCGGCGCATGCGGCCGGACCGTCGTCGCAGATCCGACGCTCGGTCCCGTGCGCCGCACCCGGGACCTCCTCGTCGTGGCGCAGATCGTCAATGCCGTCACGAGCGGGTTGCCCGGCGCTCCGACCGCCCGTGTCAGCGGAGACGGATTCGTCCTCGCAGGGCGTACGGGCAGGAGTACCCCGTGCGACACGATCGAGGACCTCTGGCGCGTGCTGCACGACGTCGTTGCTCCCGGGGCGTTATCGGATCTTGCCCGGCGGATCGCCCGTGGGCTGCCGGCCGCAACTCCGCTCGCTGATCGAGTGCTGCGCGCAGGACTTTCGGCCCGCGCCCGTTGACGGTCACCGGGGGTCCCGAACCCTGCGACCCCCGGGTCCTGCCGGATCACCGGCCCCTACGACCCCTCGGTTCCTGCCCGGCCCCGGCCCCTGCGATCCCTCGGGTCCTGCCCGGCCCCGGCCCCTGCGACCCCTCGGGTCCTGCCCGGCTCCTCGGGTCCTGCCCGATGCCCGGCCCCGACAACTGCCTCGCCCGGCTGCGATGCCTACGGGTCGGGGCGCCGTCGCTCCCTGGTTTCGGGGCCGCAGGCTGCTTGCCTGCGGGTCGGGGCGCCGTCGTTCCCTCGTTTTAGGGTCCGAAGTGCGTGTCGCGGCGGGACGCGCTGGGCCTCGAGCCCCGAGCCCGCAAGAACCGGGAACGACGGCGGGATCCGGGGCATGTGTCGGAGGCATGTGTCCGAGGCATGTGTCGGTTGTCGCCCGCTGTGCCCACATACTTACCGGACAGGGCCCATGTCCACAGGACGTGCGGGAGGATAGGCCCGACTAATCGACATGGGAAGTATTGGGCAATGGGTTCGATGGATCGCGAGTGGTACCACGAGGACCGGGATGCGCGGACGAATGCCGTCCGCCGGTCCTCGTCGGGCAGGGTCCCACAGTGGTCGGTGGATGACGCCCTCCGCCAGTCGTCCGCTCCCCCGCCTTCGCGTGTCACGCGCGGGCACAAGAGGAGGAGACGGCCCGGCGCCCGGTTTCGGCTGCGGCTCGGGACCGCCGCGGTGCTCGCGCTCGTCGCCTTCCTCTACCTGACGCCGACGCTGTTCGACCGCTACGTGCTACCCGTTGCGCTGCCGTACCTGCCCGGAGCCGACGTACCGCCACGCGGCGTCGAGGCCGGCGACGTCCCGCTCGGTACGCCCCCACCCGCTCCCGCGTCGGCCTCCTTCCTGTTGATGGAGCCACCTGTCGAGTCGCAGGAATTCGTGGCGTACGATCCCTGCCGGCCGGTGCACTACGTGGTTCGCCCGGAGTACGCGCCCGCTGGATCCGAGGGACTCGTCCAGGCGGCTGTCGCCGAAGTCTCGGCGGCGACCGGGCTCCAGTTCGTCGACGACGGCACAACGACGGAGGCGCCCAGCGAGGATCGCGACCTGTACCAGCCGGAGTTGTACGGAAAGAGGTGGGCCCCGGTGCTCATCACGTGGACCACTCCCTCCGAAATTCCCGGTCTGGCGGGTGACGTCGCCGGGCTCGGAGGCAGCAGCTACGCCCGGACGCCGGGACAGCCCCTCGTGCTCACGGGCGGGCAGGTGCAACTCGACGCGCCTGACGCCGTCAACACCCTGCTGTACCCGGATGGTCAGGCATATCTGAAGGCGATCATCATGCACGAACTGGCGCACGTCGTCGGGCTCGACCACGTCGAGGACCCCGACCAGCTCATGTACCCGGCCGGGAGCGCGGTCTCGTTCGGGGAGGGTGACCGCGCCGGGCTCGCCCTGCTCGGTACCGGTCCCTGCGTACCCGAGCTCTGAGTTCTTGACCTGTGGCGGGATGCGTCCCTAGCGTGAGGCTATGGCCTCCTCCGACATCAGGTTCTACTTCGACCCCGTCTGCCCCTTCGCCTGGATGACCAGCCGGTGGGTGCGCATGGTCGCCGGGCAGCGCGACTACACCGTGGAATGGCGCTTCATCTCACTGCGCCTGCTCAACAGCCACATCGACTACAAAGCGCACTTCCCCGTCGGGTACGAAGCGGGCCACACCGCGGGCCTGCGCCTGCTTCGCGTCGCCGCGCGCACCCGGAACGAGCACGGGCCCGACACCGTCGCCCGCCTCTATGAGCAGCTCGGCACGCACATCTTCGACCTGCGCGAGGACGACTCCGACGGAGGCCACCGCGGCACGGTGGAGTTCCTCGCACCGATCCTCACGGAGATCGGGCTGCCCGCAGAGTTGGCCGGGGCCCTGGAGGATGCCTCGCTCGACACCGTCATACAGGCGGAGACCGACGAGGCGCTGTCCCTGACGGGCAAGGACGTCGGTACGCCGATCATCCACTTCGATCCGCCGGAGGGTGTGGCGTTCTTCGGCCCCGTGATCAGCCGCCTGCCCGAGGCCGAAGATGCCGGCGAGCTGTGGGACCACGTGGTGGGACTTGCCCGCTTTCCCGGGTTCGCCGAACTCAAGCGCAGCCTGCGGGAACGCCCGCAGCTGCGCAGCTTCGGGGTCGACGTCGGAGAAGCCGGACGTCAGGAGGACTGGCACGGCGGTAGCCGACGCACCAAGAAATAGGCAGTGGGGAAGGAATGCGACAACCGTCTTCGGCGTGGCAGGGTCCTCATGTCAGCATCGAGGGATGCCCTTACGCGGCCATGCGCATGGTGCCCCGAGGCTGCCTGTCAAGGTTGCGTCAATTCATACGGAAACCCGATCCCACCGAACCTCCTCGACCCCGTAAATTGATGCAATGAGCAATGATGCCGCCTCGACAGTCCTCCGTCCGTTCGATCCCGACGGGGGCAACGACCAGCCTGCCGAAGCACTCGAGGCAATGATCGCGAAGATCGAGGGCGAAGTTGCCGATCTCCAGTTCACCCGCTTCACCAACGACGACGCCGTGGCCCTCGGGCAGCTCCTCGTACAGCTGGGGGTGGGGCGCAACCTTCCCATCGCGATCGGCATCAGCAAGCCGAACCACATCCTCTTCCGGGCCGCGCTCGACGGCGCCACCCCCGACAATGACTTCTGGCTCGAGGCGAAGTCCCGCGTCGCAGCCCGCTACCTGTCGCCGTCGCTCCTCATCGGCCTTCAGGCCCGGCGCAACGGCGGACGCTACGAGGACAACCCCATGGCCGACCCGTCGACGCACGCGGCGCACGGCGGCTCCTTCCCGCTCTACATCAGGGGGGTAGGACCGGTTGCCACCGTCACGGTGTCCGGACTGCCGCAGCTCGAGGACCACCGGCTTGTCGTCGAGGCGCTCCGCACGTTCCACGCCGCGGAAGGCCTGTAGGACTGACGGCGGCGCCGCGACAGGTCCGTGGGGACGGCGCCGAGGCAGGCCCGGGGCGCCGCCGCATAGGCGATGTCCCTGGGGTGCGGAAGTTGTGCGAGGGCCCGGGGGCGGAGCCGCGTCGGCCGGCTCCCGGAGCAGTGGCGTCGTTCGAGGATGCGAAAGAGGCGGCGCCCCGGTGGGGACGCCGCCTCCTGCACTGCCGAACGGACCTACAGGGAGGCTTCGACGGCCTCCGCGATCGGGGTCTCACCGCTGTTGAACCGGATGGTCCTGTCCACGGTGCCGAGATTTCCAAGGACGACGGCGGCCACGTGGGCCACGTCCTCACGGGACACGGAATCCTGCTGCGGCTTGTCCGAGACCTCGATCTTCCCCGTACCGGGGTCCGTGGTCAGGG
Source organism: Arthrobacter sp. PL16 (assembly GCF_035985055.1). Lineage (NCBI taxonomy): Bacteria > Bacillati > Actinomycetota > Actinomycetes > Micrococcales > Micrococcaceae > Arthrobacter > Arthrobacter sp. PL16. Next base: position 155,907 of record NZ_JAXCIC010000006.1, read on the forward strand.
CGCCGGGACCCAGGATGGTCCAGGCGAGCTGCGAGTTCCGCAGGTGCTCGTCCGCCGCAGTCTTGGCCTCGGCGTAGTGGAAGAAGCCGTTCTCCTCGGGTACCCCGTGGTCCTTGCCGGCGCCGAGGTAGGACACCATGAGGTACCGGCCCACCGACGCCTGTTCGGCTGCGTCTATGGACCGGATTGCGGCATCGCGATCGACGGCGTAGGTCGCCTCGGGGCTGCTGCCGCCCGCACCGGCAGACCACACCACGGCGTCGTGACCGCGGAACACGTCGGCCATCCGGTCGACGGACAGGTCCGCGACGTCGGCTACGACCGGGGTGGCGCCCGCCTGCTCGACGTCGGCGGCGTGGTCCTGGTTACGGAAGATCGAGCTGACCTGATGGCCCTGGCTCGTGAGGATCTTCGTGAGGTGCAGCGCTACTTTTCCGTGCCCACCGATGATGGCTACGCGTGACATGGGGAACTCCTGACAGATATCGGATGACGTACTTCCGACGCTAGTCCCCGCCCCACGCACTGGCCACCGATGGTCGGGTGTTCTGCCGGTAGCGCATCCCTATTCCCGCCCTACTCGGGAAAGACTCGGGAAGGACTCAGGGCGCCTCGATGGGCAGCAGCAGGTCCTTGACCAGGGGGTCCGTCTCCAGGAACTCCTGGACGGCCGGGTCCGCGAACGCCTCCGTGAGCTTCCTGATGTTGTCGGTGTCGAGGTAATCGGTGCCGACAGTCAGCTGGGAGGCGAACTCGTCCGGTGCGGCCGGGGCGAAGATCTGCTTCTCGAGCGGCACCTTGGCGGCGACGTAGTACTCGGTGTAGCCGACGGCGGCGTCGAGGTCCGGCAGGGCACGGGACTGGGCGCCGAAATCCAGGAGCGTGAAGGTCAGGTTCTTCGGATTCGTCGCGATGTCATCCTGCGTCGCCTCCCACTTGTTGATGCCCTCCTTGAGGGTGATCAACCCGGCGCGTTCCAGGAGCCAGAGGCCCTGCGCCTCGTTGGCGGGGTCCGAGTAGAGCGAGACGGTCCCGCCGTCGGGGATCTGGTCCACGCTGGTGTACTTGTCGGACCAGATGCCGAAGCCCCAGCGGAAGACGGGCGTCACAGCGGTCTCGCGGAAGTCCGGGTTGGCCTCGAGCACCTGCCCGAGCCAGAGTTCGTGCTGGTAGACGGTCGCGGCCACCTCGCCCTCGCTGACGGCGCGGTTGATGGTGTTGCTGTCACTGAGTCCCTTGAACTCGATGTCGATCCCGTGCTTCGGGGCGACCTCGCGGTCGATGAATTCGATGAGCGCCTGCTCTGCGTGGTTCCCCTCGGCGGTGGCGACGAGGAGGGTGGCCCCATCCGTCTCGGCGGCGGACTCGGCGGGGTTGAGGAGCGGTACGGCGATGAAGGCACCGGCAGCGAGTACGACGACGGCGCCTCCCGCGATCCAGGGTGCCTTGCTCCGCTTCCGGAGGGTGAACCCGTGGTCGGACGCGGGGGTCCCGGGTGTAGGAGTGGTGGCAGGTGTGCTGTTCTCGGACATGGTGAAGCCTTTCTGGGCGCGCTGGAGGTAGCGCTGACGGGACGGAATGGAAGGGTGGGTGAAGAGAGGGTCAGGCGTGCTGCAGGCGTTTCTGCGGCGTCATGAAACGGACCAGGCGGTCGCCGGCGATCTGCACGACCGCCACGGTGACCACGAGGATCACGATGGTCGCGAGCATGACGGTGTTGTCGAAGCGCTGGTACCCGTAGGTGACGGCGACGTAGCCGATACCGCCGGCGCCGATGGTGCCCGCGATGGCCGAGTACTCGATCATCGCGATCACCTGGATGGTGAGGCCGCCGATCACCGCCGGGATGGCCTCGCTGAACTGCGCGGACCGCATGATCTGGAGGTTCGACCCGCCTGCCGCCCGTGCCACCTGCACGATGGAGGGAGGCACGGATCGCAGCGCGTTCTCGACGATCCTCGTGAAGAACGCGATGCCCGCGAGGGACATCGGCACGACGGCCGCTGCGATGCCGATGTTCGTGCCGGTGATGAACCGGGTGAACGGGACGATGGCCGCCATGAGGATGAGGAACGGCAGGGAGCGGCCGATGCTGATGATCCAGCTCAGCACCGCGTGCAGGGCCGGGCGTTCGTAGAGGCCCCCTGGGGCGACGTTGTGGAGGAGGACTCCGAGCGGCGTGCCCACCACGAGGACCACGACCATGACGATCCCGACCATGGTGACGGTCTCGCCGTAGGCGGGCAGCAGCAGGGCGGGAAGGTCGGCGAGGGGTACGTCGGCCCGGGGCAGGATGACGGCGCTCATGCCACGTCCTCTAGTGTCCCGGTGAGGACGCGGCCCGCGCCGGCCAGGAAGCCGCCGGACACGGCGTCGGCCGATCCGAGGGACGCGCGCGGACCGAGGGGCGGGCCGTCGTCGGGCGTTCCGCTCAGTCCGCAACGGGCCAGTGCAGCTGCGACGCGAGCGTCGTCGTCCGTCCCGATGCCGAGGGTCGCGCTGCCGGTGTTGACGCCGTGCACCGTCTCGACGGAGGCGCCGAGCAGGTGCACGGCCGTGCCGAGGTCCGCCGTGACACGCTGGATCCAGTCGCCCGGCACCACGGTGGAGTCATAGGTGACGAACCAGGTGCGCGTCCCGGCTTCGGGGCCGGCATGACCGCGGCGGGGCTGCAGCGAGCGCCCCAGCTGGGACTCGTGCGAGGTCAGGAGCTCCACGAGGGTGCCCTGCTCCACGATCCGGCCGTGGTCGAGGCGGGCCACGGTGTCGGCGACCTGCCGGACGGTGTCCATCTCGTGGGTGATGAAGACGACGGTGAGGTCGAGGTCGTCCCGCAACTGCCGGATGAGGCCGACGACGGACCGTGTGGTGTCCGGATCGAGTCCGGACGTCGCCTCGTCCGCCAGCAGGATGGAGGGCCGCAGTGCCAGCGCCCGTGCTATGCCGACGCGCTGCGCCTGCCCGCCGGAGAGCTGGAACGGATAATGCCCTGCCTTGTCCGCCAGGCCCACGCGGTCCAGCAGTTCGGCCACCCGCGCCCTGGCTTCGTTCGGCGTGACCCCCAGGTATTCGAGGGGCAATGCGATGTTCTCGGCGGCGGTCCGGCGGCTCAGGAGGCTCGAGGACTGGAAGACGGTGCCGATGCGCCGCCGCGCCTCGCGGAGCCGTTTCTCCGGCAGGCCCGAGAGCTCCTCGCCGTTCACGACGACGGACCCGGACGTGGGCCGTTCGAGCAGGTTGATGCACTGGGCGAGGGTGCTCTTGCCCGCGCCGCTCGGGCCGACGACCGCGGCAATGCGGCCCGTCGGTACCTCGAAGTCGAGGCGGTCGAGCACGGTGACGGCGGTGTCTCCGCGGCCGTACGTCTTGGTGAGTTGTCTCAGGGTGATCATGGGGTTCCTTGCACGTATCAGGGGTGACAGGGGCGCGTCAGGGGCGGACGGTCTGGAGGCGGTAGCGCGCGCCGCGGTGCTCCTCGGGCAGGCGGTCGCCCTTGCCGAAGAGCTTCTGGCGCAGCGTCCCCTCGGCGTACTCCGTGGGATAGGCTCCGCGCTTCTGCAGCTCCGGGATGACGTGGGTGATGACATCCTCGAAGGAGCCGGGTGTGATGGCGTACGCCAGGTTGAACCCGTCCACGTCGGTTTCCTCGACCCAGGACTGCAGCTCGTCGGCCACCTGCGCGCCGGAGCCCACGATCCGCGGCCCCAGGCCGCCGATGCCCGCCCACTCCGCGATGTCACGCACGGTCCAGGGGGCGCCGTCGTCGTTGACCTTCTGGAAGTTGGCGACGGCCGACTGGATGGCGTTGGACTTCACGTTGCCGATGGGCTCGTCGGGGTCGTAGGCGCTCAGGTCGATGCCGAGCCACCCGGAGAGCAGCACGAGGGCGCCCTCGTAGCTGACGTACTGCTGGTAGTCGGCGTGCTTTGCCTGCGCCTTCTCCTCGGTCTCGTCGGTGATGACGGTCAGCATCGTGTAGATGCGGACGGAGTACCGGTCGCGGCCCTCGGCCTCGACGGCGTCGCGGATCTTCGTGACGGCGTCCTTCAGGATGGGCTTGGTGGGCGCGCCGACGAAGACCGCTTCGGCGTTGCCCGCGGCGAAGGCGATGCCCCGCGGCGAGGCTCCCGCCTGGTAGATGACGGGCGTCCGCTGGGGTGAGGGTTCGCTGAGGTGGATGCCGGGAACGGTGAAGAAGGTGCCCTGGTGGTTGATGTCGTGCACCTTGGCGGGGTCGGTGAAGATTCCGGTCTCGCGGTCGCGGACGACGGCGTCGTCCTCCCAGGAACCCTCGAGCAGCTTGTAGAGCACCTCGAGGTACTCGTCCGCGTGGTTGTAGCGCTCGTCGTGTTCCAGCTGGTCCTCGTTACCCATGTTCCGCGCTGCGGAGGGGAGGTACCCGGTGACGACGTTCCAGCCGACCCTGCCGTTGGTCAGGTGGTCGAGCGTGGAGAGGCGGCGGGCAAAGGGGTAGGGGTGTTCGTAGGCGGTGCCGGCGGTGACGCCGAAGCCGAGGTGCTCGGTGACCAGGGCCATCGCGGAGACCAGCAGGAAGGGATCGTTGACCGGCGTCTGGGTGCCCTGCCGCAGGGTCGCCTCGTTGGATCCGCCGTAGACGTCGTAGGTGCCGAGGACGTCGGCGATGAAGATGCCGTCGAACAGGCCCTTCTCGAGCGTCCGGGCGAGGTCGGCCCAGTAGCGCAGGTCCTTGTAACGCCAGGACTGGTCCTCCGGGTGGCGCCAGAGGCCGGGCGACTGGTGGCCTACGCAGTTCATGTCGAACGCGTTGAAGCGGATGTGGCGGGGTGCAGCGGGCATGGGGATCCTCATGTCAGGGCACTGCCGTAGGGAAGCGCCATACTTGTCCGCACGGTGCATGCCGGACCGAATCCTCACCTGGGGCACCCCGCTACAGCGAGAGGGTTGCCGTCCAACAAACCAGGGTTTTGCGTTGGAACTCTTGATTCTGGTGACGAGCCTAGGTCGGCGGTGACAGCGGCGTCCAGAGCCGATCGTCACGCGGCGTCATGAATGACCGGCTACCGGAGGTAGGACGCCCCGTTGACGTCGATCACGGTGCCGCTTACCCAGAGCGGCGCCTCGGTGGCCAGCCAGGCCACGGATTCGGCTACGTCCCCGGGCGTCGCCACCCGCCCGAAGGGGCTCTGCGCCCGCACCGCATCCCCGCCCGGGCCGTCGAGCACGCTCCTGCCCATGTCGGTCTCCACGAAACCCGGAGCCACCGCGGCCGTGAGGATGCCGTGGGGCGCGAGGGCGACGGCGAGCGACTGCGTCATCGCGTGGAGGCCGGCTTTGCTCGCACCGTACGCCGGCGTTATCGGCTCGCCTCGGTAGGCACCGCGCGATCCGACGCTGATCAGGCGTCCACCCGACGGACCCGAGGGACGCTCGAGGAGGTGGCGCGCCACCAGCCAGGACAGGTTTGCAGGGCCCAGCAGGTTGACGTCGATGGTCCGGCGCCAGGCCTGCTGCCAGTCGCCGAAGGAGGTGGTGTCGATGGGATGAGCCTCGAAGATCCCTGCGTTGTTGACGAGGACGTCGACGCCGCCGAGGCCTGCGACGGCGTCGTCGACAATCTGCCGGCACGCGTCGGGATCACCTGCATCGCCCACCACGACCACGTGGCCCGAGCCGGGCAATCCGCTCCGGACAGCCTCCGCTGCCGCCACGTCCCGCCCCGCGTGCACCGCGACCCGATGTCCACGGGAGGCCACTTCGTGGGCGATCGACGCGCCGATGCCTCGACTCGCCCCGGTCACCAGGATGTTCGATGTCATGGATCAGACGCTACAACGTGCACGGGCCGGACGCCCGAGGCGTGCAGCCATGGACACCCGGCCCGAACCCGCTGTGAGCCTTGCTACGCTGAAAGGCCATGCCCGAAAACTCCGCCGAAGGAGCCCGATGGACCCGTTCGACGCCCGTATCGACAGCGGGATGCTGATTCTGCGCTGGCGGCGTGGGGTCGAGATCACCCACTCACGCGCTGTGGCTGCAGCCCGGGCGCTCGCGGAATTCCACGGTCCAACAGCCCTGCCGCTCCTTGTCCACATGCACGGAATCAGCGGCGTGACACCCGAGGCGCGCATAGGGATGATGGGCTACCGCGGCTTCTCGCGGGTCGCGCTGGTCGGCGAGGACGTCATCGACGAGGTGATGTCCGGCTTCTCGCACCGCTCCCCCACGACCACGCGCTACTTCACCTCGGAGCCCGACGCCGTGGCGTGGCTCATGGACAGCAGCGCAGCCCCGGTGCAGGCACCCGGGCTCGACTGACCTGCTCCTGGTTCGACCAGGGCAACACCTGCGCAACCCCGCCGGCGTCGTTGACCGCCCTGTGCGGCGAATGCCAGAGTGACTGCATGAGCACCGATCATCCCGGAGTCGAGGTCAGCACCGACGAGGCGAAGAGCCGTTACGTCGCCACGCTCGACGGCGATCCCGTCGGCTTCGCCGCATACGAGCGGTCCGGCGACACGATCGTCTTCACGCACACCGTCGTCGACGAGGAACTCGAGGGCCAGGGCGTCGGAAGCACGCTCATCCGGCACGCCCTCGACGACTCCCGTCTCCGGCGCCTCACCGTCGTGCCGGAGTGCGAATTCGTGGTGGCGTTCATCGAGGACCACCCCGAGTACCGGGACCTAATCGCTTAGGCCCACCCGACTAGCCGCTCGCGGTAGCTAGAACTGGATGCCGCGGCTGAGCCCGCCGTCGATCAGCAGATTGGCGCCGGTGGTTCGGCTGGAGCGCGGGCTCGCCAGGAAGACGACGGCGTCCGCCACCTCCTGCGGCGTGCCCATGCGGCCCGTCGGGTTCAGGCCCATCGCGGTCGCGAAGAACTCGGGGTTGCCGGCCTCGATGCCCTGCCACACTCCGCCCTCGTGGTACGTGTTGCCGGGCGAGACGGTGTTGGCGCGGATGCCCTGTGCGGCGAGCTGGAAGGCGAGGCCGGCCATGTAGGCGATCAGGGCGGATTTCACTGTCCCGTAGGGGCCGGAGGCGAAGTCCACCTCGCGGCCGGAAACGCTCGAGATGGCGGTGATCGACGGCGTCGAGCTCTTCCCGAGATAGGGCAGCGAAGCCTTCACGAGACGCACCGTACCGAGGAGGTCCACCCGCAGGCTCTCCTCCCAGTTCGCCTCGGTGTCCTCGATCGCCAGTGCGCTGACATTGCTCACCACAGCATCGATGCCACCGAAGTCCGCCGCCACGGTGTCGACCCAGGCCGGCACCGCCAGGCTGTCGCCGACGTCGAGCACGTAACCGCTGACACGACCCGCCAACGACGCAAGGGCCTCCTCCGTCGCCGCCACCTCCCCGGCGTCGCGGGCACAGAACGCAACGTTCACGCCCTCCTGCGCGAAGGATTGCACGATCGCGCGGCCGATGCCCTTGGTCCCGCCGGTGACGAGGGCGGTGGTGCCGGTCAGATGCAGATCCATGGTTGTCCTTCAGTCGGGTTGCGGTGTTTCGCTGGAACAGGGACGCCGGTCAGCGCAGCCCGGCGCCCTGCCGTCGCAGGTGCGCATGGAGCCCGCCGTAGGCATCAGCGGCTGGGAAGAGTGCCTTCGGGGCCTTCACCACCACGCTGTAGTTGACGTCCACGGCGTTGGCGATCGGCGCGAGCGCCGTCTGGGTCAGGAGCTGGTAGGCGTCCAGCTGGTGCAGCCCGAAGAGGTCGCCGAACCACCGCACCATCTCCACCTGCCCGATGCGCCATGAATCCTCCATCGGTCGCGATGACCCGACGGCGCCCCAGTGGTAGTCCGTCTCGAAGCGTGGCCAAGCGGGAGCACCACCCTTGACGAGTTCCACGATGATCGTCGAGTGCATGGCGCCCTCGACGGCGGTGCCGCAGGCCTCGCCCTCGCCCTGGCGGTAGTGCCCGTCCCCGATGGAGAACAGGGCCCCCTCGACGTTCACGCCGAGGTAGACCGTGGTGCCGGCCTTCACGTCCGGGGCGTCCATGTTGCCGCCGAACCGCTCGGGCACCAGGCTCGAGCGCACCTCGCCGCCGGGGGGCGCGACACCGACGGTCCCGAGCATCGGTTCGAGCGGCAGCGCGACCTCGAAATCACCCAGACGTGACTGGAAGCCGACCGTCCGCCGCTCCGTGTCCACGTGGTAGATCCACGTGATGTCGGCCAACGGTTCCTGCAGGGTGGCCGTTCGGTCGGTGCTCGTGAGGCCGCCAAAGAACGGGATGGTAGCCGAGGCGCCGTAGGACCGGGCCGGCGTGAGGTCTACGATGTGGAGCGCCAGCGTATCCCCTGGTTCCGCGCCCTCGACATAGAAGGGACCGGTCTGCGGGTTGACGAAATTCAGGTCCACCTTCTCCCCCGACACGTCGTCCACCGAGGTGAGGGCGTTGTTGAAAGCATCCTCGGACCAGAGCCTGAGCGCAGTGCCGGGCTGGACCGTCAGAACCGGGGCACTACCGCCGAAGGTGTACACCAGCTGGTCCCGGCGCGGATGGTACTCGATGATCTCCATGACCGGATGCTACGGGTAGGCTCCGGTCGCGACAAGGGTCGTAGCAGGCCGCTTCTGCTACCCACCCGGCCCGGGCCGCGCATCGTCGCCCGGCGGAACGGGTGGCCTGCCCAGGTAGCGTCGGTTCTGGACCGGGAAGTCGGTGGTGACTGCATCGACACCGAGATCCACGACGGCCTGCACGTCCTCGGGCGAGTTCACCGTGTAGACGCTCACGGCAAGCCCTGCCCCATGCACCCTCGCGACATCCCGGGCGGTGAGGCGCCGGTAGTTCGTGCCGATCGAGCGGGCGTAGGTGGCCAGGTCCGCCAGCACCCCGGCACCCGGCACCGCTCCGATGAGCTGCTGTAGCGGAACCTCGGGGGCCAATGCGGAGAACGCGCGGTTCGAGGCCGCGTCGAAGCCGATCACCTGTACCTTGCCGTCGGACACCAGCGCCCGCCAGGCAGGATGGTTGAGCAACCTGTCCGCCACGACATCCTCGATGCCGGGTGAGTTCCGTGGCGTCTTGATCTCGATGTAGACGCCTGTTGCGCCGGCCTCGGCACCAACGGCGTCGTCGAGGTGCGGGATGCGCTCGCCCTTGAACCGCTCGTCGAAGGAGGAACCGGCGTCGAGCTGCTGGAGCTCGGCCCAGGTGAAGGTCGTGATGGGATCGGACGCGCGTCCGGGAAAGATGTTCTCCACGTCGGTGGTGCGGGCGGGTGTGTCGTCGTGGAAGAGGAAGGGGACGCCGTCGGCGCTGAGCTGGACATCGACCTCAATGAAGTCAGCCCCCGATGAGCGACCCTCGATGAAGGCAGCGACAGTGTTCTCGGGCGCTGTTCCCCCGGCGCCCCGGTGACCGACAAGGACCGGTCCGTTCACCGACCGCTTCGCTGCGCGGCGACCACCCCTGGCGCCGATGGGCCTGGCCTGCGCAGGCCCTGCAAGGCGCGAGAACCCGACGGCCATCGCGGAGCGGATGGAGCGGGCAGTACGGGACAGCATGGGTGGATCCCTTCGGTCACGGCGGTGACAGGAAGCGCCGAGCGCACTCCCACTGGTTCGACAGCGTCGGACAGACCTGCGGTCGTCCCGGGTGCGGGCACCTGTGGAAGTGTCACACGGAGTCCTGCAGGCAGGAGCTGAGGCGCCTGATGCCGTCACGGATGCGGGTCTTGGCGGTGGGCACCGGAACGCCCAAGTGGTCGGCTACCTGCACGTAGGTCATGCCGGCGTAGTAGGCGAGCTCGATCGCCTCACGCTGCACAGGGGTAAGTGCCTTCAGACAGGACCTGACGGAATCGGTTTCAGCTCGTTGAAGAACGGTGTCAGCTACCTGGTCGTAGTCGACGTCACGATTCTTGATTCCCCACCGCAGGTCCCTGGCACGGTGCGCCTGCTCGGCACGGACTTTATCCACCGCGCGGCGGTGCGCGAGAGTCATCATCCACGACATGCCCGAGCCCTGGACAGGATCGAAGCGGGCTGCGTCACCGACCCATAGGGCAAGGAACACATCCTGCGTGGTCTCGGCGCTCAGCTCCACATCCACGAGGACCTTGCGCACCAGCCCGTACACGCGGTGCGCGGTGCGTTCATACAGGTCGTCGAACGCCCGCACGTCGCCGTCGGCGACACGCATCAGCAGGGTCCCCACGTCACAGACCTGCGCACCGGCACCGGCACGCGGTCCCGCTGCGTCAGGCGCAGCGCGCGCACCTGTCGAAGACGCGCGTGTAGGCGGGGCGAGGATGGGCAGCTGAGCAGTGAGCATATGACTGAGACCTTCTGGGAACCACTGCGTTCAACCAGGTGTTCACGACGCGGTGCGCCGCGATCCACCTGATGCGAAGCAACCTTAGTACATTCCGGCAAGCCACGACCGGTTCTTTCTCATGGGCCACAGACTCCGAGTCCTCGTCAGGGTCGGCACCTCAAGCGGTCCGGCCGTCGACATCACCCGAGCCGGACACGTGGACCCCGACGCGCTCGTCCTGCCCCAGACTGCCTGGTCCGCTGTTCACCTCCTTCACATCTTCATCCCATAACCTGCAGCCACCGCCACGTCGGGCGCCACATCCTGAGGAGACATCATGAACAGCAGACTCACTCCCGCAGAACAGTTTCCCGCCGACCTCCTTGTCCTGGACGACACCGAGATCCAGGTCCTCCACAGCCGCATCCAACGACAGCTCGACCACGAATACGCCTGTGCGTTGGAGGCCGACCCCGAAACCGAATTCCGCCGTGCCGAACTCATGGAGGAATTCGACCGTCGCGATGCCCGACCCTCCACCCGGCGCCCTGCCCTCCACCTCATGGCGGAACTCTGACCGTCCACGACGAGCACTCTCCTGGAGCTGGGCCATGATGCCTGCCCCTGATGCAGCCGCCTACGGTGGATGCAACCGCCCACCTCGTCAGGCGCACTCTCTTCGCCGCGTAACCGGCGGATGCGGTGGGAGTGCGGGGTTGGCCTGATGCAGGTTCAGGGCTCCTTGTCGACGCCAGGTTCCGGACAGTGGGTTACATGCCCCACAGGCCTGCCGAACTCTAGGGTTAATAGGGTGAAAGCGGCACTCCCCGGGTTCTGGTGCAGGGGTTGCGCACAGGGACTGACGGAGGTTCGAAACATGTTGGACGACTATGTGCAGCAGTGGAGCGCGATCCAGTCGGTGCGGGCAGCCGACATGGCCTTCGACGACGTCTTCATGACCTACTTCAGCCTTACCGGGGAAGCAGACGAACTCGACGTCGAAGGATACCTCGCAGGCCTGGTGGTACTCCCGACGGTGGAACGCAACCTGATAGCCCACGCCATCAACGAGCTGCTGGACCACACCGGATCCACGGCGGACGGCGCGCACTACAGCGATGAGGACACAACCTGCGCCTCCGGGTACCGGGACTATCTCCGTACCCTCACCCTTTCTCCTGACGGGTACGACTTCAGGGCCCCGCCCGTCGGGGACCATAGCACCAGCACGCCCGCAGGGACCGGACCTGATACCTCTTTTGATTCCGCACGAGGGGACGAGGAGAACGCCGACCTGGATGAGGCCGAGTTCCGCCGATGCGAAGCTCTCCACGAAACGGGCCTTCTTGAGACGGGCGCCGAAGAACGCTTCGACCGGATCACCCGGCAGGCCCGCGAGCACTTCGGTGTCAGCTCGGCGTCGATCGCCCTCATTACCAGGGACCGGCAGGTCATCAAGTCCGTCGTCGGGCCGATCGGTCAGGACCTGCCACGGGAGGTCGCCCTGTGCGCGCGGACCATCGAGAAGAACCGCACCCTGGTCATCCCCGATGCGAGCGCAGACCCCGGTTGGCGGGATCATCCGCTGGTTGCAGCGGGGCCTAGAATCCGCTTCTACGCCGGCCATCCCCTCTGCACTGCGGGCGGATGGCGCATCGGCACACTGTGCCTCATCGATGACCGGCCGCGAATCTTCACGGAGGACGACGAGCGCATGCTCAGGCGTTTCACTGCGCAGGTGCAACTCGAACTGTGGGTCTGAGGACCCGGGTCGAAGGACTCAGGGCGCCGAGCGAACGCTACGAAAAGCAACATCGATGAACACCGGGCCCGGGTTAGGGTCAGACGCCGACGTCCACCCCGAAGGGAGCACGCGGCAGGGGTGGTATCTCGTCGATGAGCTCGTTCACGGCGACCGCGATGAGGTCGCATTCAAGCGGGGGCAGGACGATCAGCCCGTTCAGGTAGGCGTCCAGCTCGTACTCGTCGACGGATCCGGTCACTCCGAAGTAGCGGACCCAGATGCTCTGTACGTCGAGATCGGCAGCACGGATCGCAAGGCAGGTCATCTGCCGCTGCCGGTCCAGGCCCGAGGTGTCCATCAGCGCGTCTCGCTGGTGTCGGTGCCGTTCCTTCGCTGCGCAATGAAGGCTGCGGTCTCCCTCATGGGCGCCCGTGCTGCACCCGAGAGCCGCGTGATCCGTGTCAGGGCTTCGTCGCGGTCCAGGTCGTGGCGTTCCATCAGAACTCCTCGGGCTATGCCGATGATGTCCCGGGACGCGAGGGAGTCCTTGACCTCATCGCTGATACGTTGCGGGGTGTCGCTGGCCTGCACATGCCCCAGTAGGGCCGCCGCCGACTTTGCCAGCTTCGTCAGGAGGCGCTGATCATCGACGTCGAAGGCATCGAGCGAGCCCGAATACACTTTCATGGCCCCGATACTGTCGCTTCCTCGGATCAGGGGAACACTGAGGCAGGAACGAACTCCCGCCTCGGTCGCAGCGCTTGCCCAGTCCTTCCACCGGGTGTCGGTGGCGGTATCGGCGATGATGACCGGCTGGCCTTGCGCCCAGGCGGTGAGGCAGGGCCCTTCGCCCAGGCTGTACTGCAGAGTGTCTGCTTGAAGGACTTTCGCGTCGGTCGCACCGACGCTGGTCCGATTGCCGTCCTGGATGAGGCTGACGCCGGCACCCTCGGCTCCGCCGATGACATCCCGTGCGACGTCCGCCAGGGCGTCGACGGCATCCTGGGCAGTGCCGTCCGAAAGAAGATACCGCTTCGTCCTGCCGATGATCACACCGATCTCATCGACCTGGGGTGTGGCGTTCATGCCGAACCTCATCTGGTTCCTGCGGAGGTATCACCCCGCGACGGATGGCTGTCTGCTCAACCCAGGACAACCGTGAAGTGGTCACCCCGATACGCACACTGTAGCCGCAGCCGACGTGGACCGCGCAGGGCTCGAAAGGGAACATCGTGCCCCCACGGAGAGGTTCAGCATGCATCCCCTCGGGCCATCAACGTCATGACCAGCGGTGGGCGTGTTCCTCAGGCTCGACCACGCAGGATCAGGTTCCAGTAAACCTTGGGAAGCACCACGCGCTCAGCGATGAAGGTCAGTCTCCGCTCGCGGGCCAGGTTGTTCCAGCCCGGCACGGTCGGCATCGGTGCATACTTGTCGTCGAACTCGGAGAACACCACGGTGTTCCGGCTGACGACGAAGGGGCAGGCCGAGTAGTGGTTGTATTTCGACGTGGGCTTCTTGCCCTTCAGCACGGCCTTCAGGTTCTTCGCGAGGACCTTCGTCTGCATGCGCAGCGCGGCCCCGGACTTCGAGTTCAGGGTGGAGGCGGCATCACCGAGAGACCAGATGGTGGGGAAGCGTGTGTGCCTCAGGATCACGGGATCCACCTCCACGAATCCGCCGCGGTTACCGGGTGCAGGGAGGTCCGTGCTCTTCAGCCAATTGGGGGCGGACTGCGGCGGAACGGCATGGAGGACGTCGTAGCCGAGGGTCTCCGACGTACCGGCGATCGTGTTCGTGAGGTCGACGGTCCGGGCGTCGGGATCGACGGACGTGAGCTCGGTGCTGTAGCGCACCTCGATCCCGTACTCCGCGATCTTTCGGTTGAGCTCGTCGTCGATCAGGTCCATGCCGAAGATGGTCGGCGTCGAGACGGCCAGGACCACCCGGATGTCGTCCAGTACGCCCTGGCGCCGCCAATGGTCGCACGCAAGGTACATGGGCTTCTGCGCCGCCCCGTCACATGAGGCCGGACCAGGCGGCTGGGTGAACACCACGGTGCCGTGCGTCAGGTCCTTGAGGAGCTTCCAGGCCTTCGGTGCCAGCTCGTACTCGTAGTTCGAGGCGCCGAACGGGCCCTCCATCGCCTCCTTGAGGCCAGGGATGGAGGACCAGTCGTTCTGGATGCCGGGGCAGACCACCAGGTGGTCGTAGGTGACGGCGGACCCGGACTCGAGCAGCACCGTGTTGGCACCGGTACTGACGTCCGTGGCCTTGTCCTGGATCCAGGTGACCCCCCGCGGCATCACCGAGGACTGCAGGCGCACGGCCTCGAACGCGTCCGCCGTCCCGCCGGCGATATGGGAGAAGAGCGGTTGATAGAAGTGGCGACTGCGCGGCTCGATCACCGCGATGTCCTTCAGCCGATACCGGCGCAGGCGCGCGGCGAGCGATACGCCCGCATTGCCGCCACCGATGATGAGCACCTGGTGGTGGCGTTTCTCCCCTGGGCCGGGGATGACGGGGACGGTTCGGCCTGCGGGTGCGGACTTCGTGCTGGATCCGATGACAGCTACCTCTTCTGTGTCGCCCTGCATGGCCTGTCCATCCGACAGTACCGCCCGTCACCGACGGGCGACAGGGTGCGTCGCGTCACCCCCGGGCGTACCTCGTGACGAATGCCCGCAGGATCGCCTCGGGCTGGTCCACCATCGTGGCCCGGGCCCGCTCCATGTACTCGTCGGCCTGCTCGGGCGGGAAGTACCCGGCATGCCGGTAGGTGCTGATCCGACCCACGAGCGCATCGACGTCGAGCTCGGGGTGGAACTGGGTGGCGTACACGTTCTTCCCGACGCGGAACATCTGTACGGGGCACGTGGCCGACGACGCCAGCAGCACCGCCGATGCCGGTAGCGTCGCACACGCCTCCTTGTGCCCAACATAGGCGGCGAACGAAGCCGGCAGCCCGGCCAGCAGCGGGTCGGCCGCGCCGTCGTCGGTCAGCGTGACCTCGACGGCGCTGATCGGCTCGGCGTACGTGGTGTCGATGACCGCGCCCTGGTGCCTCCCGAGGGTGCCGACACCGTAGCAGGCACCGAGGAACGGGTAATCCTCGGGCACCACCCGGTCCAGCAGCAGGCCGAGCTCGCGCTCGACGCGCACCTGCACCTCGGTCTTCGACTCCTCCGGATCCGAGGAGTTGAAGGGGCTACCGCCGAGGAGGATTCCCGAATAGTCCGCGAGGTCCAGCGTGGGCAGGGGCTCCGCCTCGAGCCGGATACGCCGGAGCTCACCCTCGGCGAGGCCGCAGTAGCGCAGGAAGCTCTGGTACTCGGCGTCGGCAGCGTAGTCCTCGGCGCGGGTGGCCAGCAGCAGGAACGGTTTCACCCTCCGATGCTACTGGGCAGCGCGTCCGGGCATGCGAGCCGGACCGACCACGAGAACAGGCCACCGGGTTGCCCCGATGGCCTGGTCACTGGAGGTAGGACCTAGCGATTGCCGCCCGCGTGCTCGAACAGGTCGACGTTCAACTCCGACAGCTCCTGCGCCACCCGATCGACGTCGGACTTCAGGATGGCGACCGGACCTGCGCTGTGCCGCCCGTGGGAGGGAAGGACGGCGACGACGTCGGAGTGTGCACGAGCCCGCTCGCCGGCAGCAGGCCGCATGTCCGCATGTCCCTGTGCTCCGACGACGGCGGGCGTGGTGCCCGTGGCCGCCGGCGACATCGACGCGGCGGGACCGGCCGGTACGGCCTGGACGAAATCGACCGTGCGGCGGAGCGGGGTCTCCTTCATGAACAGGACGCAGACCAGGCCGACGACCGCGATGACAGCCGTGATCAGGAAGATCATGGCCGTGCTGTCGCCGTAGGCGGCGCGCACGATGTCGGCGATCGGAGCAGGAAGGTCGACGAGGTCGAGCGAACCTCCCGCTGCACCGCCGGTGGTGGGGATTCCAGCTGCGGCAAGTCCCTCGGTGGTCCTGTCCTCCACCTGCGTACCGAGGATGGCGCCCAGGACGGCGACGCCGGCGGCACCACCCAGCGAGCGGAAGAACGCCACGGACGCACTGGCCGAGCCGATGTCCCGGACCGCCACGGTGTTCTGCACCGCGAGGACGAGGTTCTGCAGCATCAGGCCGAGGCCCAGGCCGAAGATGAAGGTGTAGATGCCGACCAGCCACAGTTCGGTCAGGTGATCGATGGTTCCGGCGAACCCGAGACCCGCGATGAGGAACAGCGCACCCGCGACAAGGTACCTCTTCCACTTGCCGTACTTCGTCACGAGCTGACCGGCGCCGATGGATCCGATCAGGTTGCCGGCGATCATGGGGAGGGTCAGCAGGCCGGCCTCGGTCGGCGTCGCACCGCGGGCGACCTGGTAGTACTGGCCGAGGTAGCTCGAGCTGGCGAACAGTGCGATGCCGACGGCGATCGAGGCGATGATGGCCAGCGCCGTGGTGCGCTCGGAGATGATCGCGAGCGGGATGATGGGCTCGGCGACCTTCGACTCGACGACCAGGAGGAGTGCCAGCAGGATCACGCTGCCCCCGACCATGAGGGCGCTCTCGCGGGAGAACCACTCGTAGTAGCCCTCCTTGCCGGCGAAGGAGATCCAGATGAGCAGGAGGCTCACGCCCGAGGTCACGAGGATGGATCCTAGCCAGTCGATCCGCGCCTTGCGACGCGTGTCGGGAAGCTTCAGGGTGACCTGGAGCAGGATCAGGGCGATGATCGCGAGCGGCACGCAGACGAAGAACGTCCAGCGCCAGCCGAGGGGCGAGTCGACGATGAACCCGCCGAGGAGCGGTCCGCCGGCGGTGGCGACGGCCATGACGCCGCCCATGTAGCCCGAGTACCGGCCGCGCTCACGCGGAGCGATGATGGTCCCGATGATGGCCTGTGCCAGAGCGGTGAGACCGCCCATCGCGACGCCCTGGATGACGCGTGCCGTGAGCAGCAGGGGGATGGTCTCCGCGAATCCCGCGAGGACGGAGCCCGCCACGAAGATGACGATGCTGACCTGCACCAGCACCTTCTTGTCGAACAGGTCGGAGAACTTTCCCCAGATCGGGGTGGTTGCGGCGTTCGCGAGCAGCGCCGCGGTGATGACCCAGGCGAAATCCGTCTGCGAACCATTGAGGTCGCTCATGATCGTCGGGAGGGCGTTCGCCACGATGGTGCTGCTCAGGATCGCCGTGAACAGGGCGGCGAGCAGGCCCGTGAGTGCCTGCAGGATCTGCCTGTGGCCCATGGGTTCGGCGGTCCGGGGCTGGTGGGAGGTGCCGGTCGGTTGCGGCAGGGCAACCTCCGCGGCCTTCTCCCGGGTGGAATGGGTAGCCGTCATCGTTCTTCCTTGGTGATCTTGGACGAGGGGTCCGGAGTGTGACGGCCGTCGTTGCCCGTGCTGTGGGTGGTGCGTGGGGTTCTGAGGGCGTCCGTACGCCCTCCCCCTGGCTGCTGCGAGGCGGAGCGGAAGGCTGCGGTCAGATGCTGGACGGACGACGACGCCGCTTCGGCCTCATCCTCGGTCCACTCGGAGAGGATGTTCCGCAGTGTCTCGGCCCGCCGCTCGTAGGTCTCGGCGAGATATGCCTGCCCCTCCGCGGAGAGCGAGAGCTGGCAGGCGCGGCCGTCGAGCGGGTCCGGCGAGCGGACCACGAAGCCGTAGTGCTCGAGATCGGCGAGTTGGCGGCTCAGGGCCGACGGTCCGATCCCGAGCCTGGCGGCCAGTGCGGACGCTCGCAGCGGTTCGCCCTCCCCGATGAAGAAGAGGACACCCGTGTGCGCGGGACCGAGATCCGAGTACTTCATGCCGGCTGCGGTGATGCCCCGCAGGGCACGCTGCAGATCGAAGATGTTGTGCACCAGCTCTGCAGCTGTGTGCTGGTTGACCGACATGACATACTCCCGAACTCGTTTACTTCGTTGCTCTAAGTAACTGTACTCGCGCCGTTTCGTTAGGTCAACTAAGTAAGCTGCCCTGCAGGCCCTCTAGCGAGCGCGTCAAGCAACCGACGACGACGCACGGAGTGGTTGCGGTCGCGCCCGGCGCCCTGTTAGGCCTGTTGTACAAGGGCAGTTGGATCACCTGTCGAAGAGTGCCCACCCGGGCCGCGAAAGAGGACGTTCGCCATGACGCGCAAGGAACCCCGCGTAGAGGAAGTCGACGAGAAGGACCTCAAGGTCGAGAAGCGGCCGAAGGAGTGGGCAGCAGGCCTGCCTGGCGTCTATTACTCGATGAAGCCCGCCATCGAGCACATGGGTATAGAGCGGACACTCAAGACCGTCCTCAAGATGAACCACAAGGACGGCTTCGACTGTCCGAGCTGTGCCTGGCCGGATCCCGACAAGCGCAAGACCTTCGAGTTCTGCGAGAACGGTGCGAAGGCCGTCACCTGGGAGGCGGCCCCCGTCATCATCTCCAACGACTTCTGGGCCGAGCACTCGATCAGCGACCTCCGCGAGCGCTCCGAGTACTGGCTCGGCATGCAGGGGCGCATCGTCGAACCCGTCTACAAGCCGGCCGGCGAGGACCACTACCGGCCCGTGAGCTGGGATGAGGCCTTCGAGATCGTCGGGAAGAAGCTGAAGAGCCTCGATTCACCGGACGAGGCAGCCTTCTACACCAGTGGCCGCACCTCGAACGAGGCTGCCTTCCTGTACCAGCTGTTCGCGCGCGGCTTCGGCACCAACAACCTGCCCGACTGCTCCAACATGTGCCACGAGTCCTCCGGCTGGGGCATGGGACAGACCATCGGTATCGGCAAGGCGACCGTCACGTTCGACGACTACGCTCACGCAGACCTGATCATCGTCATGGGCCAGAATCCGGGCACGAACCATCCGCGCATGCTGACCGAGCTGGAGGGCTGCAAGCGGAACGGAGGGCAGATCGTCGCGGTCAATCCCCTCCCCGAAGCCGCCCTGAAGCGCTACAAGAACCCGCAGCTGGTGCGGGGCGTCATCGGCAAGGGCACCGAGATCGCGGACCAGTTCCTCCAGATCCGGCTCGGCGGGGACATGGCGCTCCTGCAGGCCGTGTCCAAGCGCGTCTTCGAGGCCGAGACCAGGAATCCCGGCACCGTGCTGGACCACGCCTTCCTCGAGGAGCACTGTGAGGGCCTGGACGAGCTGCGCGAGTACCTGCTGAAACTGGACGAGGCCACCGTCCTCGAAGCCACGGGACTGCGTACCGAGGAGATCGACGAGCTCGCCGCCCGCTACCTCGCCGCCGACAAGGTCATCATCACCTGGGCGATGGGCATCACCCAGCAGAAGAAGGGCGTCGCGACGATCAAGGAGATGATCAACCTCCTGCTCCTGCGCGGCAACATCGGCAAGCCCGGTGCCGGTGCCTCCCCCATCCGCGGCCACAGCAACGTGCAGGGTGACCGCACCATGGGCATCTGGGAGCAGATGCCGCCCAGGTTCATGGACGCCCTCGGCAAGGAGTTCGGCTTCGAGCCGCCGCGCGAGCACGGCGCCGACGCCGTCGAGTCCATCCGGCGCATGCGGGACGGCAAGGTCAAGGTGCTCATCGCCCTCGGCGGGAACCTCGTCTCCGCCATCTCGGACACGCAGGTCGCGGAGAAGGCGTTCCAGAACACCGACATGACCGTGCAGATCTCGATCAAGCTCAACCGCTCCCACCTCATCACCGGTGACGAGGCGCTGATCCTGCCCTGCAAGGGCCGCACCGAGATCGACCGCCAAGAGACGGGCGTCCAGTTCGTCTCGGTCGAGGACACCGTGTGCGCGGTGCATCCCTCCTGGGGCAGCGTCGAGCCCGTCTCCGAGAACCTGCTCTCCGAGCCGGCGATCATCAGCCGCCTCGCCCGCGCCTCGATCGACGGGAAGATCAACGCGGACTGGGAGGGCTTCGAGAAGGACTACGACCTCATCCGCGAACACATCGCGCACGTGGTCGAGGGCTGCGAGGACTACAACCGGAAGATCCGGCAGAAGGGCGGCTTCATCCTGCCCAATGGCCCGAGGGATTCGCGCACCTTCAACACGCCGACGGGCAAGGCTGTGCTCACCGTCAACGACCTCGAATACCTCGAGCGCCCCGAGGGCACGCTGATCCTGCAGTCACTACGCGCCCACGACCAGTGGAACACCACCATCTACAGCAACAACGACCGATACCGCGGCATCAAGAAGGGCCGGCACGTGGTGTTCATCAACCCCGAGGACATCACGGAGCTGGGCCTGAAGGACGGCCAGAACGTGGACATCCACGGCGTGTACGACGACGGCGTGCAGCGGGTGCTCCGCGCCTACCGGGTGGTGTCCTACCCCACGGCGCGCGGCTGCGCGGCCTCCTACTACCCGGAGGCAAACGTGCTCGTGCCACTGGAGCATGTGGCACAGGGCAGCAACACGCCGACCTCGAAGCAGGTCATCGTGCGGTTCGAGCCGAGCACGCATACGGCGCCCTCCGAGCACCACGCCGTCGCCACGGCGCCGACGCCCGATTCCGAGGCGGACGGGTTTCCTGGTGCCGGCACGCCGGTGAAGGCTGCGGAGGCAGCGAACGCCTGACGCGCGGCCCCGCCAGGACCCGGCGTCGCACGTCCGCCTCGTCGGGCTCATGAGGCGGGCAGATCAGTCATCGGGCGGGAGCGGCCCTGGTCGGGTCCGCTCCCGCCGATAGACTGCACCGGTCACAGCGACCACGAGGGGCGGGCTCATGCATCGGCACCGGGATCGGCAGCAGGAGCAGGACGGTAGCCGTCAGCCCGGGCAGGACGGGAGCCAGCAGCGCCGCGTGATCCGCGTGCTCGTCGTCGCCCAGATCCTCGGCGGCGTCGGCGCCGGCGCCACGCTGTCCCTCGGCGCCCTGCTCGCGGCCGAGACGTCCGGCTCGAGCGCATGGTCCGGAATGGCGGCGACCATGGCGACGCTCGGCGCCGCCGCCGCAGCCGTTCCCCTCGCTACGCTTGCCCAGCGCCGGGGACGCCGCATCTCGCTCGCTACGGGCTCCCTCATCTCGTGCTGCGGCGCGCTGCTCGCCATCACTGCGGCCTCGCTCTCCCTCTTCCCACTCCTGCTCGTGGCACTCGTCCTCCTCGGAGCAGGGGCCGCGACAGGACTCCAGGCCCGCTTCGCGGCGACCGATCTCGCTACCCAGTCGACGCGCGGGCGCAGCCTCGCCGTCGTGGTCTGGTCCACGACCATCGGAGCCGTCCTCGGCCCGAACCTCTTCGAACCGGGGCAGGTCGTGGCGGGGGTCCTCGGCATACCGCCCCTGAGCGGGGGTTTCGTCTTCACCGCAGCGGCGCAGGTCGCCGCCGCGATCGTCTACTCCCTGGGGCTACGCCCCGACCCGTTGCTGACCGCCCTGCGCCATCAGGCCGCGGACCGCCCGGCGGAAGATGCAGCGCCGGGGAAACAGCGCGGCCTGGCCATCCTCGCCCGCAATCCTGGCGCACGCTTCGCCGTCGTGACCATCGCCGTCAGTCATGCAGCAATGGTCTCCGTGATGGCCATGACGCCGGTGCACCTGCATGACCACGGGGCGGGGCTGTCCGTGATCGGACTGACCATCAGCCTGCATGTGGCCGGGATGTACGCCCTGTCCCCCGTGTTCGGCTGGATCGCGGATCGCGCCGGCACCACGCAGGGCATCCTCTGCGGCCAGGTGCTCCTGCTCGTCGCGCTCCTGACGGCTTGGCGGGGCTCGGAATCCGAGGCAGCGGTGACGGCGAGCCTGATCCTGCTGGGCCTCGGCTGGTCGGCCTGCATCGTCTCGGCTTCAGCGCTACTCGCTGGCGCCGTCGACGTCAGCGAGCGCGCACCCGTCCAGGGATCATCGGACCTCGTGATGAACCTCGCCGGAGCCCTGGGCGGCGCACTCGCCGGTCCGGCCCTGGTTCTGCTGGGCTACTCGGGCCTGGGCGCCATCGCAGCGGTACCCGTCGCCGTCGTGCTGGCCTGGACGCTCACGCGCCTTTCTGCCGCACGGACCCGGACCACGATCGGAGCCCGGACATCCGGTGTTATTGCGCCGAGCCCGTCCAGCCCTTCTCCTCCTGCGTCTCCTCGTCCTTCCGAATGATGGTCAGCACGGTCTTCGCTGCCTTCTCGACCGCCGCACTCGTCTCCTCCCGACCATCCGTGGTGACCGTTCCAGCCGCATAGCCCACCATGAACGCGCTGATGGCTCCGGCGTGAGGGGATAGATGATGGGAGGACCGCTCGGCCAGTTCGACGATCCTGGGATGATCCACCTCGAGGTCCAGCACCTGAAGGGCCTGGGCCAGGGTGCGGCTCCACTCGCTGAGGGTGCGCTCTTCGTCGTCGGGCGTTGCCATGGTATCTCCTCGGGTCGGATACGGTCGGGGCGGGGCAGGTGCACGTTGCAGCCGCCGGCTGACGCCGGCACCGCTCCCCCCAAGCTTTAGCACCCGACCGGCAACCCTTCAACGAGGAGCTCCCACAGGACGGATTCGGCCTTTACTTGACTTAGCAATGTTCCGGGATGTAATTCCCGAACGGCCTGGTGACACAACTCACCTCGCGCGCAACGTCGGCGCTGGTGATGCCTGCCATCGCTCCCCCTTCCAGCCGGTGCGTCCTGCCGCTCGGTCCTGCCTGTCAGTGTAGGTGGGAAGCCTCAGTCACCCGTCCCGCCGGCACGGACGACACTGGGCGTCGTGCCGCACCACCGCCGCACGCACCGGGTGAGGGCCGATTGCTCGGACAGCCCCACCAGCCCGGCGACCTGCTGCAGCGGCAGGTCCGTCCGGGTCAGCAGCCGCAACGCCGCATCGCGCCGGGCGTCGTCGAGCAGGGACTCGAAGGAGGTGCCTTCGGCGGCGAGCCGACGCTGCAGGGTGCGGGCATGCATCCCGAGGAGCCTCGCTGCGGAGTCGATGCGCGGCGGTGACGTGCCCAGCATGCGGTCGATGGCGGTCCGGACCTGCGGGGCGACGACCCGCCCCGGCTCCGGGAAGTGGCTGTGGAGGTAATCGAGGGCGATCTCCCGGAGCGTCTCGTCCACCCCGGCCAGAGGGCGGTCGAGCAGGCTCCGGGGCACGCGCAGCAGCGAGGCGGACTGGCCGAACCGGACCTCGGCGCCGAAGAATTCGGTGTAGCGGGAAGCGGGCGCCTTCGGGAGGTGGGACAGATGGACCGAGTGAAGAGCGTAGGGCCCGTCCACCAGGAAGCGGATCATGCGGTGCGCGAACGCGAGGATCGCGTCGGTGGCCTGGCGGGGCGGCGGTCCCTCCGAGGACCCGTAGCAGAGGCCGACGTCGCCGGCGCGCCCTTCCGGATCGGCGACGATGGTGAAGCGCAGCACGGGGCTGTGGAGGAAGAGGAATTGGGAGGCGCATTCGAGGGCCGCGCCGACCGTCGGCGAATTCTGCACGGCGACCGCGAGCGGGCCGAGGATGCCGATGTCCTGGTACTCGGAGATCCGCAGGCCGAGGTCCGGGCAGGGCAGCGCCCGTGCCGCCCCCTCGAGGAGCTTCGCCATGGCGACGTCGGACACGAGCACGTCGTCGCCGTCGAGCGCGTCCAGCGGCACCCGGAACTGCGCGGCCAGGGCCTCGGCGTCGCCCCCCAACTGTTCGACGACGTCGCGGAAGCCGCGTATCCCGGCCGACCTGATGACAGAGCTCATGTCGTACCAGGGTAAATAGCTGTCGCTCCACGTCAAGTGCCAGGAAGACCACCGCCGAATAATAGAGGGATGAACTCCCCTCAAGGCGCCACGGAACACCTCGACATCGTCATTGTCGGAGCCGGCCTCTCCGGCATCGGCGCCGCCTACCGCGTATCCACGGAACTCCCCGGCAAGAGCTTCGCCGTCCTCGAGTCCCGGAGCGCGATCGGCGGCACCTGGGACCTGTTCCGCTACCCGGGCGTCCGCTCGGACAGCGACATGTTCACCCTCGGCTACCCGTTCCGCCCGTGGACCGAGGCGAAGGCCATCGCCGACGGTTCGTCGATCCTCGACTACATCCGCGCCACCGCGGATGATCCCCGCATCCGCGAGCGCATCCGCTTCCACACCAAGCTGGTCAGCGCAGCCTGGTCATCCGAGGACGCGCGCTGGACCCTGGACCTGGACGTTACGGACGACGACGGCGCCACCGCGCGACGCCGGCTCACCTGCGGATTCCTCTACCTGTGCAGCGGCTACTACGACTACGACCGCGGGTATGAGCCGTCCTTCCCGGGTATCGACTCCTTCACCGGCGAGATCGTCCGCCCGCAGTTCTGGCCTGAGGACCTCGACTACAAGGGCAAGCGCGTGGTGGTGATCGGCAGCGGTGCCACCGCCGTAACACTCGTGCCGTCGATGGCGAGGGATGCAGGCCACGTGACCATGCTGCAGCGCTCCCCCACCTACGTCACCGCCGTGCCGAGCCGCGACAAATTCTCCGATGCAGCGCGCCGCCACCTGCCCGCCGGCGTCGCACACCATGTCGCCCGGGCCAAGAACGTGCTGTTCACCCAGGCGTTCTACCAGCTGTGCCGTCGGCGCCCGGAGGTCGCGAAGAAACTGATCCGCACACAGACCGCCCGGATCCTCGGCGACGAGGACCTCGTCCGCGAGCATTTCACTCCCGCCTACAACCCGTGGGACCAGCGACTCTGCGTCGCGCCCAGCGCTGACCTGTTCAAGGCCATGAAGTCAGGACAAGCCTCCGTGGTCACGGACACCATCGACACCTTCACCCCGACCAGCATCCGGCTGGCCTCCGGGCGGGAACTCGAGGCCGACGTCGTCGTCACGGCCACGGGCCTGTCGATGCTGCCCCTGGGCGGTGCTGCCTTCACCGTGGACGGGAAAGCCGTCGACCTCGGCGACTCGTGGGTGTACCGGGGCCTGATGATCAGCGGCGTGCCCAACCTCGCGCTCTGCGTCGGCTACACCAACGCGTCCTGGACGCTCCGCGCGGACCTCAGCTCGCGGTACGTCTGCCGCCTCATCAAGTATATGGACCGCCACGGCCATGCCTACGGCGCGCCCGCTGTGGACAGCGACATGAAGGCCCGGCCCATCCTCGACCTGACGTCGGGCTACGTGCAGCGCGCCGTCTCGGCGTTCCCCAAGCAGGGCGACCGCCAGCCCTGGATCATGCGCCAGAACTACCTGCTCGATGCCCCCACCGCGCTGCGAGGGAACCTCGCGAGGAACATGGTGTTCGACCACCCCGCACCACCCACCGACACCCCCGTCCCCGACCTCCAGGAGATCCACGCGTGAGTATCCGCCCCTTCCAGTTCACCGATGCCACCGCCGTCGTCACGGGAGCCGCGGCCGGCATGGGCGAGCACCTCGCTCGCGGTCTCGCGGAGCGCGGGAGCAGCCTGTTGCTCGTCGATCGCGACGCCGCACGGCTCGAGGTCGTCGCCTCCTCCATCCGCTCCACCTATCCCGGCAGCAACGTGCGGACCTTCGTCGCCGATCTGTCGGAGCGGGACGCCGTGGAGCGGCTGGCGGCGGACCTGCTCGCCGCGACGGACGTCGTCGACCTGCTCATCAACAACGCCGGGGTGGCCCTTGCCGGCAGGTTCGACCAGATCAGCATGGACGATTTCGATTGGGTCATGGCCATCAACTTCCACGCACCCGTCCTGCTGACGCACCATCTGCTCCCGCGGATCGGTCCGGGCGGGCACATCGTCAACGTCTCGAGCCTGTTCGGCCTCGTGGGACCCAAGGGCCAGACCGCCTACTCGTCCAGCAAATTCGCGATCCGCGGGTTCACCGAGGCACTCCGCAACGAACTGCTGCCCCGCGGCATCGGCATCACTTCCGTGCACCCCGGCGGTATCAGGACCAACATCGCCCTCAACGCCCGCATCGGCGGGAACCTGAGCACGCTCGACGTGAAGAAGGCGAAGGACGACTTCAACAAGCTCCTCACCTTTCCCGCCGACAAGGCGGCCGAACTCATGCTCGAGGCCGTGAAGACGCGCAGGCCGCGGCTGCTCATCGGCCTCAGCGCGAAGGTACCCGACGTCGTCGCCCGCGTTGCACCGATGTCCTTCGGGACCCTCGAGCGGCAGGCCACGAAGGTTGCCCGCCTCGTCGGGAAGATCCGCCGATGAGCGGGGTGAAGCGGCACGGGGCAGGGGACGTGGCCGAGCACGACGACGGCGTCCTGGACGTTCTCGGCGTGCGCGTGCGCTACCGTGACGACGGCCTCCGGACGCAGCCTCCGGTCCTCCTGCTGCATGGGATCGGCCGGAGCCTCGAGGACTGGCAGGGGCTGTACGGCCGGTTGGCGCCTGATCACAGGGTGATCAGCGTGGACCTGCCGGGCTTCGGGTTGTCGGAGCGGACGGAGGGGCGCTACTCGCTGGAGTCCATGGCACGGTTCGTCATCGCGGCACTGGACATCCTCGGGGAGCACCGGCCCCTGCACGTGGTGGGCAACTCCCTCGGCGGAGCGATCGCCATGAAGATCAGCGCTCTCGAGCCGCAGCGCGTCCGGAGCCTCCTGCTCGTGAACAGCGCTGGCTTCGGCAAGGAGGTCACGATCGCCCTGCGGCTCCTGGCCGTCCGGCCGATCGGCAAGAGGCTCATGAAGGACAAGTCGCGGAAGGCCGCGTACCGCACCGAGCGTGCACTCTTCTACGACAAGCGATTCGTCACCGAGGAACGCCTCGACCACGCGCAGCGCGTGGGCGGGAACCCCGTGTACGACGACGTCCTGCTCGCCGTCGCGCGGCACCTCGGCACGTTCCGCGGAGTACGCCGGCGTTGGCGGAACGAGCTGCTGCGCGTCGTGGCGGCGCAACGGAAGCCCACTCTCGTGGTGTGGGGCGATGAGGACCGCGTGCTGCCGGCGTCGCACCTCGACCATGCGCGGACCGTCTTTCCGCATGCGGAGTTCCACCTGTTCGAGAAGTGCGGGCACATGCCGCAGATCGAGCGCGAAGAGGAGTTCGACGCGATGGTCCGGACGTTCATCAAGGGCGTCGAGGCGGGTCCTCCGTAAGGCGACCTGGCCCTTTCCCGGCGGCGCAACACATGGTGAGATGAGCCATGATGCGTGTCATCTTCTACACCGCCTCGACCATCAACGGCTTCATCGCGGATGAGCAGAACTCGCTCGACTGGCTGTTCGCCGTCGAGCCGCCGGCGCCGGAGCACTACGAGCGCTTCCTCACCTCGGTCGGAGTACTCGTGGAGGGCTCGACGACGTACGAGTGGGTCCTCGCCTTCGAGGGCCTGCTGAAGGACCCGGGCAAGTGGACGGCGCTGTACGGCGAGCGCCCGACGTTCGTCTTCACCTCGCGTGACCTCCCCGTCCCGGAAGCCGCCGACGTGCGGCTGGTATCGGGCGACGTCCGTGATGCCTTCGGTCGGATCAGCGAGGCAGCAGGCGGCAAGGACATCTGGATCGTCGGCGGAGGCGACCTCGCCGGGCAGTTCCTGGCAGCAGGCCTGCTCGACGAGCTGCAGATCGCCGTCGCGCCCGTGGCCCTCACGGCAGGGGCACCGCTGCTGCCGCTGCGCGTCGAATCGGATCGGCTGACGCTCCGCGCGGTCGAGCAGCAGGGGCAGTTCGCCGTCCTGACCTACGACGTCGGGCATGGGGCCGGTTGAACCTCAACGACGTCGTTCCGAGCCAGGCGTCGTACCGGGCTAGTCGTACCGGGCTAGGAGACGGGGTCGGGGTCCTGTTTCTTCGACCGATAGCCGGAGATCGCGGCGCGCACGTCGCCCTCTTCGTGCTCGCCCTTCTTCCCGAACGGCAGCGCTTTCATCAGCGGGTGCACGATCGCCATGACGACGAGGCCCCAGGCGAGTCCGAGGATGGCCGAGCACAGGGTGTTGACGAGCCAGGCGAGGAAGCCGCCCGCGACGGGGATTCCGACGAAGGGGTGCTCGAGGACATGGACCAGGTCATACGGCGCGTGCCACCCGAGGTCGTAAACCCCCTGCAGCATGATGTGACCGCCGACCCACAGCATGGCGATGGTCCCGACGAAGGTTATCGCCGTCAGCACGGCGGGCATCCCCTTCACAAGGAGCTCACCGAGACGCTTGGAGCCCGCGGAGTCCTTGGTGGTGAGGTGCAGGCCGATGTCGTCCATCTTGACGATGAGTGCCACGGCACCGTAGACGATCACCGTGATCGCGAACGCGACGACGATCAGGATGAGCGCCCGGGCCCACAGGGACTCGTCGGCTACCTCTGTCATCGAAATGACCATGATCTCGCAGGACAGGATGAAGTCGGTGGTGATGGCGCCCTTGGTGACCTTGGCTTCCGCCTCCGGGCCCCGTTCGACCGCCGGTGCCGTCTCGGCTTCGTGATGGCCGCGGAGCTTGTGCCAGACCTTCTCCGCCCCCTCGTAGCAGAGATAGGTGCCGCCCAGCATGAGGATGAACGGGATGATCCCCGGGATGAAAGCGCTGATGAGCAGCAGCGCCGGCAGGATGATGACGAGCTTGTTCCGCAGTGAGCCCCAGAAGATCCTCTTGATCATCGGCAGCTCGCGGGACGGATCCGCCCCGGACACGTACTGGGGGGTGACAGCGGCGTCGTCGATGACCACGCCGGCCGCCTTGACCCCCGCTTTTGCTGCCCCGGCAGCAACGTCGTCCACGGAGGCGGCCGCTATGCGGGCCAGAGCTGCGACGTCATCCAGGAGCGCGACGAGACCACCGCTCATAGCTCGCACCCGCACTGCTCGAGGGTGGACTGCTGGACGGGGATGCCACTGGGCAGGCGCGTGATCGGCATGCACAGAGTCTACTGGGGCAGGCAGCCGTGCACGTCGAACGGTAGCCGGATGAAGTCTCCGGGTATCGCCCTCGCCCTACCCTTCGCAGGCCCGGATGTGGCCCGCGTAGGGTGGAAGCTCGACGAAAGGACCCTTCATGAAGAAAATCCTCATGGTACTGACCAGCGTTTCCGAGATCGGCGACACCGGAGAAAAGACCGGTTACAACGTGGCCGAAGCCGCCCATCCCTGGAAGATCTTCAAGGATTCGGGGCACTTCGTCGACTTCGCGTCCATCCAGGGCGGCCAGCCCCCGCGCGACGAGGTGGACTCGGCAGATCCCATCCAGGTCGCCTTCACGAAGGACGAAACCACCCGCGCCGGTCTCTACAACACCGCGCGCGTCGACGTCATCGATCCCGCCCAGTACGACGCCGTCTACCTCGTGGGCGGCCACGGCACCATGTGGGACTTCCCGGACAGCGAAGGCCTGCAGAAACTGGTGGCCAGCGTCTACGACGCCGGCGGCCTGGTGGGCGCGGTCTGCCACGGACCCGCCGGCCTGGTGAACGTGGAGTTGGGGAACGGGTTCCGCCTCGTCGAGGGCCGGAGAATGGCCGCCTTCACCAACGAGGAGGAAGTCGCTGCTGGCAAGGACAAGGTCAT
Source organism: Arthrobacter sp. PL16 (assembly GCF_035985055.1). Classification (NCBI taxonomy): domain Bacteria; kingdom Bacillati; phylum Actinomycetota; class Actinomycetes; order Micrococcales; family Micrococcaceae; genus Arthrobacter; species Arthrobacter sp. PL16. Next base: position 185,277 of record NZ_JAXCIC010000006.1, read on the forward strand.
CCCGTTCTTCCTGGCGGACCGGCTCCAGGAACAGGGTGCTACCCATGTCTTCGCTGACGTCTTCGAGGAGAAGGTCGTCGTCGACGACCGGCTGGTGACCGGCCAGAACCCCGCGTCGGCCGCCGGCGTTGCCAAGGAGATGGAGAAGCTCTTCGCCGTGACCATCCATCAGGAGAAAGCCGAGGAACAGCACGAGACGGAGGCCCTTCGCGCGGAGAGGGACGCCGAGAAAGCTGACGCGGCAAGCACCGAACATTGATGCCGGGACCACGGGCCATTGCCCGTGGTCGGTTCACCGGGCCTTGCGGCGGGTGAGGACCAGATGGATTACCCCGGAAGGAGAAGGGGTCGCTTCGAGGTCGAAACGTTGCTCGAGGCCTTCGAGGCCCTCCCAGAGCCGTTCGCCTCGGCCGAGGACGATCGGCACGAGGACGAGGTGCAGGTGGTCGATCAGATCGGCCTCGAGGAATTGTCGGACCGTCCTGACTCCGCCACCGATCCGGATGTCGAGGTCACCGGCCAGGGTGCGTGCCTGGTCGAGCGCCGCGACGGGGTCGGCGTCGACGAAGTGGAAGGTCGTTCCGCCCTCCATCTCGAGTACCGGTCGAGAATAGTGAGTCAGGACGATGACGGGGGTGTGGAAGACAGGGTTGTCGCCCTACCACCCCTTCCATTCCTCGTCCTTCCAGGGACCGCGTTGGGGGCCGAACTTGTTGCGCCCCATGATTTCAGCGCCGATTCCAGGACCCGTTCTGCTTGCGAACGCATCGTCGACGCCGAAGGACGGCTCGGACTCCCCGGGCATGCCCATCTCGCGGAAGGTGCGCGTTCCGATAGCCCATTCCACGAGCCGTGACCCTGCATGACCGAACGGAGCGTCGAGTTGCTGGCCCTCGCCGGCGCCAAAGCCGTCGAGGGAGATTGAAAAGTTGTGCACCCGTACGAGGGACATGCCATCTCCTGAAGTGCTTGTCGCGTGGAGGTCATTTCCAGGTGATCGAACCCGGTGACTCAGGACGGACGATAGGAGAAGCTTGCCGCTATGTATACGGGAAGCGCGCTGCTCGTCACCGGGACGGGTACTCGGCTGTTCTTGAGGAAAGCCCGAGTCTTCCTGCATCCCGGCTTCATGTTCAGGCACGAGACTGGATATCAGGGTGGAGACCAGGACAGAGCCTGTCCGGGCACCCTCCACCGGTTCATACAGCATGGAAGGAACCGAGGTGCAGCCCATCATCGACATGGCGGCTCTTTCCAGGCTCGCGGCCGAGACCGGCTCATCGAGGGCAGCGACATCCTTCGTCTCCCGGTTCACCGATCTGCTCGATGAACGCATCCTCGTCATCGAACGCTCCTTCAAGAGCCCCGACCAGGATCAGTGGTACGAAGCCGTAGAAGGATTGCAGGCGGCCGCGGCAACAGCAGGCGCGGGCCGGATCCAGGCGACGACGGCCTTGCTCCTCACGCCGGACCAGCTCGACGCCGGAACTGCGCTGGGCCTCATCGGGCAACTGCGCTCCGACGCCAGGGTCTTCACGATGGCCCACTCGGCGCTGTGCGAGGAGCAGGCCTTCGCAGACCGCCTGGCGACCCGCCGCCCGGCCTGACAGCGCCTTCCCCGAGCAGGTATCAACGCCCGTTCGGGACGTAGGCCTCGCGCCACCGCGTGAGCTCGGCGAAGAACTCGGACCTGGCCGGCTCGGGCGAGAGGGTGAGGTCGTGGATGCCTCCCCTGATGCGGACCAGGGTGACGAGCCGCCCGAGGAGCGGGGCGCGTCCCGCGATGTGGGCGACGTCGAGCACCACGTCCGTCGACGAGATCCTTCCCGGTTCCTTCACCGGGTCGGAGGTGGCATCGGAGCACGCCACCATGACCGGGCAGTCGATGGCGAGCCCTCGGCTCAGTTCGGCGTGACCACGACGGACACCGGCCAGCCATCCCGCGACGACCGGGAAGCCGCCGTGCGGTTTCCACGCGAGGTCGTAGGTCCATTCCCCACCGGTTTCGCGGTGCAGGTGATGCCCGTAGGCGGATCCGAGCTTGCCGACGACGACGCGGGGCCTGAGGGCACCGAGCCGATGGACCGCAGCAGTACCGAGCGTCCGCTGGAACAGGCTGGCGTTGAGGTCGAACCAGGGGCTGTTGAGGACGAGTGCGTCGACGATTCCGCGCCCGCGACGCCGGTGCGCCCACAGGGAGGTGACGAGCCCACCGGTCGAGTGGCCCATGACCACGAGGACCCCGTGGCCCTCCTCTTCGCGGATGATGCGGGCGGCTTCGTCGAGTTCCTCGTCGTATTCCCCCAGGGAGGTGATGTAGTTCGGGGTCTGGTGCGCGAGTAGGGAGCGGCCGTACTTGCGAAGGTCCAGGGCGTAGAAGTCGAAGCCTGCCTCGAGCCACGCATCGGCCAGGTTGGTTTGGAAGAAGTAATCGACGAACCCGTGGACGTACAGCACGGCCCTTTGCGAGCCTCCTGGAACACGGCGACGAACCAGGGTCGCTACGGCCTCGCCCTCGTCATCACTCTGGAGCGGAAGCGTCCGGGCCTCGTATCCGGAGCCCAGAATATCCTCGCGGTATGCGTCCTGCCGCTCTGCCTTCGTCGTCACTGGTGGTCCTCCCTGACCTGATTCCGCTGGTCGGGCTCCTACGCACTCCATCGCCCGCACGCAGCCCCGCCGCGTCGGTCGACCGTAAGGTCCCCGTCATCAGTGTGTCATCGGTCACCGCTATGCTGTCGCCACCGCATCACTACAGGAGCTGATTCCACGTGTCACAACGTTCCACCACGGCACACCGCCGCACTTTCGCGGCCGTCGCCGTCGGGTGCGCCGCAGCACTCGCGCTCGCACCCGCAGCCACCGCCGCACCCGGCGGAAGCACCACATCCAAGGAGCCGACGGTCTCGATCACCGTCATGGGTACCAGCGACCTCCACGGTTACATCGAGAACTGGGACTACTTCACCAACGCGGAGTACGACGACGCAGCGCACAACGACGTCGGACTCGCGAAGATCTCCACCCTCGTCAACCAGGTCCGAGCGGACCGTGGCGAGGAGTCGACACTGCTGATCGACAACGGTGACACCATCCAGGGCACATCGCTCACCGACTACTACGCCAACGTAGAGCCCGTGGACGAGACCGGCGAGACCCACCCCATGGCAGCCGCCATGAACGCCCTAGGCTACGACGCAACCACACTCGGCAACCACGAGTTCAACTACGGGATCCCCCTCCTGCGCACGTACGAGGAGCAGCTCGGCTTCCCTCTGCTCGGTGCGAACGTCAAGGACGCGGCCACGGGAGAGGACGCGTTCACGCCATACGTCATCAGAACGGTGAAGCTCAAGGGCGAGAAGCCCATCAGGGTCGGCATCCTCGGACTCACCACCCCCGGTAGCGCCATCTGGGACAAGAACAACGTCGAGGGGGACCTCGAATTCCTCGACATGGTGGAGCAGGCGCGGAAGTACGTTCCCGAGATGAAGTCCGCCGGCGCGGACGTCGTCGTCGTCAGTTCGCACGCCGGCCCCTCCGGCACCTCCTCGTACGGAGGCGGGCTGCCCGTCGAGAACGCCTCCACCCTGATAGCCGAGCAGGTTCCCGGGATCGACGCGATCCTCGCGGGTCACGAGCACCAGGAGATCCCGGAGCGCTTCGTCACCAATCAGCAGACCGGCGAGCAGGTGCTTCTCACCGAGCCGAAGAACTGGGGTATGCGCCTGTCCGTCATGGACTTCGAGCTGACCAGGGTTCGCGGCCAGTGGGACGTCACCTCGGCGAACTCGGAACTACTCAACACCAACACGGTGCCGGCTGATCCGAAGATCTCCGCGATTGCAGCCGAGCAGCACCGGACTACCGTCGACTACGTGAACACGGCGATCGGAACCGCCACCCAGACCATGTCCGCCGCCGAATCCCGCATCCGCGACACGGCTGTCATGGACTTCGTGAACAGCGTCCAGGCGGGCGCCGTGGACCGGGCCCTCGAAGGAACGCCGAACGCGGACCTTCCCGTCCTGTCCATCGTGGCTCCCTTCAACCGCGCTGCGGTCATCCCCCAGGGGCCTGTGACCATCCGTGACATGGCCGGACTGTACGTCTTCCCGAATACGCTCTTCGGTGTCGAGCTGACCGGCGCCCAGGTCAAGGACTACCTCGAATACTCGGCAAAGTACTTCAACCAGACCGCCCCTGGCGCTCCGGTCGATCCGGCGACGCTGACCAACGCCGCCGGGACCCCCGACTACAACTACGACATGATGTCCGGTGTCTCCTACGACATCGACATCAGCAAACCCGCTGGTCAGCGCATTGTGAACCTGAGCTACGCGGGCGCGCCGGTCGATCCGACCCAGCGCTTCGCCGTGGCCACCAACAACTACCGGCAGTCGGGCGGCGGCAACTTCCCGCACATCGCCACGGCTCCGGTCCTCGTGAACCAGACCACGGAGATCCGCCAGCTGCTCATCGACTACCTGATCGCAGAAGGCACTATCGACCCGGCCACCTTCTTCGAGGAGAACTGGAAGCTCACCCGCAACGGGGAACGCGTCTTCAACTAGACCAAGACAGACCGGCCTGCAACGGCGGGACCAGGCAGCAGGGCGCGGACCTCCGGAACGCGCCCTGCTGCGGGTTCGACCTAGATTGGAAGCATGACCATCAACATCTCGACGGCGACGGTACGGGATGCAGCTGCGCTGGCTGACTGCGCCGCCGTCACCTTCCCCCTGGCCTGCCCTCCGGGTTCCCCTCCCGAAGACATCCAGCGGCACATCGATACCCACCTCTCACCCGAGCGCTTCGCCGCGACCATCGCCCTGCCGGGTCACACGGTCCTCTGCCTCCGCGAGGAGCACAGGATTGCGGGCTGGAGCATGGTGGTCCTGGATCAGCCCTCGGACACCGACGTGCTTGCGGCGCTCTCCATCGCACCGATCGTCGAACTGAGCAAGTTCTACGTGCGCCCCGACCACCACGGTCGCGGGTCGGCCGGAGCACTGATGGCGGCAACGCTGGACCTCGCCGGGCAATCGGGCCGGCCCGGCGTCTGGCTCGGCGTGAACCAGGAGAACGCGCGCGCCATCCGCTTCTACACGAAGAACGGCTTCCGCGTCGTCGGCACCAAGCGATTCCAGCTCGGGGACCGGTTCGAGGACGACTTCATCATGGAGCAGGCGCTCCCTGCGAGATCGACGAGCACCGCCTGACGCGAATGATGCCAGCCAAGCCGACGACGCCCGACGACGTCGTGCCTGCTGGACCCGACGTCGGGAGCTGGAACTTCGGCAGTGTCAGCTGTTCTCGGGCGCAACCAGGCTGTCCTCGTCGACTTCGAGAGCGGGGGCGTCCTTGAACTCCTCGAGCGGGTCCTTTGTCGTATCGTCGTCGGACCGGGCGCCAGCCTGATCCTGGGACACCGGGGGCTCGTGGTGCGGCCTGATGTCCTGCGGGTCCTTTTCGGAATCGTTCGGCATGATGCCCTACCTCACATGACGTGATGAAGCTGCGAAAATTTTCCGCAGTACCCACCTTAAGGGCCCACCCGCCGTCGGTCGGCGAATGGGCCCTTAAGGGGATATCTGCACGTCCGGTGGACTAAGCCGGTCTCGTCACGCTATTACCCGGCGAGAATCGGCCCCAAAGCACCAAAGAGCTGGTTGATGCCCAGCACGATGAACAGCAGCGCGATGATCGCCAGCACAATGTTGCCGAGCAGCTTGTTGGCGTACTTCTTCGGGATTCGCTTGCCGTTGAGCAGTCCCAGCAGGGTGATCGCCAGGAAGGGCATGAAGAGTGATCCCAGGACACCGTAGGCCAGGATGAGTCCGATGGGCTGGCCCAACGCGAAGAGGATCATCGGTGGGAAGGTCAGCCAGAGCACGTAGAACTTGAAGTACTTGCCGCCCACCCGGGTGTCCGGATGGCCGGATTCCTTCCCCCGCATGTTGCCCCAGAAATCGGCGAACATGAGGGAGACACCGTTCCAGACCCCGATGATCGAGGAGAACGAGGCGGCCCAGAAACCGACGAGGAAACCGATCCCGACGACGTCGCCGTATTCGTCGCGCAGCACGGTCGAGAGGTCGAGCAGCCCTTCGTCGCCAGCGCTCAAGCTGACTCCCGCGGACCGAACCACTTCGGCCCCGACAATGAGCATGGAGATCACGAAGATGCCGGTCATCACGTACGCCATCGTGTTGTCGATCCTCATGACCTTCATCCACTTGGGCGTGTACCAGCCCTTCTCCCGGAGCCAGTAGCCATACGCCGCCAGCGTGATGGTTCCGCCGACACCACCCGCAAGTGCCAGCGTGTAAAGGATGCCGCCCTCGGGAATCAGGGGGACCAGACCGGCAAGCATATCGGGGATGTTGGGGGTGGCAATGATCGCAAGGCCCACGACGGTGACGAACATGATCCCGACAAGCGCCGCGGTGATCTTCTCGAACGTGTCATACCGTCCGAACCACACCATCACGAACCCGAGCAGGCCCATGAGGATCGCCCAGGCCCAGAGCGGGAGGACGGGGAACAGGGCGGCTAGGGGCAGCGCCGCGGACGACATCGCCGTCGCCCCGTAGACGAATCCCCAGATCATGACATAGGGGGCGAAGTACCACGTGGTCCAACGGCCCAGGGAGCGCCAGCCTTCGAAAATGGTGTATCCCGTGGCCAGGGTGAATCGGCCGGCCCCCTCCACCAGCACGATCTTCAGGACGACTCCGAGGATCACGGCCCAGAGCAGCCCGTAACCGTAGCGGGAACCGGCCACCAGGGTGGCGACCATGTCCGCGGCCCCCACACCCGTCGCCGCAACCACGAGGCCGGGGCCGACGATCCTCCATTTGGCGGGTTTGCCGCCGTCGTCATCCACGCGGTCGGCGTGGTCGAGCTTTCCTGGTGGCATGTTGCTTCCGCCGGACATTCGACTCCTCTTCGTTGAGCATTTCCTGGCCCGGACTGCATCGAGTCCCGCGAACCTCGGTCATTCTTCCACGAAGGTCCTTCGCACCAGCGGTGCGAAGCGCACGGGTGGTGCGAACGGTGGACTTCGGACGTGCCTCCAAACGACTCGACCGTCCGATGCGCCTGGTCCCGGATGCTGCGGGTCGTACGGCGTCGGGCGGTGTCAGCGGCGGTGGACGACCACCCTTGCCTGCGGGTATCCACGGCACCAGCTAGATAGATATCGGCGTGGGCTGCTGGAGCTCAGCTGGAACTGCTGCTGGTCCGCCGACTGCAGGCGTTGGCGGACCACGGCCTGAGCAAGAAGAAGGGAGCGCGCCTGATGTTCGACGCACTCCCCTTGTGTCCGGCAGACGCCCGGCGGCTGGACCAGCCGCCGGGCGGGCAGAACATCAGTCTTTCTTGAAGACGTCCTTGATCTTCTCGCCGGCCTGCTTGAGGTCGCTCTTCGTCTGATCGCCCCGGCCTTCAGCCCTCAGATTCTCGTCGCCGGTCGCGTTGCCAGCGGCTTCCTTACCCTGGCCGCCGAGCTTCTGCGCGGCGTTGCTGATCTTGTCATCGAGTCCCATGATGCTCTCCTAACGATTGACTTCAGTGGTCATGCGATCAGCACGTCAGAGCTGATACGCCAAGTCTAGGCACCCCCGCCACAAGAGTGTTGGTGATGACTGCTGCTGCAGACCTCACAGAAATTGCGGTGATGAACTCGACCGAAGCGGGCGTGTCCCCTGCTGTCATCGAGCAGTCCGAACCAGCCGCCTGCGGCAGCACCATCAGGCCCTTCACTTCTGACTGCCCTACCGAATGAACAGGTCAGGACCCGATGTACTTTGCCGCCTCGTCGAGCATCTCGCAGACGCGGTCGGCATATGCCCGCCTGCTGAAGCTCGCCAACGGACGCATCCATCACGACCTTCCAGCCTTCCGGTCCTCCGGTCTCGGCCGTGGTAATCCCCTAGGGCATCTCCAGGAGCATCGAGCACCCTTGACAGCCAGACCCGGCCTGAGGAACATCGAGGGAACCGGTACGACTGGCTGTCTCGGGAGGCCACCTGCGGTCCGGCTTCTCGAAGGGTTATCGAATGAAGTCACCACTCCCTCGTCCCAGATTCTTCCCGAGTGTCACCACGACCGTCGCAGCCCTTCTGGTGCTCTCCGTCGTTGCGGGTTGCACCCCCACTCCGAAGCCGCCCAACGATTCCGAGCCCGCTGCGGGTGCTGTTCAGATCGCCGCTGTCGGTGACATGAACGGCCCCAAGACCTCCAAGCGCAGTAGCCCATCCGGTCGCAACGGTGCCGCAATCACCCAGCTCGTGCAGGACGACGAGATCGACGCGTTCCTCGGACTCGGCGACTTCCAATACGACACCGCGTACTGCGCCGACTACGTCAAATACTGGACAAAACTATGGGGCGGCACCATGCCCAAGCTGTACTGGGTGTCCGCTCCCAACCACGACTGGGAACCTGACCGCAACGAAGACCTCGACAACTTCATGAATGGCCAATGCCCGGGATCCACGGCGAAGGCTGCGATCAACGACCAGCGCGGATTCATCGGCAACGGCAAGCCCTACTCGAAGGACTTCGGAAACTGGCACTTCGCGTTCCTCTCATCCGCACACTGGCGATACGACCCCCAGGCAGCCCAGGCCTCGACGAAGTGGCTGGACAAGGACCTCGCCGCCGCCCAGGCGGCAGGTAAGCACCTGGCTGTCGTCTACCACGAGCCGTACTTCACCTCGAACACGGACAGCCACGAACGGGCCGCGGACCACAAGCCGTGGATCGACGTCATGTGGAAACACCGCGTCCGCCTGACCTTGTCAGCATCACAACACAACTACGAACGCTCATGCCCGATCAGCAACACCGACAAGTGCGTCAAAGACGGCATGACAGCGTTCCAGGTCTCCACCGGAGGCATCGGTCTGCGCTCCTTCACCAGCAAACCCTCCTACATCAAGAAGCGATTCAGTGACACCCACGGGTTCCTCCGGATGACACTGCACGACGACGGGTCATTCGACTGGAAATTCGTTCCGACATCCGGGACGAGCACGGACGCAGGCACGCGGTCCGCACCCCGATGAGGTGGCAGTTTTTTTGGCACCTCATCGTTTTCCCTGTAACCCTGGAAACCAAGAAGCAGACAGACGGGTGAAAAGCAGCTCTTGACTACTCACGGCGAGGGAGGCCATTGCGGCGAGGAAGTGCACCGGCTCCGGCCTCACCGCCACGAGAGCGGACGAAACAGGTAGTGCCTACTCGTGTGGAAGCCGGAAGAAGCGATCACTGTTGAGAGTGTTGCCAGGGTGGCAGACGGGGCAGGGAAAAGGAGCGTGATGGCGCAGAACCGAACGATCCCGACGGATCTCGGGTACAACTCCGGCGTCCAGGCTTCCGCGATGAAGTCTGCCCAGAAGCACTCGGAGGTACGTCGTGATTCCTGTCCTTGATACATGCGCCTTCGAAATACTCGCCGACGACCTTGGCTCGTTCGTAGCGTCCGAGTTCCTGACCTCTTTCAACGCCCTGCTGGCCGATCGAATCCGACGGATAGAACGGGCCCTCGAGACGCAGGACGAAGAGGAAGTCATCACGGCCTTGCTGAGTCTGCAAGCCAGTGCTGCGATGGCAGGCGCAGCTCAATTGCAGGCATCAGCAGCGCGCGCACTGGCGCAGCGGCCGGTGGGATCGACGCCGCCCGGACCGCTTGTGCGGAAACTCCAGGGACAGGCCGACATGTTCAGGGATGCCTTTGCCACCTTCCACCACAGCGGCTACACATCATTAACGAACGAGCCGCCGAGCGGCAAGCTCGCCTGACCGGAGTGCAGGGAGCGTGACGGCGCTACTGACTGGGCCGGCTGGTCTGGCTTCTCCACAGCACACCGGAAGAAGCTGCAGGTCCTTCATTTGGAGGATAGCCTGCTACGTTCCTGAGTGCGACGGGGCCGGGGTGCGCTCCGGGAGTGGCCCGGCGTATCGGCCTACATGTCGTTCCGGCGCCGGAGCAGAAGCACATATCCGATGACGGCGAGGGTCCCCGCAAAGGCTTCTGCCACTGCGGTCAGAGCTTTCTGCGGATACCAGACGGGTTCATACATGGATGGAATCGGTCCGATGGCCGGGACCTGCACATAACGGTACAGAACCACTGCGGCCAGGGCGGATAGTGCGACGATCGCTGCGATCGCGAAGGCGGCTCGGCTACCCCGGATCAGGACATACGCTGCGGCGAGGATGGAGACGACTGCCTGGATCCGGAAGAGGGCGCCTCCGCCGATTCCAGCGGGTGCAGCCTGCTGAAACCCTGATGCAAGCTGAAGGTGAATGACCGCACTGACAATCAAGCCAACTCCGATCAGGACCCGCAGGACGATCATCAGCAGGTGATTGCGCCCCTGTCCCTCGGCGACGGAACCCTGCCCCCGTACGGGTCCAGTTCTCCTCTTGTTGTGAGCAGCTCCTGATGTGCTCATCCGATGACCAGGGTTCCGGACATCGCGGGGTGGTACGTGCAGATGACCGCATACTCGCCGGCTTCGTCGGGTGCGGTGAAGGTTACCGTTTCGCCACCGGAAACATCGACGTCGAACCCGCCCTCGGTCTTGGCCGTGAGGGTATGCGGGGCATCGTCCTCATTCACAATCGTCACCACCGCGCCGGGTGCAATGGTTTGCGGCATGACGTACTCGAACTCGGTGATCGTGATCACCGCTTCCTCCGCCGGCGCAGCTTCCGCCGAAGCAGGCGCTGAACCTGGGGTTCCGGCACCGGCGGTGACCGCCGCTGATTCCGGCGCCGTGGCATCGCTTGCCGCACTTGTCGCCCCCGACGTACCTGGCTCGGCGTCGGAGCTGCACGCGGTGCTGCCGGTAAGGACAACGGCGAACAACAAAACTGACGTTCGGTAACGTACTTTCATTGCGACTTCCCCAGAATGCATTCACGAGTTGGTGAGTGACGGGCGGTCGCTGATGACGCCAAGTGAGCACCGCCGAAGATGAGCGACGGACCTACTGGATCATGGTCCCGTCAGGAGCTACCACGTACCAGACGTCTCCGACGGCTTGTCCGTTGATGTCGCCGGCTGCCAGGTCCTTGTTGAAGTAGTAGATCGGCATTCCGTTGATGGTCATCTGCAAATCACCCTCCGGCGTTTCAATGACGCCGGTTTCACCGGTGACGCCCTCCACCTCCGGGGTTTCGGACCCACTGATGACCGGTGGCCAAGCGACCAGGCAATCATCGGTGCAGGCACTGACCCCGGAATCGGCAACGTCCTTGGTGAAGTAGTAGACCGACATGCCGTTTGCGTCGACCACGATCTCGCCCAGCTCACTTGTCGCCACGCCCAGCGTGGTGGGGCCAACCGCCGCGGGCGCGCTGGCCTCTGCGGTTGCCTCGTCACTCGCAGTCTCTGTTGGCTCGGCTGCCTCGGTCGTTTCGGCTGCCTCGGTCGTTTCGGCTGCTTCGGTTGTTTCCGCCGGCGCCTCTGTAACCTCAGCCGCTGTTGTCTCCGGTGCTTCCGCCGTGGACCCGGAGCATCCGCTCAGTGCCAGCATGATGAGTGCGACGCCGGCTAACGAACTGGAAAGTTTCTTGTCCATGACTTCAATCCTCCTGATAAGCCCGGCAGGGCCGGGCCGGCGGGACGGACCTCTTGCCATCCCCACTCGGGACAAGACTGCGGCTTTGCTCTTGGACAAACCTTGGGAGAACTTCTCCCGGAGAACAAAACTCCGTTTTCCCAGCGCCACACCTGCCAAATTCGGCGCACACGAGAAGTTGTCGCGCACCCCAGCTGCGGTGACAGGTTCTGGTGTGACGGTTAATGCCGGTCCCGCGTCATGAGGTACCGGGCCGGTGGAGCGAACTGCCAAATGTCGATCAATTACCGTCGCCGCTCGGCGCCCCTAATCGAAGGGCTGAATGGGCCGGTCAAGATGCGGTGATCGCGTAGCCGTGAAGCCTGCGCTCACTCTGCTGCAAGGAAACGTTTTGAACCGCGGGAACGGAGCGACCCGCCACAAGGATCAGTATCGATCTGAAGGAGCAGCGTTCGGGAGTATCCGCGATAGTCGACGTCGACGGTCGGACATTGGGAAAACCTTGCGTTCCGATCCTGGTCAGACCTGCACCAAAGATTCTCCAAGTCCGCCCGTTTAAGCTCGCGAAATCAGCCACAGCAGCACTATGAGACGCACCACCGCAAACAAGGACATCTGCTCCGCAGCCGCGGAGCAGATGATCTATCCCACATCGAAGTCCTCTCACACCTCTTGAAATCGCGTACACATCAGCTTCAACTCGCACGACAGCGCCCAGCACAACGCATCACACCAGGAATATCAACCGCGTCCAGTACAGAGGAAACCGGTCCGATGGCTCGACCGTCGCCTATGCCTGACGGCATACGGGTGCACGTTCGGTGCGCGGAGGTTCGGTTGATTCGTGTCTTCGCGTCTATCAAGGCGAGGCATACCGTGAACCCCTATGAACAGCAATGGCTGACGGCCCAGGCGGCGTCAGAAGCAACATTGCTCGTCGACGACGTGTGGGTGCGTTATGTCGTGTTGGGCGGTGCTGCTGACGCTGTTGCTGTCGCCGCTTATCTCCACGGAATTGTGCTCCTGGATGTCCTGCACCGCGATCTTGTGTCCTACGCCGTCAATGAGCTGCTTCAGACACAGCCGGCAACCAGGCAGTTTCCTGTGTTTCCGGACAGCGGGTCGTCGCCGGCAGTACGCCGTCGTGCCCCCTATGCCGACGAGTCAGGACCGGCGAGGAACTCCGGCGGCAGGACGACACACACCGCAACGACGCTCCACCCCTCGATAACCCACGGCTCGTGGCCCAGGCTGGCCGCACGGCTGGAGACGATGTTCAATCCCTACGATGCCGAACACCGCCGGTCAGCATCGCTGATGAGCACTGGCTTGGTGCAGTCGGGAAAAGAGGAACGCTTCGATCTCCTCACGCAGCGAGCGCGGAGGACGTTCGACGCAAGTTCGGCGACGATCACCTTCCTCGAGGCGGGCATTCCGGTCGTCAAATCCGCCGCGGGGCTCGTCCTCGATGACCTGGCGCGGCGAAGCACCTTCTGCTCCCATACCATCACGGAGGACCGCATCCTCATCATCCAGGACACCCTCACGCACAAGTGCTTCGTGAGTGACTCTCTTGTCGTAGGTGAACCACACATCCGGTTCTATGCCGGGAGCCCTCTTACGGGCCCCGGGGGGTGGCGCATCGGCGCCCTCTGCATCTTCGACACGAGACCCCGAAGATTCAGCAGGCAGGACGAACGACAACTACGAATCCTCGCCGCTCTCGTCCAGACCGAAGTATTCGATCATTACTAGGACACTCGGGTCGATCGAATGACAGCGGAACCGACGATCGATAGCCCCGTCCTACCCCCGGTCTCCTCCTAGGCGGTGCTGTGCGCAGGAGCCTGAGGCAACTCCGTCTTGGAGATCGCCCTATTCGGAAGAAACGTGCGCCTGGACCGGTCATCAAATTCTTTCCGTGCTGAAATCCCAGTGCGGTCACGGCCATTACCCGAGACCGGCTGGGGAGCGTGCGAGCCTATAGGCGTGCATGTGGAGGGCAAGCTTTCGTTCCGTTTCCCGGCGCCGTTCGCCCTGCCGTTCGAGAAGTGTTCGACTATCGACAGTCGCGGTTTGTTCACGCTCCGTATGGACACGCAGCTGCGGCGTGGGTAAAAGCGCCGGTGCGCTGCTCGATGGTTTACGGGGCTGCTCTGAACTCATGGTCAATCCTCTGATCAACGAGACCGTGAAGTTGTCCGTCCCGCCCTGATCATCCAACAGAACACCCAACTCGCATAGGTCATCGGGCCCCACTCCGCAAAAACGTTCAGGGCAGGGGTGAGCCGCTGTCACGGTTGGATTGAAGGGTGACGTCGAATTTCAGCGTGATGATCGTGTCGCTGCAGGAGTGCGGTTGATTAGCCGGATCAAGGAACAATCACGGATTACTCGCTAGTAAATGAAGCGGGTCCTACCATAGAGGAGTGGGTGTGCTGGGGTCACATAGGGGAAGCCCTATCCCGTTACCGGGCCGACTGGAACGCAGTATTGTGTTCCAGTTTTGATGACGAGCCCGAGCAGTTCATCTGCAAGGGCAACCACAGGGGGTAGCGATGACTGGAACGTTCGAGCTTTTCCATGACGAAGGCATTTCCTTCGGGTTCAGATTGAAGGCTTCCAACGGGACGGTCGTGGCCGTATCCGGGAAGTTCGTGGATAAAGCGTCCGCAGTCGAGGGGATCAGCGTCGTCCGTGAGTGCGCCGGAACCGGTCTGATAACAGATTTATGCCCACCAGTATCCTTAGACCCGATTGTGAAGAAACCGGATTCCTCGCCGGCTGCTGCGGCCGTGTGAACAAATCACCCGACCTGAGGTAGCCGCCAAGGTGCTTCCCGTCACCTGAGCAGTCATTCCGCTCATTGTTCAGGAAACCTTGACCTCATTCCTGCTCTGCAGGGTATTCCTGCTATGCAGGGTCGACGGTCAGTTCCCCCATGCGGCCCCAACCCTCTGCGACGATTCGCTCGCTGATGATCTCCGGCGTCTCGACGAGCGCCTGCGGCATGTCCTGCATTGCCTGGGAGAAGTGGTCGCTGTTGACATGTGCCTCTGCGGCGTCGTCCTGGAAAGCTTCGATGAGCACGAATCGGTTCGGATCCTCAACGCTGCGGGACCAGTCGAACCACAGGTTGCCCGGCTCCTGACGCGTGGCCTCCGTGAAGTCCCGCGTGAGGTCGATCCAGCGGTCGCTCCACTCGGGCTTCACAGCGAACTTGACGACGATGAAGATCATGGGATGGTGCCTTCCGGTGGAGGTGCTGCGCTTCGGTATGTCCCAACCTATGTGCTTCCGACGTCCGACGCAGGGCCGAACCGCACCTGTGGAGAGCTGTTGTCCTATCGAGAGGCTGAGGTAGAGCATCGTCATGAGCCACGAGTGACACGGTGGCGGGGACCGGACCGACGGGACGGCGCACGAGCGCGATCCCCGGGTAAGAGCGGCTCCTCGTCCACGCGGCGTCCTCCCGAAATTTCACGCCACCGGCCTCTTGTGCCACCCAGATCGACGCGTCCCGCGTGGAATTGGATACGGTGTTCTCGGACACCTTCACTGATTCTCACCCTGGGGAGCGGATGAACGCAGCAAACTGAACCGCTTCGGCAGACGCGCGAGGTGCAGGAACACACGCGCGCAGCCGACTGAGCGGACCATACGGGTCTGGCGAAGCACTCGCGGCACACGAACGACGACGGGAGGGCGCGCATGGACTGGCAGATCGTGATTCAGGCCGTCATCGCAGTGTTGCTCGCCTACGCCCTGTTCCTGCTGGGCCTCGCCCTGTACGCCCGGCGTCACCCGGACGTCATCTCCCTCACGGACGCCCTCCGCTTCGGACCCGACCTCCTCAGGCTGATCCGGCGCCTCGCAGCGGACCGCGCACTACCCCGACTGAACCGCATCATGCTCGGCGGACTCGTGATCTACCTGATCCTGCCGATCGATCTCGTCCCGGACTTCCTGCCCGTCATCGGGTACGCGGACGACGTCGTCATGATCGCCGTCGTGCTCCGGGCGGTGGTGAGGCGCACAGGCCCCGACGCGCTGCAGCGCCACTGGCCCGGCTCCGACGGCGGCCTTCGTGCCGTGCGCGCACTGGCCGGACTTGGGGGGCCTGATCATGATCCTGATGATGTGTGACGCAATATGGCGTAACGCAAACGGGGTCGGTGCTTTCCACCGGGCGTAATCTCCTGCGCATGCACCACACTCCGGGTTCGATCCCCACCCTTGACCTCAGTACCGCACGTTCCGCCGATGGCTCCTTCACCCCGGAGTTCATCGAGGAGCTGCGCGACGCCGCCCACACCGTCGGTTTCTTCCACATCGTCAACTACGGTGCCGCCCCCACGCAGGTCGATGACCTCTTCTCCGTGACGAGCCGCTTCTTCGACCTCCCCCTCGAGGAACGCCTGGCGATCCACAACCGCACCTCCCCCCATTTCCGCGGCTACGCAGGACTCGGCACCGAGATCACGCGCGGTCGCCCCGACGCACGCGAACAGATCGATTTCTCCCCCGAGCGGGAGCCCGTTGCCGACTACCCCGACGACGAGCCGTACTGGCTGCTCCAGGGCCCGAACCTGTGGCCGCGCGAGGCACTGCCCGAGCTGGAGACCCAGGCCATGGCCTGGGCCGCACTGATGTCCGAAGTGGGCGCGGAACTTCTCTCGGCCATCGCCGTCGCCCTCCACCTTCCCGAGGACTACTTCGCCGAGCCCTTCGAGGGGACACCCGCCTGGATGGCCAAGCTCGTCCACTACGTCGGCGGCGTGGTGGAGGGAGCGGGGTCCCAGGGCGTCGGAGCCCATGCCGACTACGGCTTCGTGACACTCCTGCTCCAGGACGAGGTCGGTGGCCTCGAGGTCCTCCCCCACAGCGCGAGCGAGTGGGTTCCGGTCACGCCGATCCCCGGCGCGCTCGTGGTCAATCTCGGCGAGATGCTCGAGGTGGCCACCGAGGGCTACCTCGCGGCCACTATCCACCGTGTCACGTCTCCGGCACCGGGTGTGGATCGCTATGCCATCCCATTCTTCTGGTCGCCGAGGCTCGATGCCGTGATCGAACCGGTCCCACTGACGGAGGAATTGCGGGCGGCGGCGCGCGGCATCTCCGACGACCCGGACAACCCCATGCTGTCCTCCTACGGGTCGAACGTCCTGAAGGGCCGGGTCCGCGCGCACCCGGACGTCACCGAGCTCCACCACCCCGAGCTCGCCGCGAAGTAGGCGGCAAGCAGCGAACGGCAGACGACGGCGGCACCTGCGCGGGTGCCGCCGTCGTCATCTCCCCGAGGCCCTGCTGCCCTATGCGTCCGCCGTGAGCGACGCCAGTTCTATCGCGGCCACCCGGTCCTGGATGGCCCGGATACGTGCGATATCGAGCTTCGCCGCGCGGTCGAAGGTATAGATGCCGTTCTTCTCCTGGAACACGTCCGTGAGCTGTGTATAGCAGTACCCGAACATGTCCGGGTTGTCGATGAGCACCGAGCACAGGCCCTCGAAGCGCACGTACAGGTCCTCCTCGCCGGCGACACGCTGGCCGTAGCCCCAGGACTCGGACTCGTCGTCGCCGGAGACGGCGTGGGCCGCCTCCTCCTCGTTCCACCAGATGCCCCCGAATTCGGAGACGAAGAAGGGCTGGCCCCTGTACGCGACGGAATAGTCCTTGCCGTTGTGGTTGCGGTTCAGGAAGGGCTCGTTCCGCGCGAGGCCGCCCTGCTCGAGGGCGAACGTCGCCGGATCCTGCTCATAGGAGTGGGAGTCGTAGATGTCGGTGTCGAGGACGCGGTGCGCGTAGCCACTGCGTGATGAAGCTCGCCGTCGGCGCCTGGTTGTGTCCGACCGCCCCGGCACCCGAGACGCCCCAGTCCCCGAACTCCCCCCCACACCAGGTACCCGAGCCGGTCCGCGTGGTACAGGAAGCGCTCCTCGAAGACCTTCTCGTGGAGTACGCGCAGACCATGGCGAGCGCCATCCTCGCGGCGCTGCCCCTCCTGATCGTCTTCATGCTGTTCCAGCGGCAGATCGTGAAGGGCTTCGCGACGTCGGGACTCGGCGGCCAGTAGCCCTCGACCACCCCGAGGATCCTCCGTTTGTAAAGGGGCCGGTCCGGGCATCGCCGCTGCTATTGCGTGCGACGGTGCCGGGACAGGATGGGACCGAGGGCGCTACCCGCGGCAGCACCATCGGGATCCACCACGCGGGACAGCCGTTCGATGCGACGAAGCGCTCCGAGTTCCACCTGATGCGGATCCGATGAGGGATCCGTTCCGATCACACAGTGAAGGATTCAGACTGATGAACAAGAAGAGCCTCCTCGCAGTACCCATGATCGCCCTGGGCGCCGTCGCCCTGTCGGGTGCCCCCGCCATGGCCGCCGACGGCACCTACTCCTCGACCCTCGGACAGCTCAACGGCACCACGGGCACCGGCACCGTCACACTGGACGTCGTCGGTGACCAGGGAACCATCAACCTGCAGGTCTCAGGGCTCGCCCAGACCTTCATGGACGCCCCGTACCCGCACGTCCAGCACATTCATGGTGGATCAGCCGGCGTCTGCCCGACCCCGGCGAATGACACCAACGCCGACGGCATCATCAGCGTCACCGAGAGCGCCCCCGCCTACGGAGGCATCGTCGCCACGATCACCACTTCGGGCCCGACAACTCCTGCCGAAGCCCTGAACCTGCAGCTCGGCGGTCAGGGTGGCACCTACACCATCCAGCGCACCTTCACCGTCGACGCCCCCACCATGGCTGCGCTCGACAACGGCACCGCGGTCGTCAACGTCCACGGACTGGATCCGGCGACGACGCCGGCAACGGCGGAGGCATTCAACGCGCCGAGCGACCTGACTCCGGACCTGCCCCTCGGGGCCACGTCGCCTGCGCTGTGCGGCACGCTCGTGAAGACCCAGATGGGAGCGATGCCATCCGGCGGAGCCGACACCGGTGTAGCCACCGAGTCTTCCTCGAACCCGGCCGGCTTGATCGCCCTCGGCGGCGGCCTGGTGCTCGCTGCAGCCGGCGGTACCTACGCCGTGCGACGCAGCACCGCCAAGGCGTAACCGCCCCGCAGCCCGCATGTCACCAGCAGCCGCCGTAGGCACTCCGAGCAGTGTCCACGGCGGCTGCTGTGCGCGGAAGGGTTCCGGTGACAGGGACCGCATGCCGCACGCGATCGATCAACACCGTCCTACGTTCAGGGGCTTTCCGAGGGCGTCAGCGAGAGTCCTTCCCGCGCCGGCTCGTCGACCCAGCGGATCCGGATGGGCCCTCGGACGTCGGACTCCACACGGTCGCCGTGCTGCGTGACATCGACGAGTCCCTCTGCGGCGAGCTCGAAGGCGATGCGCCGGGCCGAGGGCATGAGCTCCCGCCAGGTGTCACCACCGATACTCCGGGCAGCATCGGACGGGCAGAGCGTCTTGCTGCTCCCCCGCTGCTCGGCGATCCGCAGGATCTCTGCACGAAGGTCAGCATCGGACACCTGCTCAGGCATCGCCGGGACGCTTGCGGATGGCGCTGTCAGGCCGCTTCGGGTGCAGCGCGTCGAGTTCCTCCAACGCAGCCGTCCAGCGCGCCGTCCGCTCGGCCTGCGACTGCTCCCACCAGGGGGTTCCCCGCTCACCGAGCCCCTCCTTCGCGAGCTGCACGGTGCGCCGGGCGCGCGGCAGCGCTGCGCCGTCGTCGCCCTTGGCACTGGTACGCACTCCCGAGCGGCCACGGCCGAGGTGGGACATCAGACGCGCCCGGATGTCGTCGGGCAGCGACGGATCGGTCCTGCGCCAGCGACGTCCGCTGTGGAGGAAGAATCGTTCGTCATCCGTGGTGCCTGCAAGATCCTTCATGTCCCCCCTCAACTCGCTGACCCGGGAGGCCCGACGAGCAGCAGCACGGAGAAGACCACGGAGATGCCGACGATCGCGACCAGCAGGGCCACGAGCGGACTCCGCAGCACCCACGCCTGCAACGTCTCGACGGAGTTCCTCGGTGCCTCGGCACCCGGAGCGAGGCGCCAACTGCCCGTCAGCCGGCCACGGCGCTCGATCCAGCGCTCGAAGGGGACGGTCGCGAACGGGACGATCGCGGAAGCGAGTCCGAGCAGGCCCGTTGCGATCGACCAGCGCTGGTTGATCCAGATGAAGAGGGTGGCGACCACGAAGCACAGGAACACGAAGCCGTGCACCGCGCCCGCAGGCGGCACGAGCGCCTCGGTGGTGCGGGTGACGTACTTGAAGAACATGCCCAGCAGCAGAAAGGCCCAGGTCACCGCCTCCGCGACGGCGACGGTGCGGAAGAGCGTGCGGGGGTTCATGGAGTGCTCCTGGTCGGTGGTCGGTCATGCCAATTCTTCCATCCCTGCCGAAGGGCCGCTGCCGCCGGCCCGGGACATGCTGCGTATCCTTACTGTCGTTGCGTCCGCCTGCGTCCTCGACAACGACGTCGTTCCCGCCGTCGGGCTCCACATGCCCCGCTCCTGAGACCTCCGTCACACGAGCGTCGGTGGTGCATGGTGCACTTGTTCCTCCCGACGAAAGGCTGTCAGCCCATGTTCCTGCTCGATGACACCGGCAGCCCCGCAGCCCGCCCGGACCTGGTGTTCTCCGCGACGGACCTCGTCACCGCGTCGGAGTGCGGCTACCGGTTGCTCCGCGTCCTCGACGAGAAGCTGGGGCGGACACCCCGTGCCTCCTTCGCCGCGGACGAGATGCTGCAGCGGGCCGCCCACCTCGGCGACGTGCACGAGCACAGGGTGCTGAACGAACTGATCGCCCAGCACGGCCGGTGGTCACCCGACAATGCAACGGGCGTGTACGACGTCGAACCCGCGGCGTCCATGGCACGCACCACCCTGGAGGCCAAGCACGAGGAGTCCGTCCGCGCGCTGCGCTCCGGGGCGTCGGTGGTGTTCCAGGCGGCCTTCTTCGACGGCAGGTTCCACGGCCGCTCCGACTTCCTCGTCCGGCAGGAGGACGGCGCCTATGCCGTATGGGATACCAAGCTCGCGCGTCACGCGAAGGTGGGCGCCCTGCTGCAGCTCGCGGCCTACGGCGATCAGTTGCAGGCAGCAGGAATCCCGACATCGCCCAAGGTGACCCTCGTGCTCGGGGACCGCACGAGGAGCACGCACAGCCTCACGGACCTCCTCCCGGTGTTCCGGGAGCGCCGCACGCGTTTTCTCGACCTCGTGGACGACCACCGGAACCAGCCCGACCCGGTGGTATGGGGAGATCCTGCTGTTCCGGCCTGCGGGCGGTGCGACTACTGTGCCGAGCGGGTCGAGGCCACCCGGGACCTCCTGCTCGTCGCATCGATGACGGGGAATCGCAGGGCGAGGCTCCACGGCGAGGGCATCACGACGATCGGTCAGCTCGCCGCCATGCCGCGGCGGCCCGAGGATACGGCGCTCACCCGGCTGCAGGACCAGGCGCGCCTGCAGGTCGGCCTCGGCGAGGTCGACGGCGGGGTGACCTACGAGGACGCCGAGGGCACGGAGCACACGCTGTCCTACCGGGTGCTCCCGCAGAACACCCTGTCCGCCCTGCCCGAACCGAGTCCCGGTGACATCTTCTTCGACTTCGAGGGTGACCCGCTCTGGCAGGATCCGGTCGACGGGAGCTGGGGCCTCGAGTACCTGTTCGGCGTTGTCGAGGAACCGGTCGGTGGCTCAGGCGCTTCCAGTGAACCGCACTTCCGTCCGTTCTGGGCCCACAGCAGGGCTGAGGAACGCACGGCGTTCACCCGCTTCCTCGACTACGTGGCGGATCGACGGAGGCACTACCCCGACCTGCACATGTACCACTACGCGGCATACGAGAAGACCGCACTGCGGCGCCTGTCCCTCGTGCACGTCATCGGCGAGGACGCCGTGGACACGCTGCTGCGCGACGGCGTGCTCGTCGACCTGTATGACACCGTGCGGCACAGTCTGCGTATCTCGGAGCGCTCCTACAGCCTCAAGAAACTCGAACCCCTGTACATGGGAAGCACTCTCCGCACGGGCGATGTCACGGACGCCGGCGCCTCGGTGGTCGCATATGCCGCCTACTGCGCGGCGCGCGACGACGGCGACGACCGCGCTGCCGCGGAGATCCTCGCCGGCATCAGCGACTACAACCGGTACGACTGCCTCTCCACCCTCAGGTTGCGGAACTGGCTGCTCGCCCTGGGATCCCGGCCGTCCGCCTCCCCCTCGTCCGTGGTGCTGCACGCCGGCACCGGCAGCACGGACGTCGGTGAGGCGGCTCCCGTCGAGCTGCCCGTCGAGGAAGCGCGCCTCCAGGCGTACCTCGCCGACCTGCCGCCGGATGTCGCCGCCCAACCCGACCAGCGGGCCATCGCCCTCGTCGCCGCCGCCGTCGGCTATCACCGGCGTGAGCGGAAGCAGTTCTGGTGGTCGCACTTCGACCGGCTGGCGGCGCCCGCCTCCGAGTGGGAGCAGTCCCGTGACGTCATGGCCTTCCGATCGGTCGAGGTGCTCCTGGACTGGTCGAAGCCGAACCCACGGTCGAACCCGGTGCGGACCCTGGAGGTCACAGCCCGGCTGGAGGCCGGTGCCGACTTCCGGGACGGCGGCTCCCACGTCGCCATCTACGACGCCCCCGTTCCCGATGGCGCCGACACCACGGACAGCGGCGGCACGGGACGCGGCGGCTGGTTCGGGGTGGAACTGACCGAACTGTCCGAGGACGGGAACGGCCTCACCACAGCCGTCATCAAGGAGAAGTTGCGGCGCGGGGCGGAGGAACGCCCCGCGCTGCCGGTAGCCCTCGCCCCCGATCAACCCATCATGACGACGTCCCTTCAGGCCTCGCTCATCGAGCTCGCCGGCCAGGTGGGCCGCATGCTGCCCGAGGTACCCCCGGGTCCGGCGCTGGATCTCCTTCGGCGCACACCCCCACGCCTGGACGACGGCGGCTCCCTGCCCCCGGTGACCGCGGGCGGCGAAGGGTACGCCGAGGCCATCACGGCCGCCCTGCACCGGCTGGCGAACTCCTACCTGGCGGTACAGGGACCACCGGGCACCGGCAAGACGCACGTCGGTGCGGAGGTGATCGCACGGCTGGTGGATCGCGGCTGGAAGGTGGGCATCGTCGCGCAGTCGCACGCGGTCGTCGACAATCTGCTGTGCCGTGCCATGGAAGCCGGTGTGCCCGACTCCCTCGTAGCGAAGAAACCGAGGGACGGGGAGCAGGACCTACCGTGGACGCAGCGGTCGGACACCGATGTCGCACGCCTCGTGGACGCACAGGGCGGCTGCCTCATCGGCGGCACGGCCTGGACGATGACCGGCAGGAATGTGCCCGCAGGGTCGCTCGACCTGCTGGTCATCGACGAGGCAGGACAGTTCTCGCTGGCCAACACCATGGCGGTCGCACGTGCCGCCCGCAGGCTCCTCCTCCTCGGTGATCCGCAGCAGCTGCCGCAGGTCAGTCAAGGCACGCATCCCGAACCGGTGGACGAGTCGGCGCTGGGCTGGCTCTCGGCCGGTCATGCGACGCTGCCTCCCGAGTTCGGCTACTTCCTCGCGGACACGTGGCGCATGCACCCTGAGCTGTGCGGCGCGGTGTCGGCCTTCGCCTATGACGGACGCCTGACCACCGCTCCCGCTGCGAGGGCGAGGCGGTTGAACGGCGCAGATCCCGGCATCGAGTGCGTTCTGGTCGACCATGTGGACAACGCGACCTCATCCCGCCAGGAAGCGGTCGAGGTCGTCGAGCAGGTGAAGCGGCACCTCGGCCTCCCCTGGACAGAGGAGAGTGGAGCGGAGGAACGTCCGCTCCACCAGTCCGACATCCTCGTGGTGGCGGCCTACAACGCCCAGGTGCAGCTCGTTCAGAAGGAGCTGGCCGCAGCCGGTTACGGACAGGTCCGGGTGGGGACGGTGGACAGGTTCCAGGGCCAGCAGGCCGTGGTGGTGATCGTCAGCATGGCGGCATCCTCGGCGGCGGAAGCACCGAGGGGGATCGGGTTCCTGCTGAACCGGAACCGCATCAACGTGGCCGTCTCGCGCGGCCAGTGGCGTGCCGTCATCATCCGCTCGCCACGGCTCACGCACCACATGCCGTCGACGCCGTCGGCGCTCGAGGAGCTCGGCGCGTTCATCGGTCTCTGCGGAACCAAGGCCTGAGGACACCAGGGACACGGCGCCTTAACGACGAAGCAGGCCGGACCGAAGTCCGACCTGCCTCTCTCGAAAAGATCTAGCGGAGAATCCGAGCCTTAGAGGGGCTGGATGTTCGACGCCTGAGGACCCTTGGGGCCCTGCTCGGTGTCGAAGCTGACCTTCTGGTTCTCATCAAGCGAGCGGTAGCCGCTTGCGTTGATGGCGGAGAAGTGTGCGAACACGTCTGCGCTTCCGTCGTCGGGAGCAATGAATCCAAAGCCCTTTTCAGCGTTGAACCACTTCACGGTACCTGTTGCCATTTTTGTTTATCCTTCTGAAATTCAGACGCGCTCCGACTTTCGGAACGCCCCAGTCGCGGCGTGCTTTCCGCTTTTTCAGAGACGCGGTCTGTCCCGCGAGGGCTAAACCGCGCGAAATACAAATGCGCAACACTACAACTGGGTCCTACTTAACCAAACGTTGGTGGGTAATGGCAAGCAGGAGGCGAAAGTTCCTTGTTTTCGTAACTTTCGGGTAGCCCTAGACAGCGACCGGATGCATGGCTCCGGCCAGCAGTTCGAAGGAGCGGAGCCAGGTCTCCGTGGTGCCGGCCTGGGTCGCGACGATGAGTTCGTCAGCCTCGACCTGCGCTGCAAATCGCTCGAGGTAGTCCCGGACGACATCGGGCGTGCCGACAGCACTGAAGCGTGCCATCTCGCTCATCTGCTGGCCCCCCGGCGAGGCGAGGATGGCCTCGGATTCCTCCCGGCTGAAGGTCTGCCCGCGGCCGAGCAGCAGTGTGACGCGGCGCAGCATGGCCTCGTGGAACTCGTGGTGGGCATCGCTCGCGCTGTCGGCGGCGATGACGTTCACGCCGGCGATGAAGTGCGGCTTGTCCGCCTGGGCCGATGGCTGGAACTCCCGGCGGTAGATGCCGGCGGCCTCCTGCAGTGCCTGGGGTGCGAAGTGGGACGCGAACGCGAAAGGAAGACCCAGGGCGGCGGCGAGCCGTGCACCGAAGAGCGAGGAACCGAGGATGTACAGGGGGACGTTGGTGCCACGGCCGGGGGTGGCCTGCACGCCGGGTACGCGCGTCTCACCCGTCAGGTATCCCTGGAGTTCGAGGACGTCCTGCGGGAAACTGTCAGCCGCCATGGGATCACGGCGAAGCGCACGGGCGGTGTTCTGGTCGCTGCCGGGTGCACGTCCGAGGCCGAGGTCGATGCGGCCCGGGTACAGGCTCTCCAGTGTGCCGAACTGCTCGGCGATCGTCAGAGGCGAGTGGTTGGGCAGCATGACGCCGCCGGAACCGAGACGGATCCTCGAGGTGTGGGCGGCGATGTGCGCGATGAGCACGCTTGTCGCGGAGGACGCGATGCTGCCCATGTTGTGGTGCTCGGCGTACCAGATGCGGCGGTAGCCCCAGGTCTCCGCGTGCTGCGCGAGCACTACGCTCGAGGCGAAGGTCTCCGCGGGCGTGGACCCTTCGGCGACCTGTGCGAGATCCAGGATGGACAGGGGAACGGTCATGGGGGTGCCTCTCGATTCTTGCTGTTGGCGGCGGTTCGAACCGCGGACCTGTGGAGGGAACGGTTGCCTTGGCGCATCTATTTCCGTCTACACGTCGAAACATGGCCTCCGTGGCGCATCCCACACCGACGCGCGGAGTGCTCTGACAGACTTGTTGCATGCCGAACAGCGATCTGCCCCCGACCGAAGCCGCCCTTCGCGAGCGCCAGGACCTCCTCGTCCGCGAACTCGCCGTCGAGAACAATTCCGCCCGCCTGCAGTCGCTGAGTGACGAGCTCGAGGCCATCCAGCGGCTCCTCGAGCAGGCGC
Source organism: Arthrobacter sp. PL16 (assembly GCF_035985055.1). Classification (NCBI taxonomy): domain Bacteria; kingdom Bacillati; phylum Actinomycetota; class Actinomycetes; order Micrococcales; family Micrococcaceae; genus Arthrobacter; species Arthrobacter sp. PL16. The sequence goes on from NZ_JAXCIC010000006.1 coordinate 210,831, forward strand.
GCGACTCCTGACACGCTCGACCTGATCAGGCGACGTTCCCCGGCGTCTCGATGACGAGGACGCCCTCGGCACCGTCCGGTGACGAGTAGCTGTGCGTGGTGTCTCCGCTCCACGAATGCGATGCGCCGGCGGCCAGCAGCTGTTCCGAGCCCTGCTCCCCCACCCGCGCGCTCCCCCGCACCACGCGGAGGTGCTCTGTCGTCCCGAGCCCGTGTGGCGGCGACACCCGTGTCCCTCCGGCTGCGACGGTGAGCCAGAAGACCTCGGTGGTGCCGCCGTCGTCGTGCGTCCGCACCGACAGCAGCCGGGCGTCGACGACGCCGTCGGAGACACTGCGCCCCGCCTCGTCCCCCACGAGCCCCGTGAGCGGCACCCCCAACGGTCCCGCGAGCGCGTAGAGCGTCCCGAGGGTGGGGTTCCGCGTCCCGGCCTCGAGTTCCGAGAGCGTACCTTTCCCGATCCCCGCCTCGGAGGCGAGAGAGCTCAGCGACAAGCGCTTCTCGTGGCGCAGGGAGGTGATACGCCGCGCGACTGCGTTCCTCAGCGACACATTCCGGTCAGGGTTGTCCTCGGGCATGCCGGCATCCTACGCTTACCGTTCCATATACAGAACATTCCGCCGACTAACCGGGCGGGCGCAGCAGCGCTGCAGGACAGGAGACCGCGGTGCACACCCCGACCGTCCGGACCGGCGTGAACGAGCCCGTGCTCGCGGGCATCGTCACCGCCCTCGTCGGGTTCACGTCCTCGTTCGCCGTCGTCCTGGCGGGGCTTCGCGCAACCGGAGCGACGCCGGAGCAGGCAGCCTCGGGGCTGCTGGCACTTACCGCCGTGATCGGGCTCGGCATCGTCCTGCTCGCACTCCGGTACCGCATCCCCGTCACCCTCTCCTGGTCCACGCCAGGTGCCGCACTGCTCGCCGGAGCGGCCATACCGGCAGGCGGCTGGCCCGCCGCGGTGGGAGCGTTCATGGTGACGGGCGTCCTGATCGCCCTCACCGGCGCCATCCCGTGGCTCGGCAGGCTCGTGGCACGGATCCCGCAGCATCTCGCGCAGGCGATGCTGGCAGGGGTCCTGCTGCCGCTCTGCCTCGCACCGTTCCAGTCGATCGGCACCATCCCGCTGCTGGTGCTGCCAGTCATCCTCGTATGGCTCGTGTCCTCGGCGATCGCGCCGAAGTGGGCTGTACCGCTCGCACTCGTCGCGGTCCTCGTGGTGATCGGCCTGCAGCTCACCCTCGACGGGACAATGATCGAGGCGTCGTCCCTGGCGCCGTCCCTCGCTCTCACCCTCCCGGTGCTCGATCCCGCCGCCGTCATCGGCATCGCCCTGCCGCTGTACGTCGTGACGATGGCCTCCCAGAACCTACCCGGCGTGGCCGTCCTCTCATCCTTCGGCTACCGGGCACCGTGGCGGTCGGCCCTGGCCGTGACCGGGGTCGGAACCGCCGCCGTCGCTCCCTTCGGCGGCCACGCCGTCAATCTCGCAGCCCTGTCCGCGGCCCTGTCCGCCGGTGAGGGCGCCGGCGCGGACCGGGACCGCCGGTGGATTGCCGCCCTCACCGCGGGCATCACCTACCTGGTGCTCGCGGGGGTGTCGGGGGCGCTCGTCGTCGTCGTGGGCGCCGCGCCGGCCGGCCTGGTGGAAGCGGTGGCCGGCCTCGCACTGATCGGCACCATGGCGACGGCGGTGACCTCATCGTTCAGCGAGGCGACGGGCCGGATGAGCGGTGCCGTGACGTTCCTCCTCGCGGCGTCGGGACTGTCGGTCCTCGGCATCGGCGGGGCGTTCTGGGCGTTGGTCGGCGGGCTCGTGGTCCGGGCAGCCCTGGAACGGAATGCCCTCCCCGCCCGCAATCGCTAGACGGGCGTGTTCGGGGCCTGCGCCTCGTCGCCCTGCTCGCGCGCCCTGCGCTGCCGGGCGCGGTCGAGCGCGTTGATGACCGGAGCTGCCGTGATGCCGTGGATGACGATCGACATAACGATGACGAGGCCCCCGATACGCCACAGAGCCGATTCGTCCGCCGCGAACTCGCCCTTGGACAGCGCGTAGCTGAGGTAGTAGATGGAACCGATGCCGCGGACGCCGAAGAACGCCAGCACACCCCGCTCCCATGGCCCGGTCTTCCCTCGGGCGAGGCTGACCCAGGCGGTGAGCGGCCGGACCAGGAGGATGAACGCAACGGCGACCACCACTTCCAGCGGACGCAGTCCCTCGAACAGGCCGCGTGCAACGGCGCCGCCCAGCAGGACGAGCACGACGACGGTCAGGAGTCGCTCGAGCTGCTCGATGTAGCTGTGCAGCACGCCGTGATAGCCATGGGTCTGCTCTCCGGCACGGATCGTGACCGCGCAGACGAAGACCGCGATGAAGCCGTATCCCTCGATCGCCTCGGTGACCCCGTACGTCAGGAATGTGGCCGCGAGCGCCACGAATCCCTCCGAGTAGTTGGCGAGGCGCACGCTCTTGATCGGTGAGCTGAAGAAGATGCGGGCCAGCAGCTTGCCCATGCCGAATCCGACAGCGCAGCCGATGATCATTCGCCAGAGCACGTCGAGCAGGATCCACTCGGGGAACCAGGCGGAGGGGGACATCCCGACCGTGCTGATGAGGATGGCCAGATAGACGAAGGGGAAGGCCAGTCCGTCGTTGAGCCCCGCCTCCGACGTGAGCCCGAAGCGCACCTCGTCCTCGGCCTCGAGGTCCTCCTCGGACTCCGACGGCTCGCCCACCTGTACCTCGGAGGCCAGCACGGGATCGGTCGGCGCGAGGGACGCGGCAATCAGGAGTGCGGACGCGAGCCCGAGTCCGAGCATCCACATCCCCATGAGCATCACCGCGAGGATGCACAGCGGCATCGCGATTCCGAGGAGGCGCCAGGTGGTCGACCACCGGCGCCGGCCCACCTTCCGGTCGAGGGCGAGGCCGGCGCCCATCAGCGAGATGATGACGCACACCTCGCTGAGGTGGATGGTGACGTCGCTGTAGGCGACGGGGTCCGGGTCGGGCAGGTCCTTGGCGAAGCTGAAGACCAGGATGCCGGCGGCGAGGAACACCATGGGCATGGAGACCGGGGCGCGCATCAGCAGCCGGGGCAGCAGCGCGGCGGCGAACACGGCAAGGCCTGCCGCCGCATAGATGATGCTTGCTGCCTCGAACACGTGCGCCTTCTTTCGCTCCACCACTCCGCTGATGATCAGTCCCCTTGCTAACAGTAGGGCAGGGACCGGACGGGCATCGCCGGTCGGCGATGGGCTGACAGCCGATAGCGAAAGTGCATCGACGCTGGCCGCTGAGCGTCACCACACCGTGAGAGCATGGAATTATGCCCATTTCCAGCCACCCCATGGTCGATGTCACAGACATCATCCGAATCGTGGGAGGTGCTGCATTCCAGCGTGGGCAGACCTACGCGAAGGACGGCGCCGTCAGCTCCCTCGCCTGGGACTCCGACTCGAAGCTCCTGACCGGCAAGGTCCGCGGCAGCGCACCGAACGACTATCGGACCAAACTCCGTCTCGGCGTGAAGGGCGACGGCCGCTTCCGCCCCCTCGAAAATTTCTGCAGCTGCCCCGTGGGTGCGGACTGCAAGCATGTTGCCGCCACCGCGCTGCAGAGCAACACGGAGAACCTCCTCGCGCAGCACGAACGCGACCTCGGAGCGCGCTCGGCTCCCCGCCCGTCGGCCCCGGAAGGCTGGCAGGCGTCCCTCACCGACCTCCTCGAGGCCGACGACGAGCCCTCCACGGGGAGCGCCGCCCCCCTGACACCCCTCGGCCTGCAGTTCGAACTGCGAACCCCGGAGGTGGCGGTGCAGCGGTGGGGATCCGCCGCGGAACGCCAGGGGCAGCGCACCCTCAACACGCGCCTTGGTGTCCGGCCGGTCAGCCAGAACGGCAAGGGCAAGTGGATCAAGAACAACCTGTCCTGGGGCAGCATCAGCTACCAGACGTACGGGTTGAAGCTCGACGCCGACCAGCACCGCTGGTTCTCACAATTCCCCGCCCTGCACCGCGGCACGGGAGTGAACTACTTCGGCAACAACGACTCCTGGCTGTACCTCGACGACTTCAGCAACCCTTTGCTCTGGCAACTGCTGGACGAGGCGCAACGCCTGGGCATCGCCTTCGTGGGCTCGAAGAAGTCCGTCACCATCGAACTGGCCGCCCGCGCCACGCTCAAGCTGGACGCCACCCGGACAGAGGAAGGCTCCCTCCAGCTCTGCCCTGCGCTCGACGTCGACGGCCGGCCGCATCCGTCGGACACCGCCCACGTCATCAGCACCCACGGCGTCTATACGGTCGCCCCGGATGACACCATCACGCTCGCCCCGACGTCGCGTAAGTTGACGCCGAAGGACATCGAGCTCCTGCAGCGCGGCCGGCCCGTCCTCGTGCCCGAGGAGGAGACCTCCCTGTTCCTGCAGGACTACTACCCGAAGCTGCGGCAGTCCATCCAGGTGGACAGCAGCGACGGCAGCGTGGAGCTACCCGAGATCGAGCCGCCCGTGCTCGTGCTGACGACCGCGTACGGCGCGGACGGCTCCGTGTCCCTCGAGTGGAATTTCGACTACCCGCTCGGCGACACCGTGCAGCGCCGGCCCTTCCGCAGGGGTGGCCCCGGCAGCGAGGACGGCTACCGCGACGCGGACGCCGAGGATGCGATCGCCTCCGCAGCGCGCCACGTGCTCGGCCCGTTCGCGCTCAAGACCCTGAAGCTCGAGGACATGCAGGCGGTCGAGTTCGCGGAGGACGTGCTGCCTCGGCTCCTGGAGCTCGACGGCGTGCGGATCGACGTCGTCGGCGAGAAGCCCGATTACCGTGAATTGACGGAGACGCCCACGCTGCGCATCAGCACCGTAGAGACGGACAACCGCGACTGGTTCGACCTCGGCGTCATGGTCACCGTGAGCGGCCGCAGCATCCCCTTCGACTCGATCTTCCGCGCCCTCGCGCAGGGCCGGAAGAAGCTCAAACTCGTCGACAACACCTATCTCTCCCTCGAGCAGCCAGTCTTCGACCAGTTGCGGGACCTCATCGAGGAAGCGCGGGCCCTGAGCGAGTGGGACCCCGAATCCAGCCTCCAGATCAGCCGCTACCAGGCGGGGCTGTGGGCCGACTTCGAGGACCTCGCGGAGGAGACGGAGCAGGCACAGTCCTGGCGCGACGCCGTGAGCGGGCTGCTCGAACTCAAGGACGTCGCCCCCACCCCGCCACCCGCGGGGATCGTTGCGGAGATGCGGCCGTACCAGGCCGAGGGGTTCAGCTGGCTCGCGTTCCTGTGGCGGCACCAGCTCGGCGGTGTGCTGGCCGATGACATGGGACTCGGAAAGACCCTGCAGGCCTTGGCCCTGATGGTGTACGCGAAGGAGAGCACCGGACTGGCGTCCCCGTTCCTCGTCGTCGCCCCCACGTCCGTCGTGCCGAACTGGTCGAACGAGACCCACCGGTTCGCTCCGGGCCTCAAGGTCGTCTCCATCTCCGACACCCAGGGCGCCTCGGGCCTGTCGATCCTCGATCAGGTGGCCGACGCCGACGTCGTCATCACGTCCTACACCCTCTTCCGGCTCGACTTCCCGGCGTACCAGGCCCTCTCGTGGTCCGGCCTCGTCCTCGATGAGGCGCAGTTCGTCAAGAACCGTGCATCCAAGGTCCACCAGGCGGCCAAGGACTTCGATGCGCCGTTCAAGCTGGCGATCACCGGAACGCCGATGGAGAACAACCTGATGGAGCTGTGGTCGCTCTTCAACATCGTTGCGCCGGGCCTTTTCCCCTCGCCGAGGAAGTTCACGGAGGACTACCGGACGCCGATCGAGAAGATCGGCGACAACCGTCCGCTGGTACGCCTCCGCAAGCGCATCCGCCCACTCATGATGCGACGCACCAAGGAAGCTGTGGCCTCGGACCTCCCGCCGAAGCAGGAGCAAATCCTGGAGGTGGAGCTGCACCCCGAGCACCGTCATATCTACGAGACATACCTGCAGCGCGAGCGGCAGAAGCTCCTCGGGCTGATCGAGGACATGAACCGCAACCGGATGATCGTGTTCCGGTCGCTGACGCTGCTCCGCATGCTCAGCCTCGATGCGTCCCTGGTTGATCCGGAGCACAACGGCGTACCGTCCGCGAAGCTCGAGGTGCTGTTCGAGAACCTCGACGACATCATCGCCGAGGGCCACCGCGCCCTCGTCTTCAGCCAGTTCACGTCCTACCTCAAGAAGGCAGCCGAGCAGCTCGACGCGCGCGGCATCGAGTACGCATACCTGGACGGCTCCACGCGCAGCCGCGGCGAGGTCATCGACTCCTTCAAGGACGGCAAGGCGCCCGTCTTCCTCATCAGCCTCAAGGCCGGCGGCTTCGGCCTCAACCTGACCGAGGCGGACTACTGCTTCCTGCTGGACCCCTGGTGGAATCCGGCGTCCGAGGCGCAGGCCGTGGACCGCACGCACCGCATCGGGCAGACGAAGAACGTCATGGTCTACCGCATGGTGTCCAAGGGCACCATCGAGGAGAAGGTCATGAAGCTCAAGGAGCAGAAGGCGAAACTGTTCACCTCGGTGATGGACGACGACGCCGTCTTCAGTTCCGCCCTCACGGCGGAGGACATCCGGGGCCTTCTGGAGGCTTAGGGCACCGGTCAGCTGCCGGCCGGGCTAGGCGCCGTCGTCCTGGTTCCGCAGTGCAGGGTCGAGCAGTTCCGCGAAAGCGCGCGGCCGCGAGGCCACCCACCAGTGGCCGCCGGGGACACTCGTCACGGTCAGGTCCTCCACCCAGTCCTCCAGCCCGTCGACGAGGTGGGGCGAGAGGAACGGATCCTTCAGCGGCACGATCACGTGGACGGGGATCGTGATGCGACGACGCCGCGGAGGCCCGGCCGCGGTGAACATGTTCGCGCGGTAGAGGGCCAGGCCGCGGATCGGATCCGATCCCACGTTGCGTCGAGCAGCGAACTCGTAGCGGCGCGTCATGATGTGCTTCCAGAAGATCTCGGGCAGCACGGGAAGCTGGAAGGCGCCGACGTACCAGCTGCGCAGCACCTGCCCCACTCCCTGGTGCACCGATCCCGGCCTGGTGAAGCGGCTCCGCAGCCAGCGGGCGAAGTGACGGAGGTCCGGCCCCGAGATGCTGGTGTAATCGAGGATCAGTCCGTCGGCGCGCTCGTCCTGGATGACCGCCCAGCCCTGGATCGATCCCCAGTCGTGGCCGATCAGGCGCACCCCGCCAGGAGCATCGATGGCCGCGAGGACGGCGAAGGCGTCGTCGACGAGTTCCGCGAGGCTGAAGCCGGCGCCGTCGAGGGTCCGTGACCTGCCCGCGTTGCGGGTGTCGAAGGCGACGAGGTGGTGTGTCGCAGCGAGTTCCCGGAGGACCGGGTGGAACACCCTGTGGTCATCGGGGTAGCCGTGCAGGAGGACCATCGTCGGGGCGCCAGGGCTGGGGTCCAGCCCGTACTCGAAGACGGCGAGCTCAGCTCCGGCCGTGCGGATGGTCCGGTGTCTCTCCCGCAGAACGTCCATGCCGTCCACCCTAGGCGCTGGACCCGACGGACGGGCGCTCGATCACCGGCCGTGCACAGGAGGCGCAGGGCGGATGCGGCCGTCCTCGAGCCAGATGGTCCGGTGTGCCACTGCCTCCGCGAAGGTCGCGTCGTGGGTGGCCATCACCACCGCACCACCGCCCCGTGCATGCAGGGCCAGCAGGGCTGCGAGTTTCGTCCGCGCGGGCTCGTCGAGGCCTGCGGTCGGTTCATCGAGTGCCCAGACAACCGGCCCCGTGGCGACGATGGACGCGAGCGCCACGAGCCGCCGCTGCACGAAGCCCAGCTCGTACGGGTGGGCTTCTCCCGCCGGTCCGAGCCCCACGGCCTCCAGCGCGTCGGAGGCACGCCGGAGGGATTCTACCCGGGGCCGTCCTCCTGCCCTGGGGCCGTAGGACACCTCGCGGAGCACGGTCCGCTCGAACAACTGCTGGTCCGTGTCCTGGAACAGGTAACCGACGGCGGTGGCGAGGGTGCCCGTCGGTTGGTTCAGGATCGGGACCCCGCCGACCACCACGGTTCCGCTGTCCGCCCTGTGCAGCCCGTTGAGGTGCTGAAGGAGCGTGGACTTGCCCGATCCGTTGGCGCCCCGCACGGCCAGGATCTCGCCCGCGCGGACGGACAGGCTGACGCCGCTCAGCCCCGGCGGGGCGGGCGCGTCCCCGGGAGCTCCCGCTGTCCGCCTGTCCACGGGGTGGCGGAAACAGACGTCGGTCATCGCGATCCGTTCGGGACCCGGGGAAGGGAATCCTGTCGGCCCTTGAGCGGCGCCGGGGAATCCGGCATCGCTCCCGGATGCGCCGAGCACCGCGCCGGTATCGGGCCCGGGAGGATCACCAGCAACGCCGATGCCGTACCGCCGGAGTCCTGCACCGCGCGCCTCGACGAGGAGTCCGTCGAAAACCGGATGCCCGTGGTGGAGCGCGAGGACACGGGCCATGTCGGGGGCGCTCCGCGGAAGCATCGGTTCGCAGACCACGACCCCCGTCCCGCCCTCCCGCAGGGCGTCGAGTGCCGCAGCCACATCCGCCGTCGCACCCTCATCGAGGCCCTGGAACGGCTCATCGAGAACGAGGATCCGGGGGCGCTGCACGACGGCCGCCGCGATGATCGTGCGCTGCAGCTGCCCTCCGGAAAGCCGACGCGGATCGCGGTCCAGCAGTGACGTCAGCTTCAGTGCCGCTGCAACATCGTCGACGGCCGCACGCAGGCGCTCGGGTGCCATGCCCCGGTTGGACGGGCCGAAGGCGATCTCCTCGCCGACGGTCGCCGACATCATGGACAGCTGGGCCCACGCACCCTGCGCGACGAACGCCACAGCGGCGCTCCAGGCCGCGGGGTCGATGCGCGGATCGGTCGGCAGACCACGAAAGCGGACAGCCTGCCCGTCGAGTGTTATCAAGCCACGGAAGGTGGACCCGGCGTCGGCCCCGACCAACCCAGCGAGAAGCCGCGCCAGGGTCGTCTTGCCGGATCCCGAGGCCCCCGCGATGACGACGTACTCCCCCGGCTGCACCGCGAGCGCGACGCCCGTCAGGAGCGGGACGCCGTCGTCGTACACGAACGATTCGCTCTCCAGCCTAATCACGGAAGCACTCCGGCCCCGAGCCAGAGGAGGGAGAAGGCCCCGACGGCGACGGCCATCCCGCGGCGCGCCCAGCGCTGACGTGGAGTGTCGGTATCGGGAAGGTAGCTCGTGCGGGGAACGGAGGATGAGAAGCCGCGGGCCTGGAGCATGTGGTTCCGCTCCGACGCGTCGACGAGGAGGCCGATGACCAGAGGCGTCGTGACGGTCAGGAGCGCACGGAAGCGCGAGATCGGTCCACGCCCGACGACGAGCCCGCGAGCCTGCTGGGCACGGGTGATCTGGCGCGCCCGCAGCGCCACATGGGGGAGGATCCCGACGGCGGATCCCAGAATGAAGACGAGCTTCCTGTTCCATCGACGGTGGGTCATGGTGGCAAGGAGGTCGGGGATGTCGAGCGTCATGGCGACCGTCAGCAGCACGCCGGTGAACACGCCCATGCGCAGGCCCATGACCGCCGCGAAGGACAACCCCTCCTGCGTGACGCGGGCCACGCCGAAGTCCAGGAGGATCACGCGACCCTCGGGGTAGAAGAGCCCGTGGAGCAGGAGCGATGAGAGCAGCAGCGGCCCTGCTACCAGGAGGATCGCGAGGCTGATCTGCCGAATCCTGCCGGACAGGAGCACAGCGGGAAGCACGACGAGCACCAGGACGGCGAAGGAGAACTCCCACCGGTTGACGACGAGGACGAGCACCACGAGCAGAGCCGCGGCGAGCAGTTCGGTCAGGGGGTTGTAGATCCTGCGGCGCAGCATGGCTCAGGCGGCGGGGGTGCCGATTCCGGACGTCGGCTGCGGGGCGCGACGACCACTCCGGTTGCCGAGGACGCGGTAGGTCCGCGCGAAGGGGAACTGGCGTACGGCACGCTGGGGCAGCGCGTAGACGATCAGCGCCACGATGACGAAGACGACGATCTTGTCCAGTGAATCCGAGAGCAGTCCCTGCTTGGTGGCGGCGACCAGCAGCTTGTCCCCCATGGACCGGAAGACGGCGATGATGGCATTGGTGCCGAACGTCCCGGCCGCGCCGAACATGAAGACCGCCACCGGTGCCGCGACGAGTCCCCCGATCGCCCCGACCACCAGCCCGGCGACCGGTGCGAGGTACACGCGGCGGAACGCCCCGTGTTTCGCCGCGAGGCCGGCGAGCAGTCCGATCAGTGCGGCACCGGCCGCGAACGGCAGCGCGAACGGGTTGAAGAGCCCCCAGATCGCGTTGCTGAGCGCACCGGTGGCCGCGCCCGCTGCAGGGCCGGCGAGGACGGCGACGAGGACCGTGCCGATGGCGTCGAGGTAGATCTGCATTCCGAGTGATCCGGCGATCTGTCCGATGGCGATGTTGAGCGCGATGCCGAGCGGCATGACCACCAGGGAGCTGGTGGTCAGCATCGGCAGGATTCCGCCGACGAGCAGAGCTCCGCCGCCCAGGAAGCCGAAGAGCGAGACGAGCGACGCCGTGCTGCCGACCCCGCCTGCGATCTCGGTCGGCTGGACGGTCACGAGGAACAGGTACGTGGCGAGGATGAGTGCTCCGCCGAGGACGAGGAGCATGCGACGGGGGCGCTCGGAGCTGTGTCCGGGGGCAAGGGTCAGGGGTGAACTCACGATATTCCTTGGGCGCGACGGGAGAGGTGAACTGCACCTCATGTCACCTCGGCGCCGCCCGCGCAGCAGTGCGGGGCAGCTCCAGTGTACCGGGGTATCCCTCCGGTCGGGCTGACTGGGCCGGGTAGGACCGGTCACGTCCGGGCGTGCGCAGGGCGGACGAGCCCCGGCTCAGCCGTGTATCCTCGCGAGGTGCGAGAGCCGCCTGACCATCAGCTCGAAGACGGCGTTCGGCTCGTTGCCCGAGACGATCCGCGCGTTCGGCGCCCGCTTCCATATCCCGGCGAAGTCCGCGACGGTCTGCCCGACGGTCAGCGTTGACTCCGTCTCGACGTCGACCGTGGCGAGGCGTTCCTCGAAGCCCGCCTCGCCGGTAGCCACCATCGCCGCAAACAGGTCGTGCAGGTGTGCGATGTACCCCTGGTCGTAGAGCCGATGGAACTCCATGTAGAAGCGCAGTGCATCCGACAGGCAGGCGACGACGGCGTTGTCACTGCTGCTGCGCGTCCCTGCGGGTCCGTCCGGGTCGAGCAGCTCCCGCCCTGCTCCGGCTGCGCGCGCGACCGCGTCGACGTGCGCCGGCGTGCACTCGATCCGCTCCGTCGTCTCGAGCGCGCACACCACCGGCAGCTTCCCTTGCGGCAGGCCCTCGTACGCGGCGAAGACTTCCTTCGCGGCGTGCGGGTCGACGTGGATGTTCCACTCGGCGACGGGCGTCGTGTTGCCGGGGTAGTTGAAGGCGCCACCCATGATGACGAGGCCCTTCAGGAGCATGGGCAGATCAGGCTCCGCCCGGATGGCCAGGGCGAGGTTGGTGAGCGGCCCCGTCACCAGGCCGGTGACCTGACCCGGATGGCAGCGGACCGCTTCGAGCCAGACGTCGACGGCATGCCGCCCGGAGATGTGCCCTCGGGGCGGCGGCAGGACGGCATAGCCGATGCCCTGGTCGCCGTGCGTCTCCTCCGTCGTGACGAGCGGGATCTCGAGGGGTACCTCGCTGCCGACGGCCACCTCGACGCCGGCGTGCCCGCACAGCTCGAGCAGCGCGAGGTTGTTGGTGGCTACCTGCCGGGCGCCCACGTTGCCCGCGGTGCAGGTGATGGCCTCGATGGAGACGCCCGGCGTCGCGAGCAGGTACAGAAGGGCGACGGCGTCGTCGATCCCCGTGTCGACGTCGAGGAGGAGCCGCCGGCGGGAGTCGGCCACGGTCAGTCCGCCGCGGTGGTGCGGAGCAGCTGCAGGCGGAGGGTGCGCGCCGTCTCCATGTGGTTCCGGGCGATAGCCCTCGCATCATCGCTGCGCTGCTCGGTGATGGCGCTGATGAGGGCCTCGTGCTCGAGCAGCACTTCCTGCCACCGGTTCCCCACCGAAAGGGTGGAGCGGGGCGTGTGGATGAGGTGGGTCGAGAGCCGCTCCAGGAGATCCATGAGGATCGGATTACGCGCGGAGGCCCAGAGCGAGGTGTGGAATTCGAGGTTGTTGGTCACCTTCGTCGTGTCATCGGGGTCGACGACGCCTCGATCGCGTTCCAGCAGGGCCTCGAGCCGCATGAGGTCCGCAGCCCCCCTGTTCAGGGCCGCCTGGCCGGCGGCTTCCTCCTCGAGCATGACGCGCAGGTCGTAGATCTGGATGACCTCCTGCGGGTCGATCTGCGGGACCTGCAGGCCACGCGCGGCCCGCTCGAGCAGCCGCTCATGCTGGAGCCTGCTAAGTGCTTCCCGAACAGGAGTCCGGGACACCCCGAAGCGCTCCGAGATGACAACTTCCCGCAGCGCCGTCCCCGGTGGGTGCAGGCCGGCGAGGATCTCGCTGCGCAGGACGCGGAAGATGGTGTCGCCGTCCACGCGCGCCGACACTTCGACGGACTCGGCCATGTCGCCCCCTCGGTTCGTCGTGGATCGGGTGACAGGGCGGTAGGCCCTGCGGACGGTCCGGGCCGGGAGCGGAAACCCCCGGCCCGGAACCTCGTGGACGCTAGCTGGCGAGCTGGCGCAGCACGTACTGCAGGATGCCGCCGTTGCGGTAGTAGTCCGCTTCACCCGGCGTATCGATGCGGAGCACCGCGTCGAATTCGATGGCGCTGCCACCGTCGGCCGGAGTCGCGGTGACCCTGACCGTGCGGGGCGTGCGTCCCTCGTTGAGCTCGGTCACACCGCCGACGGCGAACGTCTCCGTGCCCGTGAGGCCGAGGCTCTCCACGTTCTGCCCTTCGGGGTACTGGAGCGGCAGGACGCCCATGCCGATGAGGTTCGAGCGGTGGATGCGCTCGTAGCTCTCGGCGATGACTGCCTTGACGCCCAGCAGCGCGGTGCCCTTGGCCGCCCAGTCACGCGACGATCCGGAGCCGTATTCCTTCCCGGCGAGGACCACCAGCGGGATACCCGCTTCGCGGTAGTTCTCCGCGGCGTCGTACACGGCTGCCTGCGGCGCATCCGCCTGGGAGAAGTCCCTCGTGAACCCGCCCTCGACGCCGTCGAGCAGCTGGTTCTTGATGCGGATGTTCGCGAACGTGCCGCGGATCATGACCTCGTGGTTTCCGCGGCGCGAGCCGTAGGAGTTGAAGTCCTTGCGCTGCACGCCCTTCTCGGTCAGGTAGCGGCCGGCAGGGGTGTCCGACTTGAAGGACCCGGCGGGCGAGATGTGGTCGGTGGTGACCGAGTCGCCGAGCTTCAGCAGGACGCGTGCACCGTCGATGTCCTCGACCGGGCTCGCCTCGCGCTGCATGCCGTCGAAATACGGTGGCTTCCGCACATACGTGGACTCAGGATCCCAGGCGAAGGTATCGCCGTCGGGCGTGGGCAGCGACTTCCAGCGGTCGTCGCCCTCGAAGATCGTCGCGTAGCTCGAGGTGAACATCTCGACGTCGATCGAGTCGTCGATGACCTTCTGGACCTCGACCGGGTTCGGCCAGATGTCCTTCAGGAAGACGTCGGTTCCCGACTCGTCCTGGCCGAGGGGCTCGTTGTCGAAGTCGAAGTCCATGGTGCCGGCCAGGGCGTAGGCGACCACCAGCGGCGGTGAGGCCAGGTAGTTCATCTTCACGTCCGGGTTGATACGGCCCTCGAAGTTCCGGTTGCCGGACAGGACGGCGGTGACCGCGAGGTCGTTGTCCTGGATGGCCTGCGAGATCTCGTCCTCGAGCGGGCCGGAGTTACCGATGCACGTAGCGCAGCCGTAGCCGACCGTGAAGAAACCGAGCTTCTCCAGGTACGGGATCAGTCCGGACTTCTCGTAGTAGTCGGTGACGACCTTCGAGCCCGGGGCCACGGACGTCTTGACCCATGGCTTGGACACGAGGCCCTTCTCGACGGCGTTCCGGGCGAGCACGGCGGCGGCGAGCATGACCGACGGGTTGGAGGTGTTGGTGCACGAGGTGATCGACGCGATGCTCACGGCACCGTGATCGAGCTCGAACTCGCGTCCGTCCTTCATGGTGACGCTGACTTTCCTGGACGGGCGGGAACCACCGGTTCCGGCCCCGACGGTCTCACGGGGTTCGGAATTCTCGTCCGTGACCGAGGAGGTCGTGCCGGGGGTGAAGCTCGGGGAGTCCGAGGCCGGGAAGCTCTCCTGCGAGGACTCGTCGACGGTGCCGCCGGGCGCGAAGTGCAGCTCGGGATCGTTCGAGTAGTTGCGCAGGTCCTCGCGGAACTGGCTCTTCGACGCGGTGAGCTCCACGCGGTCCTGGGGGCGCTTCGGTCCGGCGATCGAGGGGACGACCGTGGAGAGGTTCAGTTCGAGGTACTCGGAGAAGCGGATCTCGCGGGACGGATCGTGCCAGAGTCCCTGCTCCTTGGCGTAGGCCTCGACGAGGGCGACATTCTCCGCCGGGCGGCCGGTGAGGCGCAGGTAGTCGAGCGTGACGTCGTCGATCGGGAACATCGCGGCGGTGGATCCGAACTCGGGGCTCATGTTGCCGATGGTGGCGCGGTTGGCGAGCGGCACGGAGGCGACGCCCTCCCCGTAGAACTCCACGAACTTGCCGACCACACCGTGCTTGCGCAGGATCTGCGTGATGGTGAGGACGACGTCCGTAGCGGTGGCGCCGGCAGGGATCTCACCGGTCAGTTTGAAGCCCACGACGCGCGGGATGAGCATGGAGACAGGCTGGCCGAGCATTGCTGCCTCCGCCTCGATGCCGCCGACGCCCCAGCCGAGCACGCCGAGGCCGTTGACCATCGTGGTGTGCGAGTCGGTGCCGACGCAGGTGTCGGGGTAGGCGCGGAGCACTCCGTCGACCTCGCGGGTCATGACGGTGCGGGCCAGGTACTCGAGGTTGACCTGGTGCACGATGCCCATGCCCGGCGGGACGACCTTGAAATCGTCGAACGCGGTCTGGCCCCAGCGGAGGAACTGGTAACGCTCGCCATTGCGCTGGTATTCGATCTCCATGTTGCGCTCGAGGGCGCCGGCATTACCGAAGGCGTCGATCTGCACGGAGTGGTCGATCACCATCTCTGCGGGCGCCAGCGGGTTGACGCGCTTGGGGTCGCCTCCGAGGTCGACGACGGCCTCACGCATCGTTGCGAGGTCGACGACGCAGGGGACGCCCGTGAAGTCCTGCATGATGACGCGCGCAGGGGTGAACTGGATCTCGGTGCTCGGTTCCGCTGCTGCATCCCACTGCGCGAGAGCGCGTACGTGATCCGCGGTGATGTTCGCACCGTCTTCGGTGCGGAGCAGGTTCTCCAGCAGGACCTTGAGGCTGAACGGGAGGTTCTCGGCACCCTCGACCGCACCTAGCCTGAAAATTTCGTATTCAGCGCCGGCGACATCGAGTACGCCCTTCGCGCCGAATGAGTCCGCGGTCGACATGACGTTGGCTCCCTTCAGAGAGATTGTGGAATATCCCCAGTCTATTCCACGATCTGCGCCAGTGTATACAGTCGTACACCGAAGCCACGCACCTCCTTCCGACGGTTCCCGGAACCACCCTCAGGCGTCGTGCCGCACCGCATCCTCACGGCCGGCGGGGGCCTGCAGGCCGAGAAAGGGTTCGTCCTCCTCGGGCAATTCATCACGACTGTGATCCACCACGGGACCCGTTCCGGCGATCTCCCGGATGAGGTCGATTCCGGCGATCGCCTCTTCCTTCGACTCGTAGAAAGTCGAGACCGCGACCAGCGTTCCATCGGGAGCGGTCAGTTTCACGCGGAATCCGTTGTCGTGTGCATCCACCAGCTTGAAGTAACCTGCCAACGTCCTACCTCCTTGTAAGGGGCATTCCCACAACCCTGTGATCCCTTATCATAAGCATACTTACTTAACGCTCGGACCCCGTCGGTTCGCCCGATCGGCCCTGCCTCGAACAGGAGCGACACACCGTGGCCCGGAAGCACCTCCGTTTCGACCATTCCCTGCCAGGCAGGAAACAGAAGGAGCACGATGACCGAGTCAAGCAGCGCAGGACATCCCGACGGCGCCGCCCTTCCCACGGACCATCCCCTCGGCCCGGCCTCGCCCATTCCGCCACTCGAGAAGGAACAGGGGCGCGTCGGGCCCGCCGGTGGATCGGCCGAGGCGTCAGGGGCCGGCTCGGCCGGACAGTCCGCAGCGGTGAACAACACTGACGTCGGCGGACATGGCGCAGGCAGGGACGATTCCGGCGACGCTTACGGGCAGGACCCGGACGGGCACGACGACGGCCGGCCGGAGACGGACCGGCGCGAGGAGGTCCTCGACCCGGCGGCAGGAACGGCGGCCCATCATGCCCGGAGCATCCGGGATGAACAGGGCACCCACAGCGCCGGTACGGTGCCTGCGGCTTTCAACGGCGAAGGTTCACCCGAGGACCCGGCGAACGACCGCCACCCCGAGGACGCTGCGTCCGAGCCGGACACCTGGGACAGCGGCGGCGCCGAGGGCTGACGCAACGGTCAGCGGCCCCGCCGCGCCAGCCTGGCCACCAGAGACGACGGCGCCACCCTCGCGAGAGCCGTGATGACCTTGTAGCGGACGCTCGGGATGCACACGGCCTTCCCTGCCGCGGTATCGTGGAGCGCTTCCCGGACCACGAGTCCGGCGTCGAGCCACAGGAAGCCTGGCACGCCCGTCTTGTCAGCTCCCATTCGCTGGTGGAACTCGGTGTGGACGAATCCGGGACACACTGCCGTCACCCGTACGCCTTCCCGCCCATAGGTGAGGTTCGCCCATCTGCTGAAGCTGATCATGGCGGCCTTCGCTGCACCATAGGTTCCCCGCGGAGTGAAGCCTGCGACGCTCGCCACCGTGATGATCGTGCCCGACCTTCGTGGGCGCATGGACTGCAGCGCGGCATGCGACAGGGCGAGCGGCACCTCGACGTGGATCCGGAGGTGCCGGAGCTCGTCGTCGAGCTCGTTGTCGGCGAATGGCCTGACCAGCCCGTAGCCGGCGTTATTGACGAGTACGGTGACGGGCGCGGCACCAGCCGCGGGCTCCCCCGCCGCCGTCGACCCGTCAGTACCACCCGGGGCGTGCCGATCTTCGGGTCGATCGCCCGTGCGGAGGCGGGCGAGGACTCTCTCCAGCCCGTCGTCGTCCAGCAGGTCGGCCGAGATCGTCTCCACGCCGACCCGCCACCGCGCACGCAGCGCGCGCGCCGTCTCTTCGAGCGGTCCGGACGCTCGCGCCACCAGCACCAGGTCGCAGCCGCGGGCTGCGTACTGCCGTGCGAATTCCGCTCCGATGCCGGCCGTCGCGCCAGTGATGAGCACAGTCTCAGTCATGTCGTCACCTTGTCCCACTTCCACCCGCACGCACAAGGCGCGAGCGCCGGGGTGCCGGCGGGTGCGGCGCCCGCAGGCCTGGGAGACCCCTGTACGACGGCGCCGATAGGGCGCTCCACAGTCCGCGGACGATGCAACGTCGATGCGACCCCCTGCGGTGTAGGTTCGGCGCTACCGGCGACCGGCTGTGATCTGCGGCGCACGCCGGTTCCCGCGCCCGGGCGTACCGGACGTGCTGAACACACCAGGGAAGAAGGACGTTCCATGAGCGGTAACAAAGCTGTTGCGTACAAGGGACCGGGGAAGGTCGAGGTCATCGACACCGACTACCCCACATTCGAACTGAAGGACGGACCCGGCGTCAATCCGGCGAACATCGGCCGGAAACTGAGTCACGGCGTCATCCTCAAGACTGTCACCACCAATATCTGCGGGTCGGACCAGCACATGGTACGCGGTCGCACCACGGCGCCGGCCGACCTGGTGCTTGGGCATGAGATCACCGGCGAGGTCGTGGAGGTGGGTTCCGACGTCGAGTTCATCAAGGTGGGCGACATCTGTTCGGTCCCCTTCAACATCGCGTGTGGACGGTGCCGCAACTGCAAGGAACGCAAGACCGGCATCTGCCTCAACGTGAACCCCGCGCGTCCCGGAGCCGCCTACGGCTACGTGGACATGGGCGGCTGGGTAGGAGGCCAGGCGGAGTACGTCCTGGTGCCCTACGCGGACTGGAACCTGCTCAAATTCCCGGACCGGGACCAGGCGCTGGAGAAGATCCTCGATCTGACGATGCTCTCCGACATCTTCCCCACCGGGTTCCACGGTGCCGTGACGGCGGGGGTGGGTGTCGGCTCCACGGTGTACATCGCAGGCGCCGGGCCGGTGGGCCTGGCAGCGGCCGTGTCGGCGCAGCTCCTGGGCGCCGCCGTCGTGATTGTGGGCGACCTGAACGAGGGCCGGCTGACTCAGGCCCGGAGCTTCGGCTGCGAGACCGTCGACGTGTCCAAGGGCGATCCCCGTGACCAGATCGAGCAGCTCCTGGGCGTACCGGAAGTCGACTGCGGCGTCGACGCCGTCGGCTTCGAGGCACGCGGCCACGGCTCCGGCTCGTCGACCGAGGCACCCGCGACGGTCCTCAACTCGCTCATGGACGTCACGGCGGCCGGCGGGGCACTGGGCATTCCAGGCCTCTACGTCACCGGCGATCCGGGCGGAATCGACGAGGCAGCGAAGGTCGGTTCGCTGTCGATCAGCCTCGGTACCGGGTGGGCGAAGTCACTGTCCTTCACCACAGGCCAGTGTCCGGTCATGAAATACAACAGGGGGCTCATGATGGCCATCCTGCATGACAAGGTGTCCATCGCGAAGGCCGTCAACGCCAAGGCGATCGGCCTCGAGGACGCGCCACGCGGCTACGAGGAGTTCGACGCCGGAGCGGCTACGAAGTACGTTCTCGACCCGCACGGATACGTAGCAGCCTGACAGCACGCGCCGCTTCCCCTGGCGGACGGTCGAAGGGCCCGGATCACCATGATCCGGGCCCTTCGTCGCGCTCTGTCGTCGGAGCGACAGTGTGACACAGGAAGCCTGATTGGGCCAGCTTCCACTCCGTCTTTTGAATCAATGTCAAGCGCCGCGCCGTACCGGTTTGGCAACGAATCGAAAATACCCTACGGTAGAGGCAGTTCCCCGTCCGGGGAAGCGAACAGACTGCCGAAAATCGAGCAGTCATTTATGCCCGGCACCGCCCTCCACCGCTCGTTGCTCAACCGGCGGCTGCCGAACCATGACCTCTATATCGTCAAGGTGAGCAGCGGCGCGAAGAAGTCCGGGGACGGACCTAGTGCGGGTGGCCTTTCGGAGCATCGTAACCCCATGAATACACACACCTTCAGCACCAGCGCCCGTCGTGGACTCGCAGCAGTAGCACTCACCGGCCTCGGCCTCGGCGCGGCGGCCGGTGCAGCCAACGCTGCCCCCGCCAGCGACTGGGATGCACTGGCACAGTGCGAGAGCGGCGGAAACTGGGGCATCAACACCGGCAACGGCTTCTCCGGCGGACTGCAGTTCACCCCGTCGACCTGGGCAGCCTTCGGTGGCCAGGGTTCCCCCCAGGGTGCATCCCGCGAGCAGCAGATCGCTGTCGCGGAGAACGTGCTTGCGGGCCAGGGCTGGGGCGCATGGCCTGCCTGCTCGGCAAAGCTCGGACTCGGCAGTGCTGCGAACCCCGGCACAGTGCAGTTCTCGGCCGCACAGGCCCCTGTTGTCCAGGCCCCTGTTGTCCAGGCACCCGTCGTGCAGGCTCCTGTTGTCCAGGCACCCGTCGTGCAGGCTCCTGTTGTCCAGGCGCCTGTCGTTCAGGCACCCGTCGTCCAGGCCCCCGCCCAGGCGCCCGTCACCCTGAGTGGCGAGACCTACACGATCCAGTCGGGCGACACCCTCGGCACCATCGCTGACAAGCTCGGCGTCAAGGGCGGCTGGCAGGCACTGTTCGCGGCGAACGCCGACACCGTCATCCACGCCGACCTGATCTTCACCGGTCATGTCCTGCAGCTTCCGGCCTAGTCCGGCCGACCGCCGTCGGGCGCGTGCGTAGCGCGCGGGTCCCGGTACGGATTGCCTGAAGAAGCCCCCGTCTCCCTGGAGACGGGGGCTTCTTTCGTGCTCGGGCCGATGTTCAGCTGCAGGACGTGGCGTCGACGTCGATGGCCAGATTGTGCGCCACCGAGAAGTCGCGGTCCGGCGAGGAGAACGCCACCAGGATATTGTCCGCGCTGCCATGGGTGACGCCTTCGGCGAGCTCGACCGTGACGATGATGTTGACGTGTGCATCGGGTTCGAATTCGTAGCCTGCCGTGGGGACGGGCGGCCCGATCGGCTCCTGCGTCGCCGCCGGCGTCGGCGCCGGCGTATGTGTCTCGTGCGCCTCGGTATCGGCGGCGGGGTGGTGGTGTCCCTCCCGGTTGGCGGTCTGGACCATGGACGAGAGGACGTCGAGGCCCTGGGGGTTCCCGAGGGTCATCTCACCGAGGGTGAAGGTCTCGAGGGTCGGATTGTGCAGCATCACCGTATAGCGCAGTCGGCTGTCCTCAGGCTGCACACCGCAGAGTTCTGCGCCGTCGACACCGACGTTGAGGGGATCGTCCCCGAGGTCGTTGACGACGGGATCCGCCTGGCTGCCATCCTTCGGCGTCGTCGGACCGGAGGGCTGGGCCTGGTCCCCCGCCGGCGTATTCACACCCAGCGGATTGTCCTCGACGCTTCCGCAGCCCGTGAGGGCCAGCGACGCAGTCACGACGACAGCGAACACCGCGGTGTGGCGCCTATGAGGCAGAGCAGTCAGGAATTTCACGATCAGCCCATCCGTATCAGCCGGTCGCCGGGACGGAAAGCCTGCGGCGCTGGTAGCTGTGATTCGTCGCACAGGCTCCCCCGGCTTGGTCGAGCGGGCCTGATTCCGCCGTCGGTACACGGCCGGCGATCCTGCACCGCATCAGGCCAGGGGCTTGCCGCCCGTCACTCCCAGGACCTCTCCGGATACGTATCGCGCATCATTGGAGGCCAGGAAGACGTAGGCGCCGGCTAGTTCGGCCGGCTGGCCCATCCGCCCGAGGGGCGTATTCTCCCCGAACGATTCCAGCTTTTCACTCGTGGTGGTAGCGGGCTGCAGCGGCGTCCAGATGGGACCGGGCGCGACCGCATTCACGCGGATACCGCGCTCCCCCAGCAACTGCGCGAGGCTGAAGGTCAGGTTGTTGAGCGCAGCCTTGGTGGCGGCGTAGTCCATGAGGCTGGTGGAGGGGTGATAGCCCTGCACGGAGGTGGTGTTGATGATCGACGACCCCTCGGACAGGTGCGGCAGCGCCGCCTGGGTCAGCCAGATGGTCCCGTAGACGTTCGTCTCGAAGGTGCGCCTCAACTGGCCGGCATCGATGTCGGGCAGGCCGTTCGGCTGGGCGATGTGGAAGCCCGCGTTGTTGACGAGGATGTCCAGGCCGCCCAGGCCTTCCACCACCTGCCGGATGGCCGAGGCCGAATACGCCTCGTCGCGGAGGTCCCCGGGCACGGCGAGCGCGGTACGCCCCTCTGCGCGGATCAGTTCGAGGCAACTGGCGCCGTCCTCCTCCTCCTCGGGCAGGTAGCCGATCGCCACGTCCGCTCCCTCCCGGGCGAAGGCGAGCGCGACGGCCCGTCCTATACCGGAATCCCCGCCCGTGATGAAGGCCTTCCGTCCGGTCAGCCGCCCATGCCCGGTGTAGCTGTCCTCGCCGTGGTCCGGACGCGGATCCATGCGTTCCGTGAAGCCGGGGTACTCCTGGAGTTCGGTCGATGCATCGACGGTGGGGCCTCTGGGGTCCTCCTGGTCGAGCGTTCCTGACGGATCGTTGCCCATGGTGCTCCTGACGGTGGTGGTAGGAGGTACTAAGCCTACTGTCATTGTGTTTGTCGCGTCAGTCCTCTAGTAATGGACATATGACAGTGATCCTGAGGTCCCTCGAAACAGCTGTACCCGACACGATCATGGTGCAGCCCCAGGTCCGGGACGTCTTCGCTGCGCAGCCCGGTCTCACCCGGCTCGGACAGCGCCTCGTCGGAGCGGCCTTCGACTCCTCTGGCATCGAGACGCGCTACACCGCCGTCAAGGAACTGACACTCGCGGAATCAGCCGAACACCCCGTCTTCTTCGACCGCGAGGAACTGCGGATCCTGACGCCGAGCACGAAGACCCGCAACGAGGTCTATGCGATCGAGGGCACCAAACTCTTCATCGAAGCGGCCCGGAAGGCGCTCGACGCAGCTCCCGGCATCGAGGCGTCGGACATCACGCACGTCGTCACCGCGTCCTGCACAGGCTTCTTCGCCCCCGGTCCGGACTACAAGGTAGTTCGAGCGCTCGACCTCAAGCCGTCGGTGCAGCGCTACCACCTCGGCTTCATGGGCTGCTACGCGGCCTTCCCCGCGCTGCGGTCGGCGAAGGCGTTCTGCGAGGCCGACCCGGACGCCGTCGTCCTGGTGATCGCCGCCGAGCTGTGCTCCCTGCACGTCCGGTCCTCGAACAACCCCGATACGATCGTGGGCTCGTCGCTGTTCGCGGACGGCGCCGCGGCTGCCATCATCTCCGCCCGGGACATCCCGCTGGATGGGCCGGCGCTCAGCCTCGACCACTTCGAGACGGTCCTCACGCCGGTCGGCGAGGAGTCCATGGCATGGAACATCGGTGACGAGGGCTTCGAGATGGTGCTCGGCACGTACGTCCCGCACATCATCGACGAGCACATCGTCGGCGCGCTCGAGCCCCTTCTCGCGCGCGACGCCGCACTCGAGGGCCTCGATTACGCGGACATCGAGCACTGGGCCATACACCCCGGCGGCCGCAGCATCCTGGACAAGGTCGAGGCGAAGCTCGGCCTGACGCAGGAACAGCTCGTCCCTGCGCGAGCGACGCTGCGCGATTACGGGAACATGAGCAGCGCCACAGTCATGTTCGTCCTCAAGCACATCCTGGATCAACCTGCGACGGACGGGAACAACCGCATCTGCTCCATGGCGTTCGGCCCCGGGCTGACGGTGGAGACAGCACTGTTCACGAAGGTCGGTGCCACACCGGCAGGAGGCGGGACCGCCGACGCGGATGCCGCGCTCCATGCAGGGGGTGCGGCGGGGATCGGTGCTACCGGCCCGGATGACGCCGCCCTGCCCACGGACCTCGAGCCCATCCTCATCAAAGCGGGCGCATGAGCCGACGAGGATTCCTCGCGGAACGGGATCCGGACGCGATCGAGGAGATGGACAGGCCCGATTGCGACCCGGGGAAACTCGACCGGACCTACGCGCAGTTCGGCGTCGTTAATGCCGCGGTATCGGGCTGGCGCCGCACGTACACCTCGCTACTCCGGCCGGCGTTCTCCCCGGATCGAACCAACACACTGCTCGACGTCGGATCCGGCGGAGGCGACGTGCCCCGGGCCCTGGCCCGGTGGGCACGGCGCGACGGCCTACCGCTCGAGGTGACGGCGATCGACCCCGACGAGCGTGCGCATGCCTACGCGACCACGAGGCCGGCCCTCCCCGGCCTGTCCTTCCGCCGGGCCCTCAGCTCGGAACTGGTCGCCGAAGGAGCGGCCTTCGACGCCGTCGTCTCCAATCACGTGCTCCATCACCTCGACCCCGCGCAGTTCGACGGGCTCCTCGATGACACGGAACAGCTGACGCGGCAGGTAGCCGTCCACAGCGACATCGCCCGGCACCCGCTCGGTTATGCCCTGTTCTCGGCCGGAACGCTGCCGCTCCCCGGTTCCTACATCCGGCAGGACGGCCTTACCTCCATCCGCCGCAGCTACACCCCCCGCGAGCTACGCGACAGCGTCGCCGGCCGGCGGAACTGGGAGGTCCGCACGGCGGCGCCGTTCATCAACCTGCTCGTCCTGCAGCCCGGCGGTCCGGCCGGGGAACCACACCGTGCATGACGTGATCGTCGTCGGGGGCGGACCGGTCGGGCTCTATACCGCCCTGCTCCTGCGACAGGCCGGGCTCGACGCCGTCGTGCTGGAGCGGCGCACCGACCGCAGCAGCCATTCCCGTGCCATCGGCATCCACCCTCCTGCATTGCGTGCGCTCGAGGCGGGCGGCATAGCCGACGAGCTGCGGGAGCGCGGCGTCCTCATCCGTGACGGTGTGGCACGAAGCGCCGGACGCCACGTGGGCACCATCTCCTTCTCGACCCTGCCCGGAGCCGAGACGTACGTCCTTGCCGTACCCCAGGCCACCACCGAGGAGATTCTCGAGCGCCGCCTCGAGGAGGAGTTCCCCGGTACCCTCCGACGGGGCGTCGCAGTCCTCTCCGCGCGCGACGCCGGCGACCACGTCCTTGCGTCCACGCGCGGCCAGGGCGGGGACGCCGTGCTCCGGGCGCGGCTTCTCGTCGCAGCGGACGGCGCCCGGAGCTCCATCCGGGACGGCGCCGGCATCCGCGCACCGTCCCGCCGCTATCCGGACTGCTACGTCATGGGCGATTTCAAGGACGGCACGGACGACGGCGACGACGCCGTGCTGTATCTCGAAACCGGCGGAATCGTCGAATCCTTCCCCCTCCCCGGCGGCATCCGGCGCTGGGTTGTGCGGGTCGGCTGTCCGGTGCAGCGCCCGACGGCGGAGGACCTCACGTCCCTCATCCACGAGAGGACGGGCGTCGACGTCGATCCTGGCACCAATTCGATGCTGAGCGCCTTCGATGTGCAGTCGCGCCTGGCCGAGCGATTCGTCGCCGGGCGGACAATCCTGGTCGGGGACGCCGCCCATGAGGTCTCGCCCATCGGCGGACAGGGCATGAACCTCGGCTGGCTGGACGCCGTCAGGCTCGTGCCGATCATCACCGCCTCCATCCGGGACAAGCAGGGCGTCGCTGCACGGCTCGCGGTGTATGAGAAGGAGCGGCGGGCACAGGCCGCGCTGGCGCGGCGGAAGGCCCACATCAACATGGCACTGGGACGCCCCCTGCCGGCAGCCTTCATGCGACCGCGCAACGCGATCCTCGCGGCGCTGATCAGGAACGACGCCGTCCACGCCGGCGTGGCCCGCGCCTTCACCATGCAGTAGTAGCCGCCCACCGCTTAAATGCAGAACCCCCGCGGGCCGCCGCCGCGGACACCTGGAGGTGTCGCACGGCGGGAACGCTGCGGGGGTTGCCGGTCGTGCAGGGCCTACCTCTTGAACAGGCCCTTCTTGACGTTCTCGGGACGCTGCATCTCGCCCTGCTTCGCACCCATGACGACAACGATGCCGCTGACGAGGGGTATCAGCCACTGGGTCGCCTTGAGCTGCGACTGCGCCTTGGCCAACTCATCGCTGGCTCCGGGACGGGGTTCGGTTGCACCTTCGCCGCCCTGCTCAGCGAGCTCGCCGACCTTCTTGCCGAGCATGCCCGAGTACAGCGAGAGCGCCATGCCGAGGACCGTGACGAGGGACTTCCAGACGGTGTTCGAGCCGACCGAGTCCTGGGCTGCGACGCGGCCCTTGTTGCCGAGGATCAGGCCGATGCCGCCTGCTGCGTGGACCGCGAATGCCGCGACCTGGACCGGGGTCCACTTGGCCCAGCCGAGAGCGGAGAGGCGCGTGCGCTCCTTGGGGTCCTTCGCCTTGCCGGTTGCGCCGTTCAGTCCGACAGCGCCCATCAAGGTGCCGCCGAACCAGGCTGCCGCGCCAAGGTCGTGGGCTGATCGTGCCAAAAGGTTTCCTGCCATGATGTAGAGCTCCTTAGACGTGTGGTTCGACCTACCCTCTACATTTATCAGCATGCTTAGGATTAAGCTATGGGAAGCTTCGGACACCACCAGGGTGTGATCCTCCACGCCGAAGTGCTACGAAAGGCCGAGGGCGCATGGCAGACCATACGAACGATCTCGACGAAGTTTGGCCCCAGTGGAAGGAGGCGGTCAACATGAGCGCCTCCCAGCTCGAGACCTGGCTCGACACGGAGGAGTCCCGATCCGTGGGTCAGAAAGCGTCCGGGTCCGACGAGTCCGTGGGCCACAAGTCGGGCAGGCGCATCATCGAGATCCTGAACACGAAGCGCGACGACCTCAAGGACGACGACGTCAAGCACATGCACAAGGTGGTGGGCTATGTACATCGCCACCTTGCGCAGGAACCGTCCAAGGAGGACATCGAGTCCTCGAAGTGGCGCTACTCGCTCATGAACTGGGGGCACGACCCCCTCAAATAGGGACGATGGTCGGGCAACGAGAAGGGCCCCCCCCCCGGGGGGGGGGGCCGTGGGGGTGTTGGGTACAATTTGTTAGTCAACGCACCTTAGTTGTGGGCGGGCGACATTTCGGCCAGAGAGGTCTACACCCAGGAGTATGGGTCTACCATAGACACCGAGATC
>NZ_JAXCIC010000007.1:0-176358 GCF_035985055.1 Arthrobacter sp. PL16
CACACACGGAATGCGCAGCAACCAGCAAATTCAACCAATCAAAAAACAATCGGTATCAACAAACTTGGCACACTATTGAGTTCTCAAACAACAGGCACTACCGGCACCCAACACAACCAAAACACTGCGTTATCGCTCCGAAGCAACTTTACAAGCTTACCCGCACCGCTTCCGTTCTCCAAATCGGCCCGTTCCCACACCCCTCGGTTCCCTGCTCTACCCATACGGGTGGAGCCTGACCCTCAGTACTGTGGTTGTCGGCCGACCAGATGACTTCTTCAGCGCGGATATAAACACTAACACCGCCCCTGCCAGATGTAAAACAGCGGCGGACGCCCTCTTGCGAGGACGTCCGCCGCTGTCGATCCGGCCGGCGCCTAGGAGGTCGCCGGCTTCAGGTACAGGACGCCGAGGGGCGGCACCCGGACGTCGCCGTAAGCAGGCTGGCCGTTGTGCGCGCCCTCCTGCGCCGTGACGTACCCCCTGTTGCCGACCCCCGAGCCGCCGAACTCCTCGGAGTCGGTGTTGAGGACTTCGGTCCACTCTCCCGCCCAGGGAAGCCCGACCCGGAAGCCCTCGTGCGGACCCCCTGCGAAGTTCGCGATGCAGACCAGCGGATTCCCCTGGTGATCCCATCGGATGAAGGACAAGGTGTTGTGCTCGCCGTCGTTCTCGTCGATCCACTGGAAGCCGGCGGGCTCGTTGTCCCGCGCGTACAGCGCCGGCGTCTCCTTGTAGATCGTGTTCAGGGTTCGCACCAGCTCCTGGACCCCCTTGTGGGACGGCGTCTCCGTGAGCCACCAATCAAGGCTGTGGTGCTCGGCCCATTCCGCCTCCTGTGCGAATTCCGACCCCATGAAGATGAGCTGCTTCCCGGGATGCGCCCACTGGAAGGCGAGGTACGCGCGCACGTTGGCGAGTTGCTGCCACCGGTCGCCCGGCATCTTGCGCAGGAGGGAACCCTTGCCGTGCACCACCTCGTCATGACTAATCGGCAGCATGAAGTTCTCGGTGTAGGCGTAGACCATGGAGAACGTGGCCTTGCCGTGGTGGTGAACGCGATTGATCGGATCCTCGGAGATGTACTCGAGGGTGTCGTGCATCCAGCCCATGTTCCACTTGATGCCGAAGCCGAGGCCGCCGGCACTCGTGGCCCTGGTGACGCCGTCGAACGCCGTCGACTCCTCGGCGATCATGACGATGCCCGGCGCCCGCTTGTACGCGGTCGCGTTGACCTCCTGGAGGAAGGAGATGGCCTCGAGGTTCTCCTGGCCGCCGAACTTGTTCGGCCGCCACTGGCCTTCCTCCCTCGAGTAGTTGAGGTAGAGCATGGAGGCGACGGCGTCGACGCGCAGTCCGTCGATGTGGAACTCCTCCAGCCAGTACAGGGCGTTGGCGACGAGGAAGTTGCGGACTTCCCGACGGCCGAAGTCGAAGATCAGGGTGCCCCAGTCCTGATGTTCGCCGAGGAAGGGATCGCCGTGCTCGTACAGGGTGCCGCCGTCGAACTTGGCAAGCGCCCAGGCATCCT
Source organism: Arthrobacter sp. PL16 (assembly GCF_035985055.1). Classification (NCBI taxonomy): domain Bacteria; kingdom Bacillati; phylum Actinomycetota; class Actinomycetes; order Micrococcales; family Micrococcaceae; genus Arthrobacter; species Arthrobacter sp. PL16. Next base: position 1,532 of record NZ_JAXCIC010000007.1, read on the forward strand.
TCGGGAAGTGGGCGGGAACCCAGTCCATGAAGACACCGATGCCGGCCTGGTGGAGTCGGTCGATCAGGTACTTGAAGTCGTCCGGCGAACCGAAGCGCGACGTCGGCGCGAAGTAGGACGTGACCTGGTAGCCCCAGGATCCGCCGAAGGGGTGCTCCGCCACCGGCATCAGCTCTACGTGCGTGAAGCCCTGCCAGGACACGTACTCGACGAGCTGCTCGGCCAGCTCCCGGTACCCGAGGCCCTGACGCCACGACCCGAGGTGCACCTCGTACACGCTCACGGGGCCGTTGTGGGGATCGCCGGCTGCACGTGCCGTCATCCACTCGTCGTCCCCGAACGTGTAGGTCGACTCGACGACCTTGGAACCCGTGAGCGGCGGGATCTCCGTGCCGCGGGCCATGGGATCGGCCTTCTCGCGCCACTGGCCGTCGTTAGCCAGGATCCTGAACTTGTAGCAGGTGCCCGCGCCGGCTCCGGGAATGAAGATTTCCCAGATGCCGGAGCTCCCGAGCGTGCGCAGGGCGTGGACGCTGCCGTCCCAGCCGTTGAAGTCGCCCATGACCTGCACGGCACGGGCGTTCGGCGCCCAGACCGCGAAGGAGACACCCTCGATATCGCCGAGCAGGGACGAGTAATGGCGGACGTGTGCGCCGAGCGCGGTCCACAGCGTCTCGTGCCGGCCTTCGCCGATCAGGTGCATGTCGATCTCGCCGAGTGTGGGCAGGAAGCGATACGGGTCATCGACCGTGATCGGCTCGCCGTCGTAGGTGACCTCGAGCCGGTAGTCGGGGACGTGGCCAGGTGTTTCGGCCGGCAGGGCGCCGACCCAGATGCCGTTGTGTTCGTGCCGCAGCTCGGTGCGGCCCGTGCCTGTGAGGACGACGACCGACCGCGCCAGGGGCCGCAGCGTGCGGATCGTGACGACGTCGTCGTCACTGAGGTGAGCCCCTAGAACGGCATGCGGCTGGCGGTACGCGCCCTCGGACACCTGGTGGAGGATGGACTGCTCCACCTCGACCGGCACCATGGCGGCCGGCGCAGCGGGCGCAGAACCAGCGGCCGACGCAGACCCAGCGGAGGCCGACGGCGTAATGCCGGCGTCCTTTGCCTTCTCGGCCAGACCCGCGGTGGCGTTCCTCGCCTTGTCGGCGACGGCTTTCGCCGTTCCAGCGACGGCCTCGGCCGCCTTGGCGGCGAACTTCTTGTCGCCTGTGCCCTCGCCCGGTCCGGCCTTCTTCGAAGATTTCATGTCAGCTGCTTTCGTAGCGTCCGCGCCGGGCTGTGCACCCAGGGCGCGTCGGACATCGCGGACGGGCATCTCGACCCAGTCCGGCCTGTTGCGGATTTCATAGACGACCTCGTACAGGGCCTTGTCGAGCCAAAGGGCCCGGAAGAGTGGACCGTCGGTCTCGACGGGCGTGCCACTCTCCTGTGAGTAGCCCTCGAGGAAGGCCTGGCGGGCGGCGTCGGACCACTGCTCTGTCGCCGCTGCTTCGGGTGAGCCGACCGGAGCCGCCCCTCGCGACGCAGCAGCGTACTCGAGTGAACGGACCATGCCGACGATGTCCCGCACAGGGACGTCCGGGACGCTGCGTTCGGCAGTGGGACGAAGCGGCTCGCCCTCGAAGTCGATGATGAGCCACGTGCCGTCGGGTGCCTGCAGGACCTGACCGAGGTGGAGATCCGCATGGATGCGCTGCAGCGGCGGAATATCCTTCAGACCCTCGATGTCGCGCAGGATGCTGTCGACTTCGGCACCCAGGGGCCCGACGACGCCGCCGGCTTCCTCCCAGGCCCAGCGGATGCGGTCCGCGAGCGCGTTCTTGAATTCCTTCTCCTCGGCGTCGGTGGCCGTACGGCTGCCGAAGGCGCGGTCGAGCTGCTTGTGGATGCGGGCCACGGCCTGGCCCAGGCCACGCGCCTCCTCGGTGAAGTCGGCGGCGGTAGAAGCAGACTGCGATGCCGTGCGCCAGGCATCGGTGCTTCCCTCGACGAAGTCGCGCAGGACACTGACGTGGCCGGTGACATGGCCCCCGGGTTCGCCGTGTGGTTGCTGCCACTCGCCGGTGACCCACCCGAACGTGTCCGGTGTGTCCGTCGACCCGCCGGCGGTGAGCCCGGCGCTGATCTGCACGTCAGGGCTTTCGCCGGCGGCAAGGACCCGGAAGAACTTCACGATCATGGAGCCGGGGCCGGCACCGTAGACCACCGAGGTGTTCGACTGCTCGCCCTGGAGTACCTTGACGGGCTGGGCCACCCCGGCCTCCTGGTGTGCAGGCGGCTTGACTGCGACACCCTTCAGGCGTCCGTCCGGCGTACTGCCGCCCGTCAGGATGAAGTCCACCCACAGGCGCACGAACTCGGCGTCGTGCGTTGCATCGTAGGCCCATCGCATACCGAGCTCGGGGTGCTCGACCTGGCCGATCAGGCCTGCCGCGGCATCGTCGAGCGGTGCACGGCGATAGCTGATCGGCACGCTGACGACGTCGGTGCGCCGACCGGACTCGACGGCGAGGAAATGCACCTCGAACCCGGCCGCGCCCGTCGGATCCTCCAGGATTGTCCCCCCGACCACCGTCAGTTCCACGGACTGCGCCTTGGCCGGGAACCACCGCTGCGACGGAAGCCATTCGGTGAGGACCTCCGGGATGAAGGGTATGTGGGTGGCCATTATCTGATCGCCTCCGGGAGGGGGATGACGGGCATCGCCTGGGTGTGCGGCGAGGACACGTTCGAGTGCGCCGAGCGGACACGCAACCAGAAGAAGTCATGGCTGCCGAGCGTCAGCGTGATCTCGCCGTCCTGCGCGAACGCAGGGAAGATCGCCCCACCGAAGAGATCGCGCAGGCCGCGGCCCGCGAACTCCGGCAGGTGCATCCGCGCCGCTACGGGGTGCTGCGAGAGGTTGAAGATGCACAACACAGCCTCCGCGGGCTCGCCCTCGGTATTGGGCTCCTCGATCTCCCGCAGGAAAGCCAGGACGTTCTCCGAGTCGACGGGAACGTTGCGGTAGCTCCCGAGCCCGAAGGCAGGGTGGGCCTTGCGGACGGCGAGCATCTGGCGGACCCAGTGCAGCAACGAACTCGACGTCGCCAGCTGTGCCTCCACGTTGACGTGGTTGTAGTGGTACACCAGCGACTGGACGACTGGGAGGTACAGCTTGCCCGGATCCACCGGAGAGAAGCCGGCATTCCGGTCCGGGTTCCACTGCATCGGGGTGCGCGACGCATCCCGATCCTCGAGCCAGATGTTATCGCCCATGCCGATCTCGTCGCCGTAGTACAGGAACGGGCTGCCCGGAAGCGACAGCAGCAATGAGTGGATCAGCTCCACCTCGGCCCGCGAGTTGTCGAGCAGCGGGGAGAGCCGGCGGCGGATACCTACGTTTGCACGCATGCGGGGATCGGGTGCGTACCAGCCGAGCATCGCCTCGCGTTCCTCGTTGGTCACCATTTCGAGCGTGAGCTCATCGTGGTTGCGGAGGAAAGTACCCCACTGTGCGCCGGCGGGGATGTCCGGGGTGTCCCTCATCGTCTCGATGATGGGGGCGGCCTTCTGGTCCCGCAGGGCGTAGAAAAGCCTCGGCATGATGGGGAAGTGGAAGGACATGTGGCACTCGGGTGCATCCTCGTCGCCGAAATATTCCACCACTTCATCCGGCATCTGGTTCGCCTCGGCGATGATGACGCGTCCAGGGTAGTTCTCGTCCACCATCGCGCGCAGGCGCTTCAGGAATTCGTGCGTCTTCGGGAGGTTCTCGCAGTTGGTGCCCTCCTCCTCGAAGAGGTACGGGATGGCATCCGCGCGGAAGCCGTCGATGCCCTGGTCGAGCCAGAACTTCACGACGTCGAAGATCGCCTCCTGCACCTTGGGGTTCTCGAAGTTGAGGTCGGGCTGGTGGCTGAAGAAACGGTGCCAGAAGAACTGGCGGCGCACGGGATCGAACGTCCAGTTCGATTCCTCCGTATCGACGAAGATGATACGGGCATCCTCGTACTTCTCGTCGGTGTCGCTCCAGACGTAGAAATCGCCGTACGGGCCCTCGGGGTCGCTGCGGGATTCCTGGAACCAGTGGTGCTGGTCCGAGGTGTGGTTCACGGGCAGGTCGATGATGACGCGGACGCCCCGGGCGTGGGCCTCGGCGACGAGGCGCTTGAAGTCACTGAGGGAGCCGAACTCGTCGAGCACGTCGTAGTAGTCCGAGATGTCGTAGCCGCCGTCGCGAAGTGGCGACTTGAAGAACGGCGGTAGCCAGAGGCAATCCACACCGAGCCACTGGAGGTAGTCCATCTTTTCGATCAGTCCGGACAGATCACCGGAGCCGTCCCCGTTCGCGTCGGCGAATCCTCGGACCAGGGCCTCGTAGAAGACCGCCTTGCGGTACCAGTGGGGATCATGGGCCAGTCCAGGTGCGTGGAGCTGGAAGGGGTTGGGCACTAGTGCTGCCTCCTGATTGAGAGAATGTGTGCGGGCTCCACATGGGGGTCCAGGCGGACGTAGTTGTGCTCGCCCCAGGCGAAGGTCTGACCCGTGATGAGGTCGTCCACCTGGAACGTACCGTTCTCGTCGATGTCGGCCGCATCGAGGTCGAGCTGATGCAGGCCGAGCGATACCGTACTCTCCCTGGTGCTGTGTGGATCCACGTTCACGACGACGATGATCGTGTCCTTGCCCTCTGCCGTCCGCTTTTGCTTGACGAAGACCACGGTGGCGGGGTCCGAGCTGGTATGGATGCTGAGGTTCTCGAGGTCCCCGAGGGCGGGGTGGGACCTTCGGATGGCGTTCAGGCGGGTGATGAACGGTGCCAGGGAGCGACCTTCGGCCTCGGCCGCGGCGTAGTTCCGCGGCCGGTACTGGAACTTCTCGTTGTCGATCGATTCCTCGGCACCCGGGCGGGCCACGTGCTCGAACAGTTCGTAACCCGAGTAGACCCCCCAGAGCGGGCTGGCCATCGACGCGAGGATCGCGCGGATCTTGAAGCCCGCGGGTCCACCGTACTGAAGGAACTCGGTCAGGATGTCAGGGGTGTTGACGAAGAAGTTCGGGCGGAAGTAGGCCGGTGAGACCTTGCTGATCTCGGTGAAGTACTCCTCGAGCTCTGTCTTCGTGTTCCGCCACGTGAAGTACGAGTACGACTGCTGGAACCCTGCCCGTCCCAGGGCATGCATCATCGGCGGACGAGTGAACGCCTCGGCGAGGAAGATGACGTCGGGGTGTTTCTTGTTCACCTTCGCGATCAGCCACTCCCAGAACTGCACGGGCTTGGTGTGGGGATTGTCCACGCGGAAGATCTTGACGCCGTGCTGGATCCACATCAGGACGATCCGCAGGACCTCCTTCGACAGACCCTTCGGATCGTTGTCGAAGTTGATGGGATAGATGTCCTGGTACTTCTTCGGGGGGTTCTCCGCATAGGCGATCGAACCGTCCACCCGCGTGGTGAACCACTCCGGGTGGGTCTGCACCCAGGGATGGTCCGGCGATGCCTGCAGCGCGAGGTCGAGGGCGACCTCGAGGTTCAGCTCGGCAGCCCTGGCGACGAACGCGTCGAAATCCTCGAAGGTACCGAGGTCGGGATGGATGGCGTCGTGGCCACCGTCAGCGGAGCCGATGGCCCAGGGGGAGCCAGGATCGGCGGGACCCGCGGTCAGGGTGTTGTTCGGTCCCTTGCGATGCGTGCGACCGATCGGGTGGATGGGCGGCAGGTAGACGACGTCGAAGTTCATCGCCGCGATGGCATCGAGGCGCTTCGTGGCCTCGCGGAACGTCCCGGAGGTCCACTGCGCCGTCTCGGGGTCGTAGGTGGCGCCCTCGGACCGGGGGAAGAACTCGTACCAGGCGGCCCGGCCTGCCAGCTCGCGCTCGACGTTGATGGGGTACGAGGCGGACGCGGTCACGAGAGAGCGGATGGGCCGGCGCGCGATGGCCTCGTGGATCTGGGGTGACAGGCCGGCGGCGAGTCGTGCCTCGACGCTCTGCGTCGTGTCGGCCAGGGCCTCCGAGGTGCGGCGGAACAGTGCCGCATCCTTCGGGGTACGCTCCTCTGCCGCACGCGCGAAGAGGGCGGCACCCTCGGCAAGCATGAGCTCGACGTCGACGCCCGCCGCGATCTTGATCGTGGCGTCGTGCTCCCAGGTGCCGAAGACATCGGACCATCCTTCGATGGTGAAGGTGTGGAGGCCCTTGGCACGCGGGGTCAGGGTACCGGCCCAGCGGTCCAGCCCGGACCCGACCGGTGTCATGCGGACGCGCTGCACCTCCTTGCCGCGGGGATCGTAAAGCACTGCGGATACTCCGAGCTGGTCGTGGCCTTCCCTGAAGACCGTCGCGCCGACGGCGATGTCCGAGCCGGGAATTGCTTTCGCGGGGAAACGGCCGTCCTCGACCACGGGGCTGACGGCCGTGATGGGAATCCGGCCGAAACGCAGACCATCGGGATACTGGGCATTTCGGTTCTGGTCACTAGTGGTCGTCACGCGTACGACGTTAGCGAGTAATGGCCTGAATTGCTAAGGGAGCTTTGCGTAGCAGCAAGGCCGACTCCGTATTACGCAAGCGGTTGCGGTGATCCTCCACTCGGCCTGGCAAGTGCGCTAGCGTAATCGGGGTGAAGGCCATCCGCAGATTTACTGTCCGTACCGTCCTCCCCGAGAGCATCGCCCCGCTCGGCAAACTCGCGGGCAATCTGCGCTGGTCATGGCATCTGCCGACCTCCCGGCTCTTCGAGGACATCGATCCCGCCGCATGGGAAGAGAGCGGCCATGATCCGGTGTCCTTCCTCGGCTCCGTCACCCGCGAGAAGCTCCATCAGCTCGCCGGCGACGAGAAGCTCGTACGGCGCATCCAGGAACTCGGAGCCGACCTCGAGAGCTACCTGACCGAACCGCGCTGGTACCAGGGCCTCGGCGAGGACGCTCCCCGCAGCATCGCCTACTTCTCCCCCGAGTACGGCATCAGCGCCGTCCTCCCCCAGTACTCCGGCGGACTGGGTATCCTCGCCGGTGACCACCTCAAGTCCGCCTCGGACCTCGGCGTCCCCCTCGTGGGCGTCGGACTGCTGTACCAGGCCGGGTACTTCAAGCAGTCCCTGTCGCGTGACGCCTGGCAGCAGGAGACCTATCCGGTCCTCGACCCGGACGGACTGCCGCTGACCCTGCTCCGCGAGGAGGACGGCTCGGCCGCGACGGTCGTGCTTCCGCTGCCCAACGGGCGCCAGCTCTCCGCACACATCTGGCGCGCGGACGTCGGCCGCGTCCCCCTCCTGCTCCTCGACTCCAACGTCGCCGAAAACGACGACGCCGCCCGCAACGTCACCGACCGGCTCTACGGCGGGGGCGGGGACCAGCGCCTGCAGCAGGAGCTCCTTCTCGGCATGGGCGGCGTCAAGGCGCTGCGTATCTTCCAGCGCCTGACGGACACGCCCGCGCCCGAGGTCTTCCACAGCAACGAGGGACACGCCGGCTTCCTCGGCATCGAACGCATCCGCGAACTCATGGACCCTTCGAACGAGGCGCCCATGAGCTGGGAGGAAGCACTCACTGCCGGGCGAGCATCCACGGTGTTCACGACGCACACACCGGTCCCGGCGGGTATCGACCGTTTCGAGCGTTCACAGATCGAGCACTTCTTCCACGCCGGCCTTGCGCCTGCCGTGCCCACCGATCGCGTTCTGGCGCTCGGCGCGGAGAACTACACGGACGGGGACCCGACCAAATTCAACATGGCCGTCATGGGCCTGCGCCTCGCGCAGCGCGCCAACGGTGTCGCAAAGCTCCACGGTGAGGTGTCACGCGGCATGTTCTCCGGCCTGTGGCCGGGATTCGACACCCACGAGGTGCCGATCACTTCGGTCACGAACGGCGTGCACGTACCGAGCTGGGTGGATCCGGAGATCGCCGACTTCGCGCTCTCGAACTTCGGTGCCGAGTCGGTCCTCGATCCCCAGTGGAACAAGGTCTACGACGTCCCGGACACGAAGATCTGGGCGCTGCGACGCAGTCTTCGCTCCAACCTGGTCGACGACGTCCGCCGGCGCCTGCGCTCCTCCTGGAAGAAGCGCGGCGCGGCCGACGCAGAGTTGGCCTGGACGGACTCCGTGCTGGACCCGGACATCCTCACGATCGGCTTTGCGCGGCGCGTGCCGACCTACAAGCGCCTCACGCTCATGCTGCGCAACCCGGCCAGGCTGAAGGCGCTCCTCCTCCACCCGGAGCACCCGATCCAGCTCGTCATCGCCGGCAAGTCACACCCCGCCGACGAGCAGGGCAAGCGCATGATCCAGGACCTCGTCCGCTTCACGGACGATCCCGAGGTACGCCACCGCATCGTCTTCCTTCCGAACTACGACATCGCCATGGCCCGCATCCTCTTCCCGGGCTGCGACGTCTGGCTCAACAACCCGCTGCGTCCGCTCGAGGCCTGTGGCACGTCCGGCATGAAGTCGGCGATCAACGGTGGGTTGAACCTGTCCGTCCTCGACGGCTGGTGGGACGAGATGTACGACGGCGACAACGGCTGGGCGATCCCGACGGCCAACAACGGCGCCTCGGCCGACGAGCGCGACGACATCGAGGCGGCAGCCCTGTACGACCTCCTCGAGACACAGGTGGGACCACGTTTCTACTCGCAGGTTCCTGCTGAGGGCGCCGGAGCCGCCGGACCGTCGGAGCCCTCGCGCGACGGCGTCCCGCACCAGTGGATCGCGATGATCAAGCACACGATGGCGACCCTGGGCCCGGCGGTGTCCGCCGAGCGCATGCTGCAGGACTACGTCGAGAAGCTGTACCGTCCGGCCTGGCGTGCGGGGCAGGAAGCCGTGGCCGACTCCTTCTCGCTCGCGAAGCGCACCGCCGCCTGGCGCTCACGCGTCCAGGGAAGCTGGCCGGCCGTGCAGGTGGAACACGTGGACTCCACGGGCGTCTCGGAGGATCCGCAGATCGGTGACTCCCTCAGCGTCAGCGCCTACGTGTCCCTCGGGGGACTGAACCCCGATGACGTCGCCGTCGAGGTGGCCTTCGGGCGAGCCCTCGAGAGTGACGAGCTGAGCGACGTCATCGTCCAGGACCTCGACGTCGCCGAGAACCTCGGCAGCGGACGCTACCTGTTCACGGGCGATATCCGGATCGACCACTCCGGGTCCTTCGGCTACACGGTGCGCGTGCTCCCGAAGCACTCGACCCTGGTGACGAAGGCCGAACTGGGACTTGTCGTCAACGCCTGACGGGCGGACGCCTGTTCAAGGGCCCACATGACGAAGCCCGGGACCACAAATCCCCGGGCTTCGTCATGTGGAACCAGTGGCGTGAGCGCCTACTGCTCCACTCGGGCGCTCAGCAGCGGTACATCCGCACCGAGTCACCCGCAACCGTGTCCGCCTCGCCCGAGCGCAGCCGGGGGTGCTCGACGACGGTGCCCTCGACGATGGCACCATCCGCCGAGTCGAACGTGCGGCTGAACCAGCGCGGCTGCTCCCCCTCGACGCCCTCGCCCTGCAGGATCCAGGCGGAGGGCAGATGGATGCGCGTGTCCTCGAGCGATCCGTTGATCACGACGAGCCCGTTGACCGTGCCGCCCGTGGACCCGAGGAGCAGCTGCACGGTCCTGGTCCGCGGGTCGTTCCACTCGGACGCGGTCATCGGCAGTCCCGCGGCGCTGAACCAGAGCAGAGTCGACTGGTCGCTGCGGGACGGGAACGTGGGCGGCTGCCCAGCCAGGAAGTCGCGCCGGATGGACAGCAGCGTCCGTGTGGACTCGAGCATCCGCCGTGACGCGGCGTCGTCGGGCCAGTGGACCCAGCCGAGCTCGGTGTCCTGGCAGTAGGCATTGTTGTTGCCGCCCTGGGTGCGGCCGAACTCGTCCCCGGCCGTCAGCATCGGGACACCCAGCGAGATGAGCAGGGACGCCATGATGTTGCGGGCACTCTTCTCGCGGGCGGCGAGGATGGTCTCGTCCTCCGTCCGGCCCTCCGCACCGTGGTTGTAGCTGCGGTTGTCGTTGTGTCCGTCGCGGTTGCCTTCGCCGTTCGCCTCGTTGTGCTTGCGCTCGTAGGCCGTGAGGTCCGCGAGCGTGAACCCGTCGTGGGCCGTCACGAGGTTCACCGAGGCCAGGGCGCTCCGGCCGGATGCCGCAAAGGTGTCGGCCGATCCGGCGAGGCAGCCCGCCAGGCGTCCGGGCGAGGATCCCGCGCCACCGCCGGCTATCGACGCGATATCGCGGAGCCAGAAGTCGCGCACCGTATCGCGGAAGCGGTCGTTCCAGTCGGCCCACCCGACGGGGAACCGCCCCGTCTGCCAGCCATCCGGCCCGATGTCCCAGGGCTCCGTGATGAGCTTGGTGCCGCGCAGCGCCTTCGACGCTCCCGCAGCGAACAGGAAGGGATGCCTCGGCGTGAACGAATTGCGCTCGTCCCTGGCCAGCGTGACGGCGAGATCGAACCGGAAACCGTCGATGTGGCACTCCTCGGCCCAGTAGCGCAGCGAGTCGAGTGCGAACTCGACGACGCGGGGTTCGGAGAAGTTCAGGGTGTTCCCACAGCCGGTCGTGTCCACGTAGCGGCCGGCGTCGTCGTGCCTGTAGTAGTCGAGATCGCCGAGACCCCGCCAGCAGAGGGCGGGCGCATGCTGGTCGCCTTCGGCCGTGTGGTTGTAGACGACGTCGAGGATGACCTCCAGCCCGGCTTCGTGGAGGGCCCTGACCATGCCCTTGAACTCGTCGAGGACCGCTCCGGGTCCCGCTTCCCGCGCTGCCACCGTCGCGTAGTCGGTATGCGCGGCGAAGAACCCGAGCGTGTTGTAGCCCCAGTAGTTGCTGAGGCCCAGGGGCTCGAGGTGCGGCTCGTCGATGTGGAAGTGGACCGGGAGGAGTTCGACGGCTGTCACGCCGAGGTCCCGCAGGTACCCGACCATCGCGGGATGGCCAAGCCCCGCATAGGTCCCCCGCAGTGCCTCGGGAACGTCCGGGTGCAACTTCGTGAGTCCCTTGACGTGCGCCTCGTAGATGACGGTGTCGCGCCACGGGGTTCCGGGACGCTCGCTCATCCCCCAGTCGAACTCGTGCTCCAGGAACACGGAGTAGTAGGAGCGCGACGGCGGCTCGTCGGTCCCCGACTCCGTGTCGATCGGTTCGATCGCGCGGGAGTACGGGTCCAGGAGCAGTTGGGTCTCGCCGATGGCGCCCGGAAGGTCCTCGCCGGTGGGCCAGAACGCATACAGGGCGCCGGGATGCACGGGACCAACCACGCCGTGGTGCACGCCGCCGTCGAGACCCACAAGGGTCTCCGAGGCCCACGCGCCGTCCTCACGGCGCCAGTGCACATCCATGGAGGCGATCGCCGGGGCCCAGACCGCCGCATTCGCATGGGCGTCCTGTCCCCGTCCGGCCCTGATGGAGTGGAGCCCCAGCGGGAACTCCCGGGAGCCTCGCGGATGCGACGGTGCCTGCTGCGTCATGGCGACGGGTCAGGACGAACGCTGGCGTGACACCTCGTACAGCGTGATGCCCACCGCCATCGAAGCATTGAGCGACTCCATGGCGGAGTCGATGGGGATGGAGACGATCTGGTCGCAGTTCTCGCGGACGAGCCGGGAGAGGCCCTTGCCCTCCGAACCGACGACGATGCAGATGGGATCACGGCCGAGGGTCAGTTCGGGCAGCGAGACATCGCCATCGCCGTCCAGGCCGAGGACGAAGATGCCCTTCTCCTTGAGGGACTTCAGCGCTGAATTGAGGTTGCCGACGCGGGCGACGGGTACGCGGACGGCGGCACCGGCGCTGGTCTTCCAGGCCGATGCCGTCACGCCGACCGAGCGGCGCTCGGGCACGATGACGCCGTGGCTGCTGAAGGCCGAGGCGGAGCGGATGATGGCGCCGAGGTTGCGGGGGTCGGTGATGCCGTCGAGGGCGACGAAGAGGGGGGCGTTCCCGATGTGCCCGCGCCGGAACCGCTCGATGGTCTCATCCACGAGGTCGAGCGCGTCTGCGTACTCGTACGGCGGGATCTGCAGCATGAGGCCCTGGTGCACAGCGCCGTCCGTCATGCGGTCCAGCTCCGCCTTGCCCGTCTCCATCACGGGGATGCCGCGCTCCGCAGCCATCTTGAGCGAGTCACGGACGCGGTCGTCCATCTCGATGCGGATCGCCACATGCAGGGCCTTCGCAGGGATACCTGCGCGCAGGGCCTCCACGACGGAGTTGCGGCCCGTGACGGCCTCCTCGGCGGCCTTGCCCTTGGTGCGACCGGTGCCGGCGTTCTTGCCGCCTCCACGCTTGGCCTCCGAGCGCTCCGCCAGCTCCTTGTTCTTGTACGCCTTGTGGTACGGGCGGTCCTCCGCCCTGGGAGTGGGGCCCTTACCCTCGAGCGACTTGCGTCCGTGTCCGCCGGTGCCGATGGTGGGGCCCTTTTTTAACTTGCGAACCGCGCCTGGACGTCCGTGACTGGCCATGGAAAAACACCTTTATATAGAAGAAGAATCGCCTCCAGTTTACGCGGAGCGGGCGAGAAGCCCCCGCACATCCCGTCCTGCCGTCGTCGGAGCCTCGAAAAGGCGGGTGGAGCGGCGTTCGAACTGCAGCGCTGCCACCGCAACTAGTCCCCCGACAAGGACCAGCGGGCGCCCTCGGCGGAATCCTCGAGGGTAACCCCGGCACGTGCCAGGGCGTCGCGGATGGCATCGGCCCGAGCCCAGTCCCGCGCGGTCCGGGCCTCGATGCGCTCCGCGATGCGGTCGCCGACGAGGGTATCGAGTGCTTTCGACAGTGCCGCGTCCGCTGTGCCACCTCCTGCGGCCTCCCCTGCGTCGTCGAGTCCGAGGACGCCGGTCATGCCGACGACGGCGGCCAGGCAGGCTGCCGCGGCGGCGTCATCGCCTGCGGAGAGGGCGGTGTTGCCGCTGCGCACCGTGGTGTGGAGCACCGCGAGGGCCTGCGGCACATTGAGGTCGTCGTCCATGGCGTCCGCGAATGCCGGGGGTAGGTCGGCGGCGCGGACGGACCTGGGGCCAGGTGAGCCGACCCGGGTCGCTGCCTTGCCGATGAAGCCGTCTATGCGGGCCACCGCTGCACCGGCCTCCTGCAGGGAGGTCTCGCGGTAGTCCAGTACGGAGCGGTAGTGCGCCTGCCCGAGGTAGTACCGGACCACGCGGGGACCGGCGGCGTCGATCATCTCCTGCGGGGTCACCGTGTTGCCGATGGACTTCGACATCTTCTCGCCGCCGAAGGTGACCATGCCGTTGTGCATCCAGTACCGGGCAAAAGCATGGCCGGCGGCCTGCGACTGGGCCATCTCGTTCTCGTGGTGCGGGAATCGAAGATCGAGTCCGCCACCGTGGATGTCGAACTCCGTGCCGAGGTACTTCGTCACCATGCTCGAGCACTCGAGGTGCCAGCCGGGGCGGCCGGTACCCCACGGGCTCGACCAGGATGCCGTCACCGGATCGGTCTCCTGGGAGCCCTTCCACAGCGCGAAGTCGCGCGGATCCTTCTTGCCGCGAGGGTCGGCGTCGGGCGCTGCCTGCATGTCATCGATGTGCTGGCGGGTCAGGCTGCCGTAGGCGGGCCAGGAGCGTACGTCGAAGTAGACGTCTCCGGACGCGTCGGGTGCGGGGTAGGCGTGGCCGCGGTCGATGAGGAGCTGGATCAGGGCGTGCATCTCGGGGATGTGGCCGGTGGCTCGCGGCTCGTAGGTGGGGCGGCGCACTCCGAGCGCGGCGTAGGCCCGGTGGAACTCCTGTTCGAAGCGGTAGGCGAGGGCCCACCACGGTTCCTCCGGGACCACCGACGGGTCCGCCCCTGCGGCTCCCTCACGGAACGAATCCTGGGACTTCGCGAGGATCTTGTCGTCGATGTCCGTCACGTTCCGGACGACCGTGACGCGCAGGTCCCGCGCCTCGAGCCAGCGGGTGAGCTGGTCGAAGGCGATAGCAGACCGCACATGCCCCACGTGAGGCATGCCCTGCACCGTCGCACCGCAGTAGTACAGGCTCGCCCTGCCCGCTTCGATCGGCTCGAACGGGCGCACCTCGGCGCGGGCTGTGTCATAGAATCGCAGGCTCACCGGTCCAGATTACCCGGCGGTCGCCCGCACCCTTCCCGATGCTGCGCCCTCCATCCTCCGGGCCGTGAACCTGGGTCCTCCTACCCCGCGGCTTCCAGCCCCTGCGGCCGCAACCTCCGGTTCGCCCGGCTATGGCCCATCAGCGGAGGCGGAGCGCACGACGACGGCGGTGGCGATGGCCGCGATACCCTCACCTCGACCGGTCAGGCCGAGCCCGTCGGTGGTGGTGGCCGAGATACTGACGGGCGCCTGCGCGGCGTCGGCCATGACGGCCTCCGCCTCTGCACGTCGAGGGCCGAATTTGGGCCTGTTGCCGATCAACTGCACGGCGATGTTGCCGATATCGAAGCCGGCGGCCCGCACGATCCGGGCCGCCTCGGAGAGCAGGGTGTGTCCCGAGGCTCCGGCGTACTCGGGGCGGTCGGTGCCGAAGTGGGTCCCGAGATCGCCGACCCCGGCCGCGGAGAAGAGGGCGTCGGCCGCCGCATGGGCGACGACGTCCCCGTCGGAGTGGCCCGACAGCCCCCGCTCCCCCTCCCACAGCAGGCCGGCGACCCAGAGCGGCGCCGGCGCGTCATCAGCGGCGTACGCGTGGACGTCCACACCGATTCCGGTGCGGGGAAGGTGGAGGTGCTCACTGAGGTACACGGCTGCTCCTGCTGGTCGGGGTCGGGGTGGTTCCTGTGCGGGCCGGTGCAGGAAGGTCGACGCTGCCGGCGGGCCCCGCGGCGTCGTTCGCGACCCTGGCCGCCAGCACGGCCTCCGCGACCACGAGGTCGAACGGCGTGGTGACCTTGAAGGCGAGAGCATCCCCCTCGACGACGCGTACCGGTACTCCGCTTGCTTCCATGAGCATGGCGTCGTCAGTGATCGCGGCATCACCGGCGGCGTCGCCGGCGTGGGCTGCACGCAGGGCATCGGCGTCGAAACCCTGGGGAGTCTGCACTGCTCGCAGGAGGGCACGGTCGGGGGTCGCCGTGACGATGCCGTCCTCCACGACCTTGATGGTGTCGACGACGGGCAGCACGGGAATCACGGCGGAGGCGCCCGCGCCCACGAGCGCGGCGACCCGCTGGAAGACGCCCGGAGGAGTGATGGCCCGAGCTGCATCATGGACCAGGACGACTCCCACGGTCGGCGGCAGCGCCGCGAGGCCCGCGCGGACGGATGCGGCGCGGGTTGCACCGCCCGGAACCGCAGTGATGCTGGAGGGGTACACCGAGCGCAGCGCCGCCTCCGCGACGACGGCGGACAGGACGGGGTCCCCCGCCGGCAGGACCACCACGACGGCGCCGGCGACGCCCGACGCGACCACGGACTCCAGCGCGTGCTCCAGGAGGGTACGCCCGGCGCACAGGACCCGCGCCTTCGGGATGCCGTGACCGAGGCGCTGTCCCGACCCCGCTGCGACGACGATGACTCCGGTTCGGGCGGGGTGCTGCGCATTCTTCTCGGACACCCCGTCACCCTACGACAGGCGGCAAAAAAAGAGGGACCCGGAGGTCCCTCTTCTTCGTGGTCGTCCGTCTCCTAGGAGGCGAGGACCTCGTCGAGAACACTTGCGGCCTTCTCTTCGTCGGTCTTCTCCGCGAGTGCCAGCTCGGAGATGAGGATCTGGCGCGCTTTCGCGAGCATCCTCTTCTCACCAGCCGACAGTCCGCGGTCGTGATCGCGGCGCCAAAGGTCCCGGACTACTTCGGCGACCTTGATGACATCCCCGGAAGCGAGCTTCTCGAGGTTCGCCTTGTACCGCCGTGACCAGTTCGTCGGCTCTTCCGTGAATTCGGCTCGTAGGACGTCGAACACATGCTCGAGGCCTTCCTTGCCCACCACGTCGCGAACCCCTACGAGGTCAACGTTCTCTGCTGGTACCTCTATGGTCAGATCACCCTGTGCCACCTTGAGCTTGAGATACATCTTCTCTTCGCCCTTGATGACGCGCATCTTGATCTCTTCGATCTTCGCTGCGCCGTGGTGAGGGTAAACAACTGTTTCGCCAACCTCAAAAACCATGTGGACTTTCCCCTTTCCCGCCGGTCAGTTTATCACGGTGGCGACACGCCGATGGCGCGTTTTCGCAGGTCAGACGGCCGAAACAATCGCAATTGGCTATCATCGGCCCCTTGACGAAAAGCGCTTTTGGTGATCCGAGGGTCTCCGGGCCCGTGAAACCGACACCACGGTTCGACGGCGTAGCCGATAGTGTGTTCCGTAGGTCCGCACCGGATTCCGTCCCTGTCCCACCTGTTGAACACCAGGAGTTTGTGCTGTGAAGAATGCACCGAAGAACCGAGTGCAGCAGTCCGTTGCTGCCGGCGCCGTACTGATGATGCTGGGCGTCTCCGGCTGCAGCTTCACCGCAGAACAGTTCACGGCAACCCCCTATGCGCCCTCGGACGGCATCGTGAAGGACGTCGGGCCGGTGCTGCTGCGCAACATCCTGGTGGTCGGTCGTGACGACGAGACGGCAGGGCGCCTGATCGGAACCGTGTTCAACACCAGCGACGAGCCCGTCGATCTCTCCATCCGGGCAGGCGGGGCGTCGACGAGCGTCACCATAGAGGGCCAGGGCGAATTCAGGTTCGAGGACGAAACGGCAGATGACTCGACCCTCGAGGGGCTCCAGGACGTTCCCGGCTCCCTCATCGACGTCGACTTCGAGGTGGAGGGCGAGGACGCGACCTTCCAGGTTCCGGTCCTCGACGGGACGCTCGAGGAGTACCGCGAGTTCGTTCCGGGCGGCTACACGCCGCGCCCCAGCGAACCCGCCGCCACCGAAGAGGCCGCCGAGGGCGAATAGCTCCACGGCACCGACACACCACTGCCCGCCTCCGGACCATCGGAGGCGGGCAGTGTCATTTTCTACTCAGGGCTCGTACTTGTACCCCAGGCCGCGGACGGTGATGAGGTAGCGCGGGCTCGACGGATCCGGCTCAACCTTGCCGCGGAGCCTCTTGACGTGGACGTCCAGGGTCTTCGTGTCACCGACGTAGTCGGAACCCCAGACGCGGTCGATGAGCTGGCCCCGCGTGAGCACCCTGCCCGAGTTCCGGAGCAGCATCTCGAGCAGTTCGAACTCCTTCAGCGGGAGCGCCACCTGTTCGCCCTCGACGCTCACCACGTGCCGCTCGATGTCCATGCGGACGGGTCCGGCCTGGATGGTGTTCGAGATCAGCTCCTCGGGCTCCCCCTGGCGCCTGAGGACGGCGCGGATGCGGGCGACGAGTTCTCGGGACGAGTACGGCTTGGTCACGTAGTCGTCGGCACCGAGTTCCAGCCCCACGACCTTGTCGATCTCGGCGTCCTTGGCCGTCAGCATGATGACGGGGACGCTGGAGCGCTGGCGCAGCTGGCGGCAGACCTCCGTGCCTGAAAGCCCCGGCAGCTGGAGGTCCAGCAGCACGAGGTCCGCGCCGGAGCGGTCGAACTCGGTGATGGCGTCGAGGCCGTTGTCCACGACGGACACCTCGAAGCCTTCCTTGCCGAGGAGATAGGACAGCGGGTCGCTGAACGATTCCTCGTCCTCGACGATCAGAATACGGCTCAAGCCTTGACTCCCTGCTCATGGGCAGCGGTGCTGCCCTTCTTCACTGATTTCCTGTCGGAACCCTGCACTACGCCCTCCTTCGCGACGGCCGGAACGGACCCACCCGTGGCGGTGTCGTCATCGGCTGATACCTCCATCTCGGGGAGGCGGACCGTGAACGTGCTCCCCTGGCCTGCCTGGGACCACACCGTCACCTCACCACCGTGGTTGGACACGACGTGCTTGACGATGCTGAGGCCGAGTCCAGTTCCGCCCGTCTGTCGGGAGCGGGCGGCGTCGATGCGGTAGAAGCGCTCGAAAATGCGCTCCTGCTCCTCCGGTGTGATGCCAGTTCCCTGATCCGTCACCGAGACCTGCACGAGCCCGTCGCGCGACCGCACGCCGACACCCACGCGCGTGCCCTCGGGCGAATAGCGGATGGCGTTGTCGATCAGGTTGCGGAATGCCGTCATCAGCAGGTCTCGGTCGCCGTACACCGGGGCGGGAACCGAACCACCGACGACGATGTCGATCTGCTTGCTCTCGGCCGGCAGCTTGTTGCGGTCCACGGCCTCGGCGACCACGGCATTGATGTCCACGGCCTTGCCGCGACGGACGACGTCGGCGCCCTGCAGCCGGGAGAGTTCGATGATGTCCTGGACGAGGGCGGAGAGCCTGCCGGACTCCTTATGCATGCGCTGGGCGAAGCGGCGGACGGCGACCTCGTCCTCGGCGGCGTCCTGGATGGCCTCCGCGAGGAGGGAGATGGCGCCGACGGGGGTCTTCAGTTCGTGAGAGACGTTCGCGACGAAGTCGTTGCGGATCTCCTCGCTGCGGGTGATCTCCGTGCGGTCGTCGGCGAGGATCAGGATGTACTCGGCTCCTAGTGCCGCCACGCGGGCCTGCACCACGATGGTTCCCTGGCCGAACGGTCCGCGGGGAAGCTCGAGCTGCTGCTGCTCGATCACGCCGTCGCGCCGGACGCGGGCCGTGAGGTCGAGGAGTTCGGAGTGCACCACGGTGTGTCCGCGGACGAGGCCGAAGGCATACGCTGCGGGACTGGCCCGGACGACGCCGTCGATGGCGTCCACGATCACGTAGGCACGGCCGATGATGGACAGGACCTCGGCGGCGCCGTCGGGCAGGGATGGCTCGTCCTCGTAGAGGAGCCGGAGCCTCTGCGCCTCGCTTGCACGGAACGCCGCCATGCCGCTCACGCCGAGGCCCAGGCCTACCAGCCCGGCTACGAGCGTCAGGAGAAGGGGGTCCACGGACACAGCTTATGCTCTCCGAATTCCGACCCCACCCCATACGGTGGCAATAGGTCAGGGGTTCAACTAACGTTCACACAAAGCGGGGAAACAGTTCACCGCTGGCTGGAATGCTCGTCGGCAGAACTGTGGACACGGTTGCAGTCGAAACTTCCAGGGAGGGACCCCTACGTGCGTAAGGTTTTTCAGGCCGAGCTTCACCAGATCGGCGAGGAGCTCATCGAGATCTCGCAGCTGGTGTCCGAAGCCATCCAGAAGGCCAACAGCGCTTTCCAGGGTGCCGACACCGAGCTCGCGCAGGAAGTCATCGCCGCGGACGCGCGCATCGATTTCCTTCAGAACAGCCTCGATGAGCGCGCCATCGATATCCTCGCCCTGCAGGGCCCCGTGGCGTCCGACCTCCGGATGATCGTGGGCGCTCTGCGGATGAGCGCCTCCCTCGAGCGCATGGGCGATCTCGCCCGGCACGTGGCGCAGCTCGCCCGCCTGCGCTTCCCCGCGAACGTCATTCCCGAAAGCATCCGCGCCACGTTCGACGAGCTCGCCGAACTCGACGTGCAGATCGCGGCCAAGGTCACCGAACTCCTCGAGACGCGCAACCTCGCCCTGAGCAACGAGATCAACGCCGCCAACGCGCGCGTCAACGAACTGCACGCCAGCGTGTTCAAGGCCGTCGCCGCGGAGGACTGGAACCAGAACGCGCCGACCACCGTGGACGTCACGCTCGCGAGCCGCTACTACGAGCGCTTCGCCGACCACGGCGTCTCGGTGGCCCGCAAGGTCACCTACCTCGTCACCGGCGAGTGGCAGCCCAGCGCACCGCTGAACTGACGCCACCCGGAAGCAGGAACGACGGCGGCCCCCGGCCGCCGTCGTTCCTGTTCAGGCTGCTGGGTCAGTGCTTGCCCTGGTTCGCCACCGCTTCGATCGCTGCCGCTGCGGCGTCGGCGTCGAGGTAGGTGCCACCGGCCTTCACGGGCACCAGGTCGTCGTCGAGCTCGTACACCAGCGGGATGCCCGTGGGGATGTTGAGCGATGCGATGTCTCTGTCGCTGATCCCGTCGAGGTGCTTGACGAGCGCCCGCAGGGAGTTGCCGTGCGCGGCGATCAGGACGGTCCTGCCGGCCTTGATGTCCACCGTGATGTCGGACTCCCAGTACGGCAGGAAGCGGTCCAGGACATCCTTGAGGCACTCCGTGCGCGGCACGGCGTCCCCGAGGTCCGCGTAGCGCGGATCGTCGACCTGGGAGTACTCGCTCGCATCGTCGAGGGGCGGCGGCGGCGTGTCGTAGGACCGGCGCCATTCCATGAACTGCTTCTCGCCGTACTCGGCGAGGGTCTGGGCCTTGTCCTTGCCCTGCAGTGCGCCGTAGTGGCGCTCGTTCAGGCGCCAGTCGCGCTTGACGTCGATCCAGCTGCGGTCGGCCGCTTCGAGCGCGAGGTTCGCGGTGATGATGGCCCGCTTCTGCCGCGACGTGTAGACGATGTCGGGAAGGATGCCGGCCTCGGTGAGGAGATGACCGCCGCGGGTGGCTTCCTCGCGGCCCTTCTCGGTGAGGGCGACGTCCACCCATCCGGTGAAGAGGTTCTTCTCGTTCCATTCGCTCTGCCCATGACGCAGCAGGATCAGTGTGTAGGTCATGATTCCAGTCTGCCGCATCGGGCTGCGGCGGTCATGCCGGCTGCGTCGGGTGGCACCAGTGTTAAGCGCGTGCGCGTGGCCTACCCTTGACGGGTGCCTCCGCGACAGCGTCCCCCGAAGCCCCTGGGCACCATCACACGCGGCACCACGAACCCCAATCGGCTCCGTCGCGTGGACCGCTGGCTCGCCGGGCCGCAGTCCTTCCGGTTGCGCCGCGCGGGTGATCCGCTCGTTGTCGACCTCGGGTACGGGGCGGCCCCCGTGACCGCCGTCGAGCTCTATACGCGTCTACGGACGGTGCGCGACGACGTCGAGGTCGTGGGTATCGAGATAGACCCTGCGCGGGTGGCGGCTGCGAAGCCCCTGGCGCGGCCCGGCCTGAGCTTCCGGCAGGGCGGCTTCGAGCTGCCCCTCGACGGGCGGCGGCCCGTCGTCGTGCGTGCCTTCAACGTGCTCCGCCAGTACCGCGAGGACGAGTACGCGGCCTACTGGGACGAGGTCCGGGGACGGCTGGCGCCGGACGGGATCTTCGTCGACGGGACATGCGACGAGATCGGGCGACGATCTTCCTGGGCAGCTCTCGACGCCGGGGGTCCGGTGTCCCTGAGCATCTCCCTGAGGTTCGGCGCTTTCTCCCTGCCGTCCGACGTCGCCGAGCGGCTGCCCAAGGCGCTGATCCACCGGAACGTCGAGGGTGAGCGCGTGCATGCCTACCTGCGTGCGCTGGACCGGGCCTGGCTCGACGCCGCAGCCCTGTCATCCTTCGGGCACGGACAGCGATGGAGGGCGATGTGCGCTTCGGTGAAGGCGGACGGCTGGCCACTGCTGGATGGCCCCTCACGCTGGCGCCTCGGAGAGGTCACGGTGGCCTGGGAAGCGGTGAAGCCGGGCTAGCTGTTCCTACCAGGGACCGTAGGGCCCGGAGGTGCCGCCGCGACCCGAGGTCTGGCTGACGGCGGGCTTCACATCGGCCAGGTATACGCAGGCCGCGACGATCGCAATGATCTGGAACAGGTTGAAGCCTCCGCCGCCGAAGGCGGATAGCAGACCGACCACGACGGCGCCGCCGGTGAGGGCGAGCCAGAAGCCCTTGGTCCGCTTGAACGCGGCCTCGAACGCCGTGCCCGGATGGCGCACGCAGTCGATGAAGGCCCATACCTCGATACCCAGGGCTACGAAGCCGAGCGCGAAGTACAGGTAGTACTGAATTGCGTAAACGAGAGCCACGGGTCCAGCTTAGCGGGCCTGCTCGCAGCGGCGCACCGGTGATACCAGCCGCCCGGCGGGACGGGCGGCGAGGCGTACCAGCGCTTCCAGGAGTTCAGGGCCCGCCGTGGCGCCGGCCGGCTGCGACACGGAGTGCCTGGTCGAGGTCCGCCCAGAGATCGTCGGGGTTCTCGATGCCGACGGACAGTCGGACGAGAGCCTCGGGGACGGTCGTCGGCTCGGCCGGCTGGCGCCGTCGTCGCTCGACCAGCGACTCGACGCCGCCGAGGGATGTGGCGGGAAGCCAGAGCCGGACGGCCGCGACCAGGGCGTCCGCCGTCGCGACGTCGTCGAGCTCGATGCTGACAATTCCTCCGAAGCCGTTGAACTGGGCCGCGGCACGTTCGTGACCCGGGTCCGAGGCGAGGCCCGGATAACGCACGCGGCGGACGGCCGGGTGGTCGACCAGACGGTGGGCGAGCGCCGCGGCGGTCGTCTGGCTGCGGTCCATGCGGAGGGCGAGCGTCCGCAATCCGCGGAGCGCGAGCCACACCTCGAACGGTCCGGCGATAGCACCGTGCAGCGTCCGGTGCGCGAGGAGCCTGTCCCGGAGCGTGGCGTCCGAGGTGACGAGGGCTCCGAGGACGACGTCGGAGTGGCCCGCCAGCCACTTGGTGACGGAGTGCAGCACGACGTCGACCCCGGCGTCCAGCGGCCGGTGGACCATGGGGGTGTTGAAGGTGTTGTCGGCGACGACGACCGCGCCCATAGCGTGCGCGGCGTCCGTCAGGACGGACAGCTCGGCGACCTCGAGCATCGGGTTGGTGGGACTTTCGAGCCAGAGCATCACCTGCCCGGCGTCGAACCTGGCGGTGAGTGCCTCGAGTTCCGCGAGGACGGCGTCCGTATCGGCAATGTCCACGGTGCACAGTTCGAAGCGACCCTGGGCGGCGAGGTCCCCCGCAAGGCTGATGGAACCGGCGTAGGCGTGGCGCGGCATGACCACCGCGCCCCCGGTGGGGATCAGGGACAGTGCGGCCGCGGCCGCCCCGAGCCCGGACGCGAAGACGAGCGCCGGCAGCGTCGCATTCTCGAGGGCGCCGAGCGCTTCCTCGAAGGGGTCCCAGGTGGGATTCGAGCCACGGGCGTAGATACGGTCGCCGGCCTCCGGCGCGCGGGTCTCGTGGTAGGTCGTCGTGAGGACGATCGGCACATTGACGGGAGCATCGTGCTCCCTGGGCGGGCGTCCTGCCGCGACGGTGAGGGTGTCCGGGGCGAGGTCGGGGTGCTCGAGTGCCATGCCCAGAGCCTAGCGCCGGGGAGTCTTCTCCCCGGCAACTGTTACTGGGAGCAATGGTCACCGCCACTCGGTAGGCTTGGCGCGTGACCTATCCCCTCCCGCACGGGCTTCCCGGGCTGTTCATCGCGCTCGAGGGCGGTGACGGCGCCGGCAAGTCCACCCAGGCCGGCCTGCTGTGCCGGGCCCTCGAGGAGGGCGGCCGCACCGTGGTCCGTACGCGCGAACCAGGCGGCACCCCGATCGGCGAGAAGCTGAGGTCCCTCGTACTGGAGCACGGGCATGGTGATATCGATGCCCGGACCGAGGCGCTGATCTTCGCGGCCTCCCGCGCCGCGCACGTACAGCAGGTGATCGCGCCCGCACTGCGGCGCGGCGACGTGGTCGTCTGCGACCGGTACATCGACTCGTCGGTCGCCTACCAGGGAGCGGGCCGCAACCTCGGGCCGAGGTCCGTCCTCGACGTCAACCTGTGGGCCACCGAGGGGCTCCTGCCCGACCTCACGGTGCTTCTCGACGTCGCCCCTGCCGAGGGCCGCCGCCGCCGCACCGCCGGAGCGGCCGTCGAGGACCGCCTCGAATCGGAGCCCGATGATTTCCACGCGAGCATCCGGGACGCGTTCCTCGATCTCGCACGCGAGGAGCCCGAGCGCTACCTCGTCCTGTCCGCGGCCGGGACGCCCGAGGATCTGCACGTCGCCATCCTCGGAGCCCTCCCCGGGGTCTCCGCGTGAGTACGACGACACCCAGCCTCCCGTCGACCGGCGTCTGGGCGGACCTGCGCGGGCAGGAGCAGGTGGTGGAGCAGTTGCGCCGAGCCGCGGAGTCCGGCGCGCCGACCCACGCGTGGCTCTTCACGGGCCCGCCCGGCTCCGGCCGGTCCAACGCCGCACGCGCCTTCGCGGCGGCACTCCTCTGCGAGCGTGCATCCCTGAGCGAACGGGGGTGCGGAGCCTGCAAGGCGTGCCGAACGGTCCTCTCGGGAGTCCACGCGGACCTCACCAACGTCACGACGGAGAAAGTGACCATCAGCATCGACGAGGCCCGCGAGCTCGTCCGGAAGGCGCAGGACAAGCCGTCGACGGGTCGCTGGCGGATCATCATCGTCGAGGATGCCGACCGCATGCAGGAGCGCAGTACGAATGTGCTCCTCAAAGCCATCGAAGAACCCCCGCCCCGTACTATCTGGCTGCTGTGCGCGCCCAGTCCGGGCGATGTGCTCGTGACCATCCGCTCCCGCTGCCGGTCGGTGGGCCTCAGGTTGCCGCCGGTCCGGGACGTCGCCGAGTTGCTCGTGGCACGTGACGGGATCGACCCGGTGACGGCGGAGGCGGCAGCGCGGGCGGCGCAGAGCCACATCGGAATCGCGAAGAGGCTCGCCACCGACGACGGCGCTCGCGAACGCCGGAACCAGATCGTCCGGCTGCCGCTGACGCTGCACTCGGTCTCGGGCGCGATGCGCGCGGCCGCCGACCTCGTCAAGCTCGCCGAAGCGGAGGCCCAGAGCTCCTTCGAGCAACGAGACGCCGAAGAGAGGACCGCGCTTCTGGCGACCCTCGGCGCACCCGAGACCGGGACGCTGCCGCCGTCCCTGCGCGCCCAGATCAGGCGGCTGGAGGAGGACCAGACGCGACGGGCGAAGCGCTCGAAGAACGACTATTTCGACCGCGCCCTGACCGATCTCATCTCCTTCTACCGTGACGTGCTGATGCTCCAGGTCGCCAGCGGCCAGGCACTCGTGAACGAGCCGCTGCGACCCGAGCTCGAGGAATTCGCGCAGCGCGAGACCGCCGAGGACACCCTCCTCCGACTTGGGACGATCAACGAAGTCCGCACGCGGCTCGTCAGCACCAACGTGTCACCCCTTCTCGCCATCGAAGCGATGACGGTGAGCCTCCTGTCCCGGAAGGACCTCGACCGATGACCAGCGGACTGCCCGATTCCACCCGACCCCGGCCACGCCGTCGATCCCTGGTTCTCCTCGCCGGGTCCGCCGCCGTCGTGCTGGGCCTGACGGGGTGCACGCTACTCTCTCCCGCCGATCCCTCGAACCAGAGCGCCACGGGTGTCGAGACAGCCGATCCTGCCGCCGTGGGCGACGTGGACGAGGATCTGCGCAGCTTCTACGAGCAGGAGGTGCAGTGGGAGGACTGCGAGGAGGATTTCTCCTGCGCGACCATCGAGGTGCCGCTGGACTACAGCGATCCGGGACGCGGCGACATCGAGATCGCAGCCATCCGCGCGGACGCCACGAGCGAGGCGAAGGGCACCATCCTGATCAACCCGGGCGGGCCCGGCGCTTCTGGATTCAACATCGTGAAAGATTCCCTCGACTACGTCACGAGCGAGCGCCTGCGCGAGGACTACGACGTCCTCGGCTTCGACCCGCGCGGGGTCAACCGATCCACCCCGGTGACCTGCTACAACGACGCCGAACAGGATGCGGCGCGCCAGGAGTCCTACCCGGTGGATGCCTCCGAAGAGGAACTGCTCGCGCAGCTCGACGCCGAGGCCCAGGAGTACGCGGACCTCTGCGCGGAGCGCACCGGCGAGCTGCTCGGTTTCGTGGACACCGAGTCCGCTGCACGCGACATGGACATCCTGCGGGCGCTCGTCAGCGACCCGAAGCTCAACTACCTCGGCTTCTCCTACGGCACCCAGCTCGGTGCCACCTACGCGGATCTGTTCCCCGAACGGTCCGGCAGGCTGGTCCTCGACGGAGCCATCGACCCGTCATTGGACAATGAGCAGATCACCCTCGGCCAGGCCACCGGATTCGAGAACGCGGTCCGCGCGTACGTGGCGGACTGCCAGCAGCGGCAGGACTGCCCCTACACGGGCACGGTCGACGACGGCGTCCGACAGATCCAGGAGCTGTTCGCCGCGGTGGAGCGCGAGCCGATGACGGCGAAGGACGGGCGGCTCGTGCCGGTCTCCACCTTCGTCCAGGGCTTCATCCTGCCGCTCTACGACAACGGGAACTGGCCTACTCTCACGCAGGCCGTGACCGATGCCCTCGCCGGCGATCCGTCCAGCATGCTCTACCTCGCCGATCTGTCCGCCGAGCGACAGCCGGACGGAACGTACTCCTCGAACTCCACAGCCGCGTTCCTCGCCGTCAATTGCCTCGACTACCCCATGACGAGCGACCCCGGCGAGATGCGGGCGGACGAGCAGGAGCTGATCTCGGCGTCGCCGACCTTCGGCCGGTTCCTGGCCTTCGGTGGCGTGACCTGCGCACCGTGGGACTACCCGCCCGTTCTGGAACCCGCTCCGCTGGCTGCGGCGGGTGCTGACCCCATCGTCGTCATCGGCACGACGGGCGACCCCGCGACGCCCTACGAGTGGTCGACCGCCCTGGCCGAGCAGCTCGAGTCAGGCGTCCACGTCACCTGGGAGGGCGAGGGCCACACCGCCTACGGCCGGTCCAACGACTGCATCCTGGACCTCGTGGATGCCTACTTCATCGACGGAACGGTCCCCGAGGACGGCGCGCGCTGCTGATCCCACCCGGCTCCTACCCGACGCACCGTCCGACGGAAGCCATTGCTGAAGGTGGCACACCGAAGTCACCACGACGCCGGCTCCGACGGCGAGCCGTCCCGACTTCATGACAGGAACAGCCATTTTGACCGGGAGCCGAACCTACCTATAAAGTTGAGGCTTGTGGATCGGCCCGGGTATCGCCCGAACCGGGAAGCATTGCCTCCTTAGCTCAGTCGGTAGAGCGTCTCACTCGTAATGAGAAGGTCGCCAGTTCGACTCTGGCAGGAGGCTCCACCAAAGCCCCGGACGGTTCGCCCACCGGGGCTTTCGCGTGCCCGGCATCTTCACGAAGCGGACACCAAGCGACGTGGAAGGCACGCCGGCACCGCAACATGCGGCGGGTCCCCGAAGGCGCCCGCCACGTGCCGCCCAGATCGACGAGCCGGACCGAGCCGGACGGAAATCAGCTGAGCGCCGGACCGGACTCTGCGGACCCCGTCAGTTCACCGAGGAACGCGTGGCACTTCGCGGCACGTTCGGAGTCCTGGGCCATGACCTGCTCGAAGAAGTCCGCGATATCGTCGCGGCCTGCATTGCGGGCGTCACGGACGTACTGGCCGTAGTCGTGGCCGGCCTTCAGTGAGTGGTACTGCAGTGAGATGAGGTCGAATGAGACGTCGTCGAATCCGGTCTCGCCAGTAGCCATGAGGCACCTCCATGCTTGGTAGGAACAGGTGGCTTCAGGCTAGGTCGGGGTAATTCGGCGCGGCAACGCGCAATCGGGCTCCCTGAGTGCTCGCCCCCGTGCCAGGAGTCTGTTAGGCGTCGTCGCCCATGCATCCAGGACGAAGGAAAGAGCCGCCCCGGCAGTCCCGGAGCGGCTCTTGTCTGGTCCTGCAGGTCCTACCCGCAGAACTTCCTAGGCGAAGTCGGAGGTCGCCGGGTCTGCACCGATACGACCGGCCGCGCCCTTGTCGAGTCCATTGATCGCTTCGATGTCCTCGGCCTCGAGCTTCACATCGAGCGACTCCCAGTTCTCGATGATGCGCGACTCCGTGACGGACTTCGGGATCACGACGTTCCCGAGCGCGAGGTGCCAGGCGAGCACGACCTGCGCTGGAGTGGCGTTGCGCTTCTGCGCGATGTCCTGCAGCACTGCGTCGTCGAGCAGGCCCTTGCCGGAACCGATGGGTGACCACGATTCGTGGAGGATGCCCTTCTCCGCCTCGAATGCGCGAAGCTCCGTCTGGCTCAGGTAGGGGTGGGTCTCCACCTGGTTGATGACCGGGACCACGCCCGTGGCGTCGATGATCTCCGTGAGGGCCTCGACGGTGAAGTTCGAGACTCCGATGCTCTTCACGCGGCCCTGCTTCTGCAGTTCGATGAACGCCTTCCACGAGTCCAGGTACTTGCCCTGCTTGGGCTGCAGCCAGTGGATCAGGTAGAGGTCGAGGGTCTCGAGGCCGAGGCGGTCCATGGAAGCGTCGAACGCCTTGAGCGTGGTGTCGTAGCCCTGGTCGGCGTTCCACAGCTTCGTGGTGATGAACATCTCGTCGTGGCTCAGGCCCGATGCGGCGATAGCGCGTCCCACGCCCGCTTCGTTCCCGTAGATCTTTGCGGTGTCGATGTGGCGGTATCCGGCCTTGAAGGCCTTTCCTACGACATCCTCGGCAACATTGTCCTCAACCTGCCACACGCCGTAGCCGAGCTGCGGGATGGTGTGACCGTCGTTGAACGTAAGGTTTGGTGATGTAGTCATATAGGCGGGAACCAACGGTGGTGCCCATTTATTTCTGTTCCCCCTGACAACTATCAGCCTGCGTGGTATTTCCTCCGCTTGGTGGGACGCCGGCGGGCCCGACCGGCGGCGGCGAGGTGCGGGATGCGGATTACGGACGGTCCGACACGGAACGCCCTGCATGACGACGCCTACCGTTATGCGTTCCGGCGCTCATTGTCCGCGCGGCTCTCCTCGGTGGCAGCGGTTGACGCGGTCGAAGCAGTCGAAGCAGTCGAAGCAGTGTCCACGGGCGACATCAGCGAGCGCACGACGCTCGGGACCGACGCCGCGTCGCGGCACCTCCAGCTGATCGCCGCCGCTCGCGCATCCCTCGAACGCTACCTGCCGCCGTCGCTCCCTCCCCGCATCAGGGGGAACAGCAGCTTGCAGGCGGCGCTCGCCGCCCTCCCTCCGAGTGAGCGCGAGTTACTGCTCCTGCGCTACTGGGACAGTCTCGGTGCAGAGGACGCCGGCCGGGCAGCGGGCGAGGACGCCGGGCGGCTCCCCTCCGTGCTCGCGGCCTGTGTTCGCCTGATGTCGCCTCCAGTGGGATCGCCCGCGGCCTTCGTCGTCGTCCTCGAATCGGCCGACCCCGCGCTCTCGGTGACGCAGGACGAGCTCGAGCGCAGCCGCCGCGCTCTACCCTCGAGGCCGGGCATCGGCCCTGCGGCGAAGCTCGCCGGAGTTGCGTCCTTCGCGCCACAGAAGGAGTTTCCCGACCCTGGCAGGATGCGCGACGACAACCAGGGACCCGTGCGTGGAGGCCGAAAGCTCCAGGCGATCATCGGCGCCGTGTGCCTGGTTGCCCTCGTGGTGGCCCTGGCAACAGCCCTCATCCCCCGTACGGAACCGGGTCCCGCGGGTGAGCTGGAGCGCCTCTACGAGCTGGCCGACGTCGTCGCCGTCCTGTCCGCGTCCAGCGTCGAACCGACCCTGGTCTCCAACGAAGTGAGGATGCGGCAGAGCGCGTCCGTCGTTCAGATCGTCAAGGGCCAGGAGGAAGAGAATCCGCTGATCGTAGATGTCACCGGTCGCAGCACGCTCGAGCGCCCGTACAGCCGGAACTTCTTCCCGCCCCACCAGATCATGTTCCTCACGCGCGGTCAGGACGGCATCCTGGCTCCCATCGAGGGCGAGGGTTCC
The DNA here is from genome assembly GCF_035985055.1 of Arthrobacter sp. PL16. Classification (NCBI taxonomy): domain Bacteria; kingdom Bacillati; phylum Actinomycetota; class Actinomycetes; order Micrococcales; family Micrococcaceae; genus Arthrobacter; species Arthrobacter sp. PL16. Next base: position 30,936 of record NZ_JAXCIC010000007.1, read on the forward strand.
GTACTCACGCTCAGCGACCTTCGGACACCCGAGGTGACGACGACGGCAGGTGATCCGGTACCGATGCCTGCGGAGCTACGCGCCGCCATCGATGGCCTACCGGAGGACCAGCTCACGTTGGCCACGAGCGGGCAGGCACCGGGATCGCTCGATGCGGACTCGATCATCGGCATCCGACCGGACGAGGGGCGGGACACCCAGAACCTGCCGGGCGACCTCCTCGGCACCTTCCGGGGGGAGTACGAGGACAACGACGCCTGCTTCACCTTCGACTTCAACGGCCGAACCGTACTCATCCGCTGGCCCGAGGGCTTTTCCGCCTACTACCGGGAGCGAAGCGACGCGGATGGTGATTCCGCAGCGGATGCGCGCATCCTGACCGTGCTCAATGAGCGCGGCTACCCCTACGTGGACCACAACCGGCAGACACCGTTCATCCGCGGGTTCCCGACCGGCGAACGCGGCGCATGCCTCGGCCAGGAGCTCGAGGTCTGGGACATCGCGGTGGCCCCTGCAAGCACACTGCTGTTCTACTGACCTGACCGTTCGGTACAGCTAGCGGCCGTCGGGCATCGCCCGCTCGGCTTCCTCCACGTCGTCGGCTACCAGCTGGGCCCGACGCCGGACGTTGTCGACGCCCGACGACGCGATACCCCAGCGTTCGCCGTCGAGCCTGGTCATGGCGGCGGCCTCCGCCGTCGTCGCCAGTGTGTTGCCCGCCCGGGACAGCGCCCGGTGCACCCGCATCAGGGCGCCCGGGATGTCGAGCCCCGTGCTCGGGGCCGACGACTGCGCACTCACGCAGATGGACCTCACGCGCGGCAGCATGGCACCGAGTTCGTTGGCGATGACCACGAGTTCGTTGTAGACGTCGTCGTCCTCGATGCCCTCGAGGACTTGGTGATAGCGGTCGAGGCCGCGGCGGAATCGGTCATGGGCGCGTCGCCACACACCCGTACCCAGTTCGGCGTCGTCCTTCCGTCCCTGCCGCGCCGCCGCGAAGAATGCCACCTGCGCTACAGGTACTGGCCGGGCCCGTGGCTGTCCAGCGGAGGCGCCGGTGCCTTGCGGGCAGGCAGGGTTCGCTTCGGTTCGCCGTCCGGACCGATGACGACGCCGGGTGCGATGACCGTGCCAGGAGGCAGTTCGCGGAGCTGGAGGCGGGCGGCCAACTGCTGGTTGACCATCTGCTGGGCCGCGAGCGCCGTCTGGATGCCGTGGAAGAGTCCTTCCAGCCACCCGACGAGCTGCGCCTGCGCCACGCGCAGTTCGGCGTCAGTAGGGACTGCCTCGTGGTCGAAGGGCAGATTGATGCGGTGCAGCTCCTCCACCAGCTCCGGTGCGAGACCGTCCTCGAGCTCCTTCACGGACCGCTCGTGGATGGCGGCGAGGCGGGTGCGGCCGGCGTCGTCGAGCGGCGCCGTGCGGACCTCCTCCAGCAACTGCTTGAGCATGGTGCCGATACGCATGACCTTGGCGGGTTCATCGACGAGGTCCGCGAGCGATACCGGCCGCTGGTCCCCCGAGGCCGGCCGCTGGTCCGCCGACGCCGCGGGAGCGTTGGTGGAGGGCGGGTCAGGAGTAGCCGACGGAGTCCCGGGAGCGGGATCGAAGGGACTTGCTGGCTGCTGTTCCGTCATGACGCTATGCTCCCACAACGCCGGGAGCCGGGCAGGAACCCGGTCCGCTCCCGGGCCCTGGAGCCGCTCCAGGACATAACAGGTATCCAGCGCGCCCTGGCGGCGGAGACATGGTTCTGCCGTGGTTCAGGATGCTCGCCAGCACGACGAAACCCGGCGCTCCTCGCGGGAGCGCCGGGTTTCATGGTGTCAATCTTATGGGCGCTGTCAGCAGCAGCGGCCCTCCGGGTTCGCGTCCTGGCGGTCGGTCTTGTCCCGCCAGAACTCGCGCTCGGTCATGGGCAGGCCGCCGGCATGGGTGCGCTCGTGGTGGTCGAGGTACGTCTGGTAGGCGTTCTCCCCCATGACCCCCTTGAACACCCAGGCCAGTTCGCGCACCGTATCGCGAGCGCGGTGGAGGACCTGTGGCACGGCCATCAGTGGCCCGTCCTCGCAGGTCGCTTGCCCGGCTCCAGTGCCGCCCACTGTGCCTCCAGCTCCTTCTCTGCCGGAGAGGCGATGAGACCGGCAGGCGCGAAGGTGCGCGACGGCACCGCAGCGTCCTCGTTCTCCTTGCCGCCGCCGTGCCGGTAGGCCCGGATGGTGGCAAGGATCGCCGTCAGGATGACGATGATGGCGAGCACCACGAAGAAGATCGACAACGTGCCCTGGATGAACGTGTTGCGGACCACGGCCTCCATCGCGGCGACGGTCGTGGCAGTGCCGAAGCTCTCCTCACCGGCGGCCAACGCGTTCTTGAAGGCCGTGTGCTGCGCCCAGTAGCCGATCGCGGGAGTGGACGAGAAGATCTTCTGGAACGACGCCGTGATGGTCACCACCGACGCGAAGGCGAGTGGGAGTGCCGGGATCCACAGGAACCGGAAGAGGCCCTTCTTCGCGCAGATCGCCATGCAGACGGCGAGCGCGATAGCTGCGAGCAACTGGTTCGCGATGCCGAAGAGCGGGAAGAGCGTGTTGATGCCGCCGAGCGGATCGGTGACGCCCATGATGAGGATCGCCCCCCAGCCTGCCACCATGATGGCCGTGCAGATCCACGCCCCGGCTCGCCAGGAGGTGTCGCGGAAGCGGGGCACGAAGTTGCCGATGCTGTCCTGCAGCATGAAGCGTGCCACGCGGGTTCCGGCGTCGACCGCGGTGAGGATGAACAGCGCCTCGAACATGATGGCGAAGTGGTACCAGAACGCCATCATCCCGGAACCGCCGAAGACGCCCTGCATGATCTGGGCGATGCCGACGGCGAGGGTCGGTGCTCCACCCGTGCGGGAGACGATCGACTCCTCACCGACATTGGAGGCCATGGTGCTCAGGGCTTCCTGCGTGAGGTTGACGCCGGTGAGTCCGAGACCGTTGACGAAGGCGACTGCTCCCTCGATGGTGCCACCCGTTGCGGCCGCCGAGGAGTTCATGGCGAAGTAGATGCCGCGATCGATCGACAGGGCCGCGACGAGCGCCATGATGGCGACGAAGGACTCCATGAGCATGCCGCCGTACCCGATGAAGCGGGTCTGGCGTTCTTTCTCGATCATTTTCGGGGTGGTGCCCGAGGCGATCAGCGCATGGAACCCGGAGAGGGCGCCACAGGCGATGGTCACGAAGAGGAAGGGGAACAGGGTGCCCGCGACGACGGGTCCGGTTCCGGACGTCGCGTAGGGGGTGATGGCGGGGACGCTGATCTCCGGGCGGGTGATGACGATCGCGACGGCGAGCATCACGATGGTGCCGATCTTCATGAAGGTGGAGAGGTAGTCGCGCGGTGCGAGCAGGAGCCAGACCGGCAGGATCGCGGCGATGAATCCGTAGATGATGATGCCCCAGGCAATGGTGATGCGGTCCAGCGTGAACAGCTCCACACCCCAGGCCGTCTCGGAGATCCAGCCGCCGCCGATGATGGCGAGCAGCAGGAGGGCGAAGCCGATGAGGGACACCTCGGTGACCCGCCCGGGACGCAGGAAGCGCAGGTACACGCCCATGAAGAGGGCGATCGGGATGGTCATCGAGACGGAGAACACGCCCCACGGGCTCTCTCCGAGGGCGTTCACGACGACGAGCGCCAGGATGGCGACGATGATGATCATGATGGCGAGGGTGGCGATCAGCGCAGCGGTACCGCCGATGACTCCGAGCTCTTCGCGGGCCATCTGGCCGAGGGAACGGCCGCCACGGCGCATCGAGAAGAACATGACGAGGTAGTCCTGGACGGCGCCCGCGAAGATGACGCCGATGATGATCCAGAGCGTTCCGGGCAGGTAGCCCATCTGCGCTGCGAGCACCGGGCCCACGAGCGGTCCTGCTCCTGCGATGGCGGCGAAATGGTGGCCGTAGAGCACACGCCGATCCGTTGCCGCGTAGTCCTTGCCGTCAGCCTTGTACTCGGCGGGAGTCGCGCGCCGGTCATCGGGCTTGAGGAGGTTCCGCTCGATGAACTTCGAGTAGAACCGGTACGCGATGAGGTACGTACAGACGGCGGCGAAGACGAACCACACGGCGTTGACGGTTTCACCGCGGACGATGGCCAGCATCGTCCATGCGATAGCTCCGAGGAGGGCGATGCCGACCCAGAGTGCGATCCTGGCCGGTGTCCAACGGCGGTCTTCTGCTTCAGCCTGCTGCGCGTCGACGGCGACCGCGGGCAGGTCGGGATCCGTCACCAGCACGTCATCGTGCCGGTGGGACCCGTTCTGCTTCTTACTCATGATGCTCCTCGAGTGCGAGTGTGTGATGCACACGAAGGTAGCAACCTAGTGAGGCCCGCGTCACATGGCAAGCCTGCCAGTCACCAGGATGCGCCGAACGCGCACCGACCTGCGCCGAACGGCCGGGCCTTCGGGTGGCACCCGGTCAGGAACCTGGGTGTTCGCCGTCGGAACCGCCTTCGAGCACAGCGGGAGGTTCGTCGTCGTCGTTCGCATTCATGCCCTCGCTGATGCTCGAGTGCGTCCTCGTGCGACCGTCGGCGGGTTCGTCCGCGTCATCCGTCGGTCCGTTGTCGATGCCGTCGGGCACCTGGTCGCCGAGGTTCTCGGCAAAGCTGTCGGCGGCCTGTGCAAGACCGCCCTCGTGTTCCGCGTGGCCGTGATCCGTAGTGTCCACCGCTGCGCTCCTTCCGTTGTCCGTCCTGCCAGCCTCGCACAGTGCCGCAGTGCTCGAAAGCATGCCGATGATCGTCTGTGACTCCCCGTCGGGACGCGGACGGGAGTAAGGTTGGTCGGTGGTATTTCGCCACCCGATGCCAGCGGCGCCGTCGATCCCTCCGACCGGGAGCCGCAGTCCGTGACCCTCCTCCGCGACCTCGTGAGCATGGCTCCATCCGCCCGCGACCACCACCCCGCGCTTCGCTGCGCCGTCGGCGTGGGCATCCCGCTGCTGGCTGTCCTGCTGTTGGGACGGCTCGACCTCGCGGTGTTCGCGACCTTCGGTGCATTCGCCGGCATCTACGGACGGAACGAACCGCACCGCCGTCGCCTCGCCACCCAGCTGCGCGGCGGTGGCCTCATGCTCGCAGTGGTCCTCGTGGCTGCGCTGACGGCCCGGGCCGACGTCGGGCCGTGGGGCCTGGTCCTGCTTGCAAGCGTGGTCGCCGGGCTCGGCACCTTCCTCGCAGGGCTGTTCCGCCTCCGGCCGGGGGGCTCCCTGTTCCATATCTTCGCCTTCGCGGCGATCGCCTCCGTGCCCGCGCAACCACCCCTGTGGCAGGGGATCACGACGGCGGCGGCAACCGTGGTCATCGCCGTGGTCCTCGGACAGGCCGGGAACCTGTGGCCGAGGTACCGGACGGCATGGCTGCGGCACACGCCGGCCGACCGGATCACCTCCCGGCACATCGCGTCCCTCGCCAGGGAGTCCGGGCTCTATCTCGCTGCCGCCCTCCTGGCCGGGAGCCTGGCCACGCTGCTCGGCATCGGCCACACGTACTGGGCCATGGTCGCCGCGACCGTGCCGCTCGTGGGACAGTCCGCACGGGCGCGCGTGACCAGGGGCCTGCAGCGCATCCTCGGGACGTTCGCCGGTCTGGTCCTGACGGCGCTGATCCTGCTCCCGGACCTTGAAGCCTGGCAGCTCGTTCTCGTGATCGCCGTCGCCCAATTCGCGGCGGAGATGTTCATCCTGCGGCAATACGCCCTCGCCCAGGCCTTCGTGACACCCCTGGCCCTCGTCGCCACGGAACTGGCGCACCCGACCGACGCAACCGTGCTCCTCGCCGATCGCGCGGTCGAGACCCTGATCGGGGCGTTCGTCGGCATAGCGCTGGTGCTCGCGCTGCATCTGCGGCAACGCGCTTCCAGGGAACCCGTCTAGTCCATCGTCAGCAGGATCTTGCCGGTGTGGGCCCCGGCGTCGAAGTAGGTGTGCGCTTCCGCCACCTGCGCGAGCGGGAAGGTCCGGTCCACGAAGGGGCGGACGGCACCGGACGCGACCAGCGGCCATACCCGGTCCTCGACGGCAGCCAGGATGGCCGCCTTCTCCGCTGAAGGACGACCCCGGAGGGTCGTACCGGCCACACTTGCACGCTTGCCCATGAGCACCCCGAGGTTCAGTTCCGCGGTCGCACCGCCCTGCAGTCCGATGACGACGAGGCGCCCGCCGGTCGCGAGGGACTCGATGTTGCGGGCAAGATATTCCGCTCCGACGACGTCGAGGATCACGTCCACTCCGCGACCGTCCGTCGCGGCCTTCACCCTCGCGACGAAGTCCTCGTCCCGATAGTTGATCAGGGTGCGCACACCCAGCGACCGGGCGACGTCGAGCTTCGCCGCCGATCCCGCAGTCACGTGGGGCACGGCGCCGAGGGCAAGGCTCACCTGGATCGCCATGACGCCGATGCCCCCGGACGCGCCATGGATGAGGATGTCATCGCCCGCTGCGAGTCCGGCCTGCAGCACGAGGTTCGACCACACCGTCGCGGCCGTCTCGGGAAGGCCTGCTGCCTCCACGAGTCCCACGCCGTCGGGCGCTCCAACCACCTGCCCGGCAGGCACTGCCACCCGCTCCGCGTAACCTCCGCCGGAGAGAAGCGCGACGACGGCGTCCCCCACGCGGAAGCGGGAGCGACCGGCGTCGGCGACACGACCGGATACCTCGAGGCCCGGAATGTCGGATGCCCCGGCGGGCGGCGGGTAGAGGCCCCGCCGCTGCTGCACGTCGGCCCGGTTCAGTCCTGCCGCGACGACGTCGATGAGGACATACCCTTCGGCCGGGACGGGGTCCGGAACGTCCTGAACGGCGAGTACCTCCGGTCCGCCGGCACCCCTGATCACCACTGCTCGCATGTCCGCTCCTCCAGCCTGTGGGTATTTGGGCGTCGCCTGCCCTTCGTGAAACACTATCCGCGGGAAGGTTGTCCGAGCGGCCGAAGGAGCTGGTCTTGAAAACCAGTGGGCGGTTACCCCGTCTCAAGGGTTCGAATCCCTTACCTTCCGCTTGGAAAGGGCGGCCCCGCACTGCGGGGCCGCCCTTTCCTTGTCGGTGTGCTGGTCCTGCTTCCGTCGTGGTGTGCCACGCCGTCGTCCTGTACTGTCCCGAAGAGCAACAACCGCGCCACGGACTCCGTGGCCGACGACGGGGTCTCAATGCGTAGTGGGCACACACGGGGAATGTCCCCGCGCCCGGCGTGCCCGCCGCGCCGAGACAGCAGCCTCCTCCGCTATGGAGCTGTATCGGTACTGGCACTCTTTGTCGCTACGGGGTGCGGCCTGCTCTCCTCCAGCGGGCCGGAGGGCGACGCCGGGGACGTCGTCACCGCCGAACCCAAGGCCGAGGGTGCCGTCACCGCCGAACCCGAAGCCGGGGGCGCCGTCACCGCCGAACCCAAGGCCGGGGGCGCCGCCACCGCCGAGGCCAGGAGTGACACCACCTCGATTGCCGTCGGTGACTGTATCGACGACCCCGGGATGACGGACGTCTCCGATCTCCCCGTCCTGCCGTGCAGTGAGCCCCACTCCTTCGAGGCCTTCGCGAGCAGCCAGATGCCCGACGGTGACTACCCGGGCGTCGCCGCCGCGAACACTGCGGCCAACGACTTCTGCGCACGGGAATTCTCCACCTTCGTCGGCCTCGAGTACGACGCATCCGTCCTCGAGATACTCGTTTTCTACCCCGTCGAGGAGACATGGACGTCAGCGGGAAATCGCGAGATCCTCTGCTTCGTCGCCGCAGAGAATGAGGCGCAGGTGACCGGAACGCTCAGGGACGCCGGCAAATAGCCCGTTTCGTCCATGGATAACGGCCAGCGGCCCCGATTCTTCCGGGGCCACTGGCTTTTTAGTAACCAGTTGTTAACGATGTTCTGGTTGGCTACTCCGAGCACGGAAATGTCACCTGCGTCACATACGGTGCACATGCCGACGCGCCTACTCATCAGGGGGTCGGCGGGCTTCACTCGCGGCCGCATCGCGGCCATCGTCAAGGAGAAGAACGAACGGATGATCAATTCGTCATGGAAGGGAGCGCTCGGTGCGGCGCTGTCGGTGGGGCTCATCGCCTCACCGATGATCGCACTGCCCGCCGGGGCAGTGGAGACACCACCGGCCACGGCGTCCGTCACGGGAGACGGCGTCATCATCAACGAGGCCTACGTCACGGGCGGCTCCGCCGGGACCCCCTTCGTCAATAAATACATCGAGCTCTACAATCCGACGGATTCCGCCGTGAGCCTGGACGGCTGGTCGCTGCAGTACCGCGCCCCGGCCTCCACCGCCACACCGGGCCCCACCGCGCTCCGAGGCACCATTCCGGCCAAGGGCTATTTCCTGGTCCAGGGCAACTCCAATGGCACGGCCGGCGCTGCTCTGCCCACCCCCGACCTCGCGACCAGTTTCACTCCGGGAGCAGGCGGAGGCGTGATCGTCCTGTCGAACCAGGCAGCCAGCGTCGGCGTCCTGCCGATCGGGACGATCGCCGGTACACCCGGTGTCGTCGATGCTCTCGGCTATGGCAATGCGACCGCCTTCGAGGGCGCGGCGGCCACCGCGCCCGGCAGCGGCAGCACGAGGTCCGCCAACCGCACGGGCTTCGCCGACACGGATGACAACCGGGCGGACTTCACGCTTCAGGACCCGACGCCGACCAACAGCGGCGCCACCCCGGGCGGACCCACTCCGACTCCCACCCCTACCCCCACTCCTCCTCCGGCTCCGACCCCTGGCGCCGTCACCCCCATCCGTGACATCCAGGGCACGGGAACAGCCACGCCGGTGTCCGGCGCGACCGTCACCACGCGCGGCAAGGTCACTGCGGCCTACCCCACGGGTGGCTTCGCAGGGTTCTACATCCAAACTGCCGGCAGCTCGGCCACTGCGGACCAGACGGCGTCGGACGCCCTCTTCGTCTACTCCCCCGCGACAGTGGGATCCGTCGCCGTCGGCGACTACGTCGAGGTCACCGGCGTCGCAGGTGAATTCTTCAACCTGACGCAGCTCACCGTCGCAGCCGGAGGCACCGTCGAACTCACCGAGCCGGCCGAGGAACCGAAAGCGTCCGCCATCGCACTGCCCGCCACCGAGGCTGCACGCGAGGCGTCCGAGGGCATGCTCTTCCAGCCCGCCGACACCTTCACCGTCGCCGACAACTACACGGTGAACCAGTACGGCGAACTCACCCTGGCCGCAGGCACAGAAAGCCTGCTCCAGCCCACCGATGTGGCACGCCCGGGCACCCCGGAGAACGCAGCGGTCATCGCCGACAACGCAGCCCGGAGTATCCGGCTCGACGACGGCGCATCGACCAACTTCTTCAACCAGGCCAACCGCGGCAAGGTCCTTCCTTATCTGACGGCCTCGCAGCCCGTCCGTGTCGGCTACACCGCCGGCTTCACGTCCCCGGTGGTGCTCGACTACCGCAACAGTGCCTGGAAGTTCCAGCCGCTCGCGGAGCTCGACGGAGCCAGCCCCGAGGGCGTGCAGCCCGTGCAGTTCGCGGGCGAACGCCCGACGGCCCCCCAGCCGGTCGGTGGTGAAGTGAAAATCGCATCCTTCAACGTCCTCAACTACTTCCCCACCACCGGCGAGGACCTGGCCGGTTGCACGTACTTCACCGACCGCGCCGGTAACCCGATCACCATCAACGGCGGGTGTGATGCCCGAGGCGCGGCCGACAGGGAGAACTTCGAGCGCCAAGAAGCGAAGATCGTCGCTGCCATCACCGCCCTCGACGCCGATGTCGTCACCCTCATGGAGATCGAGAACTCAGCCAGGTTCGGCAAGGACCGCGATTCCGCCCTCGCCACCCTCGTCGCCGCACTGAACGAGACATCGCCGGACACCTGGGACTACGTCCGCTCCCCGCAGGCCCTCCCCGCCCTCGCGGACGAGGACTTCATCCGCACGGCCCTGATCTACAAGAAGGCCGTCGCGGAGCCTGTCGGCGAATCCGTCATCCTCAATGACACTGTCGCCTTCTCGAACGCGCGCAAGCCCCTCGCCCAGGCCTTCAAGCCTGTCGGCGGCACAGCAGCGGAGACGTTCCTCGCGATCGTCAACCACTTCAAGTCCAAGGGTTCCGGACCAAGCTCGGGTGCGAACGCCGACAGCGGTGACGGCCAGGGCGCCTGGAACGCGTCACGCGTCACCCAGGCCACGGCGCTCGTCGACTTCGCGGATTCCATGAAGGCCTCGGCGAAGACGGACAAGGTCTTCCTGACAGGTGACTTCAACTCGTACACCCAGGAGGACCCCATGCAGGTCCTCTACAACGCGGGCTACGTGAACCAGGGCGAGAAGGACGACAGCTACTCCTACGTCTTCTCCGGACTGAGCGGTTCCCTCGACCACATCCTGGCGTCGACGACAGCCGATGCGACGGTGTCCGGCGTGGACACCTGGAACATCAACTCCGTCGAGTCCGTCGCCCTCGAGTACAGCCGGTTCAACAACAACGTCACCGACTACTACCGCGCCGATCCGTACCGCGCCAGCGACCACGATCCCGTGATCGTCGGGCTCGACCTCGCGACGGCCGACACCACCGCCGAGCTCAACCTGCTGAACATCAACGACTTCCACGGACGCATCGACGCCAACACTGTCCGCTTCGCCGGAACCGTCGAGAAGCTACGCGCCGAGTTCGGAGAGGACAAGACGGCCTTCCTCTCGGCCGGTGACAATATCGGTGCATCCCTGTTCGCCTCTGCCCTGCAGGACGACAAGCCGACGATCGACATCCTGAACGCGCTCGAGCTGAAGGCCTCGGCCGTGGGTAACCATGAGTTCGATCGTGGTTTCGCGGACCTGACCGGCCGCGTAGCCGAGGCGGCCGATTTCCCCTATCTCGGCGCGAACGTGTACACGAAGGGCACCAGCGAGCCCGCGCTAGACGAATACTCCATCCACACGGTCGATGGCATCGACGTCGCCGTTATCGGCGTCGTCACCGAGGAGACCGCCAGCCTCGTCAGCCCGGGCGGCATCGAGAACATCGACTTCGGCGATCCCGTCGAGGCAGTCAATCGCGTTGCCGGCGAGATCGAGGAGCAGGACCTCGCCGACGTCATCGTCGCCGAGTACCACGACGGCGCCGGTGACGGGGTCGTGGAGGGTGCAACGATCGAACAGGAAATCGCCGCCGGCGGATCCTTCGCTCGGATCGTGAACGACACCACGCCCCTCGTGGATGCGATCTTCACCGGCCACACGCACAAGCAGTACGCGTGGGACGCACCCATCCCTGGTGCAGCCGGCGAAACGCGCCCCATCCTTCAGACCGGATCCTACGGTGAGTTCATCGGACAGATCACCCTGACCGTGGATACCGCAACGGGCGACGTCGCGTCCTACACCGCGCGCAACGTCGCACGGACCACAGACGCCGACGCAGCCCTGGTCAGCGCGTTCCCGCGAGTCGCCGAGGTCAAGACCATCGTGGACGCGGCGCTTGCACAGGCGGCCGTCATCGGCAACCAGCCGGTCGGCTCGGTCACGAAGGACATCACGACGGCGTTCACCGGCACCGCGCGCGACGATCGCGCATCCGAATCGACGCTCGGTAACCTCGTGGCCGACTCGCTCCGGGCAAGCCTGTCCCCCGCCGAACGTGGCGGGGCCCAGATCGGCGTCGTCAACCCTGGCGGGCTCCGGAACGAGCTCTACTACGCCCCGGACGGCGTCGTGACCTTCGCCGAGGCCAATGCGGTCCTGCCGTTCGTCAACGACCTCTGGACCACCACCCTCACGGGTGCGGAGTTCAAGGCCATGCTCGAACAGCAGTGGCAGCCCGACGGCAGCTCACGCTCCTTCCTGGCCCTCGGCTTGTCGGACAACGTGAGCGTGACCTACGACTCCGCGCTCGCACGCGGCTCGAGGATCACCTCGGTCCTGATCGACGGCGCACCGCTCGACCCCGCGAAGGATTACCGCATCGGTACCTTCAGCTTCCTGGCACAGGGCGGCGACAACTTCACGGTCTTCCGCGAAGGTGCCGACACCCGTGAGTCGGGCCTCGTGGACCGTGATGCGTGGATCGACTACATCCGGGCCAACAGCCCACTGTCGCCGTCGTTCGACCGTCGCAGCGTGCAGGTCCAGGGAGCTCCGACAACGGTGAAGGCCGGTGCCGCCGTCTCCTTCACAGTGTCGAAGCTGGACCTCACCTCGCTCGGCAGCCCGGTGAACACGACACTCGCGGCTAGCTTCGTGGCAACGGATGGGCGCACCGCGCAACTCGGATCGGTTCCGGTCACCGGTGGCAGTGCGACCGTGAACCTGACCATCCCGACGACCGTCAGCGGGCAGGGACGCATCATCCTGACCGCGGCACCGAGCGCGACGACGGTGAACCTACCAGTCACGGTGGAGGCGACCACCCCGACGCAGCCACCGAAGCCGACATGCGTCAAGCCGACTCCGCCGACGCAGCTCTGGAACATCGGCGGCTGGATCCGCTACGCGGTGCATCTCACGATCTACTACCGCTGCCTCGGCCGCTAGGTCCTCGTAGCCGGGCGGCACGGCTCGGTCGGGTACAGGCAGAAGGGATCACCACCGCTCCGGTGGTGGTCCCTTCTGCCGTCGCGTCCAGCCGGCCTTCCCACCGCTGCCGTTTCCGGGCGGGTCCACCGGGAATCGCGCCTTCCCGCCGCTGCCGTTCCCGGGCGGGTCCACCCGAATCACGCCTTCCCGGGCTTACGCCCGGTCGAGGATCGCCCTGGCGATCCTGTCCGCGTCCAGCAGGGTCCGGCTGCCCGCCTGCAGCGACGCTCCCGCTTGTGCCGCGATCGCCGTCCCCCATTGCACGGACGCGAGTTGGAGCCCGATCACGAACAATGACTCCTGTTCCTTGCCGCTCCGGTCGATGGCGCGGTAGGGAGGTGCGGTGACGTCGAGCCCCGCAGATGTCATAGGAACGCCATCCTCGGCCATGAAGGTTCGCGGACGCACGAGCCCTTGCCACAGGAGATTCCGCATGAGCGGAGACAGGCTCGTGGCTACCCTGTTCGCGGGCATCCTCGCCTCGACGAGGTAGCGTGCCGTGAACAGATCACCCCGCACCCACGGCGAGACCGCGCGGTACAGGCCCTCGTCGGGGTCGAAACCGAAGCTCGGGTTCGGGCCGACGAACTGCACGATCCCGGCGCGCACGAGAGCCGCGAGCTGGGCGATCCGCACGGGCGGAGGTCCGCTGGCGAGGCCCTCGACCAGTGGTTCGAACCAGCCCTGCAGCTCCGCGTCCCAGGAGGAGTCGGAAATGCCGCCATCCGCCACGGCCTCCTTGATGACCGAGCGACCTGCGTTCATGGCCCCGATCGCCATCTTCAGCGGGTCATCCTCACCCAGGGCGGAACCCGCTGCATCGGCGTCCAGATAGGCGAGAACGGCTGCGGTGAACTCGTGGCCGTCGGCGAAACGCTGTCCGGCAAAGGGGTGGGCAAGGCCCTCGACGTCGATCCGGAGGCCCTCCGGTACGGCTCGCTGGATGGCAGCCGCGGCGGCCGCCTCCCATGCGGGACCATCGATTCCGAGAGCGGCGTCCAGATCGCGGAGGAATACCTCGACCGGGCCTTCGAGGGTGTCACCGGCCGACCGGCACAGGGTCGAATAGTAGGCCCACAGGGTGTCGCGGTGCAGCAGCGGCCAGAGGTCGTGGTCGAACCCTGGCTGAACACCGGACTTCCGGAAGGCGAGCACGCGATCCGGGGTGCAGAACCTCAGGACGACACTGCGCGGGATGTACGAGTCGAGAGATGCCTTGGCCCTGTAGGGGACGCCGCGACGGGACGCCGCGACCAGGCGCGGCTCCTTGCCCGACGGCGCGTAGTCGAGCCGGCCGTCGCCCAGCTGCGAGAAACGCCCTCCGCGTCCCTCGGTCAACTGGATCATCGCGTCGAAGAAATTCAGCCCCAGTCCCCGGATCAGGACCGGTGTCCCAGCCGGCAGGCGGTTCCATGCCACGTCTGCGGGGACGGCTGGCGGCCAGTACTCCAGACCGTGCCGCGGCGCGGCATCCTGAAGTTTCTCCTGCTCGGACGTGAGGGTCGCGGCGAGGTGCCCCACTGCCAGGACGACGTCGTCGGCGTCGAGTGTCTCGCCGTCGTCGAAGCGGATGCACCACCGATGACCGGAGGGATCGGTGGATTGCCCGAGGCCTACCGCCTCCTTGCGGTGGTGTACCACCGAGACGCCGGGCGGAGCGAGCCGCACCACCTCACCGAACATCCAGGTGAGGTATCGGCCGTAGAGGGCGCGGCTGGGGAAGCCGCTCGGCGCCAGCGCGGCGCTCTCGGTCCTGTCGTCATGGCTGACGCTATCGATCAGGCCGTCCTCGACGCGCTTCCGCCAGTCGTCGAAGGACAGCTCGATGGGCGCCTTCGCCACCTCTGCGGCGCGCTCGCCGACGGGCACGACAGTGGGGTAGAGGCAGGGTGTATTCATGAGGAACAGGCGTGACTGGTCCGTCCGCCAGATGTGTCCGGGTCCCGGCGTGAAGGGCTCTATGACGTGGATCACGAGCTCGGGAGCAGCATCGCCTCGTGCCGCGTGCGAAGCGATGAGCCGCTCCATGACCGAGGTGCCGCGGGGCCCGCCTCCGATGACGGCCACCCGCCGCGCCTCCCTGTTCTCCACGCGTCAAGACTATCCAACACGCTTGCCGCTTCCCGCCGGACGGCTTGCATTCGCGATGGCTGCGCCTCAGGACCCCTGCATAGGATGGGCGGATGACGCACCCGATGGAGACCACCGCGACGACCGACGACCCTTTCCTCTGGCTGGAGGACATCTACGGTGACAGGCCACTCGAGTGGGTGCGCACCGAGAACGCCCTGACGGAGGACGCACTCGTCACCTCGGCGTTCGAGGGCCGCGAGCGCGGCATCCTCGAGGTGCTCGACTCCACCGACCGCATCCCCATGGCGGGCAAGCACGGCGAGCACTACTACAACTTCTGGCGTGACGCGGAGCACCGGCAGGGCATCTGGCGGCGCACCACGTGGGACAGCTACGCCTCCGAGGATCCGGTGTGGGACCTCCTCCTCGACGTCGATGCCCTCAGCGCCGCCGAAGGCGTGGAGTGGGTCTGGTCCGGGGCCCTCTTCCTGCGTCCGGAGAAGGGCGACCCCCACCAGCGGGTCCTCCTCGTCCTCTCTCCTGATGGCGGAGACGCTGCCCGCTACCGCGAATTCGACCTCGAAAGCCTTACTTTCGTCCAGGGTGGATTCGACATCCCGACGGCGAAGAGCCGGATCAGCTGGGCCGGCCCGGACACGCTCTACGTCGGCACGGACTTCGGACCGGGCTCCCTGACGTCCAGCTCCTACCCCCGGATGGTCCGGATACTCCCGCGCGGAGGCGACCTCGACACGGCGGAGCAGTACTTCGAGGTGGATGAGAACCATATGACGGCGCTCGTGCTGCACGACTCCACGCCGGGGTTCGAGCGTGACGTCGCCGTGGACAGCATCGACTTCTACACCCGCCGCACGTACCTCCGCCAGAACGGTGCGTGGCACCTCATCGGGGTACCGGAGGACGCGAGCGTATCGCTCCACCGGGAATGGCTGATCGTCCGCCCCCGCACGGATTGGACCGATAACGGCATCAGGTATGGCGCGGGTTCCCTGCTCGTCGTCCGGCTGGATTCCTTCCTTGCCGGCGACCGCTCCTTCGTGACCGTCTTCGAGCCCGATCCCGCGACGTCCCTCCAGTCGTGGAGCTGGACGCGCGACTACCTCCTCCTCAACCTGCTGCACGACGTCTCGTCCGAGATCCGGATCCTCGATCCGGCCCGGAACTGGGAATCGGACATCCTCGATGCCTGTCCGCCCCTGCACTCCGTCGATGCCTACGCGGTCGACGACGAGGATGACGACGCCGGCAACGACTACTGGCTCATCGCCACCGGCTTCCTGACGCCGTCGACGCTCCATCGCGGAACCATCGGCGGCGACCACACGGCGATCAAGTCCTCGCCGTCCTTCTTCGATGAGGACCGCTTCGCCGTCGAGCAGCACTTCGCCGTGTCGAGCGACGGGACACGTGTCCCCTACTTCCAGATCGGGGCGAAGGACCTGAAGCTCGACGGCGGCAATCCGACGCTGCTGTCCGGGTACGGCGGCTTCGAGCATTCGATGACGCCTGCCTACAGCGGGGTGATCGGGCGCGGTTGGCTCGAGCGGACGACGGAGGGCGGGCGTCACGGCGTCTACGTGCTGGCGAACATCCGTGGTGGCGGCGAGTACGGTCCGCAGTGGCACCACGCCGCGTTGCATGCCAATCGGCACCGGGCCTACGAGGACTTCGCGGCCATCGCCGGTGACCTCGTCGAGCGCGGCGTGACGTCGCCGGCCCTGCTGGGGTGCACGGGCCGGAGCAACGGTGGCTTGCTGGTCGGCAACATGCTGACCACCTACCCTCACCTCTTCGGAGCGATCTCCTGCGGCGTGCCTCTCCTGGATATGCGCCGCTACACCAAGTTGTCCGCGGGATTCTCCTGGATCGCCGAGTACGGTGACCCGGACAAACCCGAGGAATGGGAGTACGTGCAGACCTTCTCGCCGTACCACCTCCTCCGCGATGACGTCGTCTACCCCAAAACGCTGATCTGGACGGCGACGAGCGACGATCGTGTCGGACCCGTGCAGGCGCGCAAGATGGCAGCCCGGATGAAGGAGATGGGCCTTCAGAACGTGTGGTTCCACGAGGCCCTCGAGGGCGGTCATGCCGGCGCGGCCGACAACCGACAGGCGGCGAGGATGCACGCGATGAGCTTCGAGTTCCTGTGGCGGGCCCTGACGGGATCCCTCTGATTCCAGGGAGATCCCAGGGCGAGCGCCCTGAGCACCTCGAAGGCGCTGGTGATGCTGCCGGCAGCGGTTTTGCTCTTGCCGTCCCCTTCTGGGTAACCTTGGGAGGCTAGAGATAGCCGATGGAGACGTGCCAGAGCGGCCGAATGGGCTTCACTGCTAATGAAGTGTGGGCCTAAAGCCTACCGGGGGTTCAAATCCCCCCGTCTCCGCGATAGGACCCCCTGGAAACAGGGGGTCCTTTGCGTGGTCCTGGTGAAGGACCTGGACTACGCCTTGAGTGCCAGCGCGAAGGGAAGTACCCCTGTTGCCCCGGCGGACCGCAGCGCGCGCCCGGCTTCCGTGATCGTCCAGCGGCTGTCCGCGAAGTCGTCGACCAGCAGGACCGGCCCCGGGTTGGCGGCGAACCACTCAGCACCCTGCTCGGGCACGGCGAAGTGGTCCCACACCGATGCCAGGCGGAAGGCGCTGTTGCCGCCCGCCTGCCCCTGCGGGAAGCCGTTGGGAGTGGTCAGCTGCCCGAGGTAGGGGATGCGTCCCACCCCGGCGAGCGCCTGGGCCAGGGACCCGATGAGCTGCGGGCGGCGTCGTGACGGGACGCTGACGACGGCGACGGGCCGCTCGTCCCAGCCCCACTGCGCCAGTACCCGGACGACCGCCTCCACGACGGCGGGATCGAGTGGAGCGTCGGGCGTCGCGTCCGCCATGAGTTCACGGAGCCTGTTACCCCAGCCGAGGTCCGTGAGGCGTGCCAGGGCACGGCCGGGCAGGCTCACCTCGCCCGGTTTCAGCTTGCCCTTCAGGGGCACGCCCAGCTTGTCCATCCCACTGGGCCACTGCCCCCTCGGCTCCAGTTCCACGCCGACCCTGCTGAGGGCCTGATTGGCGGAGTCGGACGCTTCGTGCGCCACCTCGTCCGAGTACCAGGGGCCGGCGCAGTTGTCGCACCGCCCGCAGGGTGTTGCCGCCGGATCGTCGAGGGACCTTGCGAGGAACTCCATGCGGCAGTCCGTGCTGTTCTCGTAGTCGAGCATGGCCCGCTGCTCGACGATGCGCGCCTCACTGATCCGCCGGTAGCGTTCGGCGTCGTAGGTCCACGGCGTGCCGGTGCTCTCCCAGCCGCCGGTGACCTTCCGGACTGCGCCGTCGACGTCGAGCACCTTGAGGAGGAGCTCTAGGGGCGAGCGCTTCAGGTTCACCCGTGTCTCGAGCGCCGGGGTGGACAGGACGACGCCGGGCTCCAAGGCGTCGAGCACCCGGAGGGCAGCATCCTGCGACGGCATGGACGCCGTGGCGAAGTACTCCCAGATGTCGCGGTCCTCCGCTCCGGGCAACAGGAGGACGTCGGCGTTCGGAGTCCCACGTCCGGCGCGGCCCACTTGCTGGTAGTAGGCGACGGGCGAGGAGGGCGCCCCGAGGTGCACGACGAATCCCAGGTCGGGCTTGTCGAACCCCATGCCGAGCGCGCTCGTGGCGACCAGCGCCTTCACCTCGTTGTTCTTGAGCGCCGCCTCGGCAGCCTCGCGGTCCGCAGGGTCCGTGCGGCCCGTGTAGGCGCGGACGGCGTGCCCGTTCTCGCGCAGTAGGCGCGCGGTGTCTTCTGCGGCCGAGACCGTGAGGGCGTAGATGATGCCGCTGCCGGGTAGATCGGAGAGGTGCGTGAGGAGCCACGCCAGGCGGGACCGCGGGCTGGGCAGGCGGAGCACCCCGAGGCGGAGGGACTTCCGTGCAAGCTCCCCGCGCAGCGTGAAGACATCCGTGCCACCCGCTCCGAGCTGCTCCTCGACGTCCTTCACGACGCGTGAGTTGGCTGTTGCCGTCGTGGCCAGCACGGGAACGCCCTGCGGCAACCCCAGGATCAATTCACGCAGACGCCGGTAGTCGGGGCGGAAATCATGTCCCCAGTCGGAGATGCAGTGAGCCTCGTCGATCACGAGGAGACCGGTCCGCCGCATCAGCTCCGGCAGGTACATCTCACGGAACGACGGATTGTTCAGGCGTTCGGGAGACACCAGGAGGACATCTACCTCGTCCGCCTGGAGTTTGGCCGTGATGTCCTGCCACTCGGTCTGGTTGGCCGAGTTGATGGCCACGGCCCGGACGCCCGCCCGCGCCGCGGCCGCAACCTGGTCACGCATCAGAGCGAGCAGGGGCGACACGATGAGGGTGGGACCGGCTCCCCTGGTGCGCAGGAGCAGGCTCGCCACGAAGTACACAGCCGACTTCCCCCACCCTGTCCGTTGCACCACGAGTGCACGTCGGCCGCCCTCGACGAGGGCCTCGATGGCCTCGAACTGTCCATCATGGAACCGTGCGTCCGGTGATCCTACGAGTGTGTGCAGGATGGAGGTTGCTTGCTCGTTGAGCGTGGTGGTCGACGACATGTCCTCAGTATTCCAGCCGCCTCCCCCAGTCATCCCGGAAGATCACGCTATGTGGGCAACCGGTGGTCGGACACCACCCGATACACTTCCAAGCGTGACTACACTCCTCGATCTTTCCGCATCCTTCAAGGCCTATGACGTGCGAGGCATCGTCGGCGAGACCATCACGGTGGACTCGGTGCGGGCGGTTGGAGCAGCCTTCGTGGACTCCCTGGGACTTGCAGGTGAGACGATCCTCGTCGGCGGCGACATGCGCCCGTCATCACCCGAGTTCTCCAAGGCCTTCTCCGACGGAGCCACCCTCCGCGGTGCGGACGTCCTCCTCCTCGACCTCATCTCCACGGACGAGCTGTACTATGCGAGCGGGACGCTGAACGCTGCCGGCGTGACCTTCACCGCCAGCCACAACCCGGCCCAGTACAACGGCATGAAGATGACGCGACCGGGCGCGGTCCCGGTGTCCTCGGAGACGGGCCTCAACGACGTCCAGGAGCGTGCCGAGCGGTACCTCGCGGACGGCGTGATCCCGGCCGCGGACGTTCAGGGCAGGACCAGCGTGCGCGACATCCTGGAGGAGTACTCGCGATTCCTCCGCGCGCAGGTGGACCTCTCGTCGTCGCGCCCGCTCAAGGTCGTGGTCGACGCCGGCAACGGCATGGCCGGCCTCACCACGCCCGCTGTTCTCGGCGACCGCCTCCTGCCCGCGCTGCCCTTCGACATCGTGCCCCTGTACTTCGAGCTCGACGGCTCGTTCCCGAACCACCCCGCCAACCCGCTCGAACCGGAGAACCTCCGCGACCTGCAGGCCGCAGTGGTCGAGCACGGTGCGGACATCGGCATCGCGTTCGACGGCGACGCCGACCGCTGCTTCATCATCGACGAATTGGGCGAGGCCGTCTCGCCGAGCGCCATCACCGCGATGATCGCGCGCCGCGAGATCGCCCGCGCACAGGCTGCAGGCACCTCCGAGCCCGCCATCATCCACAACCTGATCACCTCGCGCGCGGTGCCGGAACTGATCAGGAACGACGGCGGCCGCCCGGTCCGCACCCGGGTAGGCCACTCCTTCATCAAGGCCGTCATGGCCGAGGAGGGAGCGGTATTCGGCGGCGAGCACTCCGCCCACTACTACTTCCGAGACTTCTGGAACGCCGACACGGGCATGCTGGCCGCCATGCACGTGCTAGCGGCTCTCGGGGAACAGGACGGCCCGCTGTCCGAGCTCGGCCGGGAATACGAGCCCTACTTCTCCTCGGGCGAGGTCAACTCGAAGGTGGAGGACCTCCAGGCATCGATCGCGCGGGCCCGTACGGAGTTCGAGCAGGAGGGTGTTGTGGTGGACGACCTCGACGGCCTCACCTTCACGCCGGACCACGGGAACTGGTGGTTCAACCTGCGCCCCTCGAACACCGAGCCCTACCTCCGGCTCAATGCGGAGGCCGTGGACCCGCAGACGCTCGAGGACCTCGTGCAGCGTGTCCTCGCCGTCATCCGCGACTAACTGTTAGTAGGAAGCCGACATAGGAGCGGCCCCTCCCACCGGGAGGGGCCGCTCCTAGATAGAGGGGCGTCAGGCGTTGCTGAAGCGCTCCTTCAACTCCTGCAACTGCCCCTTGAGCTCGTCGGGCAGGGACGCCCCGAAGCCGGCATACCACTGCTCGATCCCCTCGAGTTCCTGGGCCCACTCGACGGCGTCGACGTGCACCGCCGCCTCGACCTCGGCGGGCGTCATGTCCAGTCCGGTCAGGTCGATCCCATCTCCGGTGGGAACGAATCCAATAGGAGTCTCGACGGCGTCGGCCGTGCCTTCCAACCGCTCAATGACCCACTTCAGCACCCGCGAGTTGTCCCCGAAGCCCGGCCAGGCGAACCCGCCTGCGGCGGTGCGGCGGAACCAGTTGACCAGGAAGATCTTCGGCAGGCGGGCCTGGTCCGCACCGGCACTCAGCGTGAGCCAGTGGCGGAGGTAATCACCGGCGTCGTACCCGATGAAGGGCAGCATGGCCATCGGATCGCGGCGGACGCGGCCCACCTCTCCCGCGGCGGCGGCCGTGGTCTCGGAGGACAGCGTCGAGCCCATGAAGATGCCGTTGGCCCAGTTACGGGACTGCGTGACCAGCGGGACGGTCGTCTTGCGGCGTCCGCCGAAGAGGATAGCCGAGAGCTCGACGCCGTCGGGCCGGTTGAACTCCTCGGCAAGCATGTCGATCTGGTCGATGGGCGTGCAGAACCGTGCGTTCGGATGGGCGGCAGGGTGGTCCATGTCAGGCGTCCAGTCCCGGCCCTGCCAGTCGGTAAGGTGCGCGGGGACCTCCTCGGTCATGCCCTCCCACCACACGCCGCCGTCGTCGGTGAGGGCGACGTTGGTGAACACGGAGTTGCCCTTGGCGATGGCGCGCATGGCGTTCGGGTTGGTGTGCCAGCCCGTTCCGGGTGCGACGCCGAACAGTCCGGCCTCGGGATTGATGGCGCGCAGTTCGCCTTCCTTGCCGAAGCGCATCCAGGTGATGTCGTCCCCGAGGGTCTCGACCTTCCAGCCCTCGATGGTCGGGTCGAGCAGTGCGAGGTTGGTCTTTCCGCAGGCGGAGGGGAAGGCCGCGGAGAGGTAGTAGGTCTTCTCCTGCGGGGAGGTGAGCTTGAGGATCAGCATGTGTTCGGCCAGCCACCCCTCGTCGCGTGCCATCACGGACGCGATCCGCAGGGCGTAGCACTTCTTGCCGAGCAACGCGTTGCCGCCGTAGCCGGAGCCGTAGGACCAGATGGACCGCTCCTCCGGGAAGTGCACGATCCACTTCTCGTCGTTGCACGGCCAGGGGACGTCTGCCTCGCCGTCGGAGAGCGGTGCTCCGAGGGAATGGAGGGCCGGGACGAAGCCGGCGTCGAGTTGGGTCATGCGTTCCAGGACAGCGGTCCCGATGGTCGCCATGATGCGCATGGACGTCACCACGTAGGCGCTGTCGGTGATCTCGACCCCGAATTTCGGGTCCTCGGCGTCGAGGTGGCCCATGACGAAGGGGATCACGTACATGGTCCGGCCACGCATGGCACCCGAGAAGAGGCCATTGAGCTTCACCTTCATCTCGTCCGGGTCCATCCAGTTGTTGGTGAAGCCGGCCTCCCGCTCGTTCTTCGAGCAGATGAACGTCTGCTCCTCCACGCGGGCCACGTCCTTGGGGTCCGAGAACGCTGCGAAGGAGTTGGGAAAGTGCTCGGGGTTCAGGCGGACGAACGTCCCCGCGGCGACGAGCTCGTCGCTGAGCCGCGTATTCTCCGCCTCGGAGCCGTCCACCCACACGACCTGGGCCGGCTGCGTCAGCTGCTGGACCTCGCGGACCCATGCAAGCAGCGCCTGATGATTCGTCGGCGCCTGCGCGGAACCATATGACTGTGCGTCATCCTCAGGACTCGTCGTGGTGGTGTCGGCCGTCATCTGTCGTACGGGATCGCCCATCAGTCTTCCCTTCGTTGGGGTGCTCGGTGTGATCCGATGCTAGATGTGGGATGTTTCATGCAAGGGTGGTGCGGACGGGCCGTTGCCGCCGTCGGCCTTTCAAAGCCCGAAACGACGGCGATGTCCTGCGCTTACATAAGCCTGCCGTGTGACGAAGGTCACCTAGACCGGTACAGTTCCTCGGTGCATCGCCCCTGGATTAGGTGACATGCAAATTCCACGGTAAAGTTGTCTACGGCCAAACGGCCCGCTTGTAGGACGGATTCGCAGTGCGGATCGACGGACTACGGATGCGTGCGTAGCTCAACGGATAGAGCATCTGACTACGGATCAGAAGGTTGGGGGTTCGAATCCCTTCGCGCGCACCACGGTTCACCAGAACCCCTGAAAGGCTCCGACTCCGGTCGGGGCCTTTCTTCGTTGGCTTGCCGCCCTGCCAGGTCAGTGAAAAGCTTCGCCTATGAGCGAAGTGAAGACTACGGATGTCCTGATCATCGGCGCCGGCGCGGTCGGCGAGAACGTGGCAGGGAGGGTGACCGAGAAGGGCCTCTCGGCAGTACTGGTCGAAGCAGACCTCGTGGGTGGTGAATGCTCCTATTGGGCCTGCATGCCGTCCAAGGCACTGCTCCGTCCCGGCACCATCCTCAATGCAGCACGGGCCGTCGCCGGGGCGCGCGAGGCCATCACCGGCTCCCTCGATCCCCAGCAGGTCCTGGCCCGCCGCACCTCCTTCACCTCGGACTGGGATGACTCCTCCCAGGAGGAATGGGTAGCCTCTGCCGGCATCACGCTGGACCGCGGTTGGGCGACCATCTCCGGCGAACGCGAAGTGACTGTCAGCCACAAGGACGGAACGAAGACCCGCTATCGCGCCAACCACGCCGTCGTCCTGGCCACCGGCTCGACGCCGACCGTTCCGCCGATCGACGGCCTCGCGGATCTCGACTACTGGACCACCCGGGAAGCCACCTCCGCCGCCGCCGTGCCGGCCAGTCTGGCGGTCCTCGGCGGGGGCGTCGCCGGAGTGGAGCTCGCCCAGGCCTACGCCCGGCTCGGCTCGGAGGTCACCGTCATCGCCCGCAGCGGCATCCTCGGGAACTACCCGAAGGAAGCCACTGATCTCGTCCTCGAGGCATTGCGCGCCGAAGGCATCACCATCCTGACGGACACCGCCACCAGCGCGGTCCGGAAGAAGGACGGCATGTTCCTGCTCGACGTCGGGGACGGCCGGACCGTTACCGCCGAGCGCCTGCTGGTCTCTACCGGACGCCACCCCCACACGGACGGCCTCGGCCTCGAAGACCTCGGACTGGACGTCAGGAAGATCGTCAGCGACGCGACGGGACGCGTGCCCGGCGCCGGGGGCTGGCTCTACGCCGTCGGAGACGCCGGAGGCAGGGTGCAGCTGACACACCAGGGCAAATACGAGGCACGCATGACCGGTGATGCGATCGCCGCCCGCGCCAACGGCACCCTCGGTGACTCCGCGGAGGACTGGAGCCCCTATGCTGCGACGGCAGACGACGTTGCCGTCCCGCAGGTGGTCTTCACCGACCCGGAGATCACAATGGTCGGCCGGACGCTCGAGCAGGCGCGGAAGGACGGCGTCAACGCGTCGGAGACGTCCCTGCCGATCGCCGTCGGTGGCTCCGCCCTCCATGGGGACGACTACAAGGGTTGGGCGCAGATCGTGGTGGACGAGGACCGCAAGGTCCTCGTCGGCGTGACATTCGCCGGGCCCGAAGTCTCGGAGATGCTGCACTCCGCGACCATCGCCGTCGTGGGCGAGGTACCGATGCACCGCCTGTGGCATGCGGTTCCCGCGTACCCCACCGTCAGCGAGGTGTGGTTGCGGCTGCTCGAGAAATACGGGATGTAGGCCCTGCCGGCGGCTGTTACCGCAGGCTGGACGCTCGGCGCACGACGAAATCGGTGACATCGGCATCGCGGCCGTCGAGCGACGCCCATTCGCCGTCGTACGTCATCACCGTCAGGCCCGCCGTTGGGTAGTCCGTGGCGAGGTCCATCACGGCAGGCTCGCTTGACCGCACGGAGGCGAGGCGCATGGCCAGCTCCTGGATACCAGGGTTGTGCGCGATCACCAGGAGGCTCGTGACGGTCGGCGGTACGTGGTTGATGAGCGTGAGTATCTCGGTGGAGTGGGCGGCATAGAGGTCGTCCTCCAGCTTGGGTGTCGGTGCCTTGTCTCCCAGTTCCTTACAGATCCAGGTACACGTCTGCCGGGTGCGGAGCGCCGTGGAGACGAGGATGAAGTCTGGTACGACGTCATGCTCGAGCATCCAGCGGCCGGCCAGCGGGGCATCAGCGTGACCGCGCGAGCTCAGCGACCGCTCGTGGTCCGGTACGCCCTCCTGGAACTCCGCCTTCGCATGGCGCAGGAGCATGAGTTTCTTCAGGTGGTGGGAGGCCATCCCCGAAGTCTATGGCCTCCCACAAGTCCGCCGGCAGGCTAGATGGAGTACTCCGGAGCTGCCCAGACGACGACCTCCGGGTGGTCGTAGAAACGGTAGCCCTGGCCGCGCACGGTCCGTACCGTATTCGCCAGGCGTCCCAGCTTCGACCTCAACCGCCTGATGTGGACATCGATGGTGCGCTCGTTCGGAACTTCGTCCGCGTTCCGCCACAGTCCGCTGAGGAGCTCCTCGCGGCCGACGGTGCGGGTCGCGTTCTCGACGAGGTAGTTGAGGAGCTCGAATTCCTTGAACGTGAGGTTCAGCGTCTCGCCGTCGAGGTGGACCTCCCGCCGGGACAGGTCGATGAGTACACCGGTAGGCCGCGCGGGCTGGGCCTGCGCCTGCATGGATACGGCATCAGCACGGGAACGTCGTGCGACCGTAGGGTCGCCGAGCGCGGCACGGACGACGTCGATGTCCGAGCCGGGAGCGTCGGCCGGGGCCAGTGCCACAGCCGCATGGCTCTCCGCCGTCGGAACGAGCGACCGGACATACGCACGGACGTCCTGTGCGAGCTTCGAGAAGGTGGTGCCGGCCTCGGCGGCCGTGGCCTCGTCCAACGCGACGTAGAGCACAAAGCCGCGCGCTGTCGTGTCGCCCGTGACGGCCTGCGGACCGGGAACTCCATTGGGAGCGACGACGGGAACAGGGGCGGTCAACGGTTGCGCATCCCTGCCGGCCACGACCTGGAGGCGATGCGGGTGGGACGCCTGCGGGTCATGGCCGAAGGCGGGAGCGAACTGCTGCCGGGCCTGGCGGCCCTGTGGCGAGCGGAGGGAGATATGGACGTAGCCTGAATTTACTGACATGGAAACAACTCCGTGAAGTGTGCCGTCATCGCGGCTCGAATGCGGGATGTGCCCGGTCGGGATGAAGAAGGATGCCCGCCGTTGGGCTTGGAGTGCGTAAGGAAGGTTTGGGTAAAACCGTTACGCGTGCATTCGATAACAGCGGAGGTCCATCCGGGACATGGAGTCCTGGGAGGGAACTGCGGCTGCAGATGCGGGTGAGTTGGTGTTCACGTGTCGAATTATTGCATGTAACAATCGCCTACGCGCAAGTAACAATGCCCGATGTCCAGCATGCGAGCACTATGGACGCGTGGACGGAGCGTCAGCCGCGACCCGGGCGACGCGCTCCTGCTGACATTCCGTCCAGTAGTGGCGGCTCCCACAAGCCATCCGTCCACTCCTTGCCGCAGTCCGGCACCCCTTTCAGCTCGGAGGCCGAACGTGACGGACGACGCGACCCTGCGGCGATCCCGGGAACGGTTCCCTGAACAATTCCCCTTACCCGCTAGCTCGAGACGCGCTCCTCACGCTTGCGACCGGCCCGTGCAAGCAGGAACAGCACCGATCCGACCGCCACGTAGGCGAGGGCACCGAGCCAGACAACTCCGGTCTGCTGGGTCAGCAGGCCTACGCTGGCGATGATCGCGAGCACCGGCACGAAGCGCGGCACCTTGAAGTGGGCGTGCTCCACGATGTCCGTCTTGAGCACGAGCACGCTCACGTTGGCCGACAGGAACACCAGGAGCAGCAGGAGCACGGTGGTCTCGGCCAGTGTCGAGACATCCCCCAGGAGGGTCAGCCCGATGGTCAACCCGGCGACGACGAGGATCGAGACCACCGGAGTGCGTCGCTTCGGCAGCACACGGCCGAAAGCACGGGGCAGAAGTCCCGCTTCTGCAAGGCCGTAGCCGACACGGCTGGCCATGACCATGAACAGCAGCGTGCCGTTGGCGATGGCGACCAGGGCGATCAGGCCGAACAACCACGGCGGGATTCCTGCGCCGGTGGCCGCCACGACGTCGAGCAGTGGAGCGGTGGAGACCGCGAGCTCAGCCGGGGGCAGGACGATGACCGCTCCCACGGCGATGAGGAGGTAGATGACGGCAGCGGTGCCGATGGCTCCGAAGAGGGCTCGAGGGTAGGCCCTCGAGGGGTTGCGTACCTCTTCGGCCATGTTGGCGGCGGCCTCGAACCCCAGGAAGGAGAAGAAGGCGATGATCGACGCGGCGAATGCGCCCTGCAGCGGCGGGACGTCCGGAGCGAACTCGAGGAGCCGGGACGGCTCACCACCGCCACTACCGAACACGACAGCGGCGAGGACGATGACGAGCACGAGGCCGCTCACCTCGATGACGGAGGCGACGAGGTTGGCGGTGAGGGATTCCCTGACACCGCGGAGGTTGATGATCGTGAGCAGGATGATGAAGACGACCGCCGCGGGAGCAGCAGGCACATCGATGAGCGCGGCCAGGTAGTCGCCCGCGAAGGCATTCGCGAGGGCAGCGGCCGTGGTGATTCCCGAGGCCATCATCAGGAACCCGACAAGGAACGACACGTACGGGATGCTGAAGGCCCGATCCACGTACCTTGCAGCACCTCCGGCATGCGGATACTTGGTGATCAGCTCGGCGTAGGTCCCCGCGGTGAGGAGCGCCACGACCAGCGCTATGAGCAGCGGCAGCCAGATCACGCCCCCGACGTCGGCGGACATCGTGCCCACCAGCGTATAGATGCCGGCCCCGAGCGTGTCACCGACAATGAAGGCGAACAGCAACGGTGCGCCGATTGCGCGCTTCAGCCCGCCCTCGGTACCTGGCTTGGTCGTGCTGGTGTCGTTCGTCATCGCCCCATTGGAGCCCGTGCCACGCGCTTGCGCAACTCCTCGGCAATGCTGCGACGCCCCTTGCCGTATTCGGCCGTCGTCGCGTAGGAGGTACGACAGGGCTAGCCGACGACGCCGTAGAGGCGGTCGCCTGCGTCACCGAGGCCCGGGACGATGTAGGACTTCTCGTTGAGCCTCTCGTCGATCGAAGCCAAAACGATGGTGACGTTGCGGCCCTCCAACTCCTCCTGCAGCGTGGCGAGGCCCTCGGGTGCTGCGAGCAGGCAGATGCAGGTGATGTCGGCGGCGCCCCGTGCAAAGAGAAACTTGATGGCCTCGCGGAGCGTGCCGCCCGTGGCCAGCATCGGATCCAGCACGAAGACCTGGCGACCGGTGAGGTCCTCGGGCAGTCGCTCGGCATACGTGATCGCCTCGAGGGTCTCCTCGTTACGGGCCATGCCGAGGAACCCTACTTCCGCCGTCGGCACGAGGCGCGTCATCCCCTCGAGCATCCCGAGGCCGGCACGGAGGATCGGGACCACGAGCGGCGTGGGCTTCACGAGGCCCGTGCCCTGGGTAGCCGTGACCGGCGTCTCGATGGACACGGTCTCGACGCGGACATCACGCGTCGCCTCGTAGGCCAGCAGGGTGACGAGCTCCTCGGTGAGGAGGCGGAACACCGGTGACGATGTGTCCTTGTCCCTGAGAACTGTGAGTTTGTGGGCTACAAGGGGGTGGTCGACTACCAGTACGCGCATGCGACAAAAGTACCATTGAGCCCATGAACCCCTCCCCTCCGCCCGTTGATCCCGAGCACCGGGCCTGGATGGGGTTGGCACTGCTCGCTGCCGCGCGGACACGTGCCAGTGCGGACGTGCCGATCGGCGCCGTCGTCGTCGGGCCTGGTGGTTCCGTGCTGGGTACGGGCTGGAACCAGCGTGAGGAGTTCGGCGACCCGACGGCGCACGCGGAGATACAGGCCATCCGCGCCGCCGCCACGCAGCTCGGTACGTGGCGGCTCGAGGGCTGCACCCTGGTGGTGACGCTCGAGCCGTGCGCCATGTGCGCGGGGGCGTCCGTCCTGGCACGCATCCCCCGCGTGGTCTTCGGCGCCTGGGACGAGAAGGCCGGCGCTGCAGGCTCGGTGTTCGACGTCCTCCGCGAGCGCCGCCTCAACCACTGGACCGAAGTGGTCTCCGGCGTGCGCGAGGACGAGTGCGCACTCCTGCTCAAGGACTTCTTCGCGGCACAGCGATCCGGTTCCCGCCACCCCTGATACTGCGTAGGCTGATGAAATCCAGAGCATCCCCCTCGAAGGAGTAGACGTGGCAGACCAGCAGGACGGCTTGAAGGAAGTACAGGACATCCTCGGCAAGACCGACATCGCCATCCTCACGACCATCAGCCTGAACGGGCAGCTCGTGAGCAGGCCGCTCGCGCTGCACGGCAAGGACTTCGACGGTGACCTTTGGTTCTTCACCGAAGACCCGTCCCCGAAGGCCGACGAAATCCGCGCCAACCCGCAGGTCAACGTCTCGGCGAGTACGGGCAAGGGCTACGTATCGATCGCCGGCACGGCTACGCTGACGCGGGACCAGGCGAAGATTGACGAGCTCTGGGGACCCTCGGTGTCCGCATGGTTCGAGAACGGCCGCGACGATCCCGCCGTCGCCCTGATCCACGTCGACGCGGACACCGCCGAGTACTGGTCGATGGACGCTCCGCGCGTCGTCTCGGCCGTGAAGATGGTCAAGGGCCTCGTGACCGGCAGCAAGCCGGACTCGGGCAAGAACGAGGTCATCGAGCTGCCGTAGCGTCGACCTGCCGTGTTCACCCCTACCCGTTTTGGGACTCGGGGGCCGAACCCGGTAAAGTAGCGGCGTTGGTGACGTGTCCGAGCGGCCGAAGGTGCAACACTCGAAATGTTGTTTGGTGTAAAAGCCAACGTGGGTTCAAATCCCACCGTCACCGCCAGCTGAAAGGCTCCGGTTCCCTTGTAGATAAAGGGAACCGGGGCCTTTCGCTTTGGTTGGGGAGAGCCAGCGGTAACGCAGCGGTAACAGGAACGCTCGGCCGCTGAAACTTCGTCCCATGAGAAGCAGGCCTCGAGCCCAGCCCTACGACCCTGAGCGCTAGGCTGAAAATCATGACGCCATCCGCTCCTGTCCAGGCCCCTGCTGAACTGAGCGATCACCTGCGGTCGAATCTCCGAAGCCAAGCCATTGACGAGCACGGCTTCGAACTGAATCTCTCGCCGTGGAATAGCCGGATTGGGCACCTTCCCGGCGCTCCAATCCGCGGCACTAATGACGACACCGAACGCGGCATCATCAGCCGCGGTTCACTATTCGCGATGGCCGACGCTGCCTGCAAAGACGAATCAAATGACGCCGCCTACGCATTGCTCTGGCACACTCTGGCCTGGGGAAGCGGAACGAACCACAGAAACACCCCTCAGCGCGTAGCTTCCGTAACGCAGGACGTCGAAGGAATCGGCGGTGCCTTGCGTCGCGCGGCGATCGCATCACGCAAGGACCCGGAAGCTGCTTTCAGGACCTTCCAACCGTTCGAGCCTCTGATTAAGTCGCTGGGGCCGAACTTCTTCACCAAGTACCTATACTTCGCCGGCGCTGGTAATCCTGAGCACCGCTGCCTAATCGTAGACAAACGGGTCCTGGCGACCTTGAGCCGATACACTGCTGAGCCGCTGACTCCGAGGAACGGCAGCGGATACGGGTACAACACTTATTCGAACGCCATCGAGCTCATGGCCCACTGGGCCGACCAGTTTTCGACGGCGGAACGGCGGATTGGCTTTGATGAGGTTGAACGCTGGGCCTTCAAAGTCGGTTAGCAACAGCGCCTGCAGTCAGGGATACCAGAGGCGGTTGGAGCGCTCGCTGCTGCCGGGACTGCCAAGTCAATCACGGTCAGTACCTGTCGGATGACAACTGCCTCCAAGCAGCCGCACCCTTCGGGAACGTCTGCGAGGCGCTTGACAATGGGTAATGGAATCGACGCGGCGGGAGTGAAACTGAGTCAGGCGTTGCTGTTGCGCCTTATCTACATCAACACGAGGCTGACCGGGCCCGAGGATCTCGCACCGGGCACGTCGTGACATACGTCCGCGAGCAGGCGTGTCCAGCCTTTGGTTCTTAGGCCACCCCCTCCCCTATGACTGCATCTCGTCACCGGCGGGGGTACCCGCAGCAATTCATCAGATGCATGAGAACCAGGGCGAAGCTAGGGCCGAACGAGACGCGGCGCGACGACAACGTGAAACCGCCCTACGCATGGGACTGCTACTTCGCTGGTAGCCCTCTCACGCCATAGGTCGAAGCAATCCCCAAAGGCTTCACTCCGCTTACTTGATTGTCCGAACCTGAGGCTAGACTTTCGACGTGGTGGCGTATCGTCCCACTCACTAGGACATGGGGTCAGGTTGGTAGTGCAATGGCTGCGCAAGCATGAAGCGGCGACGTCGTTCTTCAACAGCGTATGGTCGACTATTATCTCAGCTGCAATTGTTCTTGCAGGTGGTTTTTTGATTACCAATTCCCTCAGGAATTTGAACGATCCAAATGTGCTGCAGATAATTGCGGGAGCAGTAGTTTCGGTCCTTGGGTGGGCGCTCGGTCATTTCGCTAAAAAAATGGAGAGCGCCGCGAAGGAACACGCTATAGCGGACGTGGAGTCTTCAAACCGAATCGCGTTGGCCGGCTTCAATAATAAACTGATACACGTTTATACAGCTCTTGAGAAGGTAGTGGACCCAAAGACCAGAAAGCTGCCATCCGTTGAGGCATATATAGAGTCTGTCATGGTCTGTTCGGTAAATCTTTTCCAGGTACAAGACATTCGCGCCTGTCTCTACATCGTCGACGGAGACGTGAATGAAGATGACTCAACCGATCCGGCTCTGCTCGTACACAGAGCACCGCAGTACGGTCGAACTGATCAACCGAGGCGATCCTTCGAGCGAGGCACACCTCATGGAGACTTGCTCTTCAAGGTACTAACCAGCCGGGATCCACTGCACATACCCGATATCACCCAAACGGAACTTCCTATCGACTCCCCTGACAAGCGGTACAAGTCGTTTATAGCCGTAAGTATCACTTCGGAGGAGACCGAACTTGGGGTGCTTATGATCGACGGCACTAAAAAGGGCGAGCTCGTCGAAGAGCACGTTACAACCGCGCAAACCCTTGCAGCCTTGCTCGCAATAGGACTGAAGCTGACTAAACCCACAACAAGAACCATTCGCCCCTCCCGGGGAGCGTCAGATGCAACGAGCCCGCCGCCAGTTACGCACGAAGCGTCAGCCGAGGGGAGCACTACGGAAGTTGTTGCGGTGCCATCGGTGCAGACTGATGATGGTGTTATAGGGTCAGACCAAAGGATGGGAGGCTAACGGTGGCCAACGTACATGACGTAGCGGCGTACATCATCTCCCGTAGCGGCAACATGTCGACGATGAAGCTGCAAAAACTCTGTTACTACAGCCAAGGCTGGCACCTCGCATGGGAGGGGAAACCCCTCTTCGGAGCCGACATAGAGGCATGGCGCCTCGGTCCTGTTGTTCGATCCTTATACTCGCATCATCGTCGTCGTGTTTCGGTTGATGTTTGGCCACAAGGAGACGGAAGCAAGCTTAATCCCGTCGAGCGATCGGTAATCGATGATGTTCTTCTGACTTACGGCGGAATGAGTGGTTTGCAACTAAGTGAACTAACCCATCAGGAGCGGCCTTGGTTGAAAGCGAGAGGCAAGGCCCGGCCATCCGATAGCAGTTCAGAAGTTATACCTGTCAGCGATATCAAGGAACACTTTGTTGAGATAGCCGCGCAAGAGAATGGAAATGACGAGCTGCTTAACTGGCTCTAACATCTACCTCGCCAGCCCTCCGCCACCCGCTCGGACGAGTGACCGTAGGAAGACTCCGACCATCTAGGGAGGGAGGTAGTCAGAGCCCGGCGAGCAACTTCCCTTTTGCGGCAGCAAACTCGTCGTCGGACAAAATGCCGTCCCTGTGTAAGTCAGCCAGTTCGCGGAGCCGCTCTGAGAGGGCCGAACCATTGGCAGGATGACCAGCCACGACTGGCTGAGACCCTGACTCGGGCCCATGTTCCGCCAACTCGGCTACGCGGAGCACCGACTTCCCTGCGGCCTCCAGAACTAGCCCAACCTCGTTGTGCCCCTTGATGCTCTTGTTAATGAAACCATTACTGATTTGATTGATGAGTGTGCAAATTTCTTTGTCAGTGACAATGGTCAGGAAGGGCTTCCGCGCCTCGTTCTTAGCGAGGCGTGCTATCCCCGCGACCGCTAAGCCCGGTGCACTACCTTTCATAAAGGCCTTGCCACCCTTCAGAATGCCTGCCACCGCTGGTCCGAGCGGCTCCTTCAGGACCGGAGGCTTGGTCCAGCCCAGGCTGTGTGAACTTGATTGAGCGCAACTGCTCGTATGGCGCCTTCTTGGTGATACTCGCGGGTTGCTGCGCATTATTTGGCGCGGTTGCTACGCGGACGTAGCCGCCTTAATAAATCTCGACTGTTGAGGCGCCAGAGACACCGCTCGTGACAAGCGCGCCAGCAGCGTGCGCATCCGTCGATTGTTTTCGACCGAGCTCTTCTTTCGCTGCCTGCCTGTCCGCCGCAGCCTTCTTAACCAAAGCCCCGATCTTCGAAAATGCGCCGTCCTTCTTATTATTCGAGTTGACGGCCGTCACGTCTTGATCCGGGTACCAGCCGGCGGGTGCCTGTTCGTCCATAAGCAGATTCTGACACAGGAACCACCCGGGCCGATGGCGGCACGACGCCGAGGCACATGTCGTCCTTGCGTCTTTCCCGGCCACAACATAACCGACATTATGATGTGAGGTTTGGGCGTGGAAAGACTGCGTACCCCGGTTTCTGCGCCCATTCAGGTCAGCAAGGAGAGCTCCGCGCCGCCAGGTTACGTCGGAGGATTCCTGACTGCTTACCCGGGTACGTCTCGGTGGGAAGGGTTCATCCCGCGAGGATGAACTCTTGCGCCAGCGCGTCCATTCTTAGAGCGTCCACCAGCGACTTGGGCTTCACTCCAAGCTGTAGGCCGATCCAGAAGCACAGGACCAACAGGTTCTCGCGGAGAGTGTTGAGCATCGTTAGAGAGTCCGGCTCCGGGCGATCAGGGTGCTTCGCTCCCATGTAGGCAGCATCCGCCCGTTCGATCCACCCTTCAGTATCAGCAAAGGGACTTACCTGCATATCAGCGAGGATTACGCGCAGTCCGGGTTTGAAGTTCATCTGCTTACGGCTATTAAGGCTGGCTCCGTTGTTCTTCTCCACGTCGATGAGGTAGCCGAGGGCCTCCAACGCAATCCCGCTCTGCACCACGCTCGGATGGCCCCAGGGATCATCGGAACGCAGAATGTTCAGCGGACCAACCACTCGCCCGTATTTCTTCCGCAATCGTAGCCAGCGCGACACGCCCCGGTTTGCCACCTCTCCGTAGGGGAAGAGAAAGTGCGGGTCTTTGGTCCACCCATCATGCTTCGGGAGGCGATAGGTCGCCACTGCCAGCCAGCGCTCGCCCATGTCACCCCCGGCTAGGTTCCGGTGCGGATCGTCGATGCGCCTCACCTTGGTTGACGAGATTCCGAACGACTTCCAAGCCGCGACAGAGACAAGGTCAAGGACAGCGCCGTGGATCTGGAGATGCTCCTCCCAAGGCCGCGCCCTGTCGACAGAGGTTTCCAGTTCGACGCCTTCATAGGCAAGAAAGCCCCCACTTGGTCGCTCGGTTCTCCAGCTCGACCGCATCATAAGGTTCATTGGACGGGCTAGGGCGATCGGCTCCGCGTTCGCCAGCGTCATCTGGACGGACTGAATGCGGTTCTTCTCGTTGGACTCAATCTTGATCTTTATGCTGCTGAGACGCGTCCAGGCGGCCATAGCGGGAATTTCCGTTCGCAGACCATCAACCTTTTCATACCGAAGGTGACTACCACCAAGGACGGCATAATTCGCGACAATATGACCCAGGCCGACATCGAAGTTGGAAGTCGAGCCCGTGGAACGGCATCCGACCAGCACCACGGATCCTCGAGCATCCTCCAAAAGAAGCACCCGGGGTGGCTTGTAGCTGTGCTTAATCCGATCGGGGTCGTCGCCGAAATGCACGCCTGAAGACCACCACCGGCCGTACGGGTCGTTCTCGTCGAACATCCCCCTAAGCGGCACCGTGAGGTCGATCGTATTCCCCGTGTCTTGAAGCATGACGGCGCCAGATTCCGTACCTGGATCGCCGTCGACGAGCCAGCCCAGCCTTGGCTCGCCCGAAGTCAGCTCGTTCTCTGGCACATTTCCCCTCCATTAGCGAATTTCTGTTCAACACAGGTGAACATTTAGCGGTCACTACCAGTTCCGCGCAGTTCCTTTTATTGTCGACGGTTTAGGCTGAGCGGCCGGAGCACGGACGCACCGGTCGACATTAGACTCAGAGATCACTCCATAATCTCAAGCGCCGGCAACCCAACCACTTTCTTCTTGGTCTCAAGTGACACTGTGACGATCCGTTTGATCAGATCCATGATGTACCGAGGATCCCCAACTTCGCGGCAGTAGTCGTTCGGGACGTTGGTGACCTGAGAGTCCTTATATGTAGTCACCTGGTACCGATCGAGGATCTACTCGATAGCTGACTTTCCGTTTACCTGATAGTCCAACGCCTCGGCTGGGATGCCCTCCAAGGTGATGTTCGCGTTGTAGACGATTCGCGACCGGTCCTTCCGGGCACCCCAGGACAGCTTCTGCGCCCGATAGTAGTCGTACTGTGCCTCGACGTCGGCTGGCAGTTCCGTCCGACGCACTTCGGTCAGCTCGGCGGGCGGCACGGCCTCGTAGTTCAGGTGCAGCTCTGCGAGGGCTCGGCTGGCAGACGGGGACGATTCTCTGGACGGTCTATCGTCTGTGGAGAGAAGACTCAACATGGACTCATGCCACGGGATTCTTGGCTGGCCGCTACGCACCGGCCAACGATGACGAGACGATGGGTGCGGGCGAGCCTCCAAATATTGATCCGAGTTTAGAAGCGCACAGATACGCCGCGATGGTCCTAACGGCTGCAGTCGGCGACATTCTGAGAGCCGAAGGGGCCCCCAGCGAGTTGGCTGGTGCCCCATGGTGGCCTACTTGAAGCGAACTGAGTCTTACACCGAGGTCAGCGGCCACCGGGCCGCCACCCGTGCCCGCAATTTAATCTTCGTCGCTACCCGTAAGCCGGTTCCGATGACGGCAGCAGGGCTACCTGCTGCGCTCGTTCGGAATCGCGGTCTCGGGACCTGCAGATTCCCGAAGACCGCCCGTCAGACTGCCGGGCGTTATTTCTGGGCCAATATCAGGGTGCCATCGTACTGATAGAGCCAACGAGGTGTCTCATCACTGATCACGTAGAAACTGCCATCCTTTTGCGGCGGCTGAAACTCTCCCGATTCGTTCACCACGAGTGTCCGTCCAGATCGGACGATTGATGAGCCGGTCGCGAACATCAGCTGACCAGAGTCCGCTACTTGGAGAACGCCGCTGATCTGGCCTGTGACATCGAGAGTCCCCAAAACCTCTGCAGTGCCGTTGAGTTGACCAGAAAGATGCGCATGTGCGCCGTTTTCAACCGTTAGGCGTCCGTACATTTGTCCAGAGAGATGCAATCGTGCACCCGAGCGGACAACACCGCCTCCGTTGGCTTGTCCACTGAAGGTCAGGTCGTCTGTCACATCGAGAGGGGTACTGAGCTGCCGCGTGTCGGTCATGCGGAAAGCATACGTGGCGGCAGGAGGATCACCTCCGATAACCATGCACCTGTTGCTCTACCGGAATCAGCGCGGTCACCTGTCCCATAAGACGATTTAAGGCGCCCGCAACCCGGTCCTCCACCGGCCGCTACACGAAGGCTCTTGCTTCATCGAAACCTTCTAGATCTGGAGGCAGTGGTAGAGATGACCCAG
The DNA here is from genome assembly GCF_035985055.1 of Arthrobacter sp. PL16. Lineage (NCBI taxonomy): Bacteria > Bacillati > Actinomycetota > Actinomycetes > Micrococcales > Micrococcaceae > Arthrobacter > Arthrobacter sp. PL16. Next base: position 67,714 of record NZ_JAXCIC010000007.1, read on the forward strand.
GAAGCGCCTGAAATCGCAGCCCCGGGCCACGACCTAGATAAAGAGCCTGGGCTGGCAATTCATGCTCTGGTCGACTGCTTACCGGTCGCTACCACTGCTGAGTCTCCTGGTCAGTTCTCCACGCAAGAGCGTTGAGAATCCGGCACGAACAGCCCCCGCCTGTGGATGACCATCCGTGGTGCATTTTGGTGCAGGAGTACCTGTGAGCATTCGTGGGCACCTGTGATTAAAGTGGCTAGAATCCCCGTTCTTACGGGGATACCGATGCAACCCCCCTACTGCGACCGAACTTCTACATGGGTTCAAATCCCACCATCACCGCTGGTAAGAAAGGCCCTGCTTCCCTTGTGAACAAAGGGAAGCAGGGCCTTTTGCTTTGCTACAGCACGTGAGCCCAGGCACGACCGCCACCGAACCTTCGCACCGACGAATTAACCTTCGTCCTGTCTGTCCCGGCATGCCTGATGGTGATCGTGCTGGCGCTTGCCGCTCCGATCGTGATCGATGAGCGCCGCGGGTCCAGCCGGCCGGACCCGCGCCCTCGGGAAGTTGGAGGCAGAGGCTACCGCTCCCGGCCGTCCTAGCGTCCAGGGCAGCCTCGACGTCGGCATCCGGCTCCTCGTAGGACAGGTTTTCGTAGTCCGTGGTGTCTTCCTCGTCCAGCCGGTCGTCCAACTCCTCCAAGAGCCACGGATTCACGCGGGTGACCATCTTCCGGATTTCTTCCACCTCGACGGCGGCGTACAGCACCGGGCGGGCGTCACGATATTTGGTGACCGGCGGCTTGTCCGGCCACTTCTCTGCCAGCGCCTGCTCGCGCTCCAGCAGGGAATTGTGGGCGTTATCCGCAATCTTGACCAAGGCGGCACCGTGGTCTCCTGTGCAATGTCGCTGATGATTGCGGCGTAGTCGTCAGGATCTTCGTGCAACCTGCTGGTAACGCGTTCGATGTCCAAGACTGGTCACTCTGATCACCCGGGCACCCAGGCACCCAGGCACCCAGTGCAGGCTAATGACTGATCAATTCGCCCGCCAGCGCGCGTCACGCTAGCCCGCGGCCACCGGAACCGGAGCAGCCGGGGGAGCCGCCTTGGACCGCGGTTTTCCGAAACGCAGGTACAGGGAGGGAAGGATAAACAGGTTCAGGAGCGTTGAGGTCACCAGCCCGCCAACAATGACCACAGCCATGGGATGTTCGATTTCATGACCTGGGATGGTCCCCATGAGGATCAGTGGCACCAGCGCCAGCCCGGTGGCGAGCGTTGTCATCAGGATGGGTGAGAGCCGCTCCCCCGCACCGCGCAGCACCAGCTCGGGCCCGAACTTTTCGTCCTCGTATTTCTCAAGGTGCTGGCAATGGCTGATGAGGAGGATGCCGTTGCGGGCCGCGATGCCCAGGACCGTCAGGAACCCCACGATCGAACCGAGTGAAAGGACGCCACCGCTCAGGTAGGCCGCGAGTACGCCACCAACGAGCGCTACTGGAAGTGTGAAGATGACCAGGGCGGCCAAACGCCAGCTGCTGAATGACGCCTGGAGCAGCAGGAAGATAACCAGGAGAGCGCCCGCCGCAAAGATCAGGAGCTGCCGGGTGGCGGCTTCACGTTCGGCGAACTCCCCCAGGACCTCGGCATGGTAGCCGGCCGGGAAGTCCACCTCGGCGAGCCCTTCCTCGATCTCCTCCACCAGGGCACCCAGTTCGCCTTCTGACGCGGCATTGGCGCTGACGTCGATCCTGCGTGAATTGTTGTTCCGGTCGATGACGCTCGGAGTGGCGTTGACGCTTACATCGGCGACTTCCGCGAGCCGGATTGGCACTCCTGACGGAGTATCAATGGGCAGGTTGCCGATACTGGTGACGTCGGAACGGGTCTCCGGAGGACTCCAGATGCGGACGTCGAAGACCTTGCCTTCCCGCCAGACGTCGCCCACTTCCTCGCTCGCCACCATCGCTGCCGCGGCCCTCCTGACGTCGCCGGGCTTGACCCCGTGACGCTTGGCTGCCTCGAGATTGACCTCGACGTCCACCTGTGGAACGTCCACTTGAAGCGACACGTGCTCCTCCACGGCTTCGTCGATTTCTCCCAGCACCTCCTCGACTTCCTCGGCCAGCTCGCGCAGGGTTTCCAGATCGTCACCGTAGACGCGGACCACTACCGCGTCGCCCTCGCCTGTGAGGACCTCCCGGATGCGCTCCTTCAGGTAGGTCTGCACGTCGCGGTGGATCCCCGGATAGCCGTCGACTACCTCCTGGACGGCTGCCAGGGTTTTGTCGTAATCGGCCGAGGGATCGACGCTGATCCAGTTCTCACCGAAGTTCACGCCCACCACCTCATCAGCCGCCAGCGCCTGCCCGATGTGGGCGCCGCAGTTGAGGACGCCGTCCACAGCCAGCAATTCTTTGCAGGCCCGTTCGCTGATCCGGACCTCCTCGGCGAGGGAAGTGCCCGGTTGGGTCACCCAGTGCATAAGGAAGTCGCGTTCCTTGAATGACGGAAGCAGTGCCTGGCCCAGCAGCGGGGCCACCAGGACCCCGGAGAGGGTCAGTGCACTGAAAGCGACGTAGCCTGGCCCCGGACGGCGGATGACCTTGGACATCAGCGAGTGATATCCGCGCTTGAGGACCCGGACCAGCGGCGGATCCCGCGGGTCCAGTGGAGCCTTGCGGAGGAAGATCAGCGCCAGTGCCGGAGTGACTGTAAGCGCCACCAGCATGGAGGCGAAGACTGCCAGCGTGTAGGCAGTGGCCAACGGGCGGAAGAAAGCGCCCGTCAGCCCTTCGAGGAAGAAAATAGGTACGGCTGCCACCACAATGATCAGGGTGGCGTACACAATTGGTCCGCGGACCTCCATAGAGGCCTCCAGCACAACGGACGCCGTGGACCGGCTGCTTCCACTCTCCCTGTGCTGTCTCAGGCGCCGAATGATGTTTTCAATGTCAATGATGGCGTCGTCCACCACGACACCCACGGCAATCACCAGACCAGCGAGCACCATGGTGTTCACGGTGCTGCCGGTCATCATGATGACCACGCCTGCCGTAATGAGCGACAACGGGATGGCAATGAGGCTGATAAGGGCTGTCCGCCACTGGAAAAGGAACGCCCCCAGCACCATCATGACCAGCACGATGCCCAGCAGCAGCGCCAGGCTCAGGTTCTCCAGCGACTTCTCGATGAAGGTGGCCGGCCTGAAGATGGCAGTGTCGACCTCGACTCCTGACAGCGCCGGCGCCATCTGCTCCAGCGCGGCCTCCACCCCCTTGGTGACCTCCAGGGTATTACCCCACGGCAGCTTCTCCACGATGAGCATCAGGCCTTCGCCGTCGTTGATGACCGCGTCACCAATGAGCGGGTTGTGGTCCATGACGACGTCGGCCACGTCGCCGAGCCGCAGGGGGTTCCCGTCGCGTTCCAGGACAGGAATCTTGGCGAGGTCCTCCGGGGTGCGGATGGGCAGGACGTGCGAGATGCCAATACGCTGGTTCGGGGTCTCGACAACCCCACCGGCGCCTATCACGTTCCCGGATGTGTGCTTCAGCAGTCCGGCGTGCATGGCGTCGTTGGTAGCTACCATCACCTCTCTGAGGGAAACCTTTTCCGCCAGCAGCCGTTCAGGCTTGACGCGGACCTGCAGCGTTTCCTTGCGTTCGCCCCAGATCGCAACGTTTGCCACCCCCGGGACGGAGAGCAGGTGCGCACGCAGCTTGTAGTGGGTCAGCATGGACAGCTCGATCAGGCTGTGCTCTTCCGAGGACAGGCCAATTTTCATGACCCGGCTGGTGGAGGACAATGGCTGCAACATGACCGGTGGGGTGGCCCAGCTGGGCAGCGACGGCGTGACCGTTGCGACTCTTTCCGAGACCAGCTGCCGTGCCTTCAGCAGATCAGTACCCGGCTCGAAAATCATCAGGACCGAGGACAGTTGGGAGACGGACTTCGACCTCAGCTCGTCCAGCCCCTCCAGGCCGTTCAGTGCGTCCTCAAGCGGAACTGTGACCAGCTCTTCGACTTCCGCGGCGGTCAGGCCCAGGGCTGCGGTCTGGATTTCCACCCGGGGCGGTGCGAACTCGGGAAACACATCGACTGATGCGGAGCTGATCTGGACAGCTCCAACCATCATGATTCCGACGGCGAGCGCTACCACCACCGAGCGGAACTTGAGGCTGAAAGCAATAAGCTTGCGCATGGCCGGTCACTGCGCCGTATCCAGCTCGGCACCCAGGAGTTCGGCCGCCCCTACCGTCACGATTTTCGTCCCGGGCTGGGGTCCGCTTGCCAGTTTCACGGTGGGAGCCTCGATACGCTCAACCGCGACGGGTTCCCGGATGAACACCAGCGGCTCCGGGTTGGTGTAGACCCACGTCCCGCCGCTGGCATCATAGATCAGCGCGGAGTAGGGCACCTGGAGCTTCCCCTCCACCGTTTCCACCGCACCTGTCGTGACCCCGAGCCGCTCTGCAGCTTTCTCCGTCAAGGTGATGCGGCTGACCTCCTGCCCTTCAACCTCCTCAAGGGTGGCCGCTTCCTGCACCGCCGCCGCCGGAGCCGCTTCAGGCGCTTCCCCGCACGCGGCCACCGGCCCGCCGGCCAGGCACGCAATGACCAGGACGCCGAACAGGCGGCGCTTCCAAGGCATGTTCGCAGCAGTCATGACACTTCCGTTCTTTCGCGGAGCCCCGCAGCGCCAGCGGGGCCTTGTGGCTTCAGGAGGTCCTCATCTTCGGGAGCGCCGGTCCCGAACAGGATCAGGAGGGTTGGCAGGATAACCAGGACAAGTAGTGCGTGTGTCACTAAGCCGCCCCAGATCACTATGGCCAAGGGCAGGATTATTTCCCTGCCAACTGATCCCCCAAGTACCACCAGGGGGATCAGGAACGCTGCGCTGACAACCGCGCCAATGAGAATCGGCACCAGCCGGTCCTGAGCAGCCTGCAGAATCGAGGAGCGCGAACCACCCTGCAGCCGGCTTTCCTCCGGCGCCTCTGCAGACACCGGGCTGTCGGTTGGAAGGGGAGTTTGGGCCCGCCGGACGAGCAGGATGGAGTCCCGCACAGCCATTCCCAACAGCGCCGCAAAGGCGAGGAGGGTCACCAGGGAAACGATGCCCCCGGTGAGGACTGCGGCCACAACGCCGCCTGCCAAGGCAAGTGGCAGCGCCAGGAAGACAACCAAGGCTACCCGCCAGCTTCGCAGTGCGGTCTGGAGGAGGACCAGGATGCCGAGCAGCGCCGCTCCCGCAACAGCCCAAACGAGTTGTGCGGTGTTCTGCTGGTCCGAGTACTGGGATGGCACCTGCGCGTGGTATTCCATGGGGAATTCGAGGTTGGCCAGACCGGAGTTGACATCTGAGGTGATGTCCCCGACGGACCTGCCGTCCAACTTGGCCACAACATCGATGTGGCGTGACGTATCGGTATGCGTGATCACGGACTCGTGCGGCGTGACGCGGACATCTGCAACGTCACTGAGCCGCACGTGGCCGCCGCCCGGCTTGTCGATCAGCAACTCCTGGACACTGGTCAGGCTCGAGCTGGAGGCATCGGTGCCTTTCACCACCACCTGGAAGACTTTCTGCTGTTCGAAGAGGAACCCGACGTCCACACCCTGCAAGAGGGTTGCTGCTGCACGCCGCACATCGCCGGGTTTCACGCCGGCCTGCTGTGCCTTATCCAGGTCGACTTCAATCTCGGCGATGGGCTGGAGCCGGGGCAGGGACAACTGCGGGTCAACCAAGCCGTCCGTGGTGGCCATCATGTCCCTGACGTTCTCCGCTGTATCGCGCAGAACCTGGGGATCCACCCCGAAGACCCTGACCGAGAACTCATGTTGAGACCGGCTGCGCTCCACGTCGAGCCGGTTCTGGCCATAGGTAGCCACGCTGCCGCTGATCCCGGGGTAGCCTGCCACGACTTCGCCGACCGCGTCTGCCACGCTCGAGTAGTCTGCGTCCGCCTCCATGGTGACCCAGAGTTCCCCTGAATTCGGCCCCACCACCCGATCGGAGGTGATGGCACGGCCCACATGCCCGCCTACATTTGCTACGCCCGGAACGTCCGACAATTCTTTGCCGGCAAGCGCGGAGATGCGGCTCATTTCGCTGTTGGACGTCCCGGCGAGCCCGTCCCACTGCACCAGCAGGATCCGGTCCTGAAGTGCTGTCACGGAGGGCTGACCGGCGGCAAGGAGCGGAATTCCGCCTACCGCAGCTATTGCCAGCAGGGCGCCTGCAGCCAGGACCCACTGGAATTTTGCGGCACTTCGTTCGGTTGCCGTCCGGATTCCTGACCTGAGTTTGCCCGGGACCCGGGGTGCGCGCTCCTCGCCGGCCATGAGAGTCAGGGCCAAAGCAGGAGTGAGAAGCCAGGCGACGAGCAGTGCGACGGCAAGCGCCACCAGGAAGGACAGCACCAGGGGAACGAAAAGGGCACGGTTCACTCCCGCCAGGAACAGCACGGGCAGCAGGACGAGCGCCATGGTGAGTCCGGCGAAGACAATAGCGTTGCGGGTCTGCTGGAGGGCGGCTGATATCAGCACCAGCCTCAGCTCGCTCTTCGCCTCCGGGCCGTTCGAACCGTCCTCCGCGCCTTCCCCGTCCGTGATGCCGTTCGAGCTCACGGTTGCCGCACGCCGGCCTGAGCCCGAGGCGGAAAGCTCCCGCCGCCGGCGCAACCCGTTCAAGTCAGTCACGAGGTCTGTCACAACCACGACCAAAGCCAGAACCAATCCGGCGAAGACGACAATATTCAGCCCGATTCCGAGCACCGACAGCGTGAGGAAGGCAGCGGTCGTGGAAACTGCCAGGACAATAAGTGCTACCAGGGCCGTCCGCCAGGACCTGAAGAAGAGGCCCAGGAGGAGCGCGACCAGAAACAGGCCGGCAATGAAGCCCATACCCAGGTTCTGCATCGCGGACTCAAGGAAGGATGCGGGCCGGTAGACGCTGGTGTCCACATCGATTCCTGAAAGGCCTGGTTTCAGGTCGTCCAGAGCGGCTTCCAGCGCTGCAGTGATTTCGGCCGTATTGGCGTCGGGAAACTTCTCGATGACGAGCATGAGGGCGGGGTCCTCGTCCACCACTGCGTCGCCGATGAGTGGCTGGTGGTTCTCCCGGACTGTTGCCACGTCGCCGAGAACCAGCGGCGGGCCCGTCACGTTTTCGACACTGACCTGTGCCAGGTCGCTGGGGGTGGTGATAGGCAGGACATGCTGGATCCCAAGGCGCTGGTTCTCCGTCTCCAGGAAGCCGCCCGTACCAGGTGTTGAGGCCTGGAGGAAGGTCAGAGGCGATACCCACACTGCGTTACCCGTTGTCCGGATGACCTGGTTGAGTGTTACCCCGCGCGCCTGGAGCGCCTGGGGATCCACTTCGACCTGCATCTGCTGCTCACGCTGGCCCCAGATGGAGAGGTTTGCCACCCCGGGAACACCCATCAGGCGTGGCTTGATATTCCACCGCGCGAGCACGGACATGTCCATGAGCGGAACCTCCGAGGACGACAGCCGGACCATCATCACCCTGCTGGTGGAGGATTTCGGCTGCATCAGGACCGGGGGCGTGGAAACCTTTGGCAGTGAGTGGGCCTGCACCAGGCGCTCAGCAACGAGCTGGCGCGCCCGCGGCAGGTCCGTTCCCGGTTCAAAAAGCAGCTGGATGGAGGAAAGGCCCGGAACGGACTCCGAACGGATCTCGTCCAGATATGCGACGCCGTTCAGGAAGTCCACTTCCATTGGGGAGGTGATGAATTGTTCAACTTCAAGGGCGGACAGCCCCAAGGCTTCGGTCTGAATCTCGATCTGGGCCGGCTCGAATTCAGGCAATGCGTCCACGGAGGACCTGGGAAAAGACCAGAACCCCATCGCGATTATTGCTGCAGCCAGCGCCAGGATCAGCAGCCGGAACTGGAAACTCCATCTAGCGAATAAACCGGTCATCGCTCGTCCAACCTGCGAAGGGGGTGGTGCCTTTCGGCGGTCGACTAAGCTTCGCGCAGCCGGGAACCGGCAAGTAGTCCCACCTTGGTTGCAAGGACCCCCAAATTAGGGGGGCAGGGGACCTATACAGGGAGCGCCCCAAAGGCGGAAGATTCAGGTAACGGACGTGCTAGGGAACCGCCTGATCGGCGGGTATCCCCGGTGTTTCGATGATTGGGGATGTCAACGATGACGGCAGAAGCTGTGGATACCGGCGTAGCCAGAACCAGCGTCCTGGTTATTGATGACCACACGTCATTTGCCGAACTGCTGACATCGGCAATTGATCATGAACCTGACCTGCAGGGGCTGGGCTTCGCCAGGAATGCCACGATGGGGCTTCGGATGTGCCGCAGCCTCCAGCCGGACGTCGTGGTGGTGAGTTCGGGCCGGCCGGAAGGCCTGGGACCCCGAATTGCTGCTGATTTGATGGCCGCTTCACCGGGAACACATGTGGTGATGCTGGTCAGCGAGCCCACCAGCGAGGGCCTGGCCCAGGCGGCCGCCGCCGGCGCCTCCGCCTTCCTCGCCAGGGGCACGCCCCTGACTGCCCTCCTGGGTACGGTCCGGCATTCCCACTCAGGGGTCATCGAGGTAGATCCGCAGATTCTTGCTGCGTTCGCAACGCAGGCACTGCCCCACGGCCAGGCATCGGCCGCCGCATCCTTGTTGACCAAACGCCAGATGGACGTACTGAAACTCATGGCGGAAGGCAAAGATGTCCGATCGAACGCCAAAACGTTGGGGATCTCCCAGAACACCTGCCGGGGCTACGTAAAAGCCATCCACACCCGACTCGGAGTCCACTCACAGCTTGAAGCCGTCGTCATGGCCCGCCAGTTGGGCCTCCTGGCCGCTAGCCGCTGATGTTGGCCTGACTGTCCGGGCCGCCCCGCCATTTCAGCGGAGCGGCTGGACCAGGAGGGAAAGGTGCGCTGTGCAGTAATTGGACGCGACTGACAAGCGCATCCTCAAGGCCATGGACGAAGACCCGCGCGTTCCGATCATGGTGCTCGCCCAGCGGCTGGGGCTGGTGCGCGGGACAGTGCAGTCCCGGCTGGAGCGCATGACGGCGTCAGGTGCCCTTCGACCCAACAGCAGCAGGGTTCTTCCCGCCGCGCTGGGACGCGGGGTGGCAGCTTTCGTCAGCGCCGAAAGCTGGACCGGTGTAGGGATTCCACAGTGCACTACCGATTGCGGACTGTGCCGCCCACGCCTGCCGCACGCAGTCGCCGTCGTGCCTCCTCCGGCGCAACATACTCCCCCACCGTGCCGAAGGACGCGAGCGTCGCCACCGACGTGACGACGGTGTGTGGATAGACGTGCACCAGGTTGAAGCCCTGCGCGCCGTCCATCCCCCGGATTCCTCCCACCGGCACGTTGAGGTCCTGCGTGTAGCACGTCGACGACGCCACGGACACCGGGATGCCGGCGAACAGCGACGACGACGGGAAGTGGACGTGCCCGGCGAGGATCAGCCGGACATCCCTGCCCGCGACGACCTCCGCCAGCCGATCCTGCCGTCGCAACTCCGTCAGCACGGCGAGGTCCTGCACCATCGGGATCGGCGGGTGGTGCAGCGCGAGGATGCTGCCCTCGGGCGCGGGCCGAGCCAACTCGGCCTCGAGCCAGGTGAGCTGGGCGTCGTCGAGCTCACCGTGGTGGCGCCCGGGCACGGAGGAGTCGAGCGTGATGACACGCAGCCCGCCCAGCCGATAGCTGCGGTAGAGCGGTGTGTCCTCCGCCGGTTCGCCGAGCAGCGCCGTCCGGAGCGCGCAGCGCTGGTCGTGATTGCCCATGAGCCAGATCACCGGGGCGTCCAGGCGCTCGGCGAATGGCTCGACGGCGTCGCGCAGCGCCTCGTAGGCCCGAGGATCGCCGGTGTCGGTGAGGTCACCCGTGAAGATGAGCGCGTCCGGCCGGACGCCTGACCGTCCTATTTCGGCCAGGAGCCGGCCGAACCGCTCACGGCCGTCCACGCCCCCGTACAGCAGGCCGTCGGCGACGAAGTGGGTGTCACTGAAGTGGAGGAGGAGGTGGTCGGCGGGAGGATGCTCCCTGGAGAGCGGAGCATCCTCCCGCCTGCTGGGGGTCGGCATGGGCGCTAGGCGGAGGCCTCGGCCGTGGCGCGCTCCGGCGTCGACCGCTCCTGATCGAACACGAGCTTGTCCATCAGCTCGGCGATCCTGCTCCAGTCATGCCTCTTCAGCAGCCGGCGCAGCTCCGGCGACGGAGCCTTCCCGGCCCGCCCTCGAAGCTTCTCGCAGGCAGCAGCGAACCCCTCGGCGTCGTCCTGCAACTCGACGACGCCCGGGAAGTCCGCGACGACGTCGGGCACACGCGTGGACACGACAGGCAACGCCGAGGCGAGGTACTCGAGGGTCTTCGTGGGACTGATCGACTTCGTGGCCTCGTTGAGGGCGAAAGGCATGAGTGCGACGTCGAACTGCGCCATGTGTCCCGGGAGGTCCTCGTAGGCCTGCTGCCCGAGGTAGGTGATGTTGGGCGCCTGCGGCAGGTCCGACTCCTCGATCTTGCAGATGGGACCGACCATGCGGATCTCCCACTCGGGAAGCAGCTCGGCGAGTGAGGCCACGAGTTCGAGGTCGATCCGTTCGTCCAGTACACCGACATAGCCGGCCACGGGCCTGCTGCGGTCAGGATCGGCGTGCCGCGCAGCAGCCGCATAGTGACCCACGGACACTCCGCTCGGCACCAGATGCGCATCCTCCCGGCCCTGCTTCACCACCGATCGGTGCAGCGAGCGTCCCCCGGCGAAGACGACGTCGGCGCGGCGCAGTGCCTGGCGCTGGCGGACCAGCAGCTCGGGGGCCGCGTTCTTGAAGGCCGCGAGATCATCCATGACGTCGTAGACGAGGGTGGTCGGCTCGAGGGCGAGGGCCGCCTCCAGCACCAGCGGCGTGTAGATCCACACGACGCGGTCACCCGAGGGCGGGCCGATGAGTCCGGGCAACTGCTCGACGTAGTCGGGCATGACCTCGTCGAAGAAGCCCACGTGCCTGCCCTGTTCAGGAATCTCCAGGTAAACGCGGGTCAGGCCTTCGGCCTCGGCGGTGCCGAGGCGGTTCTGCGTCACCTCGACGTCCGGCGGAGTGAGGGGCTCCTCGACGAACCAGGTCGTCCGGCCCGGTGCCTTGTTCAGGCGCGATACGAGCTGTTGAGGGCGCTGCCAGACCCAATCCCACCGCAGGTGCGACAAAACTATGAGTTCACTTTGCATCGACGATCCTCAATTCCATTCGAGTAGTTGTACGGGGAAGACGTGAGCCGAGATCGGTACTGGGCGGCTGTTGCCAGTCCCAGTGGGCCATCTGCGGTCGGTAGCCCTGTAGCCAGGTGGCGACGGGCTCGGCCAGGACGTAGGCGGGGAGGTCGGCGGAGCGCGCTCCCCCTGCGGCGAGCGCGTACGACGTCGACATCACCGAAGCGCGCCGCTCGAGGTCCTCGTCGAGCCAGTACACGCCGACCGGGTCCACGTGGCCCTCGCAGCGGAAGAGCAGGGAGTTCCAGTCCGTGGAGTCGACGACGGGGAACCAGCACACCCCGTCCATGAGGACGCCGCGGCGCTGGGCCTCCTCGCACTGCTCGAGCACGTACTTGAGCCAGGTGGCGCGGTCCGAGGTATGCCCGCGGACATTCGTCTCGGTGAGCATGCAGGGTAGGCCGTAGCGCTCCCAGTACTGCTGGACCTGGTCGGCCAGGGGCAGCGGCGTGGGGGTAGGAGCTGTTCCGCCCGCCTCGGAGAAATTCCACTGGCAGTGTGCGTAGTAGTCGAGCCCGAGCACATCGATGCTCCCCGTGGGAAGGGAGAGCAGTCTCTCGCCGCCCACAGGCGCGAGATCGCGGCCCAGCTGGCTCTCGACGTCGTATCCCCTGCCCAGGAAGGCGTCGATGACCAGGAAGCGGCGGTCATTGGCCATGTCCGCGTACCGCTGCCCGGAGGCGTCGGACCCCGTGTGGAACTCGCAGGTGTCCACCCACACGTGCCGGGCGTCCGGCAGCAGTTCGCGGTATAGGCGGCTCGCCTCGGCGACGGCCGGCATCACGTTGACGACCAGGTCCACGAACCCCTGCAGCCCCGAGTGGTAGGGCGGCCAGATGGCCTCGTGCCCACACAGGAACAGGGTGGAGAACGGCTCGTTGAAGAGCGTGTACTCCCCCACCCACGGGTAGCGGCGGGCGAAGGCCTCCGCGTAGCGCAGGTAGGCGGGGCCGAAACGGGCGTCGGCGAAACCGTCGGTCAGCCAGGCCGGGTAGCTCGTGTGGTGCACGAGGTCGACGATGGGCCGGAACCCGTGCTGCTGCAGATAGCCCATGACCTCGTCCGTGGAGGACCAGTCGTAGCTGCCCTCGACCTCTTCGATCCGGTGCCACCGAACGGGGTAGCGCAGCCGTGTGATGCCCGACTTCGACAGCAGGGCGAGATCCTCGCGCCACCGCAGATCGTGCTCGGTGGTCTCGAAGATGTCGCGGTTGTGCGCCGGCATGAAGGTGCTCTCGAAGCCGCCGATGATCTCGACCGGCCTTTCCTCCTGCGCGCTCATGTCGTTCCCTCCCTTCCGATGGGTTCGTCGCGCGATCGATCGGTGGGGAATTCGCGCGGCTGTTCGGTGCGGTGTAGGCGCGAGGCGCCCAGTTCCTCGTAGACGACGTCGAGCAGTTCGGCCGCCCGGAGGTTGAGCCGGCGTGATTCGTCGAGGTCCGCGTCGAGGCGCACCACCTCGCTCCGCAACTGTTCGACTTCGGCGCGGAGCACCTGTAGCTGTTCCGCGACGTCGTCGGGCCCGTCGAACCGCAAGCCCACCTCCCGTGCTGTTGTCTCCGTCATGTCGTCTCCCTTCTCACGAGCACGCGTCGGCTCATCGCCGGGCCTGCTCCGTCATCGTCCTGCAGCTCGTCGTACTGTTCCTCGGCGTTCAGCGAGTACCGCCGAAGCTGCTCCTGGAACCTCGTCCAGTCGACGGGCTGGTACTCGGTCCAGCTCGCCGACCCCTCCGCACCCGCAACCCCCACCTCGAGGAACGCCCGGCTTCCGGGGGTGGCCAGCAGGTGCTTGATGAGCAGCAGCGTGGTGTCCCATCCGAGGGGGTTGAGGGCGTTGAAGAGGTGGTTGGCATGGACGTGGACCGTCCCGTCGAGCTCCGCGCAGCGTCGCCGGAGGTGCAGCGCGTGGCGCGCCATCGTGAGGTTCACCCGCTCGAACAGGACGGCGTCGTCGTCGCGCGCCAGGTGTTCCTGTGCCCAGGCGAGTGCGGGCCGGCTGTAGTCGACGGCGAGGACGCGGTGGCCACGCTCCGCCAGGTAGCAGGCATCCGCCCCGAGTCCACAGCCGAGATCCAGGACCGTCGACGACGGCGGCAGCTGGGCTGCCGTCGCGACGGCCAGGGCCGATGACACAAGGGCCGGTCCGCCCTCGATTTCCGCGCGATGGTGGTCCTCCCAGTTCTCGCGGTCGACATCGAAGTGGTTGAGCCACCAGTAGTACCGGCGGAATGCCGCCGGCGGCGTGACGAACGTGAAGGTGGGATCGGGCACCTCCCACGACGGTCCGTAGATCGCGGTAAGGAGTTGAGCCGGTTCGGCCGGACCGGGCAGCATGCGCCCATTCACGGACAGCGGCTTCAGCGGATGGATGGTGACGGTGTCCGCGCGTTCCCGCGCATGGAAGGTCCCGTAGAACCAGCCGTCGCACTCGAAATAGGTGAAGATGTCGAGGTAGAAGTGGTCCGTGACGGTGCCGCCGGGGAACATGAGCTGCAGGTGGCCGCTGGAGTGCCGTACCACCTCGTAGCCCTGGTCGACGAGGGCCCGCTCGATGCGGAAGCTCTCCAGCACGACGTCGGACGGGTTGGTGTGCGCGCTGAGGTAGGCGAGGTCCGCGTCGTCGTCGTGGGCCATGATGCGTCCGTTGCGGACGGGACCGAGCAGCGTGCCGCCCGTGACGAAGAGTTCGACGCCGACCGTCCGGCGGAGGGCATCGATGAGGTGCTCCGCCTCGTCGAGCACATGCTCGATGAGTGCGGCGTCGCGGCCCTCGAAGGACCTGGCGATCCTCCCCCACTTATTGACGACCTGCGGAATGCCGGTGCCGGGTTCGCAGAGGTCGAAGTCGGAGCCGTCGTCGAACGCGACGGTCCCCGCCGCGATCTCACGGCCTGCGTGCTCGACGGCGAGGCGGGCCCGGCCGGTGAACCGCTCGGACAGGGCGGCCGGCCACTCGATGACCAGCGCGCCGTCGTCGGGCCGGGGCGCGCGGACGGACCAGATCCGGCGCCCGTCCAGCAGGACGGACAGAGCATCCCCGGAGGGGACGCGGGCGCCGGTGATCACCAGCCGATCGGCGTCGGCTGTCAGGGCGGGCGCGCTCACCGGACACTTTCAAGCTGTGTCGGCAGCGGATCCACCTGCGGAAGGCGGACATCGAACACCTGTCCCGTGATGTCGGACGCGAGGACCTGGGCACTCACGCGGGCCACGTCGGCCGCCTGCACGAGAGTCTGCTCGTCCTCGTGGCCGAAAGCCTTCTCGCGCATGGGTGTCGCGGTTCGGCTCGGGCTGATGCAGTTGACGCGGATCGAGTCACACCCCCACTCGTCCGCGAGCGCCTGCGTCAGATTCACGAGCGCGGCCTTCGTCGCGGAGTAGACGGTGTACTTGGCGCGGCCGCGCGTGTAGGAGCTCGACGAGAAGAGGAGCAGGGACCCGTGCGAGGCCGAAAGGTAGGAGTGCGCCTCCTGCGCGACGACGAACGCGGCCATGAGATTGACGCCGACGTCGTGCTGGAGCTGCTCGTCGGAGAGGCCCACGAGATTGCCGATCGTCAGGACCCCTGCGGTGAGCACCACGTGGTCGATCCGTCCGTATTGCGCGGCGGCATCGGCGAGCGCGCGGGAAACGGACGCGCGATCCTCGACGAAGGTGCCGCTGCCCGTGCGGCTGTGGCACACCACGTGCGCGCCCTCGTCCTCGAGCTGCCGACCGAGCTCCCCGCCGATGCCCGAGCTGCCGCCGAACACGACGACGACGGCGTCGCGGAGGGAGGAGGCAGGATGCGGCACGGGGTCCACGTGCTGGTGCTTGAGCTGGAACAGCTTGTCCGCGAGGTGGATGTCGATGGGGTGGGTGATCTTGATGTTGGCCTCGTGCCCCGGGACCACGATGATCGGGACGTCGGGGCAGTACTTGAGGACCACCGAGCAGTCGTCCGTCGCGGCGAAGGCGGGGTCGCTGTGCGCAAGGCCGTACGCCTCCATGAGCGTGTCCCATCGGAAGGCCTGCGGGGTCTGGCCGCGGCGCAGCGACGCACGCGGCGGGACGGCCCTGATGATGTCGTGCTCATCGACCTCGATGATGGTGTCCGCGGAGGGAATGCCGGTGTCGACGGCGTCATAGGTGTCCAGCGCGTCGACGCAGGCCCTGATGATGGACGGGTCGACGAGCGGGCGGACGGCGTCGTGGAAGATCACCTTGGAGCCGGGCGTCGCGATCTCCCGCAGCGCCAGGTAGGAGGTCTCGTTCCGGTCACGTCCGCCCGGCAGCAGACCGGTCAGTTTCGGGAACTTCTCCCGGCTGACCAGCTTCTCCGCACGGTCCATCGAGCCGGGATCCATCATGACGATGATCTCGTCAATGAAGGGGCACTGCTGGAAGATGTCGACCGTGTGCTCCAGGCTCGTCCGGCCCGCGACCGGCACCAATTGTTTGGGGATCTCGAGCCCCATGCGGGTGCCGACGCCGCCTGCAAGGACCACGCCGACCGTTCGTCGTCGGGAGCGTGCCTCGGTGCCCGCTGTGTTCGTCGCGTCGATTCCGCCGGTGATGGTCGACATTGCCGCCCCCTTCGTCCGTTCGTGGTCCTACAGGAATTTAGTAAGCGTACTTACGGCGGGTACCCGTGGGCAGGAAAAATTCTCGCCGGGAATCTGTTGTGCAAGCGCTTGTTCTTTGCCTAGCGTCCGTTGCGCGTTCACCTTGGAGGGGGTTGAGTGGCCGCCGTGGGACCGCTATAGCCTGAGGACATGGCAATACGGGTGCTCGCAGTGGGCCGCAAGCACGAGAGCTGGGTGGCGGAGGGCATAGACCGCTATGCGAAGCGGCTGAAGAAGCCGTTCGACCTCTCCTGGCAGCTGATTGCCCATTCCGCCCGTGAGAACGATGCCGCCCGGAAGGAGGAGTCCGAGCGGCTGCTGGCCAGGCTCGACACCGACTTCGTGGTGCTGCTCGATGAGCGTGGCAAGGCCATCGATTCGCCCGCCCTGTCCCGGACCCTGCTCGGTCCGCTCGAGGCTTCGCGCAGCGTGACGGTGATCATCGGTGGGGCCTACGGGGTGGACCAGCAGGTGCATCAGCGCGCCGACTTCATCTGGTCGCTCTCACCGCTCGTGTTTCCGCACCAGCTCGTGCGGTTGATCCTCGTCGAGCAGGTGTATCGCGCACAGGAGATCGCGGGTGGACGTGCCTACCATCATGAATAGTCCGGCGCCGTCAGCCCTCAGGTAACAATCGCGGCACGCCCTGCCGCATCTACCCGACATGGAGAGGACTGTCGGTGTGGCGGACGTAGGGTGTGGGCATGACTACTTTGCTGGGGAGCAAGCGCTGGATCACGGCCGTTACGGCTGTCGGAGCACTGGCGGCGTTGAGCGGCTGCATGGCATCCGGGCCCGACGACGGCGGGGCGGCAGCGCCGTCAGCCACCACGGGGAGCGAGGCTCCGTCGGCGTCTGCCTCCGCAGTCCCGACGGCGGCGGCACCGCCGTCGGCCTCACCCGGTCCTACCGCGAGTACGACGCCATCACCTTCGCCGTCACCATCACCGTCGTCGGCTCCGCCCATACCGTCGCCGACCCCGTCGGCAGGTCCGACTCCCTCGGAGACGACGCCTGCAGCGGGTGGGAGCTGCACGGCGGCGCAGCTGACCGGGTCGGTCCAGGACCAACTGGGTGGAGGTGCTGCCGGCAGCGTCTACCGGAGCCTCGTCCTGACGAATGCCTCGGACCAGGAGTGCTCGGTCGAGGGATATCCGGGCGTGTCCTTCACCGACGCGGCCGGCGCCCAGATCGGTGCCCCCGCGGAGCGTGATGGTTCAGCACCGGTGCGCGTGGCCCTCGCTCCGGGAGCGTCCGTCAGCACGACCCTGCAGCAGACCAACGCGGGCAACTACGGGGGCGACTGCGGGCTCACCCAGTCCGCCGGTCTCCGCGTCTACCCGCCCGGCGCAACCGATTCGCTCGTGCTGCCGCAGGCGATCTCCGCCTGCTCGGACACCGCGATCGTGCTCATGCGGGTCGGGACGCTGCAGCCGGCGTCCTAGGAACCGCTACCGGGGACGCCCTCGTGCAGCCCCGACAGGCATAGCCG
The DNA here is from genome assembly GCF_035985055.1 of Arthrobacter sp. PL16. Taxonomy (NCBI): domain Bacteria; kingdom Bacillati; phylum Actinomycetota; class Actinomycetes; order Micrococcales; family Micrococcaceae; genus Arthrobacter; species Arthrobacter sp. PL16. Next base: position 85,068 of record NZ_JAXCIC010000007.1, read on the forward strand.
CCATGCCGCGAAGATGATGAGGGCGGCGGTAGCCAGCGCAAGGGCCAGGGTCACCCAGGGCAGGTCGACCGTGATCGAGGCGACGCCGAGGAGCGCTGCGACGACCCCGGCGGTGACCAGAACGCGTCCCCGCTCGAGGAACCCGTACACAGCGAGCCCCAGTCCCAGGACCACCCAGGCGCCGAGGCCACGGAACGCCTCGACGGCCCCGCCGAGCAGGGCTCCCAGTTCGACGACGACGGCGAGCACCAGGTAGGCGCCCGTGGTGGCGTTGAACGCAGGCGGATGGCGGATGAGCCACGGCGCCGTCAGGAGGATGAGGACGAGGGTGCTCACCACGAAGTAGACAGCAATGCGGCCCGTGTCGCCGTCGAAGACCACAGCCGCCATTGCCCCGCCGATGAAGAGTGCCCCGATCCCGACGACGGGCAGCCAGTTGTTCGACACCTGACCCCGCGATGCCGGGCGCTCCGCAGTCCCTGCTCCGGCTGCCATGGACCACTCCTCCGCCGACCGCTCGGCGCGGCCCTTGTACGCAACCTACTGCCTGGCACCCCCGCTTCGGCGGCCGGCGCACGGTGCGGCGGCCACCACCTCGAACTGTCGGTGCGCTGGGGCATGATGAGGGAGTGACGACGCAGGTGCTGACGAGGTTCACCCCCGCAACCCATGAGTGGTTCGCCGGGGCATTCTCCGAGCCGACCCCTGCCCAGTCGGGCGCCTGGTCGGCCATCTCCGCGGGATCGAATGCGCTCGTCGTCGCACCTACCGGGTCCGGCAAGACACTCGCCGCGTTCCTCTGGGCCATCGACCGCCTCATCGCCTCCGGCGAGGGCAGCGGTGATTCCGAGGCCGCCGGGATCGAGGCCGCCAAGGGGTCCAGGAATCCTGCGGCGAAGAAGCCGAAGCGCATGACCCGGGTCCTCTACATCTCGCCGCTGAAAGCCCTCGGCGTCGACGTCGAGCGGAACCTGCGCGCACCCCTCATCGGCATCACCCAGACCGCCAAGCGTCTCGGCCTGCCCGCGCCCAGCATCACCGTGGGCGTCCGTTCCGGTGACACTCCGCAGGCGGAGCGGCGCGCCATGCTCACGCGGCCGCCGGACATCCTCATCACCACCCCCGAGTCGCTGTTCCTCATGCTCACGTCGAAGGCGCGCGAAATCCTCATGGAGGTGGATACCGTCATCATCGACGAGGTCCACGCCGTCGCCGGCACCAAGCGCGGCGCCCACCTCGCCGTCTCGCTGGCCCGCCTCGACGCGCTGCTGGACAAGCCGGTGCAGCGCATCGGCCTGTCCGCGACCGTGGAGCCGAAGGAGACCGTGGCCCGGTTCCTCTCCGGCAACGCACCCGTGGAGATCGTGGCACCACCTTCGAAGAAGCAGTGGGACCTCACCGTGACCGTTCCGGTCGAGGACATGACGGAACTGGGCGGAGCCGCTTCCAACACCGATGACGACGGCGACGCCGTCCCGCAGGCGAGCATCTGGCCGCACGTCGAGGAGAAGATCGTCGACCTCATCGGCCAGAACCGATCCACCATCGTGTTTGCGAACTCGCGCCGCCTCGCGGAGCGGCTGACCGCGCGGCTCAACGAGATCCACGCCGAGCGGCTCGAAAGGGACGCGGTATGGGCTGCGGGCGGTGATCCCGGAGCCATCGAGCCCGCCTCCCCCACGCCGTCGTACGCGCACACCACCGCGACTCCCGCGCAGATGATGGCCCAGGCAGGCCAGAGCAGTGGAGGTGAGCCCTTGCTCGCCCGCGCCCACCACGGATCGGTGTCCAAGGACCAGCGCGCCCTCATCGAGGACGACCTCAAGTCCGGGCGCCTGCGCTGCGTCGTCGCGACCAGCTCCCTGGAACTCGGCATCGACATGGGAGCCGTGGATCTCGTGGTGCAGGTCGAATCGCCACACTCGGTGGCAAGCGGACTGCAGCGCGTGGGCCGCGCCGGACACCAGGTGGGCGAGGTCTCGCAGGGCGTCCTGTTTCCCAAGCACCGGGGGGACCTCGTCAACACCACGGTCACGGTGGAGCGGATGCTGGCGGGGCAGATCGAACCCCTCTACATCCCGACCAATCCGCTCGACATCCTGGCGCAGCAGACCGTCGCGGCGGCAGCGCTCGGCACCATCGACGTAGAGGAGTGGTTCGACGTCGTCCGCACCTCCGCACCCTTCGCCACCCTCCCCCGTTCCGCCTTCGATGCAACACTCGATCTCCTTGCGGGCCGCTACCCGTCGGACGAGTTCGCCGAACTGCGCCCACGCATCATCTGGGACCGCGTCGAGGGCACCATCACGGGAAGGCCCGGAGCGCAGCGCCTGGCGGTTACCTCGGGCGGCACCATCCCCGACCGCGGGCTCTTCGGGGTGTTCCTCGTGGGCTCGGAGGGTGAGGGTCCGCGTGCCGGCGGCCGGCGCGTCGGAGAACTCGACGAGGAGATGGTCTACGAGTCACGCGTGGGCGACGTCTTCGCCCTCGGTGCCACGAGCTGGCGCATCGAGGAGATCACCCATGACCGCGTACTGGTCTCCCCCGCCTTCGGCCAGCCCGGCAAGCTGCCCTTCTGGAAGGGTGATTCCCTCGGCAGGCCCGTGGAACTGGGCCGTGCCATCGGCGCTTTCAACCGGGAGATCTCCGGCACCACGCCGGAGAAGGCGCAGGAGCGGTGCGAGAAGATCGGGCTCGACGCCTGGGCCTCCGGCAACCTCATCACCTACCTGACCGAACAGCGTGAGGCCACCGAGGTGGTCCCGAATGACCGCACGCTGGTCGTGGAACGGTTCCACGACGAACTCGGCGACTGGCGCGTGGTGCTGCACAGTCCCTTCGGCATGCCCGTGCACGCGCCCTGGGCCCTCGCCGTGGGGGCGAGGCTGGAACAGCGCTACGGCATGGACGGCTCGGCGATGGCTTCCGACGACGGCATCGTGCTGCGGGTGCCGCTCATGGACGACGAACCGCCCGGCGCGGACCTCTTCCTGTTCGATGCCGAGGAACTCGACGGCATCGTCACCGCCGAGGTGGGCGGGTCGGCGCTCTTCGCCTCCCGCTTCCGCGAATGCGCCGCGCGGGCACTCCTCCTCCCGCGCCAGAACCCGAGCAAGCGCACCCCTCTGTGGCAGCAACGGCAGCGATCCGCGCAACTGCTCGATGTCGCCAAGAAGTACCCGACCTTCCCGATCGTCCTCGAAACCGTGCGCGAGTGCCTCCAGGACGTCTACGACCTCCCGGCGCTGAAGGACCTCGCGGCGTCGCTCGAGCGCCGGGAACTCCGCATCGTCGAGGTCACGACGCAGCAGCCCTCGCCTTTTGCGCGGTCCATGCTGTTCGGCTACGTGGCATCCTTCCTCTACGAGGGCGATTCCCCGCTGGCCGAGCGCCGTGCAGCAGCACTCTCGCTGGACCCCACGCTGCTCAACGAGCTGCTCGGGCGGGCGGAACTGCGGGAACTGCTCGACGCGCGGGTCATCGCCGAGACCGAGCTGGAGCTGCAGCGACTGAGGCCGGACCGGCTCGCACGCGGCCTCGAGGGGGTCGCGGACCTCCTTCGCCTCCTCGGACCGCTCACCGTCGACGAGATAGCCCAGCGTCTGGAGGCACCAGCGGACGCCCAGGTGGGGGAACCGGAGGGGCATCCCCCAGGTTCCCTCGACGATGATCCACCGGCCCCGGAACGGGTTCGCGCCTCCGCGGACCTCGTCCGGCAGCATGTCGCAGCCCTGACGAAGGCTACCCGGGCACTGACGGTGAACATCGCGGGTACCGAGCGGATCTCCGCCGTCGAGGATGCTGCACGCCTGCGCGATGCCATCGGCGTCCCGTTGCCGATGGGCATCCCGCTGGCCTTCATCGAGCCCATCGCCGATCCGCTCGGCGACCTCGTGGGCCGCTACGCGCGCACGCACGGTCCGTTCACCGCAGCCGAGGCGGCGTCCCACCTGGGACTCGGCGTGGCCGTCGTCGCCGGGTCACTGCAACGCCTCGCCGGCGCCGGTCGGGTGGTGGAGGGCGAGTTCCGTCCTACGGAATCGGTGCCCGTCCTCGACATCTCGGCCGATTCCGGCGCCGCGCCCGGCTCCATCACGCTCCATGCCCCTGCCTCCAGCGAGTGGTGCGACGTCGAGGTGTTGCGCCGCCTGCGCCGTCGTTCCCTGGCAGCGCTGCGGCAGGAAGTGGAGCCGGTCGACCCGACCGCCTACGGTCGGTTCCTACCCGTGTGGCAGCACATCGGCTCCGGCCTGCGCGGCCTCGACGGGGTGATCACGGTCATCGACCAGCTCTCGGGCGTTCCGATTCCTGCCTCGGCCTGGGAGCCACTCGTCCTTGCGCAGCGCGTTGCCAACTACGCGCCGGCCATGCTCGACGAGCTGACGGCAACCGGCGAGGTGCTCTGGTCCGGGGCCGGGTCGCTCGCCGGCAATGACGGCTGGATAGCGCTGCACCTGGCCGAGAACGCACCCCTGACCCTGCGACCGGACGCCGCGTTCGAGCCGTCGTCGCTCCACACCGCGCTACTCGACCTGCTGTCCGGCGGCGGAGGCTACTTCCTGCGTCAGCTCACCAACCTGCTCGATGTCCAGGAATCGACGTCGGACAGCGCCGTCGTGACCGCCCTCTGGGATCTGGTGTGGGCGGGCAGGATCAGCAATGACACCTTCACCCCGGTGCGCTCCCTGCTGGCCAACGGCAAGACCGCGCACAAGCAGCGACCGGTGCCTGCACGGGCGCGCACCTCGCGGGCCGGGCGGCTCGGCCGGGCTCCGGGCAAGTCGCTGACCGGCACGTCGATGCGCCTGAGTGCTGCGTCCGACGACATGGGCGGGTACCAGAGGCCCACCCCTCCCCTGGCCGCCGGTCGCTGGAACATGCTGCCGGGCGTGGAGGCCGAGACGACGCTCCACGCGCACGCCACCGCCGAGTTGCTGCTCGACCGCTACGGCGTCGTCACGCGCGGAGCCGTCGGCAACGAGGGCATCCCCGGCGGCTTCGGCATCATGTACAAGGTGCTGGCGAGGCTCGAGGAGATGGGCAGGTGCAGGCGCGGGTACTTCATCGAGCACCTCGGTGCCGCCCAGTTCGCGGTGCCCGCCACGGTGGACCGCCTGCGCTCCTTCAGCGCGGACAACCAGTTGCCCACGGCCCAGGACGTGCTCGGAGGTGAAGCGCCACCGCTGCACGCCGTCGCCCTTGCCGCCACGGATCCGGCCAACCCCTACGGCGCCGCGCTCAGCTGGCCCCAGGCCGAGGGCGGGCATCGTGCCGGACGGAAAGCAGGCGCGCTCGTGGTCCTCGTCGACGGTGCGCTCGCACTGTATGTCGAGCGCGGCGGCAAGACCCTGCTGGCGTTCACCGAGGACGCCGATGTCCTCCGCGCGGCGGCGCTGGCCCTGGTGATGATCATCCGTCGTGGTGCCGCAGACAAGATGGCGCTCGAGAAGGTGAACGGCGGTGAGATCCTTGATACCGACATCGGCCGAGCCCTCGCTGACGCCGGCTTCTATACGACGCCGAAGGGGCTGAGGATCCGTGCCTGAGGGAGATACCGTCTGGCGGGCCGCCCGTGAACTGCACCGCGCCTTGGCGGGGAAGGTGCTCACGCGCTGCGACATACGGGTGCCACGTTTCGCGACCGTCGACTTCACGGGGGACACCGTGCAGGAGACTGTCGCCCGCGGCAAACACCTGCTCATCCGCGGAGGGGGCGACGACGGCTGGGACATCCACTCGCACCTCAAGATGGAGGGCCTCTGGCACGTCTACGCGCACGGGGAGAAATGGCGCAGGCCCGCGTTCAAGGCCCGCTGCATCCTCGAGACGGACGACGCCGTCGTCGTCGGCTTCGAACTCGGTTTCCTCCGCGTCATATCTCGCGCCGAGGAGGAGGAAGCGGTCGGCTACCTCGGACCGGACCTGCTCGGACCCGATTGGGATCCCGACGAGGCGCTGCGCCGGCTGCTGGACCAGCCGGACCGGCCCATCGGCCTCGCCCTGCTCGACCAGCGGAACCTCGCCGGGATCGGCAACGTGTACCGGTGCGAGTTGTGCTTCCTTGCCGGTGTCCACCCGCTCACCCCGGTGGGCGACGTCCCGAACCTGCCGCGCATGGTCGAACTCTCCAAGAAGCTCCTCGAGGCGAACAAGGCACGCAGCACCCGGGCCACCACCGGTCAGCTGCGGGGGAACACCCTCTGGGTCTACGGACGGTCTCGGCGAGGCTGTTTGCGCTGCGGCACCCCGGTGGCGCTCGAACAGCTCGGGGACAAGGAGACCGAGCTGCGAGAGATCTACTACTGCCCGCACTGCCAGCCGCGATTGGAAGCCACCGCCGGAGCGGTACTACCCTGACCAGGTGGGCGGAAACGGGAGGATGAGGCGCTGATGGCCATGCAGTCGCCCCTGCCTGTGCGGAACGGGGTCAACGCGACGCGTCTGCGATTGCCCTCCGAAGGGCCGTGGAGCACCGCTCTCGACTACATCCTCGACCGGTTCGACCACGTCGACCCCGAGGGTATCGGCGCCCGCTTCGACCGAGGGGAGGTCGTCGCCCTCGGAGGAGATGTCCTGACGCGGTCAACGCCGCTGGGCGAGCACACCTTCATCTGGTACTACCGTGAGCTTCCGGTGGAGAAGCGCCTTCCGGTGGAACTCTCCGTCCTCCATCAGGACGAACGCCTGCTCGTCGTCGACAAACCACACTTCCTGCCCACCACGCCCGGCGGCATGTACGTCGCGGAATCGGCGCTGGTCAGGCTGCGGGTAGAGCTCGATCTTCCGGATCTCATTCCCATGCACCGCCTCGACCGGATGACGGCAGGCATCCTGATGTTCTCGGTCGACCCGGCGACCCGAGGCGCCTACCAGCTGCTCTTCGAGAATCGGCAGATCAGCAAGGAGTACCGAGCCGTGGCGCCGGTGCGATCCGAGCTGAACCTCGACGCCGGTCCGCTCGACGTCCGCAGCCGGATCGTGAAATCACGCACCTACCTGCTGGCCCAGGAGGTGGAGGGCCCCCAGAACACGCACACCACCGTCAACCTGCTCGAGCAGCGGGACGAGCGCGGGCTGTACCGGCTGCAGCCGCACACCGGCAAGACACACCAGCTCAGACTCCACATGGCGTCGCTCGGGCTGGGAATCATCAATGACCTGTTCTATCCCGTCCTGCACCCGCAGGCACCGGACGACTACACGCGCCCGCTGCAGCTCCTGGCCCACAGCATCGCCTTCACGGACCCGGTCGACGGGACGGAACGGCGCTACGAATCGGGCCTTACGCTCGCCGAGTTCGCCTGACTCCCACCAACGTCTTGTGAACCGTCCTCCGCCGCGGGTTGGAGGACGGTAGGTTTGCAGGGTGGACCTGCCTGGCTCGGACATTCCAGCACCGCTCTATCTCCTCCTCATGTTCGCCGTGATCTTCGTCGACGTGGCGATCCCTGTGGTGCCCTCCGAACTCCTCGTCATCGGCTCCGGCACCATGTCAGCCCACGGGATGCTCCTCCTCCCTCTCGCCATCGTTACCGCCTTCGCCGGGAGTTGGGTGGGCGACGTCGCCCTCTTCCTGCTCTTCCGCCGCAGGCTGACGCACTTCCTCGACAGGTTCCGGTGGGGACGCTCGATCCACCGGGGGCTCCGCAACGTCATCGAGAAGGCGGGCACCTCACCCACCTACGCGGCCGTTGTCGCCGTACGCTTCCTTCCGGGCGGCCGCACGGCAAGCGTGGCCGTGGCCGGTATCGCGGAACTGCCGCTCCGCCCGTTCATGCTCGCGGCAGCAGCGGGCGGCCTCCTGTGGACCGCCTGGCTCGTGGGTCTCGGCTTCATCGCGGGGGCATCCACCGGCCTGCCCGCCGGCGTCAGTGCCCTGCTCGGAATGGCAGTCGGTACGCTGGTGGGAGCCATCACGGCGGCAGTCCTCGCCCTGAAGAAACTCCGGAAGGCCAGAAAAGCGCATGAGTACCCCGATGAACCCGGGACCCCGGCTTCCTGACAAGCCGGTCAGGCCGCCGACGATCGCGCTGGAATCCACTGCGGCCGATCGTCCCTCGGACACGGCCAGCGTCCTCGAACGGCTGAAGGCCGCGCAGCCCCGGGTTGCGACCGGGCTAGGCGACGACTCCTCCCGGGCGGCGCCGCCGGACACTCGCCCAACGCCAGGGCCGGTGGCGACGTCGACTTCGGCATCAGTGCCGGCAACCGGCCCGGCATCAGTGCGGGCAACCGGCCCGGCCACCGGGCATGGGGACACGACCGATACTGTCGTGGCGGCCGGACCGCCGGACACGGACTCCAACGAGCGGTTCCGCCTCGCGGCCGAGAAAGCCAGGCTCGCTGCGGGGGCAACGGGCAAGGCCCTCAGCCGGGGCAGCAGCGCGACGGTACAGCACATCGGTTCGTGGGACGCGGATGTCGTGCGGCAGACGGTTGTGACGATGTGCGCGATCGCGTGCATCCTGGGGTCGGCGGCGGGCGTCGGTGCTTTCGGCGGTCCCTCGATCGCGGACGCCGCAGGCGGCCTGTTCTCGCCGGACGCGACCCTGCTGGCGCCGTCGTCGTCCGCCTTCTCCATCTGGAGCGTGATCTACGTGGGGCTCGTCGCCTATACGGTCTTCCAGTGGTTGCCCTCCCAACGGCGGACGAAGCGCCAGCGCAACCTCGGCTGGACCGTAGCCGCCTCGATGCTCCTGAACCTGGCCTGGATCCTGAGCGCCCAGGCGGGTCAGCTGACCCAGAGCCTGGTGGTCATCATGCTGCTTCTCTTCGCCCTGCTGGCGGCCGTTCGGACCATGAACGACTACCCCAACGAGACGAGGCTCGAAGGTGCCCTCGTCGATACGCCGATCGGCCTGTACCTCGGGTGGGTACTCCTGGCTGCGGGCGCCAATGCTGCGGCGTTCTTCACGGCCAGAGGAACCAACCTGTTCGACTGGCAGGGCACCAGCTGGGCGATAGCAGGGATCGTCGTGATCCTGATGACCGCCGCCGTCATATGCTCGACCGACCGCGGACGTCTCGCCGTCGCTGCGGCTACCTCGTGGGGACTGCTGTGGATCGCCGTCGAGCGTGTGCTGGGCCAGCCGTTCGCTTTCGGTGTGGCCTTCGCCGCGGTTCTTGCGATCTTCCTGCTGCTCATCACCGCGGGCTCCCGCCGCCACCGCGTCGACCATGAGTACCGGCGTTGGCTCCGGGCGCATGAGGACGCCCAGCGCGAGCCACTCGACCTGCTCGGCGACGACTACCAGGACAGCCGCTACTGAGGTCCTCCTGCACGACACGGCACTGCACGGATCGGCCGAGTGCCGGCGGGAGATGCAACGTCCCGCCGGCTCTTCCATGCACGGCCCGGCGCGAGGCCGGAATTCAGCCCTGCTCGCCGACGGTGACGGCGATCTTCCCGCGGACATGCCCCTCGATGCTGCTGCGGAACGCGTCAGCCGCGCGCTCGAGCGGGAAACTCTCCGCGAGGACGGGCTTCACGCTGCCGGACTCGACGAGTTCGGTGAGCGCAAGCAGGTCGGCCGGGTTCGGGCGGACGAAGATGTAGCGGCCGCCCTTGTCCTTCACCGCGGCATCGGCGACAGATGCCACACGCTCGGGCGTCCTGAGGTGTTCCAGGGATGCCACCCAGTCGTCTCCGCCGACGAAATCGACGACGGCGTCGAGCCCCTCGGGCGCCGCCTCGGCGATGCGGCCCGCGAGTCCTTCGCCGTAGGTCAACGGCTCGGCCCCCAGGGAGCGCAGGAAGTCGTGGTTCTTCTCCGACGCCGTGGCCAGCACGCGCGCTCCCCACGCCCTCGCAATCTGGATGGCGTACGTACCGACGCCACCCGCACCGTTGTGCACCAGCACGGTGTCACCGTCGCTGACGCCGACGGCCCGCAGGGACTGGTACGCAGTGAGCCCGGCGAGCGGCATGGTGGCGGCCTCGGCCCATGAGATGTTGCTCGGCTTCCGCGCGAGTGTCCGAACGGGAGCAGCAACCTGTTCGGCGAACGTACCGAGACCCACGGTGTCCATGCGGACGTAACCGATGACCTCGTCGCCGGCTTCGAACTCGACAACGGACGGTCCCGGCTGGACGACGACGCCGGCCAGGTCCCAGCCCGGGATCACGGGGAAGACGGTCGGCAGGGCGCCGTCGAGGTAGCCCGCCGTGATCTTCCAGTCGACCGGATTGACCGATGCTGCGCGCACGTCGACGAGCACGGAATCGGGGCCCACCTTCGGGTCCGGTTGCTCGCCGTACTGGAGGACATCGGGATCGCCGTACGTCTCGTAAAACACTGCCTTCATGGTGCTCCTCGGGTCATCCGGCCGGGGCCGGCGCTGTTCAGCTTCCACTGGGCGGCAACCCTCACCCTCCGGCGCGTATTCCAAGGCAGCCCCTGTCAGGGCCCCGGCGGGATCAGCCGGTATTGCGCATTCCCGCGGCGACGCCATTGATGGTGATGAGCATGGCCCGCTGGAGCTGCACGTCGGGCTGCCCGCCGTCGGCCTCGGCACGGACGCGGCGCAACAGCTCGACCTGCAGGTAGGAGATGGGATCGAGGTACTGGTCGCGCACGGCGAGGGATCGCTTGAGTACGGGCTGGTTGTCGAGCAGTTCGTGCTCACCCGTGAGGTGCCGGATCTCAGCGAGCGTCAGCTCGTACTCCTCGCGGATCACACCGAACAGGTGCTGCAATTCGTCCGGGACCAATGCCTCGACATAGTGCGCAGCAATCTCCAGGTCGGTCTTCGCAAGGGTCATCTGGACGTTCGAGACGACAGTGCGGAAGAAGTGCCAGCGGTCCAGCATCTCCTCCAGCAGCCCCTCGTGGCCTGCCTCGCGGGCAGCTCGTAGACCGGATCCGACGCCGAACCAGCCGGGGACGATCTGCCGCGACTGCGTCCAGCCGAAGACCCATGGGATGGCCCGGAGACCGCCGAGCCCGCTGCCGGAATCGGGGCGCTTGGACGGCCGCGAGCCGATGTTCAGGGACCCCAGCTGCTCGACCGGCGTCGACGCGAGGAAATAGGCCGGGAGGTCTTCGTGGTCGATCAGCGAGCGGTACCGGGCGAAGGCGGCGTCGGACACGGTCTCCATGACCTCCGCCCAGCGGTCGCGATCGTCGTCGGATGTGCGGGGTGTGCGGTGCAGCGCAGAGCCCTGCATGACGGCCGCGAGGGAGAGCTCGAGGTTCTCACGGGCAAGGGCGGGCAGCGAGTACTTGTCGCTGATGACCTCGCCCTGCTCGGTGAACTTGATCTCACCCTCGAGCACGCCGTTGGGCTGGGCGAGGATCGCGTCGTACGTCGGGCCGCCACCGCGGCCCACGGAACCACCGCGGCCGTGGAACAGGCGGAGGCGGACGCCGTGTTTCGCCGCCACGTCACGCAATCGGCGCTGGCTCTTGTGGATCTCCCAGAGGCTCGTCAGTACGCCGGACTCCTTGTTGGAGTCGGAGTAGCCGAGCATGACCTCCTGCAGATCTCCACGGAGCCGCACGACCTCGCGGTAGGTCGGGTCGGACAGCAGCGTGTCCACGATCTCCGCGGAAACCCGGAGTTCGTCGACGGTTTCCAGGAGGGGGGCGAAGCCGATCTTCGCGAAGGCGCCCGAATCGGGTCCTCCGGAGCCGTTCCCGACGACGTCGACCAGGCCCGCTTCCCGGGCTAGGACCACCGGCGCGAGGACGTCGTCGGCACCGCGCGTCATCGAGACGATGTAGGTCTCGATGACGTCGGGACCGTAGGTCGTGAGCGCCGACGCGATCTCGCGGAAGACGTCGAACGTGCGCCGGGCGCCGTCGTCGAGCGGTGGATTGATTGTCGCCAACGGGCGCCGCGACGCCAGCTCGCGGGACAGGGCACGGAGACGGCCCTCGCGGTCCAGCTCGAGGTAGGGCACGTCCAACTCGCCGAGCCTGTCGGTCAATTGCGCGACGACGTCGTGGTGCATGTCGGCGTGCTCGCGGATATCGAGTGTCGCAAGGTGCAGGCCGAAGGACGAGATGACGCGGGAGGCGGTGGCGAGGGCGCCGTCAGCGGCGAGGCTCGCCGAGTGCTCCCGCAGTGAGTCGCCGAGGAGCTGCAGATCGGCCAGCACCTCCGCGGTGTCGCTGTAGTCGCGGCCCCGCTCGTGCGCCGTCTGGTGCTGCACGCGGGCTGCCGTGTTGAGCAGCTTCGCCTTCACGCAGGTCAGCTTCAGCCGGTACGGCTCCTGCGCATTGAGTTCGAGCACGCGTTTGTCCAGCCGCGGGAGGTTTGCGAGGTCGCGTTCGATCGATGCCGTCAGTTCCTCGGACGCCCCGACGATCGCCGTGGAGGAGGAAAGCGAAGAGATGAGCTTGTCGATGAAGTGGATGGCAATCCGAACGGCCTGCTGGTTCTGGATCTGGAGGATCTCGCGGGTCACTGCAGCCGTGACATTCGGGTTGCCGTCGCGGTCACCGCCGATCCAGGAACCGAACTTCAGGGGTGCTCCTGCGGCAGGCAGTGCGACACCATGTTCTGCCAGGAGGTCCGAGAGGTCCTCGAGCAGCTCGGGCATCGTCGTGGTGAGGATGTCGCCGAGGTAGTAGATGGCATTGCGGGCCTCATCGATCGGCGTGGGCCGCACCTGCCGCAGCTCGTCCGTCTGCCAGATCAGGTCGATCACTTCGGCCAGCCGGCGGTCCTGCCGTCGTCGTTGCTGTGAGCCCTCGGCAGTCGAGTCGGCGAGGACGTCGGAGAGCCTCCGGAGCTTGTCCAGCACGGAGCGGCGCGACGCCTCGGTGGGATGTGCCGTGAACACGGGGCGGACGTCGAGCTCCTGCACGACGGCGGCCAGCGCCTCGGGCCCGGCGTCGGAAGCGATGCGCGAGACCGTCTGTGCGAGCCAGCCGTGCTCCTCGGACCGCGTCCGGAGTCCCCGCACCCGGTGGACCTGCTCTGCGGCGTTGGCGAGGTGGAAGTAGGCGGCGAAGGCCCGCACCAGCTCGGTGGCCTGACCGATAGGAAGCGCAGCGAGCAGTTCCCGTACCTGCCCGGCGAGCGCGGCCCGCTCGCCGGCGTCCTTCACCGTGCCCGACTCCTTCGACTGCTTCGTGAGGAGGCGCACGCGCTCCACCAGATCGAGCAGGTCCTGGCCATGCTGGCGGACCAGTGACTCGCCCAGCAGCGTGCTGACGCGGCGCACGTCGGCGCGGAGGTCGGAACTGATGTCGCCGGCCGCCCCACTGAACGGGTCGGCGGCGAGCACGGGGGATACATCGAGGGGCACTGTCACGACAGCCTGCTTTCAGGGCACGGAAAACGAGGCGTATACGGCACTGGATACGACGGATTGCTGTTGGGATCCTACCCAGTAACGTGGCGCACGCCTCACTTCGTCCGTCATGTGAACCTCCCGCTGCCCGTCGCCGGCCCAGGAACGTCAGGCGAAGGCCGAGATCCCCGTCAGCGCCCTGCCCACAATCAGGCTGTTGATCTCGTAGGAGCCCTCGTAGGTGTAGACGGCCTCGGCGTCGGCGAAGATCTTCGCCATGCGGAAGTCCGTCACGATCCCGTTGCCGCCGAGGATTCCCCGCCCCAGCGCCACCGTCTCCCGCATGCGCCCCGTGGTGAAGGACTTGGCGAAGGCCGCCTGCGGCATGTCTGCCGCGCCCTCTTCCTGCAGGTGCGCGATACGCGCCATGACGGCCAGGCTCGCCGTCGTGTTGCCCATCATCGTGACTAGCTGGTCCTGCACCAGCTGGAACCCGGCGACCGGCCTGCCGAACTGGTGGCGCTCGACGGCGTACTGCCGTGCGACGTCGAACGCGGCCAGCTGCTGGCCGACGGCCTGCCATCCGACGAGGATGCGCGATCCCAGCAGGAGCTGCCGGGTGTCGTTGAAGGAATCGATCCCGGCGAAGCGATCAGTCTCCGCGATCCGCACATCGGTCAGCGTGATGTCGGCGTTCTGCACCGTGCGCAGGGCGATCTTGTGGGCGATGGCCGTGCGGATGACACCCGGCAGCGTGGCATCGAGGATGAAGCCGCGTACTCCCCCGGTCTCCGTGTCCCGCGCCCACAAGAGCATGTAGTCGCAGAAGGTGCCGTTGCCGATCCAGCGCTTGGCGCCGTTGATGATCCAGGTGTCGCCGTCGCGCGTGGCCGTCGTCTCCATGCCGCCGGCGACGTCGGACCCGTGCAGCGGCTCGGTGAGTGCGAAGGCCCCGGTGATCTTGAGGTCCATGGCGTCCTGCAGCAGCCTGGTCTTCTGGTCCTCGCTTCCGAAGGTGTGGAGCGCCTCGACGAAGAGGTCGTGGTGCACCATGAAGAACGTGGCGATGGAGGTGTCGGCCCGCGTCAGCTCGGCGATCACCAGTCCGCTGAACAGGTGGCTGTAGCCCTGCTGCACGGGCGTGCTGAGGCCCAGCCCGGCGAGCTTCGGGAGGATCTCGTGGGGGAACTCGGCGCGGTTCCACCACTCGGTGGCGCATGGCGCCACCTCCTTGGCGAGGAAGTCACGGACGTCCTGCAGTTTCTCCCGCTCGTGGCTCGCGAGCAGGCCCTCGAACCCGAGGAAATCGGCGGTGGGCAGTTGGCTCGTCATCGAGCCGTCCTTTCGGTTGAGACCGGGCGTTGTTCGGATGCGCTCTACTTCGGCGCCATGCGGATGGCTCCGTCGAGGCGGATGGTTTCGCCGTTGAGCATCTGGTTCTCCACGATGTGCGCGGCGAGCGCGGCGTACTCGACCGGCTTGCCGAGGCGCGAGGGGTGGGGGACCTGCGCGCCGAGGGAGTCCTGGGCGTCCTGTGGCAGACCGGCCATCATCGGTGTCTCGAAGATGCCGGGCGCGATCGTGACCACGCGGATGAGTGACCGGGCGAGTTCACGGGCGATAGGAAGGGTCATTGCTGCGACTCCGCCCTTGGAGGCTGCATAGGCGGGTTGCCCGATCTGCCCGTCGAACGCCGCCACCGATGCCGTGTTGATGATGACGCCGCGCTCGTCGGAGCCGCCGAGCCCTGAGACCGCGGGAGTGAGGGCAATCGCCTCTGCGGCGAGCCTGATGACATTGAAGGTACCCACGAGGTTGACGGTGATGACACGGGTGAACTGCTCGAGCGGCAGGACCCCGTCGCGGCCCAGCACTTTGCCCGGCGTCGCGATACCGGCACAGTTGACGACGATCCTCAGCGGACCGAGCTCCGATGCCGCGTCGACGGCGGCGCGCACCTGCGCGGGGTCGGCGACGTCGGCGGCGACGAACCGCACGCGCCCGCCCGACGGGTCGAGCCCGGCTGCGGCGTCCAGGCCGGCGGACTGCGGGAGGTCGACGAGCACCACGGACGCGCCGTCGTCGTACAGCCTGCGGGCCGTGGCCAGCCCGAGGCCCGAGGCGCCACCGGTGACGAGGGCTACCGCTCCCCTGATGTCCATCCCTGATTCCTCCGGTTCGACAGGAACCGCTGTTGGTCCCGTACCGCGCCCAGCGTACTGTGACGTGGCCCACTGCGCACCCGGCGGGTGATGTACTGAGCATCCTGCGCAGTCCCACGAGAGACCGGCGTGGCTAGGGTGGTCACATGCCCATCCCCGACGAGGCCGCTCCCGTTGCGGCAGCCAGCGTGCGGCAGGTCTTCGCCCGCCGCAGCCTGCGCGTCCCCGGGACGCGCCTCGGAGCTATCGCCTTCCCGCCGCCGACCAGTCCCCGAAGCCACTGGCACTACTGGTGGCAGGCGCACTTCCTCGACTGCCTCCTCGACGAGCACCTCCGCGATCCCGGCGGAGACGCATTGACCGAAGCCCGGAAGCTGGTCCGCGGCATCTGGCTGCGCAACGGCGGCCGGTGGCGCAACGCCTACTACGACGACATGGCGTGGCTGGCCCTGGCCCTGCAGCGACTCGACGCGGTCGACGGACGACGACGACCGCGCCGTCGCGTCCGGAATCTCGCCGGCGCCCTCCGCTCGGCACACACGCAGGATCTGGGCGGTGGCGTCTTCTGGAACACCACGCGGGATTACAAGAACACGCCGAGCACGGCTCCCGCTGCGCTGTTCTTCGCCCGGGCGGGCGACACCGGCCGGGCACAGGAGCTTCTCGACTGGCTCCGGGCTCGCCTGTACGACCAGGAAAGCGGCCTCTATCTCGACGGCGTGAAAGCCGACGGCCGGGTGGAGCGGTCGCTCCACACCTACAACCAGGGCACGGTGCTGGGCGTGTTGGTCGCCGTCGGGGGCAGGGAGAACCTCCAGCACGCAGCCGATCTCGTGGAGGCCGTAGCCCGCGAAGTAGCCGGCGACGACGGCGTGCTGCCACTCGGCGCAGGCGGTGATGCAGGGCTCTTCACGGGGATCCTCGCACGCTATCTCGCGCAGGCGTCCCTGTCGGGCGTCGGACCGGTAGCCTCGCAGCTGGCCCGCACCCTGCTGGACGCCACGGCCAACCACATCTGGTCGGGCCGCCTGCAGGTGCAGGGCAGGAAATTCCTCTTCCCACCGCGACAGGAACGCACACCCGTCAGCCTGTCCTCCCAGCTTCAGGCCTGGATGGTTCTGGAAGCGCAACGGGTGTCGCGGACGCCGGAAGGGCGCGGGAAGGGCGCGGGGAGGACTGAGTAGGGGTAGCGCGTCCAGGCGTCGACCACCCGTCGAAGGGCTCGAAGACGTAGGTCCCGGTCCTGCGGGTTCACTTCCCGGGATCCTGCTTCCTTGCACCCTGCGGATAGAACGTCTCGCCGCGCGCGAGCATGGCAACGAATTTGGCGATGTTCCGCTCCCTGGCCACCTGCGTCTTCAGCTGTCCCAACCGGAAGATCAGCGCGTAGCGGTTCTGGGAGGTGAGGGTATCGAACATGGCGGACGCGGCGTCGTCAGAGCCGATGGCTGCCATCAGGTCCGCCGGGACCTCCGCGGTAGCCGGTCCGGCGTAGGCCCGCTCCCACCTACCGTCGGCCTGCGCGGCGGCGACCGCCCGCTCCCCCGCTTCGCGCATGCGACCCTCGGTGCGCAGCCGGTCAACGTAGGTCTGGTTCCGGACGGACCAGATGCTCCGGGGGCCGCGCGGCGTGAAGCGCTGGAAGTAGCTCCCCTCGTCGCGGGACTTCGCCTGGCCGTCGATCCAGCCGAAACACAGGGCCTCGTCGAGCGCCTGCGCGTAGGTGAGCAGCGTCGTCGCCCCTCCCTTCTTGTGCTCGATCAGCCAGACGCCCGGTGAGGATGCGTGGTTCTCCTCCAGCCAGTGGCGCCACGCGGTGGCATCGGGCAGCAGGAGCTCTGGAAGTTCGGCCTTCATGCGCCTACCCTAGACCGCGCCTGTCCGCGCGTGAACCGAGGTGCCGGCTATGGCCCTCATGATTGAGGTCGGGTCGACCAGACGACCAGAGCCTCAGCCTGTGCGCGTTCGGCGAGCAGGAATCACGCGCTACCTCAAGGAGAATTGGTGCTCCGCGTCCGACCCCTCATCCACACGTCCGACATCTACGGCTCGGCCCGCTTCCTGCAGGCACTCGGACTACACCCTGCGAAGGATCCGGCGCCGGGCGGATCCATCGCAGTCTTCGACGCCGGAAGTGGCAGGGTCGCCCTGCGTTCCTGTGCGCCGGGCAGCGTGGAGGAGGGTAGGACGGCGCTCGCCTTCGACGTCGCGGACGTGCGCGAGTTCGCACGTCGGACCACCGAGGCCGGAACCGCCGTCGAGCTGTCCGAAGAGGACCACGGGCCGGCAGCCCGGGTGACCTCACCGGACGGCATGTCCCTCCTCACAGGCGCAGGTCCACGCGAGACGGGGGCGCCGCCGTCGGCGCTGGCCGTGCTGGCCCTCTGGTACACGCCCGACGTCGACGCTGCCGCGGGTGTGCTGAAGGACATGGGCGCGAAGCCTCGGACCAGCTCCGATGCCGGTACCTCGCATCACTTCAGGGCGAAGAACGGCGGAGTGGTCGCTACCCATGTGGGGGAGGTCGTCGCGACAGAACTTGCCTTCGAGTACGACGGTGACGTTCGGGACCTGGTGCCCGCGCTCACGGCCGGCGGGTTCGAGCCCGTGGTGATCGATGCGAGCTGCGGGCTGTCACTCCGCGTCGGCGCTCCGTGGGGCGCAGACGTGCGGGTCGACGAGTGGCGGCAGGACGTCCACGGTCCTGCCGCGCACTGACGACACTGTTGCGCCATACTTCGCCCCGGATTCAGCCACGGGCCGAAGAACCGCGCGCCGCCCGTGCCCGGGCTTGGGTCTGCTATAGAACTGGGTTATGAACGTACGCACCCCTGACCCCAATCCGGGCTGGCTCTCCGAAGATGACCTGTACGAGGCCCGCCGCCGCCTGCCCATGGTCTACGTGGAGGCGATTCCCGTGCGGTGCGACGCCCTGGGCTACGTCAACGAGGTGGGACTCCTCCTGCAGGCGAATGAACAGGGCGAGATGGTGCGCACCTTCGTGTCCGGCCGCGTGATGTACCGGGAGACGATCCGGGCCGCGCTCCTACGTCACCTCGAGAAGGACCTGGGACCGCTCGCGCTGCCGCAACTGGCGCCGTCGCCCCTGCCCTTCACTATTGCCGAGTACTTCCCGTCCCCTTCCGAGACCGGACTGACGGATGACCGCCAGCACGCCGTCGCCCTTGCTTACCTCATCCCGGTGACGGGTGAGTGCAGTCCGCGCCAGGACGCACTCGAGTTGTCTTGGCTGACGCCCGCCGAGACGCTCAGCCCGTCCATCCAGGCTGAATTCTCCGGTGGCCGAGCCGACCTGCTGCGTCAGGCCCTCGCTCACGCAGGCTGGGGCCGCTAGCGTCGACAGGGCACCCGTCGGGCCCGCGTTACCGTATCGTGATACGGGCGTTGGGGCGCAGGTGATCATCCAGGGGCTACTGGCAGAGGTTGGCACGACGTACATGATGGTGAACAGGATGGACAGGACCGGGCTGCGTGCAGTTCCGGCAGAGGTGCTTGCGGTGGGTGACATGCTGGCGCTGCCCGACGGCGGGGAGCCGGCGGAGGTGTCGGCCGTCGTGGTCGAGAACGACGACTTCGGAGTGCCTGCACTCGTCGTCGCGACAATTGCGGGCGAACGACGCATCAGGTTGGCGACCGGCTCCATGGCCTACCTCGAACCGGCCGACGCCGAACTCGGGCTCTCCGCCGTCGCGGCCGACCATGGATCTCCGGAAGAGCTGATAGCGCAGATCGCCCAGGCGCACCCCGAGAGCCAGGCAATCCAGGGCGTCGCCGCCCGCCTCGCCCGCGGCATCAACCTCAAGGCCGGAAGCAACCTCCAGGACCTGCACCAGTTCGCCCTCACCCTCCTCATCGACGAGGGCGACACCGCCTCTGCATTGTCTGTTGCCGACCTCCTGGCGCAACTGCCCTTCGACGGGAATTTCGGCAGGTGGAAGTGGATCGAGGGAGGGCTCGCGATCGCCGCCTACCTGACGCGGCATGACGACGCGCGGTCGGCCCGCTACTCGGCCGCCATCCGCGCTGCCGAGGACGCCGAGACGGATCCTCTGCGTGCCAAGACTGCGGCTATGTACCGACAGCGCCAGCTCAACGAGCCCAACGTGTACGACCCGGAGATCCTGCGCGCCTCCACTGCCGGCAAGACCGACGTCGAACGGGACTGGCGCGTCCTGCGTATCGGCGTGCTGCTCTACCTTCGTGCCCATGGCGGTTCGAAAACCCTGAGCCGAGACGTCCTGGAGCGCCGGATCGCGGCGGAGCTGGCCGCCGTCGGAGCGCTCGACGCCCAGCTCGCGAAGCGCCCGCCGTCCTGACGCCCTGCCGCGGGCTGGCAAAATGGGGTGGTGCATCCACAGTCCCAGCAGTCCTCGTTCTCCTTCGCCGTCCATAGCCGCCTGGAGGACACGACGCCGGGAGCCGGGGGCCCGGGGCCACGGCACGGACGTACCGGCACGATAACCACCCCGCACGGCGAGATCCGCACCCCCGCCTTCATCCCGGTCGGCACCAAGGCTTCGGTGAAGGCCGTCCTGCCCGGTGCGATAGCTGAGCTCGGTGCCCAGGCGCTCCTCGCCAACGCCTACCACCTCTACCTGCAGCCCGGCGCCGACGTCCTCGACGAGGCCGGCGGACTCGGTGCCTTCATGAACTGGCCCGGCCCCACCTTCACCGACTCCGGCGGCTTCCAGGTGATGAGCCTCGGCTCCGGCTTCAAGAAGGTCATCACCATGAACGTGCCCGTCGACGCCGACAAGGAGGGCGCCGACGACCGCGTGGCCGTCGGCAAGGAGCGCCTCGCCCACATCGACGACGACGGCGTCTGGTTCAAATCCCACCTCAACGGCGACCGCCACCGCTTCACGCCCGAAATCTCGATGCAGGTACAGCACCAGCTCGGTGCGGACATCATGTTCGCCTTCGACGAGCTCACCACCCTGATGAACTCCCGCGGCTACCAGGAGGAGTCCCTGGAGCGGACGCGGCTATGGGCCCTGCGGTGCATCGCCGAGCATGAGCGCCTGACCGACGAGCGCAGCCACCGTCCCTATCAGGCCCTGTTCGGCGTCATCCAGGGCGCACAGTACGAGGACCTCAGGCGGAAGGCATCGGCCGATCTCGGCGCGATGGACTTCGACGGCTTCGGCATCGGCGGAGCGCTCGAGAAGGAGAACCTGGGGACGATTCTCGGCTGGTGCAGCGACGAGCTGCCGGAGAACAAGCCCCGGCACCTGCTCGGAATCTCGGAACCGGATGACCTCTTCACGGGCATCGAGAACGGGGCCGACACCTTCGACTGCGTCTCCCCCACACGCGTGGCCAGGAACTCGGCCTTCTACACGCCGGACGGTCGGTGGAACCTCTCGAATGCGCGCTTCAAGCGGGACTTCACGCCGCTCGTCGAGGGCTGCGACTGCTACACCTGCACGCACTACACCCGGGCCTACATCCACCACCTGTTCAAAGCCAAGGAGATGGTGTCCGCGACGCTGATCTCCATCCACAATGAGCGCTTCGTGGTGCGCATGGTCGACGACGCCCGGGCCGCCATCGACGATGGCACCTTCTACGATCTGAAGGCCGAGGTACTGGGGCGCTACTACGCCTGAGCGGGAGCCGCCTCGCGCCTCCGGCTGCCGGACTACACTCCCTGGTACGTGTTCGAAGGAGAACCATGCCCGCGCCGACAGCCAAGAGGGACGCTACCCCCCGAGCTGCTGGTCCCTACCGCGCCACTGATTTAGAGGCTCGGAGTCCTGTCCCGCCGGCCCGTCGTGAGGAAATCGGCGGGACTACCTCCGGCCCATCCGGAGGACACGGCAGTGAGCGCTGACGGCATGACTCCCGATGACGTCGAACCGCCGCCACCGCGCCACCACGTGACCTTCGGAGTCGGCGCCGTGGTGGTCGCCTTCCTGGTGGGCGTCGTCACCCTCGCCCTGATCTTCGCGCTCCCATGGGGCTCGGGCGCTTTCGGGGTCTTCGTCGTGGCTCTCTGGTACGGCCTCGGCATCGGACTGGTCACGGGGCTGCCACTCGGCATCGTCATAGGACTCCTGCTGCGGCCTGTCCGCAACCAGTGGATCCACATCGGGATCTTCTTCGCGGTGTTCGCCGCAGCGGCCTTCACCATCGCAGCACTGCTCTCTCCATCCATCGCACTCGCGGACAGCCTCCCCACCGCCCTCATCATCGGAGGCGTGGGCGCCCTCGCCCGGGCCAGTGTCTGGAAACTGGTCCGCGTGCAATGACGGCGTGCTGCTATCAAAAACCGTCGCCGACGAAACGCAGCCGCCTCCCTCCCCGAGGGAGGCAGTCCCTGCGATTCGCCGGGGCGTTCTCCGACTTTCCGGACGAGGCGAGGAGAGCGATGGACCCACTCGGAGAGGTCTTATCGAGCGGTGTTGCCTTCTGTTGAAGGATCGGCCGTGGTTCTTCCTTCGCCCAGGTCAAGGTCGATAGGGAGTGACGGTGCGAGCCGTCGCAGGGACGTGAACGTGGGCACGAGGGCGTTGTACAGCTCGGCAAACACCGGCAGCAGGGAGGCGTACACCGCGGCGGCTGCCGGCTGCGGTCGCACCGTCTGCTCGATCTTCACCATGTCGACGACGACGTCGATCGAGTCGATGAGGCCCAGGGCCTCCATGCCGAGCAGCGCCGCACCGAAGCCGGAGCCCTCCTGCCCGTGCGCGAATTCGATCGGCATGCCGAACGTGTCAGCGAGAAGCTGTCGCCACAGCGGGCTGCGCATGACGCCCCCTGTGGCCCTGATGCTATGGACCTCGAGTCCAGCGGCACGCATGGAATGCAACACCAGCGCCAGCTGGAGGCAGACTCCTTCGAGCGCGGCACGGACCAGGTGCTCACGACGATGTGCTCGGGTAAGACCCACATAGGCGCCACGTGGAAGAGAGCTCCAGTGCGGAGCCCGCTCGCTCAGCAGGTAAGGCAGCATCAGCAGCCCCCCGGACCCGGGTGCGACCCTTGCTGCCAGGGCCAGTAGCTCTTCCTCCGCCGGTTCGGCCAGGTCCGGGGCGATTGCATCCCCCGCCCACCCGAGCACCACCCCACCGTTGTTGATGGCACCACCGACCACCCACCGGCTGGACGTGAGTGCGTAGCAGAACACCCCGCCGAGCGGATCAACCGCTGGCCGGTCGACTGCTACACGTAGGGCCCCGCTGGTTCCGATCGAGCAGGCAGCCACGCCGGGGCGCACCGCACCCACCCCTAGATTCGCCAGTGGCCCATCTGCGGCGCCGACGACCACCGGCGTCGTGCGGGGAAGGCCCATTGCGGCAGCGGCGTCGTCGGTGAGCGCGGACAACACGGTTGTGGTCGGCACGATCTCCGGTAATTGCTCAGGCTGGACACCTGCGATCCTGAGGGCTTCCTCATCCCATGCCAGCGTATTCATGTTCATCAGGCCGGTCGCCGAGGCGATGGAATGATCTACCACCAGCGCGCCGCAGAGTTGCAGGAGCACGAATTCCTTGATGCCGACCCAGAATCCGATCTTTTCACACAGCTTCGGCTCCTGCTCGCGGAACCAGACGAGCTTGGGAAGCGGGGACATCGGATGCATGGGCGTGCCCGTGCGCCGGTGCAGGGCCAGCCCGCCGACCGAAGCACGAAGGCGCTCGGCTTGCACGCGGGCCCGGGTGTCGGCCCACGTGATGACCTCGGTGAGCGGGGTACCGGCCGGGGAGAGACCGATGAGACTGTGCATGGCCGAACTGAAGGAGATGCCGGCAACTCGATGCGCCCCCACCTGGGACACGACCTCGCGCACAGACTCGAGCACTGCGGCCAGGATGAGCTGCGGGTCCTGGACTGCGTGCCCAGGATGAGGCTCGTTCAATGGGTAGCCCGCCGAATGCGACGCCTCCAGCGTGCCATCGGTCCGGAAGGCAACAGCCTTGGTGTTGGTCGTGCCCAGGTCGACGCCTATCACGACCAGCTCCGTCGAAGCTGATTCCGGCTGAGCTTCGCTCGCGGCGGTTGGAGGCGTGCTCACGAGTCACCGTGCCACAGGGAGATGACGACCTTGCCGGAGGTCGCGGAATCCTTTGCGACCGCGAATGCCTCGACCGCCCGGTCGGCTGGCAGCTCGTGGGTGATCACGTCCTCGATTGCTGGATTCTCGTCGAGCAGTTCGATCGCGCGGTCGATCTCGTCGTTGAATCGGAAGGCCCCCCGAAGCTGGAGTTCCTTCGAGATCAGCGGAGCGAGATTGATCCCGCGGGGCTCGTTCGGAACCATCCCTACCTGCACGACGATGCCCGCCCGACGAGCGGCCAGCAGAGCTGCATTGACGGCGGCATGGACGCCGGAACACTCCAACACGACATCGAATGCCGCCGCGGGGATTTCTTCGGTCCCGACCTGGACAGTGCCGTGCACGCCGAGCCGCCGAGCGCGCTCCAGCGGTCCGGCGAGCACATCCGTGGAGGTCACCTCAGCTGCCCCCTCGGCCAGGCAGGCGGCTGCGGTCAGGAGGCCGATAGGTCCTGATCCGGACACGAGGACCTGCTTGCCCTGGACTCCACCAGCCACCGTGATCCCGTGCAGTCCCACGCCCAACGGCTCGGCGAGGGCTGCTCGTCGCAACGACAGCCCGGCGGGAAGGGTTCGAACCATGTCCCTGTCGACGATGAGGAACTCGCTCATCCCCCCCTGGGTGTGTGGCTGGGTCGACGCGCTACCGAGGTAGGCGCCCCCGGGCCACAGGTGACGGCGGTCTTCGATGCCAGGCTCAGGCTTCCCGAAGGTCGCAGGGTGCACAGTGACCGGAGTACCGGGGGCAAGGTCTCCGGACGGATCCACGTCCACGGAGCCCGACACCTCGTGGCCCGGAACGAGTGGTTCACGCACAACGTACTCTCCGTTGGCGCCCTCGTTGTAGTAGTGGAGGTCGGACCCGCAGATGCCCCCATAGGCCATCCGGAGTCGGACCTGCCCCGGACCGGGCTCGGGTGTGGGCAGTTCGGTCTCAACGAGATCGAGCCTCCCATTGATGACGAGTGCTCTCATGTCGACCAACCTTTCACTTTCACTCGGGCGATCGCAGCCGCCGTCGGTTTCATCAGACGACGGACGTCATGCCGCCATCGACGAAGATGTTCTGGCCGGACACGAAGGACGACGCGTCGGAGGCCAGGTAGATGAGAGTCCCGAGGAGCTCCTCGAACTTCCCCCACCTTTGAGCAGGGGTGCGATTGATGACCCAGGCGTTGAATGCTTCGTCCTCGACCAGCGCGCGGTTCATCTCGGTCGCGAAGTAGCCAGGAGAAATCGTGTTGACCTGGATGTTGAAGCGGGCAAGATCGGCGGCCATGCCCTTGGTGAGCATGGCCACGGCACCCTTGGTCGCCGAGTACGGCGCGATGGTCTGCCGGGCGAGCATCGACTGGACCGAGCCGATGTTGATGACCTTGCCCGAGCCGCGCTCTGCCATCGCCCGCGTGACCGGCTGGGAGACGTAGAAGACGCTCGACATGTTCGTCGTGACGATGTCGTCCCAGTCGGCCACGTCGAAGTCGTTGAACGGTGCCCGCCGCTGGATGCCTGCGTTATTGACGAGGATGTCCGGCACGCCATGCTCCGCTACGAGCGCGGCGATACCCCGCGCCGCCGCGCCCGCGTCCGTGACGTCGAAGGTCGACGTCGCCGGCATCCGACCCGTCGCATCGCCGATGCTGTCTGCGGCACGCGCCACAGCCGCTACGTCACGTCCGTGCACCACCACGCGGGCTCCAGCGTTCGCCAGACCGGTAGCGAGAGCGTGACCCAGTCCCCGGGAAGAACCGGTGACCAGTGCAAGCCGATCTGTGAGATCGAAGAGGGCCGGTGTCATCAGCCGAGCCAGAAGACGACGAGGGTCAGTGCGAATCCGCCCACGGATTCGAGCGACTGCTGAACGGTCCAGGTCTTGAGCGTGGTCTTCACGTCCATCCCCATGAGCCGGCCGACAAGCCAGAAGCCGGAGTCATTGACGTGGCTGGCGAACACGGATCCGGCTGCGCTGGCGAGCGTGATGGCGACGATTTCGAGGGGACTGAATCCGCCGGCCAGCACGGCGGGAGCCATGAGTCCGGCCGTGGTGACCAGTGCCACCGTTGCCGAGCCCTGCGCGACGCGGAGGATGACGGCGATGACGTATGCCGCGAGGATGATCGGCAGGCCGATGGAGGCCAGGGAGTCCGAGAGGGCGTCGCCGATACCGGAGGCACGAAGCACCCCACCGAACATCCCGCCTGCGCCGGTGATGAGGATGACGGAGCAGACCGGGCCCAGAGCGGAGTCGAGCACCTTTTCCAGGGCCGTGCCGTTCTCGCCCCGCCGGTGACCCAGAACCGCGGTCGCGACGAGAACGGAGATCAGCAACGCAACCGGGGACGAACCGATGGCAGTCAGGACCTGCACCCAGGTCTGCTCCTCGGCGTTGACGACGCCTGCGGCGTTGAGGAAGTCGAGGCCTGTGTTCATGAAGATGAGGACCAGCGGCAGCAACAGCATGGCGATTACGGTGGAGAACTTGGGCGGGTTGGTCGGCTGGTCGTCATCGAGCGTGCCGAACAGTGCTGGGACCGGGAGGATGTATTTGGTGGCGACGAACTTGCCCCACATGTAGCCCGTGACGTACCAGACCGGGAAGGCGATCAGCAGGCCGATGAGGAGCACGAGCCCGAGGTTGGCGCCATAGAGCTCGGTTGCTGCGACCGGGCCGGGATGTGGCGGCACGAAGACGTGCATCACCGAGAATGCGGTCGCGGCGGGAATGCCGTACAGCAGCACGTTCGTGCCACCCATGCGGCGGGCGACGGCGAAGATGATGGGCAGCATCACGATCAGGCCCGCGTCGAAGAAGATCGGGAAGCCCATGAGCAATGAGGCGAGTCCGAGGGCGAACGGTGCACGCCGTTCGCCGAAGACGTCGACCAGCTTGTCCGCGAGGACCCGGGCACCACCGCTGTGCTCGATCATCTTGCCCAGCATCGCTCCGAGCCCGATCAGCAGGGCCACCGAACCGAGGGTCGTGCCGAAGCTGGTCACCAAGGTGGTGACAATCTCGCCCGTCGGGATCCCGGTTGCGAACGCGGTCACGAGTGACACGAGGACGAGGGTGAGGAACGCGTGCACCTTGAATCGAATGACCAGGATGAGGATCAGGGCGATAGCGCCGGCCGCGATACCCAGCAGGGGCCCCGCGCCTAATGTTTGGGTCCAGGTTTCCACAGAACTCTCCATCGATGTTCAGGCCCATAGGGGCAATTTCGCATATGAAGCGATAGTGTGTCACAAAGATCACATTTATAGCAAGAAAGATCACACCTTTGAGTCGCAGCATGCCAAACCTGTCACCCGCTCCGGTGCTGCACAATTCCATCCTCGAACGACTCGGCACGGAGATCGTCCAGGGCGTCCGGCCGGCGGGCAGCGTGATCACGCTCGCCCAGCTGGAGGACGAGGCCGGGGTCTCCCGAACGGTGATCCGCGAAGTCGTACGGATTCTCGAATCGATGGGCATGGTCGAATCCCGGCGGCGAGTCGGTGTGACCGTACTCCCCGCCACGTCGTGGAGCGTCCTGGACCCCCAGTTGATCCGCTGGCGGCTGACCGGAGCGGAACGGCTGGCTCAACTGCACCGGCTGACCGAGATGCGGCTCGCCCTCGAGCCGACTGCCGCCCGCCTCGCCGCGCGCCGGGCGACGGCTGAAGTAGGAATTGAGTTGCTGGAACTTGCGAGTCGCCTGCGCATCCTCGGCGAGGCCGGCCGAGGCCACGAGCAGCCCTACCTCGAGACCGACATCGCCTTTCACGCACTACTTCTCGCCGCAAGCGGCAATGACATGATCGCCTCCCTCCATGGAATCGTGACGGAGGTGCTGGCAAGCCGCACCGATCTGGGCCTCTCACCTGCACACCCGGTCGCGGTCGCGTTCGACAACCATGAAGGAGTGGCCCGCGCCATCATGAGCCGGGATGAGAACCTGGCGGAGCAGTACGCGCGGGCAGTAGTGATGGAAGTCTGGCAGGAACTCAGCGACCTCTGATCCAGCGAGAAGTGCCGACTCGCTCAGGCACGAGGACGACCGCTGTAGCGCAGCCATCCCGTTCTGCGCGAGCTCGCCGACCCTCGGGCTGTTCGCTCCGCCGTCGACTACCTCACACCGAGCGCGATGCTCCATCGGATCCCCGCGCCGGAGGGAGTGGAAGCTCCCGCGCCGCTCGGGCACACTAGGGAAATGTTCCCCACCCAGACGTCCTCGCCCCCCGCCATCACCCTGACCATTGCCGGCTCCGAGGCGACGGGCGGCGCCGGCGCGCAGGCCGACCTCAGGACGTTCCAGGAACTCGGCGTCTACGGCATCGTGGCGCTGACATGCATCGTCTCGTTCGACCCGGAGAACGAGTGGCAGCACCGCTTCGTACCGGTCGAGCAGCAGGTCATCGCCGATCAGCTCGAGGCCATCCAGTCCTGCTACCCGCTCCGCACGGTCAAGCTCGGGATGCTGGGTACGCCTGCGACGATCGACACGGTGGCGGCCGCCCTGAAAAGCCAGGAGTGGGACAACGTGGTCCTCGATCCGGTGCTCATCTGCAAGGGCCAGGAGCCCGGCGCCGCGCTCGACACCGACCAGGCACTCAAGGCGAACATCCTGCCGCTGGCCACCTTCGTCACCCCCAACCACTTCGAGGCCGAGTCGCTCTCCGGCATCACCATCGAGAACATCGAGGACCTGAAGGAAGCCGCCCGCATCATCCACCGCGAGAGCGGCGCCGTCGTGCTCGCCAAGGGCGGCGTGCGCATCGAGGGCCCCGACGCCGTCGACGTCTACTTCGATGGCGAGACCCTCGAGGTCCTGTCCGCCCCCAAGGTCGGCGACGTCGCCGTCAGTGGCGCCGGCTGCACGCTCGCCGCGGCCATCGCCGCAGAACTCGCAAAGGGTGCGGCACCGCTCGACGCCGCCCGCACCGCCAAAACCTTCGTCACCGAGGGGATTCGCGACCGGGTCGCGTCCAATGCCCCGTTCGACGCCGTCTGGCAAGGCGGCGCGCACGCATAGTGGCAAGCCGTCGGCGGGGCCATGACAGACCCGGAGTAAGCAGTCCGGCGGACGACGACGGACGTGGCGAGAGCATCAACCAACGCCTCGACCGGAACTGGCAGGAGATGCTGCAGGAGCTGCGCGTCATGCAGACGGGCATCCAGATCCTGACGGGCTTCCTGCTGACACTGCCGTTCCAGAGCCGCTTCACCGAACTCGACGACGTCCAGGTGGCCGTCTATCTCTGCCTGGTGTGCCTGTCGGCCCTGATCACGGCCCTGGTCCTGACCTCGGTCAACCTGCACCGTGTCCTGTTCGGGCTGCGGGTGAAGGCCACACTCGTCCGGCATACAGGGGCGATGATCCGTACGACGATCGCCCTCGTGGGACTGGTCCTCGCGGGCACGGCCTGGCTCATCTTCGACCTCGTGCTGAACCGGGCCGCAGGGCTCACGGTCGCGGGATCCGTCCTGGTCCTGGTGCTTGTCCTCTGGGTCGCCTACCCGCTGGCCGTCCGCCGTCGGGCAATCCGGCAGCGCAGCTCACGACAGCGGACCTGACGACAGCGGACCTGACGACAGCGGACCTGACGACGGCGGACCTGACGACGGAACGCATCACGTCACCCTGAGTGCGCTGCCAGGAACGAGTACACCTCGGTCTCGTCGACGCCGGGGAATGCTCCCGGCGGCATGGCCGCGAGCAGGTGCGAGTGCGCCCGGGCACTCGGCCACGCGTGTCCCGCCCACTCCCGCGCCAGGTCCGGCGGCGGCTGCCGGCAGCATGACTCGTCGGGGCAGAAGGACTTCTCGCGGATGTCCGTGTCCCGTCCCCGGAACCACTTCACCTGCGCATAGGGCACACCGATGCTGAGCGAGAACTCGCCGCTCGCCGCACGCTCGGTCCGCGCCGTGCACCAGAAGGTGCCGCTCGGGGTGTCGGTGTACTGGTTGTAGGCCCGGAACTTGTCCTGCACGTCGAACACCACCCGGGAGGTCCACCGCCGGCATGACGGCTGGCCCTCGATCGCGCCAGTGTGGTCCTGCGGGAAGGTCACGCCGTCGTTCTCGTAGGCCTTGTAGATGATGCCGCTCTTGTGGGTCTTCTGGAAGTGCGTGCGGATGCCGAGGTGTTCGGTCGCCAGGTTGGTGAAGCGGTGCGCGGCGGTCTCATAGGACACGGCGAAGGTATCCCGGATGTCCTCGACCGCGATCTCCTTCGCCGCCTTGGCCCGTTCGAGGTACTCCACCGTGGGCCGCTCCGGCAGCAGGAGCGCCGCGGCGAAGTAGTTCGTCGCCACCCGCTGCCGCAGGAACTCCCCGTAGTTCTCCGGTGTCCGGTGCTCCAGCACGTAGTGGCCGAGTGCCTGGAGCAGCACCGACCGCGGGTCGTGGTCGGTGCGTTGGGACTGCGTCAGGTAGATCCGGCGGTTCTTCAGGTCCGTGACGGACCTCGTGGAATGGGGCAGGTCATTGACGTGGTGCAGCGAGAAGCCCAGGTGCGTGGCGATGTCGGCGATGAGGTGCTGGGACACGGGACCTGTGGTGTACCCGACGGCGTCGAGCACGGTCTGCGCCTGCGCCTCGATCTCCGGGAAATAGTTGTTGCGCTCGCGCATGACGGCACGCAGCTCGACGTTGGCCCGGCGCGCCTCCTCGGGCGTCGCGACCTGCTCGTCGAGCCGCCGCTCCAGCTCACCCTGCAGGCCCACGAGGGATTCCAGCACCTCCATCGGCAGCCGGGAGGAGATGCGGACCTTCGGCAGGCCCAGTGCCTCGTAGAGGGGACCACGCTGGGCACGCTCCAGCTCGATCTCGAGTGCGGCACGGCGCGACGGCGGCTCCGAACCCAGCAGGTCGTCGATCGTCACGTCGAGGGCCACTGCGAGACGCTGCAGCATGCTCAGCTTCGGTTCACGCTTGCCGTTCTCGATCAGTGACAGCTGCGAGGCGACCGTTCCCACGGCGGTCCCGAGTTCGTCGAGCGTCATGCCCTTCGCCTTCCTCAGATGCCGCACACGCCGTCCCAGGCTGATCAGGTCCAGTGGGGCGCCCTGCCCTCGTGGCGGGGTTGCGGGTAGGGGTCGGGCCCACGCGGGAGTCGTCATTTCTTGACGGTACGCGAAGAAGTGCGTTTCTTCCCAGCGTTCTGGTCTAGGAAGTCCTGTAGAACTCACGAATTGTTGGTTCTACACCCGCTGGGGCAATCCGGCGATGGACCAAGGAGACAGCAATGACACAGCACTCAGGCAGCTCGAGTCCCACCGAAGGACCGCAGGGGGCGGCAGCGGCCGCCGAGGCACTCGCCCTCGAGTGGTCGGCCGACCCGCGCTGGGACGGTGTCCGGCGCGACTACTCGGCCGCCGACGTCGTCCGGCTCCGCGGTAGCGTCCAGGAGGAGCACACCCTGGCCCGTCGCGGCGCCGAGAAGCTGTGGCACCAGCTGACCACCGAGGCTGGCTCCGGCGGTTATACGAATGCCCTCGGCGCGCTCACGGGAAACCAGGCCGTACAGCAGGTCAAGGCCGGGCTTCGTGCCATCTACCTCTCGGGCTGGCAGGTGGCCGCCGATGCCAACACCTCGGGCCACACCTACCCCGACCAGTCCCTGTACCCGGCGAACTCGGTACCCACCGTGGTCCGGCGTATCAACAACGCGCTGCTCCGAGCCGACCAGATCGAGTGGGCCGAGGGTACGTCGACGGTCGAGGACTGGCTCGTGCCGATCGTCGCAGACGCCGAAGCCGGCTTCGGCGGGCCGTTGAACGCGTACGAACTCATGAAATCGATGATTCAGGCGGGCGCGGCCGGGATCCACTGGGAGGACCAGCTCGCGTCCGAGAAGAAGTGCGGGCACCTCGGCGGCAAGGTCCTGATCCCCACCCAACAGCACGTGCGGACCCTGAACGCGGCTCGTCTCGCAGCCGACGTCGCGGGGGCGCCGTCCGTCATCGTCGCCCGCACCGATGCCGAGGCCGCGACGCTCATCACGTCCGACGTCGACGAACGGGACCAGCCCTTCGTCACCGGCGAGCGCACCCCGGAGGGTTTCTACCATGTGCACAACGGCCTCGAAGCGTGCATTGCCCGCGGCCGGGCGTACGCGCCCTACGCGGACCTGCTCTGGATGGAGACCGGCACACCGGACCTCGACCTGGCTCGCCGCTTCGCCGAGGGCATCAAGGCCGAGTTCCCCGACCAGATGCTCGCCTACAACTGCTCGCCGTCCTTCAACTGGCGCAAGCACCTCGACGACGCGACGATCGCGACCTTCCAGCGCGAACTCGGCGCCATGGGCTTCACCTTCCAGTTCATCACCCTCGCCGGCTTCCATGCGCTCAACTACTCCATGTTCGAACTCGCGAACGGTTACGCCCAGGACGGGATGAGCGCGTACGTCGAGCTCCAGGAGCGCGAGTTCGCCGCCGAGTCCCGCGGCTACACCGCCACCCGGCACCAACGCGAGGTGGGCACCGGGTACTTCGACCAGATCGCCACCGCCCTGAATCCCACGGGCAGCACCCTCGCACTCGCCGGATCCACCGAGACCCAGCAATTCCACTAGAACTCCCAAACCTCCAGGAGCACGCCATGAATCACCATTACACCCTGAACGGCATCACCCTTACCGCTCCACCCGTGCAGCGCCAGGGCGAGATCCTCACGCGTGATGCCCTCGACTTCGTCAAGGCGCTGCACCTGGCCACGCACAAGCGACGCGAGGAGCTCCTCGACCACCGCTGCCGTCAGCGACAGGCTGTCGCCGCCGGCGTCGATCCCCGATTCCTTCCCGGGACCCGGCACATCCGGGAGGACGCATCCTGGCAGGTGGCATCCCCTGCGCCCGGTCTCGAGGACCGCCGCGTCGAGATCACCGGCCCCGTGGACCGCAAGATGACGATCAACGCCCTGAACTCCGGGGCGAAGGTATGGCTCGCCGACATGGAGGACTCCTCGACGCCGTCGTGGTCCAACGTGATCGGCGGGCAGCTGAACCTCAAGGATGCACTCGCGGGGCGCATCGACTTCACGTCCCTGGAGGGTAAGGACTACCGCGTGCAGGGCGCCCGCGACGGACTGCCGACGATCGTCGTCCGGCCCCGGGGCTGGCACCTGCCGGAGAAGCACGTCCTCATCCAGGACGTCGCCGTCGCCGGCGGGCTCCTCGATTTCGCCCTCTACTTCTTCCACAATGCGCGCACGCTCGTCCAGCAGGGCCGTGGCCCCTACTTCTACCTGCCCAAGATAGAGAACCACCTGGAGGCGCGGCTGTGGAACGACATCTTCATCCAGGCCCAGCAGCTCCTCGGGATACCGCAGGGCACCATCCGCGCCACAGTGCTGATCGAGACCATCACGGCCGCCTTCGAGATGGAGGAGATTCTGTACGAGCTCCGGGACCACTCGTCGGGGCTGAATGCGGGCCGATGGGACTACATCTTCTCGGTGATCAAGAACTTCCGCACGCGAGGCCCGCGCTTCGTGCTGCCGGACCGCAACGCGGTGACCATGACGGCTCCCTTCATGCGGGCCTACACCGAGCAACTCGTCCGTGCGTGCCACCGGCGCGGCGCCCACGCTATCGGTGGCATGGCGGCCTTCATCCCCAACCGGCGGGACGGCGAAGCCAATGCCCTCGCCCTGGACAGGGTGCGCGCGGACAAGTCCCGCGAGGCCGACGACGGCTTCGACGGCTCGTGGGTCGCGCATCCCGACCTCGTACCGGTGGCGATGGAGGTCTTCGACGCGAAGCTCGGCGACCGGCCGAACCAGATCGATCGCCTGCGCGACGACGTCGTACCCGATGACCGGGCCCTGCTCGACATCGCCTCGACCCCGGGCACCATCACCGAGCGCGGCGTGCGGGACAACCTCGAGATCGGGGTCCGTTACATCGAGTCCTGGCTGCGCGGCCACGGTGCCGCAGCGATCAACAACCTGATGGAGGACGCCGCCACGGCGGAGATCTCGCGATCGCAGATCTGGCAGTGGATCTATTCGACCGCCATCACGGACGACGGCGACATCATCACCCGGGAATGGGTCACCTGCCTGCTCGACGAGGAGTTCGATGCACTCCCCCGTTTCGACGGCGACCGCTTCGACGAAGCCCGTGAGGTCTTCGAGGAGGTGGCACTCGGTGAGAGGTTCCCGGCCTTCCTGACGGTCACCGCCTACCTGAAGTACCTGCGGGACGGCATGACCCTGGCCGCTGCTTGAGACGCCGCGGGCGTCGGGCGCC
This sequence comes from Arthrobacter sp. PL16, assembly GCF_035985055.1. Classification (NCBI taxonomy): domain Bacteria; kingdom Bacillati; phylum Actinomycetota; class Actinomycetes; order Micrococcales; family Micrococcaceae; genus Arthrobacter; species Arthrobacter sp. PL16. Next base: position 118,784 of record NZ_JAXCIC010000007.1, read on the forward strand.
CCCTACGGGGCGGTCGGCGCGGGAGTCGGTGTCGGCTGGTCCTCACCCGCGCACCGCAGCGCCGCCGGGGTGATGTCGATCCCCTCGGGCGGGATGATCCCTGCGTAGGACGTCCCGACGACGACGTCCACCGTCCGGTCCTCGCGCTCATCGGCCACATAGAGGGAATCGGGGATGGTCCGCTGCAGCGTGAAGGCGTTGGCGCGCCCGCCCTCGCCGGAGATGATGATGGCGGTCATGCCTGTCGGGCCCACCTGCTTGTTGCCGATATCCCGTACGGCGAAGGCCCGTCCGCGGAGCTGGTCCGCCGCCGTCGTGGCGAGCCCGTCGATGGTGGTGCTGTTGAAGACGTCGACCGTGATGGCACTCGGGTCCTGGTAGTCGAAGGGCCCGGCCGGGCAGGTCGAGGTGGGCTCCGGCGAGGGCTCGGACGCACCGATGCTGATGTCCCCGCGGGCTATGCCGAGCGCAACGTACACGGCCGCCGCCACGAGGCCGATCAGCAGGACGAGCACCACTCCGTGGCGGATCCTCCGCATGGATGAGCGACGGCGGCGCGCGGCGTCGTCCTCCTCGAAGACGGCGCCGAGGTCCGTCTCGGTGACGATCCGATGTCCGTGCCACTCGGTCGGATCGCGCTTCGCCTGCGCCCGTTGCCGGCGCGGCGAGTCCTGCTCAGTCATTGAGCACGAGGACTCTCGCATGCAGGATGGTTCGCTGGTGCAGCGCGGTCCGGACGGCCCTGTGCAGTCCGTCCTCGAGGTACATCGTCTCGTTCCACTGCACCACATGCGGGAACAGGTCGCCGAAGAATGTCGAGTCCTCGGCGAGCAGGGCCTCGAGGTCGAGCGTCGTCTTGGTGGTCACGAGTTCGTCGAGCCGCACTTGCCTCGGCGCCACCTCTGCCCAGTCCTTGGGGGTCACGTGTCCGTGGTCGGGGTACGGTCGGCCGTCACTCACTGCTTTGAAGATCACTGGTACAGCCTAGGTAATCGCAGGGGCCAAAGGGAACGTGGGCACCCTGCAGGGGCCATCTCGTGGCCCAATGGTTACGCCCGGAGCCTCAGGAGGCATGGGTGGACAGAGCGGGCAGCTCGTCGCCGGACGCGGGGTAGGAGGGCTGCGCACCGGCGTGCTGGACGGCGTAGGAACCGACCCGGACGGCGAACCGGACGGCAGCGTCGAGGCTTTCTCCTTCGCAGAGCCGTGCAGCGAGCGCACCGACGAAGGCATCGCCCGCGCCGGTCGTGTCCACCGTGGGGACGCGGGGCGCGGGTATGGCGCGGACGCGACCGCCCTCGGTCACGAGTGCCCCGGCTCCACCGAGCGTCATCACCACGGATGCGAAGCCGCAGGCAAGGAGGGCCTCCACGACGGCGACGTGGTCAGCATCAGGATCACCACCGAACTGCGCGAGGACGAGCGCCCCCTCGTGCTCGTTGACCACCAGCGGATCCGCCCGGAGAAGCACCTGGCGGTCGAGGGCGATGACGGGCGCCAGGTTGATGATCACCCGCCCGGCCGAAGTCCGGACAGCGACCCCGATCGAGGCGGCAGGGAGTTCACCCTGAACGACGACGACGGCCGCGCCCCTGATGACGTCCGCTGACGCGGACACGAGTTCGGACGTGACCTCCGCGTTCGCGCCGGGGACCACCACGATGGTGTTCTCGCCGTCGTCGGATACCTCCACGACGGCGACGCCGGTACCGCCGTCCGTGCGGCTCACACCCCGGAGGTCCACGCCGGCGGTGGTCAGTGCCGAGAGCGCGGTGTCGGCATACGCATCCGAGCCCACGGCACCGATCATGGTGACATCGGCTCCGAGCAACGCCGCGGCCACGGCCTGGTTGGCACCCTTGCCACCGGGCAGCACCGCCATCGATCGGCCCAGGACGGTCTCACCCGGGTGCGGGTGCCGTTCGAGGGTGATGACGAGGTCCACGTTGATGGACCCGACGACGACGATGCCCGATGGTGCGCTCTCCATGCGTGAAAGTCTTCCACGCCGCCGGAAACGGCCGAACGTCACCGAATGGAAGGTGGACGCGCTGCTGGAACATAATGGGAACATGCCTACGGACGCCCCTATCGACATGCTCCCCGACGCCCCTGCACCGTCTTCTCCCGCCCCGGGACACGGTGTCCAGGGGTTGCTGCTCGACGTCGACGGACCCGTCGCGAGTCCGCTGACACGCACGGTCCCCGAGGGCATCATCACCGATCTGCTCACCCTTGCGTCCATGGGATGGCCCGTCGTGTTCAACACCGGCCGATCCGACGCGTTCATCAGGGAGCAGGTGATGGCGCCGATGATCGCTGCAGGCATACCCGCCGGCATCACCTTCCATGCCGTGTGCGAGAAGGGCGCCACGTGGTTCTCGTTCACGGCCGACGGCGCGGGCCAGGTCTTCGTCGACACCGGACTCGCCCTGCCCGTCAGTTTCGCCGACGACGTGCGGGACCTCGTGGAGGAGAAGTACTCCGAGATCATGTTCTTCGACGAGACGAAGCTCGCGATGGTCTCGGTGGAGCAGTCGCTCGCCGTCGCTAGCACCGACTACCTCGTGAGCCAGCGGGCGTTCGACGACGACGTGCTCGACATCATGCACAGCCATGACATGGGGGCCTGCCGGCTCGGCAGGGAGGTGCCGGACAGCGACGGGCACATCGAGTACCGCGTCGACCCGACGATCATCTCCACCGACATCGAGTCGGTCCGGGTCGGCAAGGATGTGGGCGCCGACCGCGCCCTCACGCTCATCGCGCCCCTCGTGGACATTCCGCACAGGTGGTGGACCGTCGGCGATTCCCGCACGGACTACGCCATGGCCGACTACCTGCACGAGCAGGGGTTCGACGTCGCGCACGTCGATGTCCGCCCTGCCGACGGGGTTCCGGCGAAACCCTACGAGATTATCACCGAGGGTGCACTCATCCACGAGGATGCCGGGGCCGCTTTCCTCACACGGTGCGTGGCTTCACTCCGCCAGGACGTCTCCAGCCCGGGAAGGTGAGCTGCCGCCCACCAGTCGGTGGGATCAGGCGGCGGGCCTGGCAAGGACGTCCTCGATCGCGGTGATGACCTCGGGCGCGTCCGGCTCCACGGTCGGTGCGAACCGGGCGACGATCTCGCCGTCGCGGTCCACGAGGAACTTCTCGAAGTTCCATTTCACGAGGCCCGGCAGCACACCGTTCCTGAAGGTGGTCAGCTTCTCGTAGAGCGGATGCTGGTCCCTGCCGCGGACATCGCCCTTGGCCAGGAGCGGGAAGGTCACGCCGAAGGTGGTCGAGCAGAACTCGGCGATCTCGCCGTCGTTCCCCGGTTCCTGTCCCAGGAACTGGTTGCAGGGCATGCCGAGCACCACGAGGCCCTCGGCGGAATACCTGCGGTAGAGCTCCTCGAGGCCCGCGTACTGAGGCGTGAAGCCGCAGTTCGAGGCCACATTGACCACGAGGACAGGATGCCCGCGGAAGTCGCCGAAGGACTTCGGGCTGCCGTCGTTCATGGTCAGGTCGATCCCGTACACATCGGACGAGGACATGGCTGCTCCCTGGTAGGTGGTGGTGCTCCTGCTTCGTTCCACTGTGCCATGCGGATGGGGAACCCATGGCAGGAGCAAATCGAAGCGGCAGGACGTTGGAAGGGACGACGGCCCGGAGGCCGCACGCACGCCGGCCGAGGTACTGCAGCCGGCGGTAGGGTCACCGACAGGATGGATCGCCGTATGGGAATCATCGCCGCGTGGAAGACGCAGCTCCGCACCACCTTCACCGACGGTGATCCCACCATTCCCCCATGGCAGTTCGAGTTCGAGAACGGCGACGACCTCGGGTATTTCCCCGTCGGCTCCGCCGTGTGGACGGTTCACAGCTCCATGACCCCGACCGTCGCGGGCATCCGTGCCCTGCTGCTCCAGGCGCTGCACCCGGGCGCCATGGCCGGCGTGCATGCGCATTCGAGCTTCCGTGAGGAGCCACTCGGGCGCCTGGCCAACACGATCCGCTGGATCTTCACCGTCACCTACGGCTCGAGGGTCGCCGCGCAGGAGGGCTCGGCCTTCGTGCAGCGGCTCCACACCAGGGTCCGCGGCACCTACGTCGACAGCCGCGGCACCGAGAAGCCCTACTCCGCAGCGGATCCGGACCTGATCCGCTGGGTGCATCTGGCCTTCACCGACGCCTTCGTGGCCGCGCACGCCGCGTACGGCGGAGCCATTCCCGGCGGAGTGGACGAGTACGTGGCGGAGTGGGCCGCCGCCGGTGAGCTCATGGGGCTCGAGGACCCACCGCGGTCGGAGGCCGAGCTCCGGTCGCAACTTGCAGCGTTCGATGACGAACTGGCCAACAGCGACCAGGTGCAGGAGGCGCTGACCTACATCCGCCGCCCGCCGCTTCCCCGATCGCAGCGACTCGGCTACCGGGTCCTCTTCGCCGGGGCGGTCGCAACGCTCGAGCCGAGGCACCGCGAGATGCTCGGGCTCCGCGTTCCATCCCTCGGGCCGATCCCCCTGCCCATCCGCAGCGCCGTCAGGCTCGTCCTCGGGGTGATCCGGCTGGGCCTCGGCCCTGAGGGGCCCGCGGAGACTGCGGCGAAGAACCGGATCCGCCGGGTCAGCGGTACCGCCGGGCCCCGGACAGCTTAAACATCAGGACCCCGGCTGGTGGGCCGGGGTCCTGCTGTTCGAAGCTACAAGCGGAGGATGGGGGATTTGAACCCCCGAGGGCGTGAACCCAACACGCGTTCCAGGCGTGCGCCATAGGCCGCTAGGCGAATCCTCCTCATTTGGAGCAGATACCAGAATACCCATACAAGGGCATCCTGCCGAATCGTCCGTGGTCCGGGGCGCTCCGACGATTCGAAAGCGGCGCATTCGACTGTGTAGACTATTTCCCGGCCCCTCATGTGGTGTCATCCTGTGAACTCCCCCAGGACCGGAAGGTAGCAAGGGTAAGCGGGCTCTGGCAGGTGCATGAGGGGTCTTCACTTTTAAGCGAGCACAGCAGCAGGGGGGCACGGTGGCAGAGACGGGCGCCGGTCGGTTCGCACCCAGCCCCTCCGGCCGGTTGCACGTCGGCAACCTCCGCACCGCCGTCCTGGCGTGGCTGTTCGCACGGTCGACGGGCCGACGGTTCCTGATCCGCGTCGAGGACCTGGACCGTGCCCGCGCGGGCGCCGAGGCCGAGCAGCTGACCGAGTTGTCAGCCCTAGGAATCCGGTCCGACTCCCCCGTCCTCCGTCAGAGCGAGCAGACCGACCGGTACACGGCGGCACTGGACCTCCTGATCGCGCGGGGCCTCACCTATGAATGCTTCTGCACGCGCCGCGACGTCGCCGAGGCCGCGAGCGCACCGCATATGCGCCCTGGTTCCTATCCCGGAACGTGCCGTGATCTCGGCGACGGAGAGCGGGCCCGACGGCGGGACGGACGCAGGCCGGCGCTCCGGCTGCGATCCGGGGTCGCCGCGTGGGTCGTCGAGGACGTGCTGGCCGGGCGTGTCTCCGCTCCGGTCGACGACATCGTGCTGCGGAGGAATGACGGCGTGATCGCCTACAACCTCGCCGTCGTCGTCGATGACGCCGCCCAGGGAATCGACCAGGTGGTGCGCGGTGACGATCTGCTCACCTCTGCTCCACAGCAGTCCCATCTCGCATCGCTGCTCGGCCTGGCGGCCCCCAGTTACGCCCATGTCCCGCTGGCGGTCACGGCAGGGGGCCGCCGCTTGGCAAAACGGGATGGCGCTGTGACACTGGAGGACCTCGCCGGCCAGGGCTGCACGGCGCCCGCGGTCCTGGGCATCATCCTCTCGTCCCTCGGCCTTCCGTGCGGATCGCTCGACGCGGCCCTCGCAGCCTTCGACCCCGGCCGGCTGCCGCGCCACCCCTGGGTCGTGGATCCGGCGACCCTGTCCTCCACCGCCGTCGACCCGGCATGTAAACCGTCAGCACCAACCGATAAGGTTCATCCGTGAGTACAGCCCTCTACCGCCGCTACCGTCCCGAGACCTTCGCGGACGTCATCGGTCAGGAGCACGTCACCGGACCCCTGATGGCGGCCATCGACAAGGACCGCATCAACCACGCCTACCTGTTCTCCGGTCCGCGCGGCTGCGGCAAGACCACCTCGGCCCGTATCCTCGCCCGTTGCCTCAACTGTGCCCAGGGCCCCACCTCGACGCCCTGCGGAACCTGTGACAGCTGTGTCGAGCTCGCACGCAACGGGTCCGGCAGCCTGGACGTCATCGAGATCGACGCTGCCAGCCACGGTGGCGTCGACGACGCCCGGGACCTCCGCGAGCGCGCGACGTTCGCCCCGGTCCGTGACCGCTTCAAGATCTTCATCATCGACGAGGCCCACATGGTCACGTCGGCCGGCTTCAACGCACTGCTGAAGATCGTGGAGGAGCCGCCGGAGCACATCCTCTTCATCTTCGCGACCACCGAGCCGGACAAGGTGATCGGCACCATCCGCTCGCGGACACACCACTATCCCTTCCGGCTCGTCCCGCCGGAGCCCCTCATGGGCTACCTGGAACTGCTGTGCCGGCAGGAGAACGTGCCGGTGGCCCCCGGCGTACTCTCCCTCGTCATCCGGGCTGGAGGCGGCTCCGTCCGCGACTCGCTCTCGGTGCTCGACCAGCTCATGGCCGGCGCAGGTGAGGCGGGGCTCGACTATGAGCTGGCGGTATCACTCCTCGGCTACACGCATGCAACCCTGCTCGACGACGTCGTCGACTCCATCGCTGCCGGAGATGCGGGAACCGTGTTCGACGCCGTGGACCGCGTCATCCAGACCGGTCATGACCCACGTCGCTTCGTCGAGGATCTGCTGGAACGGTTCCGCGACCTGATCGTCATCAACGCCGTGCCGGAGGGTGCTGCGTCCATCCTCCGCGGAGTTCCGGACGATCAGCTGAACCGCATGCGCACCCAGGCGACACAGCTTGGTGCCGGAGAGCTGTCCCGTGACGCAGACGTCACCAATACCGCGCTGACCGAGATGACCGGCGCCACCTCGCCGCGCCTGCACCTCGAACTGCTCTGCGCGCGGCTGTTGCTCCCGGCGGCGGATGCCACGGCGCGCGGCACCCTCGCCCGGGTGGACCGCATCGAGCGTCGCCTCGAATACGCCGGTGGTGCTCCCACCCCCCAGGTCGACGCCGACGCCGACGCAGCTCCGAAACCGCCGGCACGAGCACGGCTCGACGTCCCCCGCACCGCCGAGGAGGCAGCGGCCAGCTGGTCGCTTCCTGCCGCCGACCCGGCAGCCCCCGCCGTTCCTGCAGCAATCCAGGGTGCGCAGTCCCCGGCGGTCCCTGCTGCCGGCCGCGCCGATCGACCCGGCGCGGCCCCTGCCTCGGCTGATTCATCACCGGATTGGGGCGCCGCGTGGGGTGTGTCAGCCGGATCTGCCTTCGAGAACGCAAAGCCGCGGGAGACACCGGACCAGCCTCCAGCAGCCACAGGGTCAGCACCTGCTCCCGGTCGGACACCCGCTTCGTCGGGCCCGGCGGAATCGTCAGCACCGTCGGCCCCAGCTGGCTCGCCGGGGCCGGCAACACCAGGCCCGGTGACATCGGGCGCCGCAACCCCGCGCCAGGATGTTCCGACCGCTCAGCCACAGGATGCGCATGCGACCGCCGGAGCGCACGACGATGGGCACGGAGCCGGACCAGGGTCTGTCCCGGACCGAAGCGCGGACGCTCCCGCAGCGCGGGAACCAGGCGCCTCGACGGGCGAGCGGGCCGAGGCTCCCCAGGATCAGCAGGCTGCGGCTGCTGACGGCCGGGCCGAAGCGCCGGGCCGACCTGGAACAGCGCCGCAGCGGGCGGCTTCGCCCCCGTCACGGGAGACGTACGAGCGGCCCCTTGGAGCACCCGAGCAGGGCTCGGTGCAAAACGGTCAGGGCCAGGAGTCCCGAACGCCCGAGCCGGGCCACCAGGGACAGCCGGCTTCGCCGGGGGGCGGAAACATTGAGATGGTCCGCCGCGCCTGGCCGGAGATCATGGACGAGGTAGCGAAGATCAAACGAGCCACCTGGCTCATCGTGAACGTCTCCGCGAAACCGCGGTCGTTCGAGGGCAACCAACTGGTCCTGGCATTCGCCAACCAGGGCACCGCCATCGGCTTTCAGCGTGGTCCACACATGGACAACGTGAAGCAGGCCATCCACAAGGTCCTTGGGCTCACCTGTTCCATCGAGGCAGTACACGACGCCGGCGGGGCGGGTGAGTCGGGCCCAAAAGTACCGTCTAGCGGCCCGGGAAGGAACCCGGGCCCGGCTTCCTCCGCGCCCGCGCACAACTTCGGCGCACCCGTCACTCCCCGACTTGCTACCGGCCAGGATGCACAGCCTTCCGCCGGAAGCGGCGGGGGGCAACAGCGTCCCGATCATGCCGCGCCTGCCGGCGGTTCCGCCACCTCTGGCAGCACGATCCCCACGTCCGAGGCCGACGGCAGACCGGTCGAAGCGGACAGCGCTCAGCCCGTACCCGTACCTGCACCCGAAGCCAGCAGCGGCCCTACCGGGCCACACCTACCACCGATGCACGTTCCCAGCGAGGTCCCAGTCGGCCAGGATGGCACGCGGCCCGCAGCCGGAACCAGTACCGCGGATTCGGCAGGTACACCGACTCCGGCGGCACGCGTCGGCGACACCCCCGCGTTCGCTGCTCCGAGGCACGCTCCCGTCACCGACCGAACCGACCGCAGTGCTCGCACTGACGCCGCTGCGAGCACTGCCGCCACCGAAGGCACGCCTGTTGCCGATAGCGCCGTTCAGGCGTCCACGCTCTCCGCCACAGACAGCAGCACGGTGGGCTCGGGTGATACGCACCGTCAATCTGCATCGCTGCCTGGATCGTTAGCTGCTGACGCCGTTCAGGCGTCCACACCCTCCGCCGCAAACAGCAGCACGGTCGGCTCCGGTGATACGCACCGTGAATCTGCAGCGCAGCCTTCATCGGTAGCTGCGCGGAGGTCCGCCCCGCGCACATCCGGCAATGCCACTGCGCAAGGGCCACGAGGCCCCGCCCGCCAGGGTGCTCCCGTCGATCCCGGGACTGAAGCTGTCAGCGCGTGGGATCCAACCATGTCCGACGAATCCTGGGCCCTCGTCGAGCCTCCCGAAGAGGCTTTCGACCCTGGTCCGGGCTGGGGGTCGGTGCCCGAAGATCCGAATGAGCGTCGGCCAGCCGAGCCGCCGCGCACACAGGCACGACAGCTGTCCGGACAGGCGGCGCCGAATGCCCGGGCCGTGTCACCATCACCATCACGCACCGATCAGGCAACCCGGTCCGGCTCACACCCGGCTACTGCCGCCGGAAGGAGCGCGGCCGGCGGCCCCGCGCAGGAAGAACCGGCCTCGCGGCGTAACCCCTCCGCCGAACCTGCTTCCGGCCCAGCAGGCCCGGGCGTCCGGCAAGCACCCGAGTCGCCTTCTCGCAGTGTGGTGTGGAGTCCCCCGGCTGCCGCGCCTCCAGCGAAAGGCGACGGCCAGGCCGGGGCGAACCTCGGACAAGCAGCACCGGCTCAGGGCAAGCAGGCGGCGACAGACGGCGAGGGGCACGATCCGTCGGCTGCATCCTCGTCCCAGCGCCCCTCCCCGGCGACAGGCAGGCCGGTCAGCGCTGTCGGCTCGGCTTCTCCGAGCGTGGCCGCCGCGCCGGTGCGCCCGGTCTCCGCCGAGAACGTGCTGCAGAAACCGGTCAGCCGCTACCAGCAGCTGCTCGATGAAGCCGAGCGGAAGCGCGCAGAGGAAGCTGCCGCAGCCCTCGGCGCCGTCGACCTCCGCTTCGTCGAGGACGAACCGAGCGCTGACGACGAGACGATCGAGGAATCGGGACTCGTGGGACGCACCGCGATCGAGCGCATCCTCAACGGGCGCCTCGTCGAGGAACGCGGCGTCGACGGTCAGTAGCCGGGCTGGAGGACGGACGTTCCCGAACCTCGCTGAGAGCACAACCGCCGTGCCTCATCGTGCGCGGAACGAGATCAGGTATGGCTGACAATAGAAGAGGTACCCGGTCCCGCTGATCAGGCGGGACGGGACACTCCTATGATCCCCGGCCCGGCCGGACGTGTCATAGGAGCATCACCGGATGATTGCAGGGAAGGAACACCGTGTACGAAGGCGCAGTGCAGGAGCTGATCGATGAGCTCGGACGCCTGCCCGGCGTGGGGCCGAAGTCGGCCCAGCGCCTCGCGTTCCACATCCTGGAAGCCGACAGCGACGACATGAAGCGACTCGTCACGGCGATCACCACTGTGAAGGAACGCGTGAAGTTCTGCACCGTCTGCGGAAATGTGGCGGAGCAGGAGAAGTGCGCGATCTGCCGTGACCCGCGCCGTGATCCGACCATGATCTGCGTGGTCGAGGAATCCAAGGACGTGATCGCCGTCGAACGCACCCGCTCCTTCCGCGGTAGGTACCACGTGCTCGGGGGCGCCATCAACCCCATCGCCGGCGTCGGTCCGGACCAGTTGCGCATCCGCGAGCTGCTCGCCCGGCTCTCGGACGAGCAGATCCAGGAGATCATCATCGCCACGGACCCGAACCTCGAGGGCGAGGCGACCGCCACCTACCTCGTGCGCATGCTCAGGACCATCGGCATCCCCGTGACTAGGCTCGCCTCCGGTCTGCCCGTGGGCGGTGACCTCGAGTACGCCGATGAGGTGACCCTCGGCCGAGCCTTCGAGGGCCGCCGCGTCATGTCCTGACCGGAGGCTCCGCACAACCGGGCTCGGCGCGGCAAGCCGGACCGTGCCGTCCTAGGCGATGCGCGTGCCCTGTGCGAGACGCTTGGCCGGCATCGTCAGCTTGCGCCGCCCGAGGAGGAGAAGCGCTCCCGCGAGGAGGACCTGGATCACCAGTCCGAGCGGCCAGATCGGAGTTCCCTGCGGAAGGGGCTGCATGAGCTGTGCGGACTCCTCGCAGGTCTGGTTGTCGTCCGGTCCCGCCTGGGAAGCGCGTACACCCTGGCTGATCGTCTCCATGACACCGGGGGTGTAGTACGGCCCGTTCGTCAAAGCGCCGGGGGGCACCTCGGGATCGGGGTAGTCCTCCAGGTTGTAGGGCACGGCGTCGGCCACCACCACGAACGGGTTGGCGGCGAGGATCCAGGTGATGTATTCCGTGCGGGGAACCATGGACAGGTTGGTCTGGGTGACGCAATCCAGCTCCGCATTCGCGTCCGGGACGCCCATATCGTCGACGCTGCTGTCCGGGTACGTGTAGTACGACGTCGTCATGGTCCGCTCCTCCATCACCAGCTGCGTGCTCAGGCCGTAGACGATCAGGGTGCCGATCGCCAGCAGGGCCACCAGCATGTAGGTACTGACGATCGAGAACAGGGGTCGGTAGGCGACGGCCGAGACACCGACACCGATGGCGCAGACGACGGCGAGCTCGACGGCGAGCATGAGGAGCGAGACCAAAGCCTCCCGCGCGTCGACTCCGCCGAGCGCCAGCGCCCAGAAGATGAAGGGGCTGCTGAGGAGGAGGAATGCGAGGGAGCCGACCCACGAGGCCAGCCACTTGCCGGCAAGAAGCTGTCCCGGTGTCAGGAGGGTGACCTGCAGGATGGCCAGCGTCCCGCCTGCACGGTCTCCGTTGACGGCGTTGGCGGAAAGCCCGGGAGCGACGAGCAGACCGAAGAACAGCACGAATCCGACCACCAGGTCGAAGAGGATCCCGCCTTGGTTGTCAGTCGTCCCGATGACGCCGGTGGCGAGCACGAAGATGAAGCCGATCACCACGAACCAGATGCCGAGCATCCAGTACCAGGCCTTGCCGCGCAGCCGCTGCTTCATCTCGAGCAGGAAGACGGTGCGGACGGCGGTATGGAAGGGCAGGTGGGCGGTGGTCCGCACGGGGTTGGGGGTCGAGGGTTCAGCCACGGTGCTCATCGTCTGTCCGTATCCAGGCTCATGTAGGTTTCCTCCAGCGCGCCGCCGGCGGGTGCGAAGGCGGTGACGACGACGTCGCCCATCACCAGGGTGCGGAGCAGCCACGAGGCTTCCGCGGTGCTGCCGAGCTGGACGAGGAACTCCTCGCGCCGGGAATCACCTCGCACCTCGAAGCGCACGCCGTACCTTCCCAGCGCTTCGGCGAGCGCTGCCATCGGTTGCGCCTGGACGTAGTAGCGGCGTGTCTGGTTGCCTGCCTCATCGAGCGTCTGGCTCTTGACCGACTCCCCGCGGCTGACGAATACGGCACGGTCGGCGATCTCGTCGAGCTCGGACAGGACGTGGCTCGATACGACGACGGTCTTCCCTTCGGCGGCAAGGGTCCGCAGGAGGGACCTGAGCTCCACGCGGGATCCGGGATCGAGGCCCGACGCCGGTTCGTCCAGCAGCAGCACCTCGGGATCGTGGATGAGCGCGCGGGCCAGGCTGAGCCGCTGCTGCTGTCCGCGGGAGAGCACGCGGGCGGGCTGCTGTCCGAACTCCGTGAGATTGACGGCGACGAGCAGTTCGTCCGCTCGCAGGGCGCACTCCGCGGCCTTCATCCCGTACAGGGCACCGACGGTGTTCAGCACCTCGACTACCGTCAGCGAGTCCCAGACGCCGAGCGTGTCCGGCATCCAGCCCACCCGGGTCCGGACCTTCGCGGGCTGCGTGACGGGATCGAACCCGGCGACGCGGACAGTGCCGGAATCGGGAGCAAGGAGGCTCGCGAGCATCAGCAACAGTGTGGTTTTGCCGGAGCCGTTGGGACCGATCAGTGCGGTCACTTCCCCGGGCGGAGCCTCGAAATCGATGTCGCGGACAGCCTGTACGGAACCGAAGCTCCGGGCAACTCCCTCGACAACGATTCCCCCATGTTCGTTGGTCATGTTCTGAGAGTAGGCGACGACTCCCTGTCAGCACCGGAGGGAGGGAGACAATCGGGGTACCGATCCGTTCTTATTCGGACCCAGACTTTGGGTGGGCAATTCAGCCGCCGCTACACTGGCACGGGCATCGGAGTCCGGTCCCCTTTCCGAGGCGCCGGTGCTGCCGCCCCTTACGAAACAGTCAGCGCGGCAGGTCCCACCGCCGTCGTCCTTCATCAGTGAGCGAGTGCATGAGCCTCATAGTCCAGAAATTCGGCGGATCCTCCGTCGCCGACGCCGAGGGCATCAAGCGCGTGGCGCAGCGCGTCGTCGACACGCAGTCCGCCGGTCACCAGGTGGTCGTCGTCGTCTCGGCCATGGGTGACAGCACGGACGAACTGCTGGACCTCGCCACGCAGGTGAACCCTGCGGCGTCGAACGCCCGCGAGATGGACATGCTCCTCAGCGCCGGTGAGCGTATCTCGATGGCCCTCCTGGCCATGGCGATCCACGGGGTCGGTGCCTCGGCGCAATCCTTCACGGGCAGCCAGGCCGGCATGATCACGGACGCCATCCACGGCAAGGCGCGCATCATCGACGTCTCGCCGCACCGTATCCGGACGGCCATCGAGAAGGGCGACGTCGCGATCGTCGCCGGGTTCCAGGGCATGAGCCGCGACAGCAATGACATCACGACCCTCGGCCGCGGCGGCTCCGACACCACCGCCGTCGCCCTCGCAGCAGCGCTCGATGCCGACGTGTGCGAGATCTACACCGATGTGGACGGCGTCTACACCGCTGATCCACGTGTGGTCCCGTCCGCTCAGAAGATCGACACGATCTCCAGCGAGGAGATGCTCGAGATGGCTGCGTCCGGAGCGAAGATCCTGCATCTGCGCTGCGTCGAGTACGCGCGGCGATTCGGCGTCCCCCTCCACGTCCGCTCCTCCTTCAGCCACAACGAGGGCACCTGGGTGTTACCCAGCCCCGACGACCAGATCAAGATTCAAGAGGGAGAACCCTTGGAACAGCCCATCATCTCCGGCGTAGCGCATGACCGATCCGAAGCGAAGGTGACTGTCGTCGGCGTTCCGGACATCCCCGGCAAGGCCGCGGAGATCTTCGGGATCGTCGCGGGCGCCAACACGAACATCGACATGATCGTGCAGAACGTCTCCACGCACGGGTCCGGCCGCACAGACATCTCCTTCACTCTGCCGATCGTCGACGGCGCCGACGCCCTCGCCGCGCTCGGCGAGGCCCAGGACCGGGTGGGCTTCGAGTCCGTCGAATACAACGAGAAGATCGGTAAGCTCTCGCTGATCGGTGCAGGCATGCGGTCCAACCCCGGGGTCTCCTACCGCTTCTTCCGTGCACTCTCCGATGCCGGAGTGAACATCGACATGATCTCCACCTCGGAGATCCGCATCTCCGTGGTTACGGGAGCGGACCTGCTCGACGACGCGGTCCGCGCCGTGCACGCGGCCTTCGAGCTCGACGGCGACACCACGGCCACCGTCTACGCCGGGACGGGTCGCTAGCCCTTCCGCAGCCCCGCACGGCACGGGTCGGCGCCCTGGGTGGGGGAAACCCCCTGCCCGGGCCGACACCGGACACGACGAAGGCCGGCGGATCGGGGATCCACCGGCCTTCGTCGTCAGTCGGTCAGGTTGTGCTGATCAGGACGTGCTCACTTGTTCCCGGTCGGCGTGATCGCCTCGCGAGGACCCGTGACGAGCTTGTCCGCGGGGGTGATCGCGGCCGGGTCAGCCGAAGGCTCCACCGTGGCGACTCCCGCGCCGTCGACGACGACCCTCACGTAGGTGATGGTCGGTGATCCTGCGTAGGTCACGCGACCGACGTAGGTGCCGGCGGTGAGCCCGGTCCAGTTGAGGGTCACCGCGCCCGTGCTGCCATTGGCGAGCGCAAACGGGTTCGGTGTGAGCGTCGCATTGCCGGCCGCGCCGTTCAACAGGACCGCCTCGATGGTGCCGGAGGTCGGCGCGTTGTCGGTGCTGCTGAAGAGGTTCGCGACGATCCGGTACGTACCCGGTGCAGGGTTCTCGAGGATCAGCGTCTCGCTGGCGTCAGCGGTCGCCACCGTCACGGCCGGGCCGGACGGAGGAATGACGAACATGTCGAAATCGGACGTCGGGTCGTCAGCGAGGATCGAGAACCTGGCGGTCTTCGTTCCCGCGGGGACCGTGACGTCCTGTACTGCGTTCGACGCGTCGTTCCCATTGACGACGTCTCCGGGAACCAGCTCGACTGCGGTGGTCGCAGCCCTGGCCAGACCGTCGAGTGTCATCTGGATGGGCGTACTGGTGCCCGAGGTGACGTTGAAGGAACCGCTGCCGTTGGCGCCACCCGCGAGGTTGACCTCGGCGGGAGCCTTCAGCGTCTGCGGGCGGACGGCCACCGGCGAGGTGACCTTCTTGCCCTGACCGGACCAGGTGAGCGATCCGGCGGCGAACTGGCCGGCGGCGGCGCTCTGGTTCTCGAAGGAGACCTTGAACGTGCGGGTCTCGCCGGCTGCGCTGAAGTTGAGGATCGACGGCGTGACCGTGACCTTCACACCCGGCACGTTGGCGGTTGCTCGGTACAGACCCGGCGTGGTCGCGGTGACCGTGCGGGTGACCTCGGTGCGGCCGATCAGGTTACCGAGCGCGAAGGACGGCACGTTGGTGTCCTTGGCCGCGACGGGGGTGATGCCGTCGATGCCGAGATCCACTCCGGTGCCGGCGATGAACCGCAGGTAGTCATCGGGGGACTGGTCGTAGACCAGGCCCGGGCTGAGCACCGATGCGGGGTTGATGTGGCCTGCGCCGACGGCGAGGACATCGGTCTCGACGCTGCCGTCCGCCTTCTTGAGCGGGTACGCGGTGGTCATCATCGCGGACTTCACGGCGGCAGGCGACCAGGTGGGGTTCTTGCCGAGCACGAGAGCACCGAGGCCGGCGACGTGCGGCGAGGCCATCGACGTTCCGGAGAGGAAGCCGAACTGTTCACCGGCGGACCCGACGGTGGAGACGCCCGCGAGGACGGCGACACCGGGGGCGGTGATGTCCGGCTTCAGCAGATCGGAATCCGTGGCGAGCAGGGGTCCGCGCGAGGAGAACCCGGCCACCTGGGGGGTGGGCGGAAGCGGCTTGCCCGTGGTGTCCGTGGGCAGCAGGGCGACGGTGAGGGCAGGGTTGGCTGCGACCTTGGCCTTGAGCTCGGGGCCCTCGGGAGCATTGACGTGCACCGTGGGTACTGCGTGCTGGTCGGTGTCCGTCGACGAGTCGACGAGATTCACGAGGATCATGCCCACGCCACCGGCACGCTTGACCTCGGTGCTCTTGGCGACGCGGTCGACGACGCCACGGTCACAGACGACGATCTTGCCGGCGACCTTAGCGGGATCCAGGGTGTTCGGTCCGCACAGAGCAGGCGCCGTCGGCGCTGCGGCAGCGGCTGCACCGACGGCCAGGACGACCGGGCTGGCCGGGACACCGGTACGCATGATCGATGCACCGCGGTACTTGATGCCATCGGAGAATTCGGCCGTGCCCTGCAGCTCGTAGCTGAACGTGCTCGCGGCGACCGTGCTCAACCAGGGTGCGCCGTGGTTGACGGTGCTGGCCGTGGGGCCGGAGTTGCCGGCCGAGACCGCCACGAAGACACCCGCGGAGGCTGCCGAGAGGAAGGCCAGGGACACGGGGTCCGTCGTCGTCGTCGTGCTGCCCGAGATGGAGTAGTTCAGGACGTCCACGCCATCCAAGACGGCCTGGTTGATCGCGTCGACCGCAGCGGAGGAGTAGCAGCCTCCCGTTGCGGGATCCTTGTCCTCCCAGCAGATCTTGTAGACCGAGACCTTTGCGGCCGGAGCGACACCGGAGGAGACGCCGAAGTTCCGGCCGTCGACCGTCTGGGTCACGCCGGCGTTACCGGCCGCAGTGCTTGCGGTGTGCGTGCCGTGGTTGTCGATGTCCACGGGCGAGATCACTTCCTGGGGAGCCTGATCCCCTTCGGGGACCGTCTCGATGAAGGCATCGGCGAAGTAGCGGGCCGAGAGGACCTTCGAGTTGCAGAGGCTGCCGTCGAAGCCTTCACCGACCTGGCATTCCCCGACGAAGGTCGTGCCGTCGGTCTTGAGCATCGCGATGTTGCCCGCGTCGTCCAGGTAGGGCTCGCCGACCTTGGCAGGAGCATTACCCGGCAGTGGCTTCACAGGGCTGCCCGAGAGGAAGGGATTGTCGGGCGCGTAGCCCGTATCGATCACACCGACGACGGTGCCTGCTCCGGCGTTCTTCTCGCCACCGAACTGGCTCTTCCACGTTCCCTTGTTGCCGCTGAGGCCGAGGAAATCGATGCTCGAGTAGTCAGGGGCGTTCTCGACGTCCGGCGCGACGAGAAGGACCTCGTCGCTCTTGGCGAGCTCGACGGCCTGATCGGTGCTCAGGTCCGCGGAGAAGCCGTTCAGCGCCGCCGTGTAGGTGCGCTTGATCTCGACGTTCCCCTCGGCGGCGATGTCCTGCTGCTTGGTTTCGAGGAATGCGGAGTACTGCTTGACGTTCTCGGCGTCGGCGTCGAGCTTCGCGCCCTTCTCCGGCTTGGTCGGTGCGATTCCCTCCACGCCGCCCTCGTAGGTGGCAAGCGGCTTGTCGGCGAGTACGACGATGTACTTGCCGTCGGGGTACTGCGCGGGGTCCAGCGCCTTGACCGGCGCTTTCTGGGGCGTGACCGCGGTGACAGGCGCGGGCGCGGCGAAAACAGCAGGTGCCACAGCCGTCGATGTCAGCAGTAGCGGCAGACCCAGAACGATAGCCGTGGCAGCGCGCAGGGTGCTGCGCTCCCGCCCGGCTTTTCTCCGTTGTGTCATAAGAAGGTAGTGCCTCTCGTGAAAGTGCGGGCCGGCCATGACCGTTCCCCCGATGCCGTGGTCTCCCGGATAGGATTCCCGACCTGTGATGACGCTCACAGACACCACGGCGAGCACAAACTTACCCGAGGCAACACAGGGTGACCAGCAACTCGCCGCTACGGCTTCCAGAACTTTCCCAGAGTATTTACCAATGGGAGGCGGGGTGATAATGGAATAATGCACGCCGCGCTCCTGACCCGCCTCCCCGAGGCGGAGTGGCAGGACCGCGAACGGCAGCACCAGGACCGGGTCGCGCGCTTCTCCGGGCCCTACCTGGACCGGCGGTCACGCGGCGCGAAGCACCCGGTCGAGGATTTCCTGTTCACCTACTACAACCAGAAGCCCGGGCAATTGCTCCGCTGGCATCCCGGGGCAGGCGTGGTCCTGACCGGCCCCGGGGCCGAGGCCCGCGCCGGCTGGAAGTACTATCTCGCCGAAGGCGACGGCGTCCGGGTGGACGTGTCCAGGTTCGCCGAGGAGCGACGGGAGGCCGTGGACTTTGCCCGGCTGATTCTCGGCAGGACGGCATCGCGACCCGCCCAGTTCGGTTGCTTCGGCCTCCACGAATGGGCCATGGCGTACCGATCGTCCGTCAACGGCGTGCGCCACGAGTACCTCGAGCTGCGCCTCGGAGCGGCGGGGACCGACGGCGTCGTCGAGTCCGCCCGCCTGCGCTGCACGCACTTCGACGCCTTCCGGTTCTACACACCCGAAGCCGCTCCGCTGAATGAACTCGCGCCGACCCGCGAGACGCAGCGGGACCTCGAGCAGCCGGGCTGCCTCCACGCGAATATGGACCTGTACAAGTGGGCGTACAAGCTGACCCCTCTGTTGCCGAGCGAGATGATCATGGACTGCTTCGAGCTCTCCTGGCGCATCCGCATCATGGACATGAGGGCATCGCCCTACGACCTCGAGGCCTGGGGTTACCCGCCCATCGCCATCGAAACGGCGGCGGGCAAGGCGGAGTACGTCCGGCTGCAGCGCGGCTTCGCCGAGGAGTCCCAGGCGCTCCGGGTCCGGCTCCTCCATCAGGTGGAGAGTGCCCTCGGGTCGGTGTGACCCTCGAGCCGGGACGCAGCGCCGTCGTCCTTCGTTGTCCTACCACCAGCCGCTACGCTGGAAAACCAGCCGAGGGGGACACCGTGAGCAACACCGATCCGACATCGGGACCGGGCACACCGGCCCGCACCGTCATCCGGCTGGCACTTCCCCTCGCCGCCCTGTCCCTCGCCCTCTCCGCCTGCACCCAGGGCGGGCCGGCGGCAGAACCTACAGAGCAGGAGACCACCGTGCAGTCCTCCACCCCCGAGCCGTCACCGGCGCCCTCCCCGACGGCGAACGGCCCATCGGCCTCACCGTCGCCAACACCTGTCCCGACTGCCGCTGCTCCTCCCGCAGCATCGGCCGGCAGCGCCCTGCTGACCATCTCCGTCAAGCAGGACGCCGCCGCAGAACCGGTCCAGTACATCCTCGAGTGCGTCGACGGAGCTCCCGGCCCCGCATCCACCCTTCCGAACGCGGAGGCCGCCTGCGCAGCGCTCGCCCGGCTCGGAACGGGGTTCTTCACCGCGCGGCCGAACAAGGATGTCATCTGCACGCAGCAGTACGGAGGCCCCCAGACGGCCAGCATCACCGGTGACCTGAACGGCACGTCCGTCCTCGCCGCATTCGCCCTCACGGACGGCTGTGAGATCTCGCGGTGGGACAGGGTGCGGGACATCCTCGGCACGCCGGGCGGCCAGTAGGACCGGGCCGGCCCGTGGTCCCGGGCGGGTCACTGCACCGCCGCCGGGCTAGCAGCCGGACAGGTGCCCGGGGAATTCCCGGTAGACTTGTGGCGCAAGCTCGCGGAGCGCCGGTGTCGATCGAGACGCGGCGTGAGACGGCACTTCCGGGCCCCTGCATCTAAGGCTGGAACCCCCAGCACTTGCCGCTCACGCACAGGAGTTGCCGGATGCCCCGGATCGTTGTCGACGTCATGCCCAAGCCCGAGATCCTCGACCCGCAGGGTAAGGCGATCGCAGGTGCACTCCCCCGGATCGGCCTCACCGGTTTCGCCGGAGTCCGCCAGGGGAAGCGCTTCGAACTGACCGTGGACGGTGACGTCACCCCGGAGGTCCTGGAGCAGGCCCGCCATGCGGCCACCACGCTGCTGTCCAACCCGGTCATCGAGGACGTCACCCGCGTGGAGGTCATCGAGGAGGACGCGCAGTGACTGTCGAGACCCCGCTCATCGGCGGACCCCAGCCCGTCGCCTCGAACAACGAGGACAGCCCGCTCAACGGCGTGAAGATCGGCGTCGTGACCTTCCCCGGCTCGCTCGACGACCGCGATGCCGTCCGCGCAGTGCGCCTCGCCGGCGGCAGCGCCATCCACCTCTGGCACGGCGACCATGACCTGCACGACGTCGACGCCGTCATCATCCCCGGTGGATTCTCGTACGGCGATTACCTGCGCGCCGGCGCCATCTCCCGCTTCGCTCCCCTCATGGAGCAGATCACCGCAGCAGCATCCGGCGGTGCGGACGCCCTTCCCGTGCTCGGCATCTGCAACGGGTTCCAGGTCCTCACCGAGGCACACCTGCTGCCGGGCTCGATGATCAAGAACAACTCCCTGCACTTCATCTGCCGCGACCAGCGCCTGCGGGTCGAGAACACCGGCACGTTCTGGACGTCGGAGTACGCGCAGGACGAGGAACTCGTCATCCCGCTCAAGAACCAGGACGGCCAGTTCGTCGCCGACAACCGCACGCTCGACGAACTCGAGGGTGAGGGCCGCGTGGTCTTCCGCTACGTCGACGGCAACCCGAACGGCTCGCGCCGGGACATCGCCGGCATCTCGAATATTGCAGGCAACGTCGTCGGGCTCATGCCGCACCCCGAGCACGCGGTGGAGGCGGGCTTCGGCCCCGATTCCTCTGCCCGCGGCGAGGTAGGAGTCCGCGGCGGTACGGACGGGCTCGGCATCTTCACGTCGGTACTCAAGAAACTGGTGGGCTAAGTGACTGCAGGGACAATGTCCAAGAAGTTCAATATCGACACGGTCGCGAACGCCGAGGCCACCCCGGGGCAGGCGCTCCCCTGGGCCGAACTGGGGCTCAAGGAGAACGAGTACAAGCGCGTCGAGGAGATCCTGGGCCGCAGGCCCACCGGGGCAGAGCTGGCCATGTACTCGGTGATGTGGAGCGAGCACTGCTCCTACAAGTCCTCTAAGGTGCACCTGCGCCAGTTCGGTGAGAAGGTCACCGACGCCATGAAGGAGCACTTGCTCGTGGGTATCGGTGAGAACGCAGGTGTCGTCGACATCGGGGACGGCTGGGCCGTGACCTTCAAGGTGGAGAGCCACAACCACCCATCGTTCGTGGAGCCGTACCAGGGCGCGGCTACCGGCGTCGGCGGGATTGTCCGCGACATCATCTCGATGGGCGCCCGTCCGGTCGCCGTCATGGATCCGCTGCGCTTCGGCGCGATCGACCACCCCGACACCGCGCGCCTCGTCCACGGCATCGTCGCGGGCATCGGCGGTTACGGGAACTCACTCGGCCTGCCGAACATCGGTGGCGAGGTGGTCTTCGACTCCGTCTACCAGGGCAATCCGCTGGTCAATGCCCTCGCGGTCGGCGTGCTGCGCCACGAGGACATCCGGCTCGCCAACGCGTCCGGCGCCGGCAACAGGGTGGTCCTGTTCGGCGCCCGCACCGGAGGTGACGGCATCGGGGGCGCGTC
This sequence comes from Arthrobacter sp. PL16, assembly GCF_035985055.1. NCBI lineage: Bacteria > Bacillati > Actinomycetota > Actinomycetes > Micrococcales > Micrococcaceae > Arthrobacter > Arthrobacter sp. PL16. The sequence continues at coordinate 140,234 of NZ_JAXCIC010000007.1, forward strand.
CGTGCTCGCCTCCGAGTCCTTCGATTCCTCGAAACCGTCGAAACGTCCCGCCGTCCAGGTGGGGGACCCGTTCGCGGAGAAGGTCCTGATCGAGTGCTGCCTCGAGCTGTTCAAGGCCTCTGTGGTCGAGGGCATCCAGGACCTCGGTGCTGCCGGTATCTCGTGCGCGACATCGGAACTCGCCTCCAACGGGGACGGCGGCATGCATGTCGAACTCACCAACGTCCTGCTGCGCGACCCTTCGCTGACTCCGGGGGAGATCCTCATGTCGGAGTCGCAGGAACGCATGATGGCCGTGGTCACGCCCGCGAACGTCGAGGCGTTCGAGGCGATCATGGACAAGTGGGCCGTTGAGTACTCCTGGCTCGGCGAGGTCACCGGCACCGGGCGCCTCATCATCGAGTGGGACGGCGAGAAGATCGTCGACGTAGATCCCCGCACCGTCGCCCATGAAGGACCCGTCTACGAGCGGCCCTACCACCGCCCCGAGTGGCTCGACGCCGTGCAGGCGGATGCCTTCAGGCCGGAGCAGCCGGCAGACCTGCGCGAGGCCGTCCTCGAACTGATGGCCTCACCCAACATGTGCTCGAAGGACTGGGTGACCGACCAGTTCGACCGTTATGTGCAGGGCAATACGGCGCTCGCCATGCCGGACGACGCCGGCGTGGTCCGCGTGGACGAGGAGACCGGTCTGGGCGTCGCCATCTCCACGGATGCGAACGGCCGCTACTCCTACCTCAACCCGTACGAAGGGGCGCGCCTGGCCCTCGCCGAGGCCTATCGTAACGTGGCGACGTCGGGCGCCGAGCCCCTCGCCGTCACCGACTGCCTGAACTTCGGCTCGCCCGAGGACCCCGAGGTCATGTGGCAGTTCGTCGAAACCGTCCGCGGCCTCGCCGATGCCTGCCAGGAACTCGGCGTGCCGGTCACCGGCGGCAACGTCTCCCTCTACAACCAGACCGGTGGCGTCGCCATCCACCCCACGCCGGTGGTCGGTGTCCTCGGCGTGTTCGACGACGTCGCACGCCGCACGCCGTCGGGCTGGCGGGAGGACGGCCAGGCCGTCTACCTGCTGGGGACGACGGCGGCCGAACTGGACGGCTCGGAGTGGGCCAACCTGCGCGGACACCTCGGCGGGAAGCCTCCGGCGCTCGACCTCACGGCGGAGAGGACCCTCGCCGCGATCCTCGTCAACTGCTCGCGTGACGGCATGATCGACGCCGCCCACGACCTCTCGGAGGGCGGGCTCGCCGCCGGCCTGAGCGAGATGGCGCTGCGCTTCGGCGTCGGTGCCCGGATCGGCCTCGACGAGGTCTGCGAGCGCGACGGGATCGACGCCTTCACGGCCCTGTTCAGCGAGAGCCAGGCACGCGCCGTCGTGAGCGTGCCCCGCTCGGAGGAGGTCCGCTTCAACGACATGTGCACGGCGCGGAACTTCCCCACCATGCGCATCGGCGTGGTGGACACGGAGAACGAGGCGCTCGACGTGCAGGGGTACTTCAACCTGCCGATCGACCAGCTCCGCGAGGCGCACCAGGGGACGCTGCCGAAGCACTTCGGCTAGGAGTCCGGTCAGACGCGCCGGCGGTAGTGGTCGTGGGTCAGCTTCAGCTGCTCGACCCAGAACTCGAACTTCCGGTCCTCGGACGCGCCGGCCTCGAGGTGTCCCAGATTTTCTGCCAGCGAGTAGAAGCCGTCACCGGGGCCATCGGAGGCGGAGAGCTTCACGACGGACGACACCATGAATCGGCTGTGCAGAAGATCGGCTTTGACGATGTCGGCCAGGAGCGTCCCGAGCGCCGCGCGGTCGGTGTCCCGCGAGAAGTCGAAGGGCACTGTGTCCGCGTCCTCGCTCACTTCACGGTTGAGATCCGAGTAGAGGATCCATTCCTGCCTGCGGGCGGTGTGCACCATGATGTTCCTGGCAGCCTCCATCATCAGGCTCCAGTCCTCGTCGGAATATCCGTGTGGCATCCTGCCCCTCTCGATCGGCTCCCCGAAAGCCTAGCTGCCGCCCGACGAGGGTCACAGCGGTGAGCGACACCAGGAGCCGGGTCCGGCCGGAGGACACGAGGCATGGACATGACGTAACCGCGGCGTAACGCTGCCGCCGCCGCGAGGAAACGCACCGCTGGTGGGATGGCACAGTCCCTTGGAGCGCGACCACCCCCGCGTTTCCGTCGGACCTGCTCATCACCTCATCAAAGGACACCGAATGCCTTTCATCCTCTCGCCGTCGCGGCCCCGTGCCCGGCGCGTCACCGCCGGTCTCGCCACGGGACTCCTGGCCGCTGCCGTCGTCGCCGGTCCCGCCGTAGCCGCACCCAAGCCCATCGCCCTCGACCTCAGCACCGCCGGTGTCGCCGAGGTACAGGCGGGGCTGGCGTCCCGCAGCTTCACCTCCGAGGCCCTGGTGCAGGCGTATCTCGAACGCATCACCGCAGTGAGCATCAACGGACCACACTTGAACGCCGTGCGCGCCATCAACCCCTCCGCGCTGGCGGATGCGAAGGCGCTCGACGCCGAGCGGAAGAAGGGCACGCTTCGTGGCGCCCTCCACGGGGTGCCCATCCTGGTGAAGGACAACATCGACGTGGCCGGGATGCCGACGACCGCCGGCTCGGTGGCCCTCGCCAACTCCTACCCCGCGGCGGACGCCCCTCTGGTCACCGAGCTGAAGAAGGCAGGTGCGATCATCATCGGCAAGACGAACCTGACCGAGTTCGCGAACTTCATGACCAACGGGATGCCCGCCGGCTACAGCTCGCTCGGCGGCCAGGTGCTGAACCCCTATGACGCCAGCCAGACGCCGAGCGGTTCCAGCGCGGGCTCCGGCTCGGCAGGCGCGGCTGGGCTCGCGACGCTCACCGTCGGCACGGAGACCTCCGGGTCCATCCTGAGCCCCGCGCGGGCCAACTCACTGGTGGGCGTCAAGCCCACCGTCGGCATCGCCAGCAGGACCGGCATCATCCCGATCTCCGCCACACAGGACACCGCCGGACCCATGACGAAGTCGGTGTACGACGCCGCGGCCCTGCTCACGGCGATGACCAGCATCGACCCCGAGGACCCCGCGACGGCTGCCAACCCGAGCGACGCCGCCGACTTCACGGCGGCCCTGAGCGACAGCGCGCTCGTGGGGAAGCGCCTCGGTTTCGTAGCGAGCACCACCGATCCCGTATACACGGCGTCACTCGACGCGCTGCGGGCCCAGGGTGCGACGCTCGTGCCCGTCACGGTGGGCGGCAGCACCGCGCCCAGCATCCTCACCCTCGAATTCGAGCGTGACCTCAACGCCTACCTGTCGCGTCTACCCGAGAACGCACCGATGGACACCCTGAGCGACATCATCACCTACAACAGCGCCAACGCACCGGCAGCGCTGAAGTTCGGGCAGACACTCCTCACCGACTCGGAAGCCGTCGACCTCGACGATCCTGCGCAGCAGGCGCAGTACGTGGCGGCACGGGACACGGGACTCACCCAGAGCAGGGCAGCGATCGATTCCGTCCTCGCCGCCAATGACCTGGACGCGATCGTGTCGAACTCGGGGACCACAGGCGTCGGCGCGCGGGCGGGCTACCCGTCGGTCATCGTCCCTTCGGGATACTCCGAGGCGAACCGTCGGCCCTCCGGCGTCGTCTTCCTCGGCACCGCGTGGAGTGAAGCGTCCCTGCTGGGATTCGCCTACGACTTCGAGCAGGCCACCAAGGCCTGGCAGTCACCCCAGAACATCAACCCGTCGCTGTTCCGCTGCACATCGGTGGTGCCGGTCAGCGAGTGGGACTCCTCCTGCACGACCACCGAGGTCAAGCCGGGCAAGGGCAAGCAGTAGCGGGCACCGTCGCTGCCAGGGCGTAGCGACGGCAGACAGCATGGAGGAGGCCGTTGCCCCGAGGGGTGACGGCCTCCTCTCAGCCGGCCGTGGCCAACGCCCGCGCGGCCCTGACGTACCGCGAGAGGACGAATCGCTGCGTGAGCCGGGTCAGGGGTGAAACGAGCCGGAAGGCGAGGCCGGCCGGAACGCTGTAGGCGGAGCAGATGAACAGCAGCCGGTTGTCCGCCGTCAGCTCCGCGTAGAAGCCCTCCTCCCCCTTGACCGGATGGCCTGGCAGCGTCCCGTAGCCGAACCCGCCCCGCTGGCCTGGCACGGCCCTGCCCGCACCGTCGAGCTGTGGAGCCCTCGACCAGATGACCCTGCACGGCGCCTTGATGCGCGCGGGACCCACGCCGAAACCAGCCACCACGACAACTCCCGGCTCGGCCCGCCTGGCGTCGGACCGCATGGTGAGCCCCGCCCCGCGGTGAAGTTCCCACGCGAGGATGCCTTCCGTCAGAGCGATGAAAGCGGCCGAGGGGTCGTTCGTCGCGATCTCACGGGACTCGACCATCACGGTGTAGCCGGGCGGCCACCTCCCGTCGAAGGACTCCGGGAACGGCCTGTCCGTCGCGCCGCGATCCCCGTACGTGAACTGCTCCATGCATCCTTCTTCCATCGGTGCTCGCCGGCGGCGTCCCTACCCGGGTTCGATCGCCGTCCCGCGTCCCAACGTAGCGGATCCGGCAAGCCGGCGGCGGGACATGGAACGGTTCCGGTGGGAGGATGAGAGCCCGGATTCATCTGCACGTCCAACCCACCGTTCCGACAGGAAAGCAGGACCATCATGGCATCAGGGACGGCGTCCAACAGGAGGCACAGGGGCGCGGCCGACACCGCGACCGACGCCGCAGAGGATGCTGCTGATTCGAGAGGCTTCGAGCTCGCAGCCCGCGCCGGCTACGTCGCGGCGGGCGTCCTGCATTTCCTGATCGGGCTGATAGCGCTCGGACTGGCGAGAGGTGGGGCCGGCAGCGCGGATCAGAGCGGTGCCATCGGCCAGCTTGCGAGCAGCACGGGCGGAACAGCGCTCCTGTGGTTCTGCTTTATCGGCTGCCTTGCGCTCGCCCTGTTCCAGTTCAGCGAGATCTTCTTCGGCGCCAAGGCACTCCGTGACAGGAAGAAGCTCACCTTCAGGCTGAAGAGTGGTGGACAAGCCGTCGTCTACGCCGTCATCGGCGCAACGTTCGGCCGGTTCGCGCTCGGTGGTTCGAGCGACAGCAGCAGCACCACGAGTTCGCTGAGCGCCTCCCTGATGTCCAACCAGGCGGGTGCCGCACTCCTTCTCGCGATCGGTGTCGGCATCATCGTCATCGGGGGCTACTTCATCTACAGTGGCGCCACGCGTCGGTTCCGGCGAGAACTCTCGGGGCTGCCCCCGGACAGGATCGGCACCGCTGTCACGGCCCTCGGGATCGTGGGCTACATCGCCAAGGGCTTCGCACTCGGAGTCCTCGGGGTCCTCGTCGTCGTCGCCACCGTCACGAACAACCCGGAGCAATCCACCGGGCTCGACGGCGCGCTGAAGACCCTCCGCGACCAGCCCTTCGGAATGTGGCTCCTCGGCGCAGTGGCCCTGGGCCTCATGGCCTACGGGGTCTTCATGGTGGCGCGCTCGAGGTACCAGCGCATGTGACGGTCACAGCCCGAGCGCCGGCGCCTCCATGGCGGGACACGCGTTCATCACGACGTCGAGTCCTGCAGCAGCGGCCCGGCGGGCGGCGTCCTCGTCGATGACCCCCAGCTGCAGCCAGACGGCGCGCGCGCCGACGGCGATGGCCTGATCCACGACGGCGCCCACGCGGGACGAGTTGACGAAGCAGTCGACGACGTCGATGTCCCCCGGGATGTCCGCGAGCAGGGTGTAGCCCTTCTGCCCATGCACGTCGTCGCCCCTGAGGCTCACCGGAACGACGTCCATGCCGAGGGCATGCATCAGGAACCGTGATACTCCTACCGCGGCCCTGCGCGGGTTGTTCGACAGGCCGACGACGGCCCATCTGCCGTGCTCGGTCAGGAGCCTCCTGATCACCTCTGGATCGTTCCGGTGTGCCATGGTGCCTCCCTGGTGCCGATTGTTACAGCCTTTGTTACACGCTCCATTTTGCTCCCGAAGCGCTGCGGGCGTTTCATGGAAGTGACCATCCCGAGCGGCCGAGAGACCTGGATCGATGAAGCCGCAGCAACCCTGGTCGTCCGACGTCCCCTGACGTCGGACGGTAACAAGGTTCGAGCCGTGGGAACCACCGTGACACGGTGGCGAAGGCTCGGTCCGTAGGGTGCTACCGCCAGGACCGATGGAGATACCATGACCGCAGTTCTGGCACCCAGCACTACCCAGTCCCACTCCAAGCAGGCCCTCGCCGTGCACTTCTCCGGCCTCGGGCGCAGCTTCGGACCGGCCGACAACCGCCGCGTCGTCCTCAGGGACGTGTCCGTGCAGGTCGAGCCGGGCGAGATCCTGGCCATCCTCGGCACGAGTGGCTGCGGCAAGTCCACCCTCCTGCGCGCCGCCGCCGGGCTGGACGTCCCCGACAGCGGCGAGGTCCTGATCGACGGCACCCCGGTGGCCGGCATCGACGAGCGGTGCGCCGTCGCCTTCCAGGAACCGCGACTTCTGCCGTGGCACACCCTGCAGGCCAACGTGGCGATCGGGCTGCCCAAATCCTCCAGTGCGAGCGCCGGCAAGGCGAAGGTCCTCGAGCTGCTGAAGCTCGTGGGCCTCGACACCTTCGCCAAGCACCGACCGCGGGAGGTGTCCGGTGGCATGGCCCAGCGCACATCGCTGGCCCGGGCGCTGGCCCGCAATCCGGGGGTGCTGCTGCTCGACGAGCCGTTCGGGGCGCTCGACGCCCTGACGCGCATCAAGATGCAGGACCTCCTCCTGGACATCCACAGCGCACAGCCCACGACGGTGCTGCTCGTCACACACGACGTCGACGAGGCCCTCCAGCTCGCGGACCGCATCCTCGTGCTCGGGCGGAACGACGACGGGCAGGACGGTTCCACCGTCGCGGAGCTCGTCCCCGTACCCGGCGCACGTCCGCGCAACCGCAACTCCACGGAACTCGGCGCCCTTCGCAGCTCGCTGCTCTCGATGCTCGGCGTCACCGGGCACTAGCCCGGACCTCCGCACTCAGCCCTGCCCCGCACCGCGTCTCCCTGGACCGCGGGCGCATCCCTGTCTTTCCCCTCTCGCACCAACCATCAAAGGACCACCATGAACCGCCGTGCCTTCCTGCCGACCCTCGCCCTTGCCACCGCTCTCTCGTTCAGCCTCAGCGGCTGCCTGGCCGGCGAGAACGCGGCCGACACGCAGCCAGTATCCGAGGACGGGACGCAGGGCGGGACCCTCAACATCGACTTCGCCACCTACAATCCTCTGAGCCTCATCATCAAGGAGCAGGGCTGGCTCGAGGACGAGCTCGCCGACCAGGACATCACCGTCAACTGGGTGCAGTCCGCCGGGTCCAACAAGGCCAACGAGGCCCTGCGAGCCGGGGCGATCGACGTCGGCTCCACTGCCGGTTCCGCCGCCCTCCTCGCCCGCTCCAACGGCTCGCCGATCAAGGCCATCGACATCTACTCGCAGCCCGAGTGGGCTGCGCTCGTGACCCTGCCGGACTCCGGCATCACGAGCGTCGAGGACCTGCGCGGCAGATCGGTCGCCGCGACGCGCGGAACGGACCCCTACTTCTTCCTCCTGCAGGCACTCGAAGCGGCAGGAGTTGACCAGTCGGAGGTGACGATCGAGAACCTCCAGCATGCCGACGGCCGAGCAGCACTGGCCAGCGGCGCCGTCGATGCCTGGTCCGGACTGGATCCGATTATGGCCGCCGCCGAGCAGGACGGCGCGCAGCTCTTCTTCCGCGACATCGACTACAACACCTACGGATTCCTCAACGCCACCGAGGACTTCCTCTCGGACAAGCCCGACGTCGCGCAGACTGTCGTCAACGCGTACGAGAAGGCGCGTGAATGGGCGAAGGAGAACCCCGAGGAGACCGCAGCCATCCTCGCAGAGGTCGCCGCCATCGACCCGGCGGTCGCCAGCTCCGTCATCATCGACCGCACTAACCTCGACGTCGACCCCGCGCCGGGCGACGCGCAGCGCAGCGTCCTCGAGAAGATCGGTCCCGTGTTCGTCGAGACCGGGGACGTCCAGACCCAGAAGCAGATCGACGACGCCCTCGGATCCCTCTTCGACCCCTCGCTCGTCGAGAAGGCCGACCCGGCCTCCATCGGCTCCGACTCATGAGTGCCGAGTATGCGACCCCCGTCAGCAAGGAGGGGCTCGAGGCGACGGGCTCGGCGATCACCAGCGCGTCGGCAGCAACGCGCGGCTCCAGACCGGGACGAACAGCGGGCCGCCGTGCGGGGATCATCCTCCTCGGGCTGATCGTCCCCGCACTGATCCTGCTCGCCTGGCACCTCAGCACGGCCTCGGGATTCTTCCGGCCGTCGCAGCTGCCCTCGCCGGCGTCCGTACTCGCGGCCGCCGTCGACCTCATCGAGCGCGGGCAGCTCGCCACCCACATCCTCATCTCCACCCAGCGCGTGATCCTCGGGTTCCTCATCGGATCCCTGCTCGGGGTGCTGGCGGGCGCTCTGCTCGGACTCTCGCGCCTCGCCGACGTCCTGCTGACTCCGACGGTCGGCGCCCTCCGCGCCGTCCCGTCCCTCGCGTGGGTGCCTCTGCTGGTGCTCTGGATCGGCATCAACGAGGACTCCAAGGTCACGCTGATCACCATCGGCGCGTTCTTCCCCGTGTTCACCACCCTCTACCTCGGGCTGCGTCATGTGGACCGCAACCTCGTCGAGGCCGCTCGCGCCTTCGGGGTGAACGGCGTCCGGCTCCTGACCACGGTCCAGCTGCCCGCCGTCGTCCCCGCCCTCTTCTCCGGCCTCCGGTTGGCGTTGGCCCAGTCCTGGCTGTTCCTCGTAGCGGCCGAACTCATCGCGTCCTCGATGGGGCTGGGTTTCCTGCTCACCGATTCCCAGCAGACGGGCCGCGTGGACCGCATCATCCTCGCCATCATCCTGCTGGCCGTCATCGGCAAGATCACCGACGCACTCCTCGGCATCGCCGAGCGCTGGGCGGTGCGGCGGTGGGCGTAGCGACGACGACGGAGCCTTCGCTTCCGCTCGAGGACGAGGCCGACCGCCTCGCGTTCTGGGCCGAGCAGGCCGCACGACTCGAGTGGAACACACACTGGGACACGCTGCACTCCTTCGAGAAGGCCGAGCTGCAGGCGGATGGGACGCTCAGTGTTCCCGTCATCGAGTGGTTCTCGGGAGGCACGCTGAACGTAGCCGCCAACTGCGTGGACCGGCATGTCCGGGCAGGCAACGGCGACCGTGTGGCGCTCCATTTCGAGGGCGAGCCGGGCGACCGCCGGACCGTGACCTACGCGGACCTGCGGGACGAGGTCTCACGCGCGGCGAACGCGCTGCTCGCCCTCGGAATCGGACAGGGCGACCGCGTGGTCATCTATCTCCCCGTGCTCGTGGAGACAGTCGTCATCACGCTGGCCTGCGCCCGGATCGGCGCCGTGCACTCCCTCGTGTTCGGAGGGTTCTCGGCGGAGGCGCTGCGCTTCCGCGTCGAGGACACCGGCGCCAAGCTGCTGGTGACCACGGACGGGCAGTTCCGCCGCGGCGCCGCGGTACCCGTGAAGGACAACGCCGACGCCGCGGTATCCGGGGAGAACAGCATCGAGCACGTCCTGGTGGTGCGCCGCACGGGCTCGGACGTCAGCTGGACCGAGGGCCGCGACGTGTGGTGGCACGACGTCGTCGACACCGCGTCCCCGCACCACGAGCCGGAGGCGTTCGACGCCGAGACCCCGCTGTTCATCATGTACACGTCGGGAACCACGGGGAAGCCGAAGGGTCTCGTCCACACCTCGGGCGGCTACCTGACGCAGGCATCCTGGAGCTTCGAGCACCTCTTCAGCAACCCGGATGTAGCAGGGCGGGACCGTGACGTCCACTGGTGCACCGCGGACCTCGCCTGGGTCACGGCACATACGTACGAGCTGTACGGACCGTTGTCGAACGGCGCCACCCAGGTCATCTTCGAGGGCACCCCGAACACACCGCACGCGGGCCGCCACTTCGAGATCATCGAGCGCTACGGCGTCACCAGCTACTACACGGCTCCCACGCTGGTGCGCTCGCTGATGGGCTGGTTCCCGGACGGAGTCCCGTCGGACTACGATCTCTCGAGCATCCGCGTGCTCGGCACGGTCGGCGAGGCCGTCAATCCGGAGGCATGGCGCTGGTTCCGCCGGAACCTCGGCCGGGACGAGGTTCCCGTCGTGGACACCTGGTGGCAGTCCGAGACCGGCGCCACGGTCCTCTCTCCCAGCCCCACGGACGCCGCCTTCAAGCCCGGCTGCGCTGCGAGGGCGCTTCCCGGCCTGAGCACGCGCATCGTCGACGAGGACGGGCTGGGCGTCCCTCCCGGGGTGCAGGGTCTGATCGTCGTGGACCGCCACGGTCCAGCCATGGCCCGTACCGTCTGGGGGAATCCGCAGCGCTACCTCGACTCGTACTGGCGGAAGTTCGCGGCGCAGGGGTGGTTTCTCGCGGGTGACGGCGCGCGGTACGACGACGACGGAGACACCTGGATCCTCGGGCGCGTGGACGATGTCATCAACGTGTCGGGGCATCGCCTGTCCACGATCGAGATCGAGTCGGCCCTCGTGGAACATCCGCTCGTGACGGAGGCCGGCGCATGTCCCATCGCGGACCCGCTGACGGGTCACGCCATCGCTGCCTTCGTCCTGCTGGCATCGGGGGCAGATCCTGAGGTCGACGTCGCCTCGACGCTGCGCGCTCATGTCACGCAGGCGATCGGAGCGATCGCGCGGCCGGCAGCCGTCGTCGTCGTGCAGGATGTGCCGAAGACCCGCTCCGGCAAGATCATGCGTCGCCTGCTGACGCAGCTCTACGAGGGCACACAGCTCGGTGATACGACGTCCCTGCAGAACGAGGGATGCATTCCCGGCATCCAGGACGTCCTCGCCCGTCGTCCGTGAACCCGTGCGGTCCCGACCCGTCAGCGCACCGTTCGGTATCGATGATGCACAGGTAGTGGTCGAAGGAGCGACGATTACGTGTCGGTGTCCCGACGCGCCATCGGGACGGGCTTGGATTCCACACTCCCACGTTCGCGCAGGTAGACGGACGCGCCGATCATCACGGCGATGACCATGAATTCGCTTTGCCAGTTCTGGAAGGATTCGAACCAGAACCGCGACGTCGCCATGTACCCGAACACTGTGACCCCGGGCGCGCCGTGGCTTGCCTGCTCCTCGTTGTAGGCCTCGCTCCCGCCCACGGCGTGCAGCAGGAACGACGCCGCGAACAGGACGAAGAACATGATGGACAGTGAGTGCTCGTACAGCCTGAGTAGAAGGCCGCCGTGGCGCACGGGCCAGGGGGTGTCGCGTTCCGTGGCGGCAGTACGCGGATCGTCGTCCTGCGGTTCGTGCTTGTCCGGCAGCTTCGACTCGGAGGAACCGCGTTGGAACAGGTACGCGGTCAGCACGACGTACATCCCCATCTGCAGGAACTCGGACTCCCAGTTCTCGAACGTCGCCTCCAGGAAATCGCCGGTACCGAAGAAACCGAGGAGGGTCGCGCCCGGTTCTCCATGGGCACGTTGCTCCTCGTTGTAGTTGAGGACGCCGCTGATCACCATACCGACGAAGGAAATCAGGAAGAGGGCCGCATTCACGAGCAGGAGGCCGCGGTCCCTGATCCAGAGCTTCATGATGGTACCCGTCCTTCCACCGAGCGCGCTGTTCGCTTTTACAACGCTAGGAAGGCGGCAGTGCCTCGGCAATCGGGATGGTTGCGTCATTGCCGGTTGCATCGCTGCCGAAGCGTACGTTCCTCCGACCGGTCGAGACCACCCCGTTTAACGGAAGGAAGCGGCAGGCGCCCCGTCCAAGCGCCTGCCGCTCCCCGTCAGTGGTCCGTTCCGGTGTTAGCCCGCTACCCGAACGAAGGATGCTCCCGCGAGGTCCGAGAGGGGGTGCTGCATGGTCGAGTTCGCACCGTTCATGCCGCTGCTGATGACCTGGCCGTCACCGACGTAGATAGCGACGTGCCCGGAGGTGATCACGATGTCGCCCGGGGCCGGGGAGGCCACGGTGGAACCGAACTGGAAGAACTGCGAGGGGCCGAGGTCACCTGCGGGGATTCCCGCGGCGTTCAGGGCATTCTCGACCAGCACGGTGCAGTCCTGGGTTGCTCCGATCTGCGACTGCGCGGAAGCCACGAGGGTTCCGGCGGCTCCGCTGGCTGATGCCACCGGGGTGATGTCGGCGGAGGCGAGGTACATGCCCGACTCCGGAGCTGCGGACACGGCCGGCGCCGGGGCGACGGCTGCGGCCTGCTGGACCGGAGCCGCCGGGATGGCTACGGGCACCGACACGGCTGCTGCGGGCGCTTGGGCCACGTCACCGGTAGGGATGGTGATGGTGTCGCCCGGGAAGATGACCGAAGCTATTGAGAGCCCGTTGGCACCGATCAGGGTGTTGAGGTCCGCGCCGTAGCTGGCCGCGATGGCACCGAGTGTGTCACCGGCGACGACGGTGTGGGTTGCGCCGGCTGCCGGTGCAACGGCTGTCTCTGCAACGGGTGCAACCGCTGCGGCGGGAGCCTGGACGGCCACGGATGCCGCCGTCGTGTCCTGACCGGTGTACTCACCGGCGTTGGCGGTACCGACGGCGCTGAGCGCGAGGCCCGAGGTGACGGCAACGATGGCAACGGGACGGCCGACGGTAGTGGCGTGGTTCTTTGCTGCACGGGACAGCCCCTGCAGAGCGAGGTTGCCCTCGATAACGGCGCGGTGGCGTGCAGGTGAAGTGATTCGTGACATGGATCTATACCTCTCCCATGCCTGCGGGGTGAGCTGTCGGGTTCGGATGGGAGTCACCCGGCCGCGGGCACCGCCGGTGGGCGGTGCGGTGCGGCTTAACCCCGAGGACGCCTGCAGATGATCTGCGCGCCCGGTGGAACTAGTGGTTCCCCCGTCCCTGCCTTCGTGTTTGCGAACGTATCCCGATCGGCGGCAGGGCTCGGCAATCCATACGGGAGCACCCCACGTGGACGGGGGCACCCGACGACGATAGCCAGCGTTCCGCCGGTTTGTCACATTTGCATAACGGAGGTTACCCTGCCCCTAGACGTGGGCACGCCACCGACGGATCGCGACGACGGTGCCGCCGGAACTGAGGGCGAGCAGGACCGCCTGCTGCACCAGGAACCAGACCGTCGGCTGATCATCCGAGTATCGGATCGCCACGAGGATACTGGCGGCGAGAACGAGGGTCAGGACGACGCCCACGCAGGTCAGGGTGTTCCACAGCCTGCGCTCCTGCAGGCGAGTCGCCGTCTTCCATTCCTCCATGGCTCAACCCTAGGCGCCGGAAAGCATGCAGCCCCACTCGCTGGATGCGAGTGGGGCCGCCCAAACCTTTCCGAGAGAAACGTCGTGGACCTGGCAGCTAGGGGCGCACGGGTGCGCTTGCGTTGGCGATCAGGTCCACGGCCTGCTCGGGGAACCAGGCGCCGGCCGAAGGATCGACGCGGCCCCACTCGGGATCGACTCCATCGTTGTCCGTCAGACCACGGCTGCATTCTCCGTCCGACTCACCCGGGACCTTGATCCACAGGAAGGCGTCGGCGAGCTCATTGCCGGTGTCGGACGTCGGCAGGTAGCCGAGCCCGCGGCTCGGCGGATTGCACCAGACCTGGGGGTCGGGGTAGGAGGCCGAGGGAACCCAGGGGCCCCGGCCGTTGCGGCTCGTGTCGATGACGAAGTGCGCGAGCTCATCGGAGGACGGGGCATTGGCGGCAGCGCCCACGTTCTGTGCATACCAGGCGTCGGTCAGACCCCAGGTGGAGAAGTCGGAGGGCGAAGCCGGGTAATACTGGCTTGCGCAGGATCCGTAGGCGCCCGGTTTGATCTCCGTCGCGTAGTAGATGCACTGCGAGACCCACGAGCCGAACTTCAGCTGCCGCTCGGTGAGCTCGTAGTTCGAGACGTTGAGGAAGAAGCCGTCGGCCTTCTGGACACCGGCCTTCACGAGCCGGCTCGAGATCTCACCCGTCCCCAGCCAGGCACTGTGCGTCCCGTCGAGATAGACCTTGGTGTTGGGGAGGGCCTTGAGCTGGTCCACCGCGTAGTTGAGCATCTCGAAGCGCTCGGCGGCGGCAGTCGCGGAATTCGCTTCCGCCGGCTGGCACCACTCGAGATTGCCGTCCAGTGCCGTGTACCAGGGGATGATGCCCAGTCCGTCCGGTTCGAGCACCACCATGGCCGCCCTGTCCTGGATTCCCGCGGCGAGCGCATCGACCCATGCCTTGTACCCGGCGACGTCCGTTGCGCCACCGGCGGAGTACTGCGAGCAGTCCCGGAACGGGAGGTTGTAGGCGGCCAGTACAGGCACCTGCCCCTTGCCCGCGGCGCGGTGCGTGGTGTTCCTGACCTCCTGCGTCACCGTCGTCGGATCGCTGCCGGTGACCCAGACGGCCTGGGGCGTGGAGATCATCGCGCTGAGGCTGTCGGCCGCCGCCCGGTCACCCGAGGACCGCAGGTCCGCGATCTGGCGCTGTGCCTCGTGGTAGTGGTTCTGCTTGGGGACGTAGAACTCGGTGGCGGTCGGCTCCCCCGACGTCGGCTGCCCGCCCGTGGGGCCCTGTGCTGCGGCCGGGATTGCCGACAGGGCGGTGGAGGCGAGGACTCCTGCAAGTGCAAGCGTCATGGCGCAGGTCCTGGAAATGCTGAGCATCATTGCTCCTCATACTGTGGATGGTGGCGTGGAAGCCCGATCGGTAGCGACCTCCACCCGCCGTGGAAGCGCTCCCACGGCCAGTCTTTGTTGTTGTCCCCAACTTTGTCAAGACTCCCGGTACGGCTGGAAGCCAGCTCGGCGGCGCCTCATACGGGGACACATTGTTTGGTTCTGCAGAGTCCCGGTGTCAGACTCGAACCGACCATCCCGAGCGGCTGAGAGACCTGGCTCCATGAAGCCGCAGCAACCCTGGCTGCCGCCATCGAACGGCGACATGAGGGTGCTACTGCCAGGACGATGGAGGAGATAATGAGCGTCGCCGACCTTTCCACCCCCCTGAAATTCGCCTATTGGGTTCCCAACGTCAGTGGCGGCCTGGTGGTCTCGACCATCGAGCAGCGCACGAGCTGGGACTTCGACTACAACAAGAAGCTCGCGCGCATCGCGGAGGACGCCGGCTTCGAGTACGCCCTTTCGCAGACTCGATACGCCGCCTCCTACGGCGCGGACAAGCAGCATGAGGCCACGAGTTTCTCGCTCGCCCTCCTGGCTGCGACCGAGAAGCTCAAGGTCATCGCCGCCGTCCATCCCGGCATGTGGCACCCCGGCGTGCTGGCAAAATTCATCATCACCGCGGACCACATCTCGAACGGCCGCGCCGCTGTCAATATCGTCTCCGGCTGGCTCAAGGACGAGTTCGTCAATTTCGGCCTCGAGTGGCTCGAGCACGACGAGCGCTATGTCCGCACCGAGGAATTCATCCGGATCCTGCGCGGACTGTGGACCGAGCAGGGCTACACCCAGTCCGGCAAGTACTACAACATCAACAACTTCACGTTGAGCCCCGCTCCCGTGGATGTTCCGGGACGCCCGCATCCGGAAGTCTTCTTCGGTGGCAACTCGACGGCGGCGCAGGCTACTGCCGGGCGCGTCGCTGACTGGTACTTCTCGAACGGCAAGGACCTCGAGGGTTTCAAGGAGAATATCGCCGGCGTCCAGGCGTCCGCGGCCGAAGTGGGTCGGCGCCCCCGCTACGGACTCAACGGCTTCGTGATCGCCCGCGACTCCGAGAAGGAGGCCCGCGACACGCTGCGCGAGATCGTCGAGAAGGCGCACCGGCCCGCGGTCGAGGGTTTCCGTGACGCGGTGCAGGAAGCCGGCGCCTCCACGAAGGATGGCAAGGGCATGTGGGCGGACTCCTCGTTCGAGGACCTCGTGCAGTACAACGACGGCTTCAAGACCCAGCTCATCGGTACCCCGGAGCAGATTGCCGAGCGGATCGTCGAGTACAAGAAGATCGGCGTCAATTTGTTCCTCACCTGCTACCTGCACTTCCAGGAGGAGGTCACGGCTTTCGGCACCGACATCCTGCCGATCGTGCGTGAACTCGAAGCGGATGCGGCACGCAAGGCAGGCGTCGACTTCGATCCGGGCGAGACCCTCGCCGGTACCCTCCCCAGCAAGGCAGGTGTCTGATGGCAGAACGCTCCTTCGGTTTCCGCACGCGTGCACTGCACGCCGGTGGCACCCCTGACGCCACCCATGGCGCCCGAGCCGTCCCGATCTACCAGACGACGTCGTTCGTCTTCAAGGACACGAACGACGCCGCAAACCTCTTCGCGCTGCAGAAGTACGGCAACATCTACTCGCGCATCGGTAATCCCACGGTGGCGGCTTTCGAGGAGCGCATCGCATCGCTGGAAGGCGGCATCGGCGCGGTAGCGACGGCGTCGGGCATGAGCGCGGAGTTCCTCACCTTCGCTGCGCTGTGCCAGGCCGGCGACCACATCGTTGCGGCCTCACAGCTCTATGGCGGGACCGTGACGCAGCTCGACGTGACGCTGCGGCGCTTCGGCATCGAGACCACCTTCGTTCCCGGCACCGATCCCGCCGACTATGCAGCCGCCATCCGCGAGAACACCAAGGCCGTCTACGCCGAGGTCATTGCGAACCCCTCGGGGGAGATCGCGGACCTCGCAGGTCTGGCGAAAGTGGCCCACGACGCCGGCGTCCCGTTCATCGTCGATTCCACGCTCAGCACGCCGTACCTCGTGCGGCCGATCGAGCACGGCGCGGACATCGTCATCCACTCCGCCACCAAGTTCATCGGTGGGCATGGCACCACCCTGGGCGGCGTGATCGTGGAGAGCGGCAGGTTCGACTGGGGAAACGGCAAGTTCCCCATGATGACCGAGCCCGTGCCCTCCTACGGCAACATCCAGTGGTGGGCGAACTTCGGTGAGTACGGCTTCCTGACGAAGCTCCGGACCGAGCAGCTCCGCGACATCGGGCCGTCGCTCTCGCCCATGTCCGCATTCCAGCTGCTGCAGGGTGTGGAGACCCTGGCCCAGCGTTTGGACGAACACCTCGAGAACGCCCAGGCCGTGGCGGAGTGGCTGCAGGCCGACCCCCGCGTGGAGTACGTCAACTACGCGGGCCTGCCCACGCACGTGCACCACGAGCGCGCGAAGAAATACCTGCCCCAGGGCCCCGGGTCCGTGTTCAGCTTCGGCATCAAGGGCGGACGCAAGGCCGGGCAGAAATTCATCGAGTCGCTGCAACTCGCCTCACACCTCGCGAACGTGGGTGATTCGCGCACCCTCGTGATCCATCCGGGCTCGACGACGCACCAGCAGCTCTCCGCCGAGCAGCTCGTCGCGGCCGGCGTACCCGAGGACCTCGTGCGCATCTCCGTGGGGCTGGAGGACCTCGGTGACATCCTTTGGGATCTCGACCAGGCGCTCGACCTCGCCTTCGACGCCTCCGACGAAGCCTTCGACGACCTCCCGCAGGAGTCCGCCGGAGGAAACGACGACGACGCCTCGGCAACGCGCGCGGTAGGAGTGGGAGCATGAGCAGTACTGCACCGGAACGTACCTGGGAAGGCCCGTCGGCACCCGAACGCCTCGCGCTCCTCAGGAACGCGCGGTCCGTCGCGATCGTCGGGGCGTCGGACAAGCCGTCGCGCGCGTCCTACTTCGTGGCCACCTACCTCCAGTCGAGTTCCCCGTACCGCCTCTACTTCGTGAATCCGGTGGCCAAGGAGATCCTCGGGCAGCCGGCTTACCCGTCCCTCGAGGACCTGCCCGAGGTTCCCGATGTCGTCGACGTGTTCCGCAAGCACGACGACCTCCCCTCCGTCCTGAAGGAGACGCTCGACGTCGGCGCGAAAACGCTCTGGCTGCAGCTCGGTTCCTGGCACGAGGACGTGGCGCGGGACGCCGAAGCAGCCGGCCTGAACGTCGTGATGGACCGGTGTATCAAGATCGAGCATGCGCGGTTCCACGGCGGGCTCAACCTGGCGGGGTTCAACACGGGTATCATCTCCTCGAAGCGGCAGATCACCTCGTAGGGCTTCTTCGTCAGGTCCCTCGGCATCAGCGACGGATGCGACTGTTCGACCGGCAGCAGGGGACGCGACGACGGTAGGTGCCGGCCGTCCAGGCCGTAGCGGACGCACCCCAGGCAACACCCTTTGCACAGGAGGAAGTCCAATGTCCGATCTCATCACTCCGGAGCTTGTCACCCTGGATGCGAATGTAGGCACAGACCGGTCCTCGGTGATCCGCTACTTCGCTGAACAGGTCGCGGGACAGGGACGCGCCAGCAAGGCGGACGGCCTCTACGCCGATGCCCTGGCACGTGAGGAGAGAACCGCGACAGGAATCCCTGGGGGAATCGCCCTCCCCCATTGCCGGTCGAAAGCCGTGCTCGTCCCGACGCTCGCCGTGGCACGGTTGTCCCCCGCCGTCGACTTCGGTGCCAAGGACGGCCCAGCTGACCTCGTGTTCTTCATCGCCGGGTCACCCGGCACCGACGCGGAGCACCTGAAGGTGCTCTCGAAGCTCGCGCGATCGCTCATCCGGAAGGACTTCACCGCCTCCCTGAGGGCTGCCGAAACCAGCGAGGATGTCGTGCGGCTCGTCGAGGGAGCCCTGGGCGTCGGAGCCGGTGCCACCGCTGAAGCCGCTGCAGCCAGGAACGACGGCGTGGCGCAGGGTGGATCCGTCGCCGGAGCTGCCGCCGCCGCCGCCGCCGTCGTTGTTGCCGCCGCCGGAGATGCGAAGGCTACGCCTGCTGGACAGGATCCACCGGGTATCCGGGGTGGGGCGTAGGTCGCTGCGGTGTCTGAGCCCCGATCGGCTCTTCGCGCCACAGAGCTGCGGGAATGAGAAGGCCGCTTCGAGGCCCGTTGGGGAATGAGCCTCGAAGCGGCGCTCATAGTTCGGTGATCGATGGGCAGGTCGCGGACGTCGCGCCCTGCCCATCCTTTCTTCGTTTCCTGCTGCCGGCCTATTTGAGGGCGTTGGAGGCGCGGCGCTTGTTGAAGACGTCGAACCCGACGGCGAGCAGGAGCACCATGCCCTTGATGAATTGCTGGACGTCGATCCCCACACCCAGCAGGGACATGCCGTTGTTCAGCACGCCCATGATGAGACCGCCGGTGATGGCGCCGATCACGGTTCCCACGCCACCGGTCACCGCTGCACCACCGATGAACGCCGCCGCGATGGCGTCGAGCTCGAACAGGTTGCCTGCACCCGGGCCGGCCGAGTTCAGGCGGCCGGTGAAGATGAGTCCCGCCAGGGCCGCGAGCACGCCCATGTTCACGAAGAGCATGAAGTCGATGCGCTTCGTGTTGACGCCCGAGAGCTGTGCGGCCTGCAGGTTCCCACCGCGAGCGTAGATGTGGCGACCGAACACGCTGTTGCTCATGACCAGGCTGTAGGCGACGATCAGGATGCCGAGGACCACGAGGACGATCGGCGTTCCGCTGCGGGAGCCGGCCAGCAGGTAGGTCAAGCCCAGGATGATGGCGGCGATGAATGCGAGCTTGGTGAAGAACCAGGCCGCGGGCTCGTCCTCGAGCTTCAGGCGCGCGCGCGTGGCCCGCCCCCGGAGCTGGCTGGCGACGAGGAGGACGACGGCGACGACGCCGAGGACCACCGTGGTCCAGTCGAGGAGGTTCGTCTCCGGTGGGAAGAGCCCGGGGAAGAGGAAGCCGCCGCCGAGCTGGCGGTACTCCTCGGGGAACCCGGTGATGCGCTGGTTCTCGAGCACG
Organism: Arthrobacter sp. PL16; assembly: GCF_035985055.1. NCBI lineage: Bacteria > Bacillati > Actinomycetota > Actinomycetes > Micrococcales > Micrococcaceae > Arthrobacter > Arthrobacter sp. PL16. The sequence goes on from NZ_JAXCIC010000007.1 coordinate 159,984, forward strand.
ATCTGCGTGAGTCCACGGAACACGAGCATGCCCGCGAGTGTCACGATGAAGGCGGGGATGCCCACGTAGGCCACCCAGAAGCCCTGCCAGGCGCCGACGAGCCCGCCGATCACGAGCGAGGCGATGAAGGCCACCCACCAGGTGAAGCCCCAGTCCTGGATCATGATGCCGGACATCGCGCCGACGAAGGCCGCCACGGACCCGACGGACAGGTCGATATGCCCGGCGACGATGATCATGACCATGCCGATGGCCAGCAGCAGGATGTAGCTGTTCTGGACGATGATGTTCGAGACGTTGTCCGGCATGAGCAGCGCGCCCCCGGTCAGCACCTGGAACAGGGCGACGATGACGATGAGCGCTACGAAGATGCCGATCTGACGCAGCCGGCTCGTGAGGAAGGCCAGCCCGTGCTTCACGGGAGGCGGAGGTGCGGTCACTGCGGGGTCTTTGACTGTGGTTGCCATGGAATCAGTCCTTTTCCTTGGTCATGTACTGCATGAGAAGTTCGGGGGTCGCCTGCCCGATGGGCACTTCGGCGGTGATGCGGCCTTCGGCGAGGGTATAGATGCGGTCGCAGATGCCGAGAAGCTCGGGCAACTCCGAGGAGATGACGATGACGGCCTTCCCCTCCGCAGCCAGGCGGTTGATGATCGTGTAGATCTCATATTTGGCACCGACGTCGATCCCGCGCGTGGGCTCGTCGAGGATGAGGACGTCGGGGTCCGAGAACATCCACTTGGAGAGCACCACCTTCTGCTGGTTACCGCCGGAGAGCTTGCCGGTGATGGCCGTGACGGTGGGTGCCTTGATGTTCATCGAGCGGCGGTACTCGCCGGCGACGACGGCCTCGCGTCCGCTGTCCACCCAGCCGCGCTTCGCCAGTTTGCCGAGGGCCGCACCGGAGACATTGCGCTTGATGTCGTCGATCAGGTTCAGGCCGTACCGTTTGCGGTCCTCCGTGGCGTACGCGATACCGTGTCGGATCGCCTCCCCGACGCTGCGCGCCGTGATCGGCGTTCCGTTCTTGTAGAGAGTGCCGGTGATACGTGAACCGTAGCTCCGCCCGAAGATGCTCATGGCGAGCTCGGTGCGGCCGGCGCCCATCAGGCCGGCGATACCGACGACCTCACCGGCACGGACCGAGAGGTTCGCGGAGTCGACCACCACGCGGGAGCCCTCCTGCGGGTGATGCACCGTCCAGTCCTCGACGCGGAGCACTTCCTCGCCGATCACCGGCGTGCGGTCCGGATAGCGGCTTTCCATGTCCCGGCCCACCATGCCCTTGATGATGCGCTCCTCGGTGACGGAGCCATCGTGGAGACTCAGCGTCTCGATGGTGCGGCCGTCACGGAGGATGGTCACGGAGTCGGCGATCGCCCGGATCTCGTTGAGCTTGTGGCTGATGATGATGCACGTGATCCCCTCGTCACGGAGTCCCTTCACCAGCCCGAGGAGGTGCGCGGAGTCCTCGTCGTTCAGGGCTGCGGTGGGCTCGTCGAGAATCAGCAGCTTCACGTTCTTCGACAGTGCCTTGGCGATCTCGACGAGTTGCTGCTTTCCCACACCGATATCGCCCGCACGCACCACGGGGTTGAGGTCGAGGCCCACACGGCGCAGGAGCTTGGCTGCCTCCACGTTGGTCTCGTTCCAGTTGATGAACCCGCGCTTCTCCCGCTCGTTGCCGAGGAAGATGTTCTCGGCGACGGAGAGGAAGGGTGAGAGGGCGAGCTCCTGGTGGATGATGACGATGCCGTCACGCTCGCTGTCGCGGATGTCCCTGAATTCGACGACGGAACCCTCGAGTTCGATGTCGCCGTCGTACGTGCCGTGCGGGTACACACCCGACAGCACTTTCATGAGGGTCGATTTCCCGGCCCCGTTCTCTCCGCAGATCGCGTGGACTTCTCCGCGTGCGACGTCGAGATTGACGTCCTGCAGTGCCTTCACGCCCGGGAAGGTCTTGGTGATGCGGCGCATCCGAAGGATGTTCTCCGCCATGGTCGAGCCTCGCTTACTTGAGTGGAAGTCCCGGCGACGGCCGGGCGAGGTACAGCAGCCTGTGGCTCCGGACCGGAGCGGTACGGAGCCACAGGTATCAGGAGTGCTGTGGAACGGTTACTTGAGGTCGTCCTCGGTGTAGTAGCCGGTCTCGACGAGCGCTGCCTCGTAGTTGTCGACCGTGACGATCTGCGACTCGAGCAGGTAGGCAGGGACCACCTTGACGCCGTTGTCGTACGTCTCGGTGTCGTTCACCTCGGGCTCCTCGCCCTTCATCAGTGCGTCGACCATGGTGACGGCCTGCTTGCCGAGCTCGCGGACGTCCTTGAAGATCGTCGAGTACTGCTCACCCTCGACGATGGACTTCACCGAGCCCACCTCGGCGTCCTGCCCGGTGACGACCGGGAGTTCGTCCGCCGAGTAACCGCCCGAGGTCAGGGCCGAGATGATGCCGATGGAGAGACCGTCGTAGGGCGAGAGGACGCCTTCGAGCCGCTCGCCGCCGCCGACGGTGAGGAGGTCCTCCATGCGGTCCTGGGCGGTGTCGGGCAGCCAGCGGAGGATCGCTGCCTGCTCGAACTCCGTCTGGCCGCTGGGCACGCGGAGCACGCCGCTGTCCAGGTACGGCTTGAGCGTCTTCATCGCACCGTCCCAGAAGAACGTCGCGTTGTTGTCGTCCGGGCTTCCGGCGAAGAGCTCGACGTCGAACGGACCCATCTCGCCGGTCTCCTTGCCCTCGGCGTCGAGGATACCGAGGCCGGTGAGCAGCGAGGTGGCCTGCTGGACGCCGACTTCCTCGTTGTCGAAGGTCGTGTAGTAGTCCACGGTGTCCGACTCGTTGATCAGGCGGTCGTAGGCGATGACCGGGATGTCCTGGGCCTCGGCCTGGTCGAGGACGCTCGTCAGCGTGGTGCCGTCGATCGAGGCGACCACGAGGGCCTTCACGCCGCCGTTGATCATGTTCTCGATCTGCGAGATCTGCGTCGGGATGTCGTCGTTCGCGAACTGGAGGTCGACGTCGTAGCCGAGCTCCTCGAGCTGGCTCTTGACGTTCTCGCCGTCGGCGATCCAGCGCTCGGACTGCTGCGTAGGCATGGCCACGCCGATCTTTGCACCTTCATTGGATCCGCCCTCGGCAGCGGCGTCGCCGCCGCCCCTGCTCCCACCGCAGGCGGTGAGGCTGAGGGTCAGGATGCTGGCGGCCGCGATGCCGGCCAGGTATTTCCGATTCATGGTGGAACTTTCTTGTGAGTGGTTTCCGGCAGCGTTGCCGGCTTTCGGGGAGGAGCTCTTACAGTTTTTGCGCCAGCCGGTAGTAGGCGGCGTTCCAGCGCAGCTCACGCTGGAAGTCACGCAGCCTGGTATCGGCGTCGATCCGCAGCAGTTCGACCTCGGCGATGTCCGCGAAGTCCTCGAAGACCTCGAGGCCCACCGCGGTGGTGAGGACGGTGTGGTGCGCGGCGCCGGCACTGAGCCAGGCCGCTGCGGACGTTTCGAGGCTCGGCTCCGGCTTCCACACTGCGCGGGCGACCGGCAGGTTGGGAAGCGGGGCGTCGGGCGGGACGACCTCGACGGCGTTGGCCGTGAGGCGGAAGCGGTCCCTCATGTCCGACATCGCGACGACGACGCCGGCACCGGCGTCCGTGTCGAACACGAGCCGTACGGGGTCTTCCTTGCCGCCGATTCCGAGCGGGTGCACCTCCAGGGAGGGCTTGGACGTGGTCAGGGTAGGGCAGATCTCGAGCATGTGCGCTCCGAGGATCTTCTCCTCCCCCGGCACCAGGTGGTAGGTGTAATCCTCCATCAGGGAGGCGCCGCCGGGCAGTCCTGCACCCATGACCTTGGCCGCGCGGACGAGGACGGCGGTCTTCCAGTCGCCCTCGGCACCGAAGCCGTAGCCGCGTGCCATGAGCCGCTGGACGGCGAGGCCTGGCAGCTGGCGGAGCGCGCCCAGGTCCTCGAAGTTGGTGGTGAAGGCACCGAAGCCGCCCTCCTCGAGGAAGGACAGCAGGCCGAGTTCCTGGCGCGCGCCGTAGCGCAGCGACTCGTGCCGGTTCCCGCCGCGCCGGAGTTCGGGGACGACGTCGTACGTCTCCTCGTACTCGGCCACGAGCGCATCGATGTCGGACTCGGACTGGGCCTCGACGGCGGCGACGAGATCGTTGACGCCCCAGGTGTTGATCGATACGCCGAACCGCAGCTCCGCCTCCGTCTTGTCACCCTCGGTGACCGCGACGTTGCGCATGTTGTCACCGAAGCGGGCGACCTTGAGTTCGTGCACGGCAGCCCAGCCGGCAGCGGCCCGCTGCCAGGTGGCGACCTTCGCGCAGACGTCGGGGCTCGAGACGTGCCCGACGACGGTCTTCCGCGGCACGCCGAGCCGCGACTGGATGTACCCGAACTCGCGGTCGCCGTGCGCGGCCTGGTTGAGGTTCATGAAGTCGAAGTCGATCTCGGCCCACGGCAGGGCGACGTTGATCTGGGTGTGCAGGTGCAGCAGGGGCTTGCGGAGGGCGTCGAGGCCCGCGATCCACATCTTGGCGGGACTGAAGGTGTGCATCCAGGCGATCACGCCGATCGCCTGGTCCGCGGCGTTGACCTCGAGCGCCATCCGGCGGATCGAGGCGGAGTCCTTGAGCGTCGGCTTCCAGACGACCTTCACGGGAAGGCCGGACTCGCCGAGCATCCGGACGATCTCCTGGGACTGTTCCGCGACCTGCTGCAGGGTTTCCTCGCCGTAGAGGTCCTGGCTCCCGGTGAGGAACCAGACTTCATAGGCATCGAGGGTCGTGCTGAGGGGGCTCATGCGGGGGCTCCTGGAGTCGTGGGTTGACCGTACACGTTCTGGTAGCGGTCGAACAGTGAGTCGATGTGCTCGGGCTGGATGCCTGCGGGCGCGCCGAGCTGGCGCGAGATGTGGACGGTGCGGGCGACGTCCTCGAGCATGACGGCGGCCTTGACGGCATCCTTCGCGTCCTTGCCGATGGTGAAGGGCCCGTGGCTCTTCATCAGGACGCCACGGGAGCGGTGGTTCGCCAGCGTCTCGACGATTCCGCGACCGATCGAGTCGTCACCGATGATCGCGAAGGGACCTACGGGTATCTCCCCGCCGAACTCGTCCGCCATTGCCGTGATGACACAGGGGATGGCCTCGCCGCGGGCGGCCCAGGCCACCGCATAGGTGGAGTGCGTGTGCACGACGCCGCCGACGTCGGGCATGTGGCGGTACACGTAGGCGTGGGCGGCGGTGTCACTCGACGGCGACCGGTCCGACCCGGGCGTTCCCTCGATGACGTTGCCGTCGAGGTCGCACAGGATCTGGTTCTCCGGCGTCAGCTCGTCGTAGCTGACGCCGGAGGGCTTGATGACGAACAGGTCCGCTCCGGGGACGCGGCCGGAGACGTTGCCGCCGGTCCAGACGACGAGTCCGTAGCGCACGAGTTCCGCGTGCAGCGCTGCGACGTCCCTGCGGACCCCGGCGATCGCGGCTTCGATCTCCGGGCCGAAGGCGGTGGCGCCGGTCATGCCGACACTGCCTGCGGTGTGCGGGCCGAACGGCGGAGGGCTTTCAACCGATGCATGACGTCGTTGGCGCCACGGCCGAAGTAGTCGTGCAGTTCGGCGTACTCGCGATAGAGGGCGTCATAGGCGGCCGCGCTCTCGGGATCGGGAGTGTAAGCGGCCCTGTCGAGGCGGCCCATCGCGGCGGCGGCCGCGTGGATGTCGTCATAGGCACCGGCGGCGACCGCGGCATGGATGGCGGAACCCAGGGCTGGTCCCTGCGAGCTGCCGATCACCGAGATGGGCATGTTGAGGACGTCCGCGTAGACCTGCATCAGGAAGGGATTGCGGATGAGTCCGCCTGCGGCGACGAACTCGGTGACGGGAACGCCGGCGGCATTGAAGGTCTCGACGATCTTCCGGGTTCCGAACGCCGTCGATTCCAGCAGCGCCCGGTACACCTCGTGCGGCTTGGTGGCCAGTGTCAGGCCCACGATGGTGCCGGACAGCTCGTGGTCCACGAGGACGGAACGGTTGCCGGAGTGCCAGTCGAGGGCCACGAGACCGTGGGCGCCGACGGGCTCCACCTGCGCCTGTTCGGTCAGGTACTCGTGCACGCTCAGGCCCTGTGCCGTGGCGGCGTCCTTGATCTCGCCGGGCACCTGGTTGGCGACGAACCAGGCGAAGATGTCGCCGACGCCGGACTGCCCGGCCTCGTAGCCGTAGAAGCCCTCGACGATCCCGCCGTCGACGACGCCGCACATGCCGGGCACCTCACTCAGCCGGTCCGAGTTCATGACGTGGCAGGTCGAGGTGCCCATGATGGCCACCATCTGACCGAGATCGGTCGCCTGTGCTGCGGGGGCTGTCACGTGCGCATCGACGTTCCCGACGGCGACGGCGATGCCCGCGGGCAGTCCCGTCCAGGCCGCTGCCTCCTCCGAGAGTGATCCCGCCTTCGACGCGAGTGCGCCGATGGTGTGCGCGACCTTCTCGCGGGCGAAACCGGCGAAGTCGGGGTTGAGGGCCGCGAGGAACTCGTCGGACGGGTACGCGCCATCCTGGTAGATGCCCTTGTACCCGGCGGTGCAGGCGTTCCGCACGTACTCGCCCGTGAGCTGCCAGACGATCCAGTCGGCGGCCTCGACCCAGTGCTCCATCAGGTCGTACAGCTCGCGGTCCTCCTCGAGCAGCTGGAGTCCCTTCGCGAACTCCCATTCGCTGGAGATGAGCCCGCCGTAGCGGGGCAGCCAGGCCTCACCGCGCTCGGCGGCCAGTTCGTTGATGCGGGTGGCCTGGCCCTGCGCTGCGTGGTGCTTCCACAACTTCACGTAGGAGTGCGGGCGGCCCTCGTACCCGGGCACCTCGTTGAGCGGTGTGCCGTCGGCGAGGGTAGGCACCATGGTGCAGGCGGTGAAGTCGGTGGCGATGCCGATGACGTCCTGCGGATCGATGCCCGCATCCCTCACGGCCGCGGGAACGGCCACGCGGAGGACGTCGACGTAGTCCGATGGGACCTGCAGCGCCCACTCGGGCGGGAGCTGCTCCCCCGTGGCCGCCAGCGTGGCGTCCATGACGGCGTGGGGATAGTCGAGCGTGGAGGCACCGAGCTCGGCGCCGTCGGAGACGCGGACGACGACGGCGCGCCCCGACAGGGTGCCGTAGTCGACGCCGATGACGTAGGTGGATCCGGTGCCGGCGGGTACTCCGGTCATGGATGCGCCCGTGGTGGAGTCACTCAAGGGAAGGACCTCTTTGTTCTTCTCGACACCGCGTAGCAGTGCTCTGGTGGATCGAAGTGGTGGTGGACGGATCACGTGACTATCCATGTGACCGTTCACATTGCAGATACCAGTGTAAGCGTGCCTCCGTGGGCGATGTCAATGATCCGCGGGTAACGAGGACGTATCGGCCGCTACCTCCGCTGTCGACGCGCGGACGACGAGTTCGGGGATCACATCGGGCGCGGCGCCGGCGACGCCCGGCACCACCCCCGCTCCTCCGTCCCCGATGAGCCCGAGCAACCTCGCGACGCACCGTCTGCCCAGCTCCGGGAAGTCCTGCCGCACTGTCGTGAGCGGCGGCCAGTAGTGCGGAGCTTCCGGGACGTCGTCGAACCCGACCACGCTCATGTCCTCAGGCACCCTGCGCCCGTTCTCACGGAAGGCGTGGAAGAGCCCTAGTGCCATCTGGTCGTTCGAGGAGAACACCGCGGTGACGCCCGGATCCCGTGCCATGCCAAGTCCCACCCTGTAACCCGACTCGGCCGTCCAGTCCCCGGTCAGAAGATTCTCGGGCGTGCATCCCCAGGCCTCCATCTCGCTGCGGTATCCCCGGATACGCGCCTCGGTCTCGAACCAGCCGTCCGGACCGGCCACGTGCACGATGCGTCGGTGACCGAGCTCGAGCAGGTGCCGGGTGGCAAGAGCCGCTCCGCCTGCCTGGTCGACGGACAGGCGATGGTCGTCATGGGCCTTCGCCGAATGGACCGTCACGAAGGGCAACGTGATCGACAGCCGTTCGATCTCGCCGAGAGTCTGGGTCTGGGGCGCCAGGATGATGAGCCCGTCCACGCCGTGGGCAAGCAGCCGGTCGAGGGCCGCGCGGATCGAATCGCCGTCGACGTCGTCGAGGTGCGCGACGTCGACGCCGTACCCTGCCTCCCGCGCAGCGCTGTCGATGGCCTGCAGGCTGGCGGCGGGGCCGTATTCGAAACCCTTGCTCACGAGCACGCCGATGGTGGTGGACCGGCTGGTCACGAGCGCGCGGGCGGCCCGATTCGGACGGAAGCTGAGCTCGTCCATCGCGGCGAGCACGCGGTCGCGCGTCTCGGCCCGGAGGCTCGGGTGCCCGTTGATGACGCGGGAGACAGTCTGGTGGGAGACGCCGGCGCGCCGGGCCACATCGCGGATGTTCGCGGCGCGGGCGGGGTCCGCGGGCCGCTGCCGGCTCTCCGCGGCAACGCTGCCCGCGGCGTTCACCGCGTCAGTGGGAGTCGACAATGGTGTCGTTCCGCGCGAAGCGCCGATTGCGGAGCACCGGGAGGAACTCGCGGACGTCGTCGACCCTGCGGCGGGTCACGTCCGTGGTGACGATCCCGCGCTCCTCGTCCTCGAGGTGCACCTGGGGAATACCCATGGGGTCGATGATGGCCGAGTGGCCGATCGTGTGGCCACTCGACGTTCCGGCCGCGGCCACCCAGACCGTGTTCTCGATGGCGCGTGCCTTGAGCAGGGTCTCCCAGTGGTCGATCTTGTGCTCGCCTTTGAACCATGCGGCGGGTACGCAGAGGAGGTCTGCACCGGCATCCACCAGCGCGCGCGCCTGCTCGGGAAAGCGGATGTCGTAGCACGTCATGAGCCCCACCCGGACCCCGCCGAGGTCGGCGACCTTGATGCCGCCGTCGCCCGGTTTGATGCGCGTGGACTCGGAGTAGCTGAAGGCGTCATAGAGGTGGAGCTTGCGGTAGGTGTCGACGATCCGGCCGGTGGCGTCCACGAGGACGAGCGTGTTGAAGGGCCGTTCCTCGCCGCTCGACTCGTACCCGCCGGCAACGACGGCGATGGAGTGCTCGGCCGCGAGGAAGGACAGCTGCTGGACGAAGGAGGTCCAGTTGTCCTCCACGGCCTGCTGGAGCGAGCCCTCCACGTTGCCGATCGAGAACATGGATTCCTCGGGGAAGACGATCAGCTCGGAGCCCTCGGAACTCGCCTGCCCTGCAAGTTCCCGCATGACCGCGAGGTTTGCCGGGGCGTCCCCACCCGGCTTGAACTGACCAACGCTGACTTTCATGCTGCCATCCTCACCTGTCCGCCGTGCCGTCCGTCAAGCGTACAGACTCCTGCCCGGCGCGCCGGAGTACCCTCGTTCCATGAAGAACCCGATGAGGAGCAAGCGCGTCACGCCCGGCCCCGGCCAGGAGTCCGTCTGGGACTACCCCCGGCCGCCACGCGTGGAGCGGACGTCGGCGATCATCGAGGTCCGCTTCGGCGGGCAACTGATCGCCCGGACCGACACGGCGGTCCGGGTCCTCGAGACGAGCCACCCACCGGTCTACTACCTGCCGATCAGGGACTTCGCGCCCGGCGTCCTGGTTCCGGTCGAGGGCACCACGCACTGCGAGTTCAAAGGAGCGGCCGGCTACTTCGACGTCGTCACCGGCGGTGCGCGCAGCCCCCGCGGAGCCTGGACCTACCCCACTCCCGTCCGCGGCTACGAGGATCTGTCCACCCGCGCCGCAATCTACCCCTCCCAGATGGACGCATGCACCGTGGACGGCGAGACGGTCAAGGCGCAGGAGGGTGACTTCTACGGTGGCTGGATCATGGCCTCGATCGTCGGACCGTTCAAGGGAGGCGCAGGTACGTGGGGTTGGTGACACCGTCCGCACTGCCGGCGCATCCAGCGGGCGCACAGGGAATGTCGAGCGAACTGCCACTGGCGATTGCTACAGTTGCAGGCTGATCATTCTCCAACTTTGAGGACAGCACCTATGGCCTTCCCAGCCACAGCACGGAAAAGGCGGCTACTCGCTGCCGCGTTCATCGGATCGACCGCCCTCTTGAGCGCCTGCGGCAGCGGGGAAGACCCTGCGGACGGCGCCGCGGAGTCCAGCGCCGCCAGCGAGCCTGCCGCCGGGGCGTCGGAGTCCGCCGCAGCCCTCCCTGAGCCGGACCTCGCGGACATCCCCGAGGTCGTCGCCGTCGTCAACGGCACGGAGATCGGCCGCGACATCTTCACCACCACCTACGAGGGCCAGTTCCAGCAGGCCGCGTCCTCCGCACAGGCGAGCGGGCAGGAACTCGATCAGGCCCAGCTAAGGACAACCGTCGCGGACAACCTCGTCAGCACCGAACTGCTGCGGCAGGAGGCGGAGAAGCGGGGTATCGAGGCCAGTCCCGAGGCCCTCACCGCCGCGACCGACAAGCTGCTGGAGAGCAGCCAGCTCGGCTCGGAGGAAGAGCTGCGTGCAGCGTTCGCTGAGCAGGGCCTCGACGACGCCGCCTTCGACCAGCAGCTCTCGGACCAGGTGAAACTGGATGCGCTGATCGCGGAGGAAGCCGGGGATACCGCGCCTACCGACCAGGAGATCCAGGACACCTACGACGCCGCCGTCGCCCAGCAGGAATCCTCCGGCGAAACCGCAACGCCCATCCCGCCGCTCGAGGACGTGCGTGCGCAGATCGAGGAACAGCTGTCCGGCGAGAAGCTGTCGGCTGCCGCGCAGACCCTGATCGCGGAGCTGCGCGAGGGCGCAGACATCACCGTCAACCTCTAGTACCTGTGCCTGCCGACCCGATGGCAGGCACAGGAACGGCCCCCTCGCCAGGCGTGGGGGCCGTTCCTGTGCCTGGAGGTATCAGCTCCCGATGAGGTCGTTGACCACGATGGTCTGCTCGCGGTCCGGGCCGACGCCGATCGCGGAGAACCGCGTACCGGACAGCTTCTCCAGCGCACGCACGTAGGTCTGTGCGTTGTCGGGCAGGTCCTCGATGGTCCGGGCTCCCGTGATGTCCTCGGTCCATCCGTCGAAGTACTCGAAAATCGGCTTCGCGTGGTGGAACTCGGTCTGCGTCATGGGCATCTCGTCGTGGCGTACGCCGTCGACGTCGTACGCCACGCACACCGGGATGGTCTCGATACCCGTGAGGACGTCGAGCTTCGTCACGAAGTAGTCCGTGAAGCCGTTCACGCGCGAAGCGTGGCGCGCCAGCACGGCGTCGTACCAGCCGCAGCGGCGCGGGCGGCCCGTGTTCACGCCGAACTCGCCGCCCTTGGTCTGCAGGTACATCCCCATGTCGTCGAAGAGCTCGGTGGGGAAGGGACCCGCACCGACCCGCGTCGTGTAGGCCTTGATGATGCCCACCGCACGGCTGATGCGCGTGGGGCCGATACCGGACCCGACGGACGCACCGCCTGCGGTCGGATTCGACGACGTCACGAACGGGTAGGTGCCGTGGTCGACGTCGAGGAAGGTGGCCTGGCCGCCTTCCATGAGGACGACCTTGCCGGCGTCGAGCGCCTCGTTGAGCACGAAGGTGGAGTCGATGACGAGGGGCTTGAGCCGTTCGGCGAAGGACAGGAAGTACTCCACGACCTCCTCGACCTCGACGTTGCGCCGGTTGTACACCTTCACGAGCAGTTCGTTCTTCTGCTTGAGCGAACCCTCGACCTTCTGGCGCAGGATCGACTCGTCGAAGACGTCCTGGACGCGCAGTCCGAGGCGGGCCACCTTGTCCATGTAGGCGGGGCCGATTCCGCGGCCCGTGGTGCCGATGGCACGCTTCCCGAGGAAGCGTTCGGTGACCTTGTCCAGCACCTGGTGGTACGGCGCCACGAGGTGCGCGTTCGCGGACACGCGCAGCTTCGAGGTATCGGCGCCGCGGGCCTCGAGCCCGTCGATCTCCTCGAAGAGGGCTTCGAGGTTGATGACGCAGCCGTTGCCGATGATCGGAATGGCGTTGGGGCTGAGGATGCCGGCAGGAAGGAGCTTCAGCTCGTACTTCTCGCCGTTGACGACGACGGTGTGCCCGGCGTTGTTGCCGCCGTTCGGCTTCACGACGTAGTCGACCCGGCCGCCAAGCAGGTCAGTGGCCTTGCCCTTACCCTCGTCGCCCCACTGGGCTCCGACAATGACGATTGCTGGCATGGGATCCTCCCCCATCGGTACGGGTTCCTCCCGCGCAACCGCGGAAAGTACGCCGTGCATCAGAACGCCCCAACCGGCCGCACACCGTGCGGCCACTGGGGCTCTTACCGTCCGAGTTTAGCCGAGGCACTCAGGGGGCGTCGAAAAAGCCCGGGCAGCACGATTGCGGTTCCGTTGCGATGGCCCGACCGGGCTGCCGGGTAGCACCGAACCTCCGTGCACAATGGGGACATGGATGTCTTCGAAGGACACATCGCCGGAATGGGCACCGCCTCGGGCACCCGTCTCGTGATCGGCCGCTGGGACACCTCCCCCTTCGGAGCGTTCACCGACGTGATGATGGAGGACGCCGCGGGCAGACGCACCCTGCTGGCGCCCCGGCAGGAGATCGCGGACTACGTCGGCGCCACCTACACGTTCGACGACGTCGTGTTGTCGCCCATCACCTCGACGCTGACGCCGCACCGGCTCGTCGTCGACGCCGGGGACCTGCAGGTCCTCGCGGAGGTCGGCGCGGTCACCCTGCTCGGGCGGTTGCTCGGCCTCGTCCCGTCGCGCCTGGCCACGCATCCGCGCTGGCTCGCGCTCATCAACCCGGTGGCGTCTCTGCTGGTGAAGGGCGTGGCGACGGCGGGCTCTGCAGGCCACGGCCGCACCGAGTACTACGGAGTGACATCGGCCCGGGCTGTGTCCGGGGCGACGGCGACCTGGCAGGGACGCGACCTCGGCGCGCTCGCGCCTGTCAGCCCGCCCGTGCGGTTCGGCTTCAGCTCCGCCCCGCCGCGCCCGCAGCTGGTGTCGGTGACGACGACGATCCGCCGCCCCGAGGCCGCCTGACCGCCCTGGCCGGGCTGGCTGCCCTGACCGGGCTTTGGGTGCCGGCCGTCCGCTCGCCCGGACCGCCCAAATCGCCATCCCCGCGCAGCTGAGCTGAGCGGGCTGGGCGGTCGCGCGGGCGCTTGGGCGGTTGCGGCGCCGGCAGTTGCAGCACCGGCAGTTGCAGCGCCGGCAAGTGCGGCGCCGGCAAGTGCAGCGCCGGCAAGTGCAGCGATTGGGGTCGAGGCGGTGCCTACACGCCCATCCGGTCGCGAGCTACGAGGTAGTGCGGCCAGTACCGCAGCCGGGCTGGAGTCAGGGGTACGACGACGCGCGCGGCGCGACGAGCGACGGCGAACACCACCCGTTCCCGCCGTCGCCAGGGCAGACCGTACGCAGCGCGGAGTGCGGCCGGAAGGACGCCCGCGGCCAGGACGGAAGGAACAGGCCGCAGCGGCCACGCGACGAGCGGCGGATCCGGCGCGAGGATCTGCCGGGCGATCCGCTGCGCAGTCGGCCCGACGGCGAGCGTCCCGCCGATCTGTTCGGCGACATAGCGGTCAAGTGCCTCGTAATCGCCGGGCAGACATGGGTCCGGGACGCCGAAGACGTGGCCCAGCTGCCGCATGTCGCGGTAGTAGGCCGAGCGCTCCGCAGGTTCGAGGGGGCGCAGGAAGGCGTGCGTCACCTCGATCGCCGTCCACACCAGCGTCGAGAACACCCAGAGCGCGAGCTCCGGATCGTAGGCACTGTAGGCGGTCCCTGCGGGAATGGAACCTCCCTGCTCGGGCAGGGAACCGTGCACGGGACGGTGCTTCCGCGCCACATGGCCGGCCGCAGCACGTACCTGGTCCCGGTCGCCGAAGGTGACGGTGAGCACGGCGTCGAGCGTTCCGCGTAGCCGCTGGAGAGGGTCGGTGGAGAAATCGCTGTGCGCACGCACGCCCTCCGCGACGAGCGGATGCGCGATCTGCAGCAGGAGAGCGGCGGGCCCGCCGGCGACGATCAACCGTTCGCGGGCAACCTGCCAGGCCGTGGATTCCGGGCCGAAGAGACCCGCGTCACCGGCGGTACCGGGCGCGGGAGCGGCCGGGAAGAACCGAGCAAGGCTCCTCACACGGAACCTCCGGCACGGGATGCGGAAGAATCACCACTCTGCGACTCCGCGCTGCCCCCGTAAGCACGGGCGGAGTCGGGATGCGGCGTCGGAGTGGCCTCGCCCCCGTAAGTCTGCACGGCGTCTGCCTGCACGGCGTCGCCCTGATGTGCACGCTCCCCGGCAGGGGATCCGTCGTCGTCGATCCACTCCAGCAGGTCCCCGGGCTGGCAGTCGAGCACCCTGCACATGGCCTCGAGGGTACTGAAGCGGACCGCTTTGGCGCGACCGTTCTTGAGCACTGCGACGTTCGCGGGCGTCAGTCCGATCCGCTCCGCGAACTCCCCCACGCTCATCTTCCGCCGCGCGAGCTCGACATCGATCCTGACGATGATCGGCATCAGATGACCTCGTCGAGTTCGGTGCGCAGGTGACGGGCCTCGGTGTCCGTCCTTACGGCCTGGACGAGCAGTGCGCGCAGCACGAGCACGACCAGCGCCACGGCCGCGATCATGACCGCGACTCCCCCGATGAGCAGCACCACCCCTGGCGCCACCGCTTCCCCAGGGGCCAGTGCCACACCAAGACCGAAGGTGGACAGGCTGGCGGCAGCGAAGGCCCCGATGACGATGTCCACCAGGCGGAAGGCATCCGACGAGAAGACCGTGCCCCGCCGAACCATGGTCAGGAGCCCCCAGACGCAGATGGCGGCCACCTGCAGGGCGAGGATCCCGAGCACCGTCAGCACGACGAGCGGAGTCCTGATCAGGGCGACGTCGGGATCGGCGGTGTCGAGGTCGAGCCGAAGCAGCGACAGCATCACTACCTGGATGAAGACAGAGCCTGCGAACATCAGGCACAGAACGATGCGCAGTGCGAGGACGGTGAGGTGGCGCATGACAGCTCCTTCTACTGATTGTCAATACGAAGCTATCGTTAATCAATACACATATCAAGAGTGTCGATAGTACGGTAACCGCAGCCACCAGGTTCCGGGGACGGGCCGGACCTGGCCGCGCTCGCATCAGATTGAGAAGTCCGACCCGGGATTCGTCGCGTCGAGGTAGTTGCGCACGGCGCTTTGCGGGACCCGGTAGGACCTGCCGAACCTGATGCTGTGGATCGTCCCCGATTGCACCAGCCGGTAGACGGTCATCTTCGACACCCGCATCATGGCGGCCACTTCCGCGACCGTATACAGCTGCCCCGTGCTTACTCCTGTTGACATAGCCAACACCGCTCCCATTCGCCTCACCACGCTCTGTGGAAGCTTTAACTCTGGTCGCAGGGGCAACAGCTGCACAAGGAATGCGACTACTCGTTTATAGTTTTCGGTGTCACGATTCGGGTGTGCTACGGCGCTCACGGACCCATCCCCTGACAGACCGGAGGGGCGGGGTGCTCGCGCATCCCCCGCCCTTCCCGGTGACCTCTGCTATGTCAGTTCCCCAGCTGTGCGCTCGCCTCCGGATCCGACTCCTTGAGGAACACCGCGATGCGCTCGGCCTCCTCGATCTCACCGATGGACGCTGCTGCGCGGCCGAGCGCATACAGCGCGCGGAGGAAGCCGCGGTTCGGCTCGTGCGCGTACGGGATGGGACCGGCGCCGCGCCAGCCGCTGCGCCGGAGCGCGTCGAGGCCGCGGTGGTAGCCGGTGCGGGCGTACGCGTAGGACTCGATGGTCCGTCCTTCTCTGTACGCCTCGTCAGCGAGGATCGCCCAGACGAGCGAGGACGTCGGGTGCTGTGCTGCGAGGTCGAGGGCTTCATCTCCTGCTGCCAGGCGTGCGACGACGTCGGATTCCTCCGGTAGGAGGGTGGGCTCGGGGCCCATCAGGTTCCTGCGGAATTCCTCAGCCACCGGGATCAGAGCTTCTGCCCGGCAGAGCCCAGGGACACCGCAGCCTCGACGATACGCGCCGCGAGACCGGCCTCGGCCGAGGCACCCCACACCCGTGGGTCGTAAACCTTCTTGTTACCGACCTCACCATCGACCTTCAACACACCGTCATAATTCCTGAGCATGTGATCGACCACCGGACGGGTGAACGCGTACTGGGTATCGGTATCGATATTCATCTTGATCACACCATAGGAAACAGCGTCCGCGATCTCCCGATCCGAGGACCCCGACCCGCCATGGAACACCAGATCGAACGGCTTGTCCTTCCCGATCCGCCGACCGACCTGGTCCTGGATGTCCTTGAGAATCTCCGGCCGCAACGTCACCCCACCGGGCTTGTACACACCATGCACATTCCCGAACGTCAACGCCGTGATGTACCGGCCGTGCTCACCGGCACCGAGCGCCTC